>NC_011146.1:1177500-1859375 GCF_000020725.1 Citrifermentans bemidjiense Bem | reverse complement strand
TAATTAAGGCGGGTTTCGTCTGTACAGACGCAGTTCGGTATTAAGAACTATTGCGGAGAGAATTACTGTATTTATTGGCATGTGACAGTGTCAAAAAGACAGTGAAGACTGAATTTTGACATTGAGAAAAACAAAGCGCCTCACGCAAAGACGCAGAGAACGCAAAGAACACCCTCAAACCTTTTACTCACATGGACCTTTAAAGTCTTTCAGATTCTGTCTCACGCAAAGACGCAAAGACCGCGGAGAAAACCTCTAGAACCGATTTATAGGGATGGAGCTTTAGCCTTTCTTTGCGTCTTTGCGGCTTTGCGTGACACGGTTTGCTTTGCGGCTTCTACACGTAGTACCTGGACGTGACGGTCTCCCAATTCCCCTGGGCCTTGAGGATGAGGTCGCAGACTTCGCGCACGGCTCCCCACCCACCCCTGTTCTTGGCGACGAACTGCGCGAACTCGTAGACCTCGCAGACGGCGTCCGCAGGGGCGGCGGCAAATCCCACCCTTTTCAACAGCGGGATGTCGATGACGTCGTCCCCCATGAAGGCGACCTGTTCGTCGGTAAGCCCCGTCGCCTCCAGCATCTGGCGGTAAGGGACCAGTTTGTCGAGCGACTTCTGGTAGACCTGCCCGATGCCGAGCTCTACGGCACGGTTGTAGACCACCTGGGATTCGCGGCCGGAGATGATCCCCACCTCGATGCCGGAGCGCTGCAGCATCTTGATGCCGTGGCCGTCCTTCACGTTGAAGAACTTGCTCTCCACCCCGTTGGAATCGAAGATGATGCGGCCGTCGGTCATCACGCCGTCGACGTCGAGAATCAGGAGCTTGATCTTTTTCAGTCTTTCTTCCATAAACACCTCACTAAGAAACCCCACCCCGGTCTCACGCAAAGACGCCAAGACCGCAAAGAAAACCTTTAAACGCTTTCTGCTTGGCGCTTCAGCCTTTCTTTGCGTCTTTGCGGCTTTGCGTGACCGGGTTATGCTATGCCGGCCTTCAGGAGGTCGTGCAGATGGACGATACCTACCGGGGCCTTGGCCTTATCATCGTCGAAGACAAAGAGCGAGGTGATGGAGTATTGCTCCATCTGCTGCAGGGCCCGCGCCGCAAGCTCCTCGCGATTAATCCGCTTGGCGCCGGCTTTCATCAGCTCCGCGGCAGGGAGGTTGATGATGTCGAGCCCCTTGCCGAGCGCACGCCGCAGATCGCCGTCGGTGATGACGCCTATGAGGGCGCCGTCGTCGGAGGTGACGCCGGTGATGCCGAGACCTTTGGAGGTGATGGTGAAAAGCGCCTCCCGCATCAGGGTCTTTTCGTTGACCAGGGGGAGCGCCTCACCGGAATGCATGATGTCCTGGACCCTCAATAGGAGCCTGCGCCCCAGCGCGCCGCCGGGGTGGAACATGGCGAAGTCTTCGGCCTTGAAGCCGCGGCTGACCAGAAGCGCCACCGCGATGGCATCCCCCATGGCGAGGGTGACGGTCGTCGATGCCGTGGGGGCAAGCCCGAGCGGGCACGCCTCTTCCTTTACCGATATGTCGAGAAAGATGTCGCCGCTCTTGGCGAGGGTGGAGGTGGGGTTGCCGGCCATGGCGATGAGCGATGCGCCCAGCCGCTTGATGATGGGGAGGATTTTCACCACCTCGTCGGTCTCGCCGGAGTTGGAGATGGCGATGACGACGTCGCCCTTCATGATCATGCCGAGGTCGCCGTGGATCCCTTCCGCCGGGTGCAGGAAAAACGCGGGAGTCCCCGTCGAAGCCATGGTGGAGGCGATCTTCTGGCCGATGAGGCCGGACTTGCCCATGCCGGTCACCACGACGCGGCCGGTCTCGCTGTTCAGGATCATCTGCACCGCTTGTTCGAACGCTCCGTTGATCGACGCCTCAAGGTTCAAAAGAGCCTCAGCCTCGACCCGTATCACCCTCTTCGCTTCTTCTATTATCAATTTCAACTCCTTAAAGGCGGTCTCACGCCGCAAAGACCGCAGAGAAAATCTTTAAAGCTTTTCAGATTCTGCCTCACGCAAAGACGCTAAGACCGCAAAGAAAATCTTTAAACCTATTTACAGGGATACGTTTTAGCCTTTCTTTGCGTCTTTGCGGCTTGGCGTGACACGGGTTCGCTTTGCGCCTTTGACCCAAAAGGCAAAACAAAAGGTCAGGTTACCCCTAAGCCTCTGTTTTGCCTTTCTTTGCGCCTTTGCGTCTTTGCGTGAGATGCTTTGGTTACTGGTTTACGATAGCGTCGATTGCTTTGAGCTTCTTCAAAAGCGCCGGCATGTCGTCCAGGCGCACCGAGTTAGGCCCGTCGCAAAGGGCCTGCTCCGGCTCCTCGTGCACTTCCATGAAGATGCCGTCCACCCCGGCCGCTACAGCCGCGCGGGAGAGGAACTCGACGTACTCGCGCTGTCCGCCGGAAGAGGTCCCCTCCCCTCCCGGGAGCTGCACGCTGTGGGTGGCATCGAAGATGACCGGATAACCGGTGGAGCGCATGATCGGGAAGCTCCTCATGTCGACGACGAGGTTGTTGTAACCGAAGCTCGCGCCGCGCTCGGTGAGGATGATGTTATCGTTGTCGCAGGAGCTGATCTTGCCGACCACGTTCTTCATGTCCCAGGGGGCCAGGAACTGCCCCTTCTTGACGTTGATCACCTTCCCGGTGTTGCCGGCTGCGACCAGGAGGTCGGTCTGGCGGCAGAGAAAGGCAGGGATCTGCAGCACGTCCAGGACTTCGGCCGCGGGCTCGACCTGCTCGATGGAGTGGATGTCGGAAAGGACCGGGACGCCGAGCGCCTCTTTCACCTTGGCGAGGATCCTGAGCCCCTCCTTCATCCCGGGGCCGCGGAATGCGGTGACCGAAGTACGGTTGGCCTTGTCGTAGGAGGCCTTGAAGATCAGCGAGATCCCCACGCCGTTGCAGATGCTCATCAGCCTCTCGGCGCAGCGCAGCGTGGCGGTTTCGTTTTCTATCACGCAAGGCCCGGCTACCAGCGCCAGCGGCCTTCCCCCGCCAATCTTCACTCCACCTACGGTGATTTCCCTCGTCATGATCTCTCCTTATCAAAAAACTAAAGGCTTTCTACAGGGATAAAGGGGATGAACAGGATAAAGGCTGAGCCAAGAAGAAAACCTCTTGTTAAGCCTTTGCCGTTATCCCCTGTATCCCTTGTATCCCTGTTAAATGCTTTTGGGCCTCACGCAAGGACGCCAAGACCGCAGAGAAAACTTTAATCCATTTACAGGGATGAAGGGGATGAATGGGATAAGACCAAAAACTTGAGGTTAAACTCCAAAGCCTTTTTTAGGTTCTGCAGTTATCCCTTGTATCCCATTTATCCCTGTTAAACGTTTTTGCTTTTGCCTTTCTTTGCGTCTTTGCGGCTTTGCGTGACACGGGTCGCTTCAGGTTGCGGCTTTGCGTGACCCTGGGTTAGCCTCTCTTCGCCTTGGTGGCCCCGATGAAGGCCTTGAAGAGCGGGTGCGGGTTCAACGGCTTGGACTTGAACTCGGGGTGGAACTGGCACCCCAAGAACCACGGATGGTCGGGAAGTTCGATGATTTCCACCAGGTTCCCCTCTTTGTAGACCCCCGAGATGACCATCCCCTTCTCCTCAAGGCAACTGCGGAAAAGGTTGTTGAACTCGTAACGGTGGCGGTGGCGTTCGGAGATCTCGGTGGCGCCGTAGGCCTTCTGGGCGAAGGTCCCCTTGGTGAGGGAACAGGGATAGGCGCCGAGCCTCATGGTCCCCCCTTTGTTCTCCACTCCCTTTTGCTCTTCCATCAGGTGGATCACCGGGCTCTCGCAGTCCGGCTTGAATTCGCTGGAGAACGCTTCGGGAAGCCGGCAGACGTTGCGGGCGTACTCGACGGCTGCCATCTGCATGCCGAGGCAGATCCCGAAGAAGGGGACCTTGTTGACGCGGGCGTATTCGATCGCCTTGATCTTCCCTTCGGTGCCGCGCTCGCCAAAACCGCCCGGGACCAGGATGCCATCGACGTCGGCCAGCGCCTTCTCGCCCCCGTCCTCCTCTATCTTCTCGGAATCGAGGTAGACCAGCTTGACGCGGCAGTCGTTGGCGATGCCGCCGTGGGTGAGCGCCTCGGAGAGCGACTTGTAGGACTCCTTGAGGTCGACGTACTTGCCGACCACCGCTATGCGCACCTCGCCGGAGCCGGGATTGGTGAGCTTGGACACCACCTGCTGCCAGTGGGAGAGGTCCGGAGCCTTGGTCCAGATGTTGAGTTTTTCCACCACCTGGTCGTCGAGCCCCTGATGGTTCAGCGCCATCGGCACCGCGTAGATGTGCTCGGCGTCCTGGGAGGTGATGACCGCCTTCTCTTCCACGTTGCAGAAAAGCGCGATCTTCGCCTTCATGTCCTGCGGGACGTCCTGCTCGCAGCGGCAAAGGAGGATATCGGGCTGGATGCCGATCTCGCGCAGCTCCTTCACCGAGTGCTGGGTCGGCTTGGTCTTCAATTCGCCGGCCGTCTTGATGTAGGGTACCAGCGTCACGTGCAGGTAGAGGACGTTGCCGGGGCCGCGGTCGCTCTTTAACTGGCGGATCGCCTCAAGGAAAGGGAGCGACTCGATGTCGCCCACGGTGCCGCCGATCTCGACGATGGCGATGTCGGAGCCCTTGGCGTTTTCCAGGATGTTCAGCTTGATCTGGTCGGTGATGTGCGGGATGACCTGCACGGTCCCGCCCAGGTAGTCGCCGCGGCGCTCCTTCTCGATGACCGAGAAGTAGACCTGGCCGGTGGTGAAGTTGCTCTTTTTGGAGAGCTTGCCGGAGGTGTAGCGCTCGTAGTGCCCGAGGTCGAGGTCGGTCTCGGCGCCGTCGTCGGTGACGAAGACCTCGCCGTGCTGGAAGGGGGACATGGTCCCGGGATCGACGTTTATGTACGGATCCAGCTTCTGGATGGTGACCCGAAGCCCCCTAGCCTCAAGAAGAGCGCCCAAAGAAGCGGCGGCGAGTCCCTTGCCGATCGAGGAGACAACGCCGCCGGTAACAAAGATGAATTTTGTCTTCACTTAAAAAACCTCCGAAACGTAGAAACAGTTCAACGTTCAAGGTTCAACGTTCAACGAAAACTACTGAAAACTCCAGCGGCAGCGTGACGTGAACCTGAAGCGAAGAACCTGATATGGAACCTTGCATCTGCTTTAAAACGTTGAACGTTGAACGTTGAACCGGTTTTAGCCTTTCAGCCTTTCCAGCACCTTATCCAGGTCCGCCGGGGTGTCTACGCCTATGGACTCGAACTCGGTCTCGACGATCTTGATGCGGTAGCCGTTTTCCAGAACCCGCAACTGCTCGAGCTTCTCGGCGAGCTCGAGGTAGGTCGGCTGCAATCCCGCGAACACGGGGAGGAACTCCCTGCGGTAGACGTAGAGACCTACGTGCTTGTAGCAGAGAAGCTTCCCGGAGACGAAGGCGTCGTCTTTCAAATCGTTCCACTTGTCCCTGAAAAAGGGGAGCGGCGAACGCGAGAAGTAGAGCACGTTCCCCGTGGGGTCGGAAACGACCTTCACCACGTTCGGGGAAAGAAAGTCGTGCAGCGTCTTGATCCTGCACTTCAAGGTGGCCATCGGGATGGACGGATCGTCCAAAAGCGGCCGGATCGCCTCGTCGATCATGGCGGGATCGATCAGCGGCTCGTCCCCTTGGACGTTCACGATGATGTCCGCATCGATCCTGGCGGCCACCTCGGCCAGGCGGTCGGTACCGGTCTCGTGGGTCGGCGAGGTCATCTCGACCCTGCCGCCGAAGGCGCGCACGGCGGCGGCTATGCGCTCGTCGTCGGTCGCCACTATCACCTCGGACACGAGGGTCGCCTTCGCTGCGCGCTCGTAAACATGCTGCACCATGGGGCGCCCCATGATGTCCGCCAAGGCCTTCCCCTCAAAACGCGTAGAAGCATACCTGGCGGGTATTACCGCGGTTATTTTCATTTGGCGTCTCAATAAGGACTCCGTCCGGAACTGCCGGCGTGAAGTCCTGGTTGCGGTTGTGGTTTGGTGAATTGGTATGGCTGGCTTTTTGCTGCGGCTTTAGCCGGCGGAGCGCAGCCTGAACTGCCGGCTCCGTCCCTTGTCTGGCGGGACGAAACAAGTTACATCAAAAGAAAGGGTTGTGTCAAGGTGTGAAATTAGAGAGATGCGGAGAGGCTGTCGGACCAGGCGATGGTCTCTAACTGGCAGGAAAGAAGCTGATCCAGATCGAGGCCGCTTTCTTCCAGTTGTTCGTTCACCCCTTCGAAGTCAGCCTCTTCCAGCCTCTGGGCCAGTAACAGTAGTCCCCCCAGTTCGCCTTCGCATGATAGGAGGGCCGACTTTACGTTCTCCACTAGATTCAGTTTCCCCACCAGCTCGTTCATGGAGTCGTCGAAGAGTACGTCGATGAGCGAGAGGATCCCGACCATGAAGGCCTGGTCGGCAAGCTCCCTCCCGGCGCGCCCCTTGAGGGCCAGCACCAGCAGCTCCATCAGTTTGCCGCGCGTCGCGGCCATCTCCAGAAGCGGGCTGTGCACGCCGTTGCTGTCGTTGCTGGCGTAAAGGGCCAGGGTGATCCAGCGCTTCAACTGCTCCATCCCCAGCACCATGAGGGCGTGGCGCAGGGTCTTGATGCGCACCCTGAGGCCGATGGCAACCGAATTCACCAGCCTTAGCAGGTTATAGGTGAGCCCGGGGTTCTGCTTGAAGGTCTCCTCGATCTCCTCCAGCTCCGTGTCGGCCATGACCTGCTGCATCAGCCGCAGCATGGCGATCTTCGCGATGTCGATCTTGTTCTGCCGCAGCACCACGGGACGGGCGAAGTAGTACCCCTGGAAGAGATGGAAGCCCAGCTGCGAGCAGAAGCGGTACTGCTCAGCGGTCTCCACCTTCTCGGCCAAAAGGGTGAAGGGCCAGGGATTGAGCCGCTCCAGCATCTCGGGAAGAGCGGCGGCCGGCGTCTCCAGCACGTCGACCTTGACGATGTCGATCGCCTCGTAGATCTCGTGGAAGTCGGCGGAGTAGACATGGTCGTCGAGGGCCAGGGTGAAGCCCAGCGACTTGAGGGTGCGGCAGCGTTCCACCACGTCCCGGTCCACCACGATGGTTTCCAGAAGTTCGATCACCACGCGGTCCTTGGGCAAAAGTTCCACCGCGTCGCTCATCAGCATCTCGCGGGTGACGTTGAAAAAGCCGCGATGCCTCCCCAGGACGTCCTCGATGCCAAACTCGGCCAGGGCTCCCACGATGACGCTGGCGCTCGCCACCTGGACGTCGAGAAAGTTCGCCGACTGCAAGCTCTCCGCGGAACGGAACAAGAGCTCGAAGCCGACTATCTTCTGGGTCCGGTCGAGTATCGGCTGTCGTCCGAGAAAGAATTTTTCTTCGCTCATGGATATCCCCGAAAAAGCTGTTCAACGTTCAACGTTCACGCGCAAAGCCTCAGGACTTCGCGGCTGATGGCGTCGAGGGGACGCACCAGGTCGACCCCCCCCAGCTTGATCGCCTCGTTGGGCATGCCGAAGACGATGCAGCTCGCCTCGTCCTGGGCGATGTTCACGGCACCGGCCTGCTTCATCTCCAGCATGCCGTGCGCGCCGTCGTCCCCCATCCCCGTCATGATGACGCCGACGGCGTTCTTGCCGGCGTAACGCGCGGCGGACCTGAAAAGCACGTCCACGGAGGGGCGGTGCCGCGAGACCAGCGGCCCGTCCTTGATCTCGACGTAGTAGCGGGCGCCGCTTCTTTTCAAAAGGAGATGGTGGTTCCCGGCAGCGATCAGCGCCCGGCCTCGCACCACGGTGTCGTTGTTCTCCGCCTCCTTGACCGTGATCCGGCAAAGCCCGTCCAGCCGCTGCGAAAAGGCGCGGGTGAAACCTTCCGGCATGTGCTGCACGATGACGATGCCGGGAGAGTCGGCCGGCAGCGACTCCAGGAAGGTGCGCAGCGCCTCGGTGCCGCCGGTGGAGGCGCCTATTACGACCACTTTTTCCGTGGTCTGCATCATAGCCTGGCTCTTGGGCTTCTCCATGATGACGTCGGCGGAAAGCTTCGGGGCTACCTGGTGCGGGGCCGCCGACACCTTCCTGACCCTCGCCTGGCTCGCCGCCTTCACCACGTCGCAGATCCTCACCCTGGACTCCTCGAGGAAGGTCTTGGTCCCAAGGCGCGGCTTCTGGATGATCTCCACCGCCCCGTACTCAAGCGCCTTTAACGCGGTCTCCGACCCCATCTCGGTGAGGCTTGAGCACATCACCACCGGGATAGGATGCTGGCTCATGATCTTGTGCAGGAAAGTGATGCCGTCCATGCGCGGCATCTCGACGTCGAGGGTGATGACATCGGGGACCTCGTGCCTGATGCGCTCCGCCGCGATGAAGGGATCGCCGGCCGTCGACATCACCTCGATCTGGGGATCGGAGGAGAGGATCTCCGACAGGGTCTGACGCACCACCGCCGAATCGTCCACTATAAGCACTTTTATCTTCTTCTTCACCATCTATGAAACCCCCGATTTACCGAGCCGTTGTAAAAGCACCTCTCCCGTATCGGTATGAAAGATGATCTTTCTTCCCCGCTCTCCCCCCAGGTCCTGGCGCACCACCCTGATCGCCTCCCGATTCAGCACCTGGAGCGCCATCTCCGCGTTCTGGCTTCCCACACCCGGATGTTTCACGCTCCCCTCGAACATGTCGGCGCCCCCGAATACCTTGGCCTGCAGTTCCTTGTCGGCGACGCCGTGCGCGCGCAGCCGCTTCAGCATCATCATGACGGCACAATCGACGTACTTCGCATGGGAGGGATCCTCGTGGCTGCAGCCGGCCGGACTGCCGCAACTGGGGAGTTGCGCGTGACAGATGGCGCCGAAGCGGGTCCTGGGGCAAAAAAGCGTCACCGCGATGCAGGACCCGAGCAGCGTGGTGACCAAAGTCGGTACAGAGCTTACCATCATCTGCCCCGGTTTGAGGAAAAGTAGGCTCTGAACCTGCTGGCTCATTTCTGCCTTCGGTACACGGTCGGATACACGCTCACCAGAGGCACGTCCAAGCCGCTCAGCGTCTCTGAGTGCCCCATGAAAATGAACGCCCCAGGTTTCATGTTCCGGTGAAAGCGCTGCAAGAGCTTCTCCTGGGTGGGGCGGTCGAAATAGATGATGACGTTGCGGCAGAAGATGATGTCCAAATGCTCCCGCATGCCGAAATCTTCGTCCATGAAGTTGAGCCTGCGAAAACGCACCTTCTCGCGCAGCTCCGGCACGATCCGGACCATGCCGGAGCTCCTGTCCTTGCTCCTCAACAGGTACTTCTTCTTGAGCTCGAAGGGGACCGGCTCCACCTGGCTCTCCTGGTAGATGGCGTTTTTCGCCTTCTCCAGGACCCGCGTGGAGATGTCGGTGGCGAGGATCCTGAAGTCGAACCCGGGGTTATTGAGGGCGAACTCGGAGAGAACCATGGCGAGCGTATAGGGCTCCTCCCCAGAGGAGCAGCCGGCGCTCCAGATGGCCAGGGTGGCGCCGGGATGTTTTCTCACCCAATCAGGCAAGACCGTATGGGAGAGGTAATTGAAGTGGTCGGGCTCGCGGAAGAAGTCCGTCTTGTTGGTGGTGACCATGTCGAGCATCTGCACCAACTCCTTCTCCAGCCCCTCGTTGGAGAAGAGGTAGTCGCAGTAATCGGTGAAGCTGTGAATGCCGAGCGCCCTCAGCCTTTTTTGCAGGCGCGCTTCCAGCATGGTCTTCTTCACGTCGGGCATCTTGATGCCGCAGGTGTCGTAGATGAAACGGCTAAGTCTGCCGAAATCACGCGCCGACAGGACGGCGGTGTGGTCGATGCGGCCGGGTTCTTCCATGCGTAGCGCTCCCGATGCGAACATTCATCACTCCCTCAAAGGCTGTTCAACGTCCAACGTTCTATGTTCTACGTGAAAGTCAAAGTCTGTTCTACGTTCTGCAGTTAGAAGTAGAACCGCAGTTAAGCCTGCCCGGCTTCCACCGCCTGCAATAGTTGCGGCACGTCCAGGATCAGCGCTACGGATCCGTCGCCTAGGATGGTGGCGCCGGAAATGCCGTCCACATCCCTGTAGGCGCGCCCCAGCGACTTGATCACCGTCTGGTGCTCCCCGATCACCTGATCCACCACGAAGCCGACCCGGCTGCCGTTCATCTGGGTGATGACGATCTGCTGGATCTCCGGAGGGGTTCCCTGGATCCGGAAGTGTTCCCTGAGCGGGATGTACGGAATCAACTGCGCCCTCACGTGGGCCAGGTTGCGGCCGTGGGAACGCTCCACGTCCTCGCGGGTCAGTTCCACGCACTCGTCCACCAGGGAAAGCGGCAGCATGAAGGAGTCCTCCCCGATCTGCACCCTGAGGCTCTCGATGATGGCCAGGGTAAGAGGGATCTTCACCGCGATGCGGGTCCCCTTTCCTTGCACGCTGGAGATGTCGATGCTCCCCCGTAAGAGCTCAATGGCCCGCTTCACCACGTCCATCCCCACCCCGCGCCCGGAGACGGAGGAGATCTTTTTCGCCGTGGAGAAGCCAGGCGCGAAGATGAGCGAGAAGAGTTCCTTGTCGCTCAACTCCGCCGTGGCGGCGATGATCCCCTTCTCGATCGCCTTGGCCCTGATGGCCTCCTTGTCGAGCCCGGCGCCGTCGTCGTCTATGGTGATGACGACGCTGTCGCCGGAATGAACCGCGGCAAGGTGCACGGTGCCGTGGGCGGGCTTGCCTGCCTCCACCCGGGCCTCGGGGAGTTCGATGCCGTGGTCGATGCTGTTGCGGATCAGGTGCACCAGCGGGTCGTTCAGCTTCTCGATCACCGTCTTGTCCAGCTCGGTCTCGGCCCCCTCGGTGGTAATCTCGATCTGCTTGCCGAGTTCGACCGAGAGATCGCGCACCAGGCGCTTGAACTTGCTGAAGGTACTGCCGATGGGAAGCATCCGGATGTTGAGCGCGCTGTCCCTGAGTTCCGCGGTGAGGCGCTCCACCTCCTCGGCAATGGCCACAAGCTCCGCGTCCTCCCGCTGCGCCGCCGTCTGGGAGAGGCGCGCCTGCACGGTGACCATCTCCCCGACCAGGTTTACCAAAAGGTCGAGGCGCTCGGCGGGGACCCGGATGCTGGAGGCGGCTTCGGTCGCCTGCTTCTCCTGGCGCACCTCCTTGACGTGCCGCTGCTCCACGAGGGCGGACTGCACCTTACCCTGGTCCAGGATACCGTTCGACACGGCCAGTTCGCCGAACTTATGCTGCTGGGCGAGTATCTCCTCCATCTCTTCGGTAGTGATGTCCCCACGCTCCAAGAGGATCATCCCGAGCTTCTTGTAGTCCTGCGGCTCGTCGAACTGGGTATGCTCCGCCACCTGCTCTATCCTCAACTCGCAGTCGTCCTCGACGAAGATGAAGACGTCCCTGATCGCGTTGTCGCCCTGGTCGGTGGTCAGTATCAGGTCCCAATAAACGTAGCAGGCCTCGGGGTCGATCTCCTCGAGGCAGGGGAAATCGCCGGTCTGCGCCACCACCGAGCAGGTCCCCAGCTCCTTTAGCTCCTGCAGCAGCGTAAGCGGATTGGTCCCGGTGATGAAGATGTCCCGGGACGGTGCGAAGCGGATCCGATAGGTGGCCAGATTGACCGGCTTTTGGGCGGCCGCGGCAGCCTCGGGGGGCTCTGCTGCGGCCGGCTGGAAGCCGGCCAGCTCGCGCAGTCCCATGATGATTTCCCCGCTGGCCTTGAGGTCCACCCCTCCCCCCCCGTCGTCGGCCCCGTCCAGCATGGCGCGGATCTGGTCCCGCGCCGCGAGCGTCAGGTTGACCAGGCGGCCGGTCACCTTCAGCTTGCCGTTGCGGACCATGTCGAAGATGGTCTCCACCTCATGGGTGAAAGCGGCGATGTCGTCAAAGCCGAACATCGATCCCGAGCCCTTGATGGTGTGCATGGCGCGGAAAACCCTGCCGATGACGTCGACATCGTCCGGCTGCTCCTCAAGCTCCAAAAGCGAGGTCTCCAGTTCAGCCAGGAGCTCGTACGCCTCTTCCTTGAATGCCTGCCGGTGCTGGTCTATCATCCGAGCACCTTCTTCACCACCGCCATCAACTGTTCCGGCTTAAAGGGTTTCACGATCCATCCCGTGGCGCCGGCCGCCTTTCCTTCCTGCTTCTTGGAGTCCTGCGACTCCGTGGTCAGCATCACGATCGGTATGAACTTGCAGCTGGGAAGGGCGCGGGCCCCCTTGATGAGCCCGATCCCGTCCAGGTTGGGCATGTTGAGGTCCGTGATCAGCATGTCCACCTTGGTGGAGGAGAGCTTTTGCAGCGCGTCCTTGCCGTCCACCGCCTCGACCACGTCATATCCCCCCTGCTTCAGGGTGAAGGTCACCATCTGCCTGACGCTGGCGGAATCGTCCGCCGTCATTATTACCTTGGCCATTATTTCTCTCCTCCTACCCAGATGCAGCTATAAGAAGTGTCCCTCGCACACCCGGTATGCCTGCGGAAACCGGCTCCGGCTGCCATTTCGCGAAAGGTCAGGTTTCCTCCGTCCGTGATGTAGAGCCACTTCCCCCCCCGGACGGCGCTTTGGTGCGCCGCGCAGAGAAGCTGCAGCCCGGTCAGGTCTATCCCGGTCATCTCGGAGAGATCCACCTGCAGCTCGCTCGCCGCCTCAAGCGCCGCCAATAGCGCCTGACGGAAACCGCCGGCGTCGCCGATGGTCACCCCTCCCGAGATTTTCAGTATCTGTTTTCCCCGCGACTCTGGGTCTTGCCTGCACTCCAACTTGAATTCGTCCATAAACCGTCCTTTATGCTGGAAAAGTTGCTAGAAAAGTTCCACATTGCCGCCCAGATCGTCCTCGGTGGCAGCCGGCGGCGGCGCGGCGGCAACGGTGAGCGGTCGCGCAGAAGCGTCGCGCCCGGCGTGAGCCCCGCTGAGCGATTCGTGAATCCTGCGTTCGCTTTGCATGGTGTAGCGCTGGGTGAGCTGCTCCAGGTTCCCGGCTCCCGGCGAGGCGGGAGCAATCTTTCTGGCCTGCGCCACGACCCCCGCTATTTCCCCCACCGCCGTCTCCAGCACCTGGCTCACCTTGCGGTGCACCGTGATCCCCGCCACCACCTGTTCGATGTCGCCGGAGAGCCGGGTGACCGAGTCGTCCATGTTGCGTAGCGAGTGCAGCAGGGTGTCGTGCACCTGCCTTAGCGTCTGCAAAAGCCCGGAAAGGGTCTGCACCATGCCGTGCACCTCGCTTTCCAGCCCCGAGGCCTCGGCCCCCACCCCCTCGTTGAGGCGGTCGGTCACCGCGATGATCCCCTGCAAGGTCCCGGAGACGGCGCCGGTGTGGTCGATGGCGTCGATGGAGAGGCGCTGGATGGCCTCGGCGAGAACGCCCAGGGCGGCACCCTCGTCGCCGGTGTAGGCTGACTTTATCTGCGCATTCAGCGCGATCAGCTTGATCTCCTCGCCGATCTTTTCGATGTCGCCCACGAAGGTGGCGATCTCCCCCACGGTCTGCGCCACGGTTGCCATGGCCACGCAGAGCGCCTGGTTCACCTTGGAGCTGTCCAAAAGTGCGTCGCTCACCACCGAGATATCTTTCTCCATCTCGGAGAAAAAGCTCCCTCCGGTCTGGTCCGCCATTCCCGCCATGCTGGAGGTCTGCGCCGAGAGCCCCGACTGCTTGCGCGCGATCTCCCTCAGGCCGTCGATGATGGTGGTGACCGCATCGTCCAGTTCCGCCTCGGCATGGCGCAACTGGGCTATCTGCAGTTCGCAGACCGCAGCCGCGGTATCGGCTCCGGCCGTCCCGGCGGACAACCCGTGCTTGAGGTCGGTCAGCGCCTCGTCGACGTGCTCGATCTGCTGCCTTACGATGTCGTGGGCCTGCATGGACATCACCACGTCGCCGATGGAGCGGTACACCTCGTCGGAGACCGCCGAGATCGTGGCTACGGAACTGGAGCAGCGCGCGTTGATCTCGGTCAAGGCCTGCATGCTCCCCCGGGTCCGGGCAAGGATGGCCATGACCTGGTCATGCTGCTGCGCGCCGCTGTTCAAAACCCCGGCCAGGGTCTGTTCAATGGTCCGGGCCAGCTCCTCCTTGCGCTTCAGGATTACGGCGGCCTTGTCGTTGACCTGCACCGACAGCTCCCCTACGTCGCTTGCCAGCGTGTCGAAGCCGGCCGCACTCTGCCCCAGGCGCGCGCTCTCTATCTTGGTGGAGATGCCGAGCATCCTAAGCACCTTGTTCACCTTCTTGAATCCCGACAGCGGGTCGCTTACCTTGGCGAGCAGTACCAGGATCTCGCGCAGCGTGTCCGCGCTCACCTCGATCTCGTTCTGGGCCCGATTCACGTAGCGCCCCATGTCGTCGAGCATCTCCCCCAGCCCGCGCATGGCCCCGATGACGTGGTCCCCCGCGACTTCCCCCACCATCTCGGAGGCAAGCCCGGAGATCCCGAGGCCCCGCTGGTAGAAATCCTGGAGCCTGCCGCCGATATCGAGAAACTCCTGCTCGGTGGTCCCGGAAACGGCAGCCAGTTGAGCGGCCTGCTCGGCCAGCACCGCCGACCAATCTTCCGACAGCCTCTTCAACTCCGCATCCTGCGTCACGCTATCCTTGCCTGCTGGCATCATAAGTACCTTCTTTATCGAGCAAATGGCTTCGTTAAATATTGCGGCCGGGGCGTTTTTCATCGTCACGGGCCCGGCTTTTTAATTTATCGTCAGGCATTGTCAGATCTTGAAGCCTTTTTTCTCATGTAACTGAAAATTCGTATGATTTAATGATGCTTCGACCATCCTCCCGTAATGGACGTAATGGACGTAATGGACGTAATGGACTAAATGGGGCTAGGGGCTAGGGGCTGGGGGCTGGGGGCTGAAAGGCAGGGGTTAGGGATCGGGGGCTAGGGGTCGGGGGCTAGGGGCTGGGGGCTATCCCCTGGTTCCCAAGCTCCAGCTTGGGAACCCAATGCGACGGCAAAGCTCCAGCTTTGCATCCTGGGAAGCTGGAGCTTCGGACGGGTTTTTTCCAGTCCCCAGCCCCTAGCCCCTAGCCCCTGTTTTATCGTCTGACGAAAATTTCGCGGGCCATGGCCGAGTCGATGGCGAATTCGGAAAAACCGACCCTGAAGATGTAGGACGGGAAAGCCTGTAAAAGCGAGATGCGGTTTCCGGGGAGCACCCCCATGGCCATCAGTTTCTGCATCTTCTTGCTGTCCTCGGTCTGGATGTAGGCTATGTCCCCCTCGTCGCCGGGTTTGAGCTCGGTGAGCGGCACCACGCCGAGATCACCGGTCTTACGCGCCTCCTCGCAGCACTCCCCGGGAGGTATCGGCTTGCCGTGCGGGCAGGTCACCGGGTGGTTCAGCATGGTGCAGACCTTGGTGTCCACCCCCTCGTTCAAAAGGTGCTCGAACTGGCACGCCTTCATGTCCCCGCTCTCGCCGCGGATGTTGAGCACGTCCATCATCAGCCTTTCGGCGAGGCGGTGGCGCCGGATTGTGTTGCGCCCCTCATCCCGCCCTTCGGGGCGGAAGTAGATGCGTCCTCCCTTGATCTCCACCAGGGCCTGCGAGGCAAGTTCTTGATAGGCGGGATCCGAGGCGTCTATTTCCATTCGGTCCAGTTCTGCGTAGCCGGTTCCTTTTTCCTCCGACTCGATCCACAACGCCTCCAGTATCTCTTCAGCCTTGTCAGTCAGCTTCATAAACCGCTCCTTTATCGAATATAAACTCTCAGTCATTTTGTTGTTTTCTTTTTGGAGAATACCTTCTTGAGTGTCTTGACCAGCGCTGGCTCCGGGGGATTCTCATAGTTGCACCTGGGGCACTTCACCATCTTGCAGCCGCTTGACATAGGGCAGTTCTTGCATCCGACGTTGCCCTCATTCTCCTCGAACTCGTACCCGCAAAACCCGCACCGCATAAATTCGGACTCTCTTTGGTAGCTGTCACAGCGCACTTTAGGGTGCATTTGAGTCAGTCATTGGATTTTAGTTGTCAATTGTCAATTGTCCATTGTCAATTGGTTCACAAAGGTTTTCGTCGTCAACTGGTTTACAGCAATTGCGTGGCAAGCAGGAAACGGTTCAAGAGCCACCCGCTGCCGAAGGCGAAGACGGAGACGAAGAGCCCGATGGCGATGGCCACATTCCAGCCGCGCTCCTTCTTCATGATCAGAAACTGCGCCACGCAGGGGATGAACAGGGTGAGGGTAACCGCCGCCACGGTGAGTTGCCGGGGGTTCAAAAGCCCCTTGGCCTGCAGGTCGTAAAGCCCTGCCGCGCCGTAATCGCGCCGGAAGAACCCGAAGATGAAAGCGACGGCCGACTCCTTGGGGAGCCCCAAGGCGGCCATGACCGGTGTCATCGCCTCGATCATCTTCTCGAAGAAATGGGTGATCTTACCGAGCCACAAAAGCACGGAGGCGAGGATGAACAGCGGCAGGATCTCCATGAAGTACCACTGCATCCTGGTGTAGGTCTTGGTCAGCACGTTGCCGAACTGCGGCAACCGCATCGGGGGGATCTCCATGTAGAACATCGGTGTCTCCCCCGGGAGCACCTTGGCGGCCAGAAGGCCGACCAGCAGGAATATCAGGGTCAGGCAGACGCCCCAGGCCAAAAGCGCTCCGGGAGTCTGGGAGAGAAGCGACATGATGACCCCCAACTGCGCCGAACAGGGTATGGCGAGCGCCAAGAGCACCGTGGCGATGACCCGCTCGCGAACCGTCTCCAGGGTCCTCGTCACCATGGTCGCCATGGTGTCGCAGCCAAAGCCTAACACCATCGGTATCACCGCCCGGCCGGTGAGTCCCATGGTCTTGAACACCCGGTCCACCAGGAGCGCAAGCCGCGGAAAATAGCCGCTGTCCTCGAGCACGGAGAAGAAGAGGAAGAAGGTGGCGACGATGGGGAGGATGATGCCGACGGCGTAGCGGAAGCCCAGGGTGATGATGCCGTACTCGCCCACCAGGAGTTCCTGGATCATCTCCCACGGGACGTTGAGTTTAACGACCTCGGTGATCCAGGGGTTGAAGTACTGCTCGAATCCCTTCCCTTCGAGGAAATCGACCAGCGTCCCGGCGCCGAAGACGCCGACGAACTGGTAGAGGCCGAAGTAAAGCACGATGAGCAGCAGCGGGATGCCGGTAGTCGGGCGCACAGTCCAGCGTGAGAATCGCTCGGCGAGCGTGACCACGCGCTTCTCCGGGATCTTGAAGGCGCCGTCCAGGATCTTCTTCACTATCGCCTTGCGCTCCATGGAGAGGTCGAGATGGAACGACTCGCGGCGCTCGAAGCGCTTGTCACGAACCACCGTCTGGAGGGCAGGAAACCATACGCCCTCGGTTTCCCGTACCAATTCGGCTACCTCGGTGTCGTCCTGCAAAAGCAGAAGCGCGATCGCCTTCTTGGAGAGGATGTACTCGCCCCTGAGGCTCTGGCAGATCTCGGCGATGTCACCCTCCATCAGACGCGAGTAGGTGAAGGGGGGGACGGCGCCGGAGGAGCTGCCGGCAATGGCGGATTTGATCTCGGGAACACCGATCTTCTTAGCGGTAGCGGCGCCGATGACCGGGATGCCGAGCCGCTGGGACAAAAGCGGGATGTCGATCTCCAGCCCCATGCGCGCGGCCTCGTCCATGATGTTCACCACCAGCACCACGGGAAGCTCCGCCTCGATGAGCTGCAGCGTCATCGGGAGCATCCGCTCCAGGTTGCGGGCGTCAAGGACGTGGAGCACGAGGTGCGGGCGCTCGGTCAAGAGGATCTCGCGGGCCACCCGCTCCTCCTCTGTGATCGGGAGTATGGAGTACATGCCTGGTGTGTCGATGATCTCGAATTCTTCCCCATTGATCGCCGTGCTGCCGCGGGAAACCTCAACCGAGGTGCCGGGATAGTTGGATACGGTGACGTAGGCGCCCGTGAGGGCATTGAAGAGAACGCTCTTTCCGACGTTGGGATTCCCCACCAGCGCCACCTTCTTGGCGCCGCTGGCGGCAACGGTTGCGGCTTCGTGGCAGGAACCCTTCTTCTTGAAAAATGACATGTTTTCCACTACCCCTCTTTAACGTTTGAATGCCAATTAAAAGTCGATGAATATCACTTTCATGATGGCGGGAAAAATTTTTTATAGCTTTTGGTGCGGGACCGCAGAGAACCGGTGGGCAGCCTAAACCAATGAGGAACCCGCCAGCCCTTTACTTTCTACAGCCGGAGCAAAGGCCGTAGAGTTCGAGGCGGTGGCGCTCGATCAGGAAGCCCCGGCTGTTGGCCACCTCGTCCTGCAGTTTCTCGATGGTCTCGTTCTCGAACTCCTCGATGTGGCCGCACCGGGTGCAGACCAAGTGATCGTGGTGCTCGCCCTCCCCCACGTGCTCGTAGCGGGTCTGGCCGTCGCCGAACTGCATCTCGCGGGCGAGACCTGCCTCGGCGAAGAGCTTCAGAGTCCGGTACACCGTGGCGTAGCCGATGTTCGGGTGCTTGGCTCTGAGCTTCAGATACAAGTCCTCGATGCTCAGGTGCCTGTCGCTGGACAGGAAGCTGTCGAGGATGATGTCCCGCTGCTTGGTCGTCTTGAGTCCGCGCTGAGCGATGAAGTCCGCGAAGATTTTTTTCTTGGCTCGTTTCATGTGAACCCCAATTGAAAGTGGATGTCATAGTAACGGCGGCGCCCGTCACTGTCAATGATTATTTTGAAGCACTGCGGACAGAATGGACAGAATGGACAGAATGGGGATGGGAGGAGTGCGGAAACTCTTATAGCACTGGCAGGACGAAGAACAGGCTGCTAACCACGCGGTAAGCAGCCTGCTGGTTTTTACTGCCGTGCGGTCTCTTGGGCGGTTCTACCTGCCGTCATCGAGCCCTTGGCTTGGGAGCTATCTCCGGGGGGATGTCTTCGGGGTCGGGGAGCAAGGGCCTGCCGCACTGTTTGCAGCAATCCTCGCAGCCGTTTTTCTTTAGAGGGCTTTGTTGCTGCTGCCCGGGCTGCACCGGCGCACGGGCGGCCTTGCACTTTTGGCAACAATCGCAAGCTCGTTCCTGTTTTTTGTCCTGCATATCCTCGATATCGGTGCCGACCACGCCGCTTGATTCGTATTTCTCTTCCCCACCCTCTGCGCGTGCGGTTGAAACCTGTAGCAGGAGAACCAGCGCCACCATGATCGTCTTTGTCATCATCTCTCTTTCCTCCCTTTCTCAGTAGGCGGGACGTAAAAAATTAACATCAGCCAATAAAAAGTCAATTGCAGTGAATTGTCGACAGCACCGGAAGCGGCAGCCACTTTCTTTGGTATACTCCCCGGATGAATAAACCCTAACAGGAGGTGTCACATGCAGAGGCGTTTGGTCGTAACTTTGGCAATTCTGGCACTCGTCGCAACCTGTGTCACAGGATGCAAGAAGAAGAGCGAAGAGCAAGCTCAACCTCCACAGAGCACCACCGCGGCTCCCGCTGCACCTGCAACACCACAACCGGCAGCTTCTGCAACCGCGACCACTGGGGAGCAGCTCTTCAAACTGCACTGCGCAGCCTGCCACCCAAACGGCGGCAATACCATCACCCCGGCTAAGACTCTCAGCAAGAAAGCGATGGCCGACCGGAACATCAAGAGCACGGACGACATCGTGAAGATCATGCGCAACCCAGGCCCCGGCATGAACAAGTTCGACGAGGGGATGATCCCGAAGGACGACGCCAAGAAGATCGGCGACTACATCCTGGCGACTTTCCCCTGATCCGGAACCACCCTATTGCATACAGAGAGGGGGCGGAAAATTCCGCCCCCTCTTCGTATCTCCGCCCCCATGCAGTTTTGTGACCCACTTCACTGCGCTTTCAGCGCATCGGTAGTACCTTTCACACATGAACTGCCTGTTCGCCCTCAAATCCCTCTACGCGCTGAACGGCGTCATCGCCGTGCTCCTGTACCTGCCGCAGATCGCGAAAGCCTGGAAGGACAGAAGCCACGCCCTGTCGCTCTCCCTGGTCACCTTCGGCGGCTGGAGCCTAGGCTCGCTGATCACCGCGCTCTACGCCTCTTTTCTGGTGCGGGACCAGATCTTCACCGCGATCAGCCTCGGCAACATGGCCGGCTCCGGGGCCGTATTCTTCATCGCCGCCTCCAACCGCCTGGCCTCCCGCGGCACTTCCTCCATCAGCTAAAGCTCCCCTCGTCTCAGCGGCAGGCTACGAAACGCACCGCCTGGCCGGTATCCCGCAACAGCTCCCGCAGACGATCCAGCACGTACTCTATCTCCCCGTCGTCGTTTGCCCGTCCCAGGGAAAAACGGACGGAGCAGTGTGCCTGCTGCGGCGTGAGCCCCATGGCAAGCAACGCGTGGGAAGGGTCCGGGTTTCCGGACTTGCAGGCGGAGCCGGACGATAGCGCCACCCCGTGGCGATCTAACAGCAACACCAGCGACTCGCCGCGGATCCCCGGCAGCTGCATGTTGAGCGTGTTGCAAAGGCGCCGCTTTTCCGGGCCGTTTTTACTCGCGCCGGGTACTATGCCGAGAATTCCCTGCTCCAGCCGGTCGCGAAGCCGCGCCAGCCGCTCCGGCTCGCCGGCGAAGAGCCCCGCCTGCGAAAGCTCCACTGCCTTGGCGAAACCGACGATCCCGGGAACGTTTTCGGTCCCGGCCCGAAGCCCGTGCTCCTGCCCTCCGCCGGTGATGATCGGCTCCAGTTTTACCTCCCGACCGATATAGAGTGCACCCACCCCTTTGGGACCGTGGACCTTGTGGGAGGAGAGGCTGACCAGATCCGCCCCCAACTGCTCCAGGTCCAGTTCCATCTTGCCCAGCGCCTGCACCGCGTCGCAGTGAAAGAGCGCCCCCATCCGATGTGCAATCCGCGCCAGTTCGGGCACGGGCTGAAGCGCCCCCGTCTCGTTGTTGGCGAGCATCACCGAGACCAGCAGGGTGTCCCGGCGGATCACCCGCTCCAGCTGTTCCGGCTGCACCACCCCCTCCCGGTCCACGTCCAACACGCTCAGTTCGTACCCCTGGCGGGAGAGGGCGCGGCAGGTGGCGAGTACGGCGGGGTGCTCGATGCTGCTGGTCACCAGGTGGCGCCTGGAGCCGTCTGCAGCCAGCGCCGCTCCGCGCAGGGCGAGGTTGTCCGCCTCGGACCCCCCTCCGGTGAAGACGATGCGCCGGGCGGTGCAGTTGAGCGCTTGAGCGACCTGGCGCCGGGCATCCTCCAGCGCAAAGCGGGCGCGGCTCCCCTTGCCGTGGATGCTGGAAGGGTTCCCCCAGTCGCCGCCAAGGTAAGGGAGCATCGCCTCCCGCACCTCCGGGCGAACCTCTGTGGTGGCGTTGTGGTCCAGGTAGACCTGGCGCAAAGCAACGACGGCCGGGGTTAGCCCTTCGGTGAAGGTGGACCCGATGGACTCAATGGACCCGGTGGACGACTTGGAACTGGCGGAGTCGGCAACGAAAGTCTCTGCCTTGCGCACTCGACAGAGAAGGGTCTTGTAGACGGGGAAGCCGGAGATGGGATCGTAGCGGCCGGGGTCGGTGAGTTGGTTCACGTTGCACTTTTGCCAGGCCTCGGAACCCAACGGCCCTCCCCCTCCCATGGCGGCGTCGATGCTCCCGCGCACGATGCCGCTGGTTAGCCTTGCTGTAAAAAGTGCCTGCCCCCTCGGGGTCTCGACCCAGACCCGCTCCCCCTCCCCGACCCCGAGCTCTGCCGCATCTTCCCGGTTCAAGGTGACCGGCGGCTCGGGAAGCGGGTCGGACAGGTCGCGCACGCCGTGGTGCTGGCTGCGAAAATCGTGCATCGTACGCGCGCCGGAGTTGAATACCAGCGGGTATTCACGTGCCAGCTGCGGGTCGGCAAGCGGCCCCTCCCCAGGCTCGGTGTAGACCGGCAGCGGCGCGTAGCCGTTTTCCGCGAGGATGGAGGAGGCGATCTCGAACTTGCCGCTGGGGGTGTTGAAACCGGGTTTCCCGTCGGGACGCAACAGCCCCTTTTCCCATTTCTTGTACTGCATCATCACGGCAGCAACCCGCGCTTCCCCCCCCTGCGCCCGCACCTCTTCCAAGGAAAAGCCGCTCCCCTCAAGGGCGAAACGGAGCATCTCCTCCTCGCTTTGCGGGTACAGCTCGCCGTACCCCAGGCGCCGGGCCAACTCCGCCAGGATCAGGAAGTCGCTACGCGCCTCCCCCTGAGGGAGGACCAGCCGCTCCCTTATCTTGAAGAGCGGGCCGTACCTCATGTAGGAGGTGATCTCGTAATAGGTAGCGGCGGGGAGGACGATGTCGGCATAGGCCGAATCGGCCGTGTGGTAGCGGTTGATGGAGACCATGAAGTCGAGGGAGGACAAGGTCCGGCGCCACAGATCCGGATCCGGCCAGGCGGTGATGATGGAGCCTCCCAGCACCAGTAGCGCCCGCACCGGATAAGGCTTTCCTTCCAGCACGGCCTCCGGGAGCACGGCGGCATGGGATTCGCCCCGGTAGGCGCTGTAGATCGGGAAACGGTCGCGCCCAAGCGCCTTCTTCAGATCCGGGTTTCGAATCAGGCGGGAACGGTTCTGGGGGAAGATATTCTCTTTCATCCGGAACAGCACTCCCCCGGGGACGTCGAGCTGCCCGGCCAGCGCGAAGAGCGTGAAGACGGCGCGAATCGCCTGCACCCCGCTATCGGAGTACTCAAGCCCCGTGTACATGACCGGTGCCGCGCCCCGGACCGAGGCGATGCGGCGCGCCAGGTTCCTGATGTTATCCGCCGGGACTCCCGAAATCTCTTGCACCGCTTCGGGACGGAAGTGCTGCACCAGCGTACGGAGTTCGGGGAAGCCGACGGTCCAGTCGCGGGCAAAAGCCTCGTCGTAAAGCTCCTCTTCCACCAGGACGCCGATCAGGGCCAGCGCCAGCGCCCCGTCGGTTCCGGGACGAATCGGGATCCACTGAGCACCCGCCTCCCGCGCGGTCTCCCCAAGCCGCGGATCTATCGCGACCACCTGCGCCCCTCGCGCCCTTGCCGCCAGGATCTGGCGGTGCGCCAGGGGAGGCGAATCGGTAGCCGGGTTGGCGCCCCAGATCACGATCAGTTCCGACTGTTCGAGGTCGGTCTCCATGGTGATCAGCATCTCTCCCATGGTGACGTGAGGGGCGATCATGGCGAAGGAAACGTAGCAGAGGGCGCCCACACCAAGCGTGTTTGGGGACCCAAAGGGAAAGAGAACGTTGGAGGCTGAGGAAACCGCGGCGTCCGCCGGCTGGAACAGGTCGCAAAGGGCCATGTCGAAGCTGCCGCGCCCGGTGTAGATCGCCGCCCCCTCCGCCCCGTAGCGCGCCTTCACCTCGTTCAACCGCGTCACGATGGTCTCGAAGGCCTCGTCCCAGGTGATGCGCTCGAAGTCGTACCCCCCCTTGGGGCCTATGCGCTTGAGCGGATAAAGGAGCCGGTCCGGGTCGTGCACGATCTGCGGGGAGTGGCGCCCGATACGGCAGAGGATACCCATCGGGCTTCCAGCCTGGGGCTCCACCGCCACCAGCCTCCCCTGTTCAAGGGTCACGGTGACCAGGCAGCCTGCCGGGCAGATGCCGCACATGCCGTTACGGGTCTCGCGGCTATGCTCCGACATCTATGACCTCCCCGATTGGCCGCTATACCTTGGCAAGCGGCGCAGCAACAAGAGCGCAAACCAGCGCCGCTCGTCGCTGAAGACCTGCTCGGTGCCGAAGCCGCAGCGGTTCAGCTCCGGGATCACCTGCTCCAGCCGGAACTTCCGGGAGATTTCGGTCCGCACCGATTCCCCTTCGGCTATGGTAATGGCCCTCCCCGGGGGTTGAAGGAGGAAAGCCTGCCGCTTCGTGAAACAGGCGTCGATCTCGATCTGCTCCAGCTCCGCCTGGTAACGCGCCGAATGCTCGATGGACTCGAGGTCTATGGCACTGCCAAGTTCGCGGTTCATCCGGGCGAAGATGTTGCGGGTAAAACGCTCCGTTACTCCAGCCCTGTCGTTGTAGGCCGCCTCCAAGACCGAACTTCTCTTCACCAGGTCCAGGCCCAGGAGTAAGAAGTCGCCCGGTCGCATCGACGCCGCCAGGGCGAGGCAGAAGCTAGTCATCTCGAGCCGGCTGAAGTTGCCGATGCTGCTCCCCAGGAAGGTCACCAGCACAGGGGAGAGCTGCGAAAGAAGCGGGAACGCTTCAGCGTACTCGCTGTTCACCGCGATGACGCGGGCAGCAGGAAACCTCGCCGAGATGCTTTTGCAGGCCCCCAGGAGCGCGGTCAGGCTCACATCCACCGGAAAATAGCAGACCGCCTTGGAGCGCTCCAGCCAGGCTCTCAAAAGATTATCCGTCTTCGCCGCGCTGCCGGCCCCAAGCTCCATTATGTTCGTCGGTCCGGTGAGGGCCCTGATGCGGGCGGCGTTGGCCGCGAGGATCGAGGCCTCGGTACGGGTAAGGTAGTATTCCGGCTGCGCGGTGATCTGGTCGAAGAGGATGCTCCCCTGCGCATCGTACAGGAACCTGCTCTCCAAGCGGCGCGGCGGAGACGCGAGCCCTGCCGCGGCCGAGCGCGCGAAATCCTGCACCGGGTCCGCAGCGGCCGACGGCCGCACGATTCTAGGGCCTC
The DNA here is from genome assembly GCF_000020725.1 of Citrifermentans bemidjiense Bem. NCBI lineage: Bacteria > Pseudomonadati > Thermodesulfobacteriota > Desulfuromonadia > Geobacterales > Geobacteraceae > Citrifermentans > Citrifermentans bemidjiense. The sequence goes on along the minus strand of NC_011146.1, from coordinate 1,834,789 downwards.
GGCCTCGGCTCGCTTCACTGAGTTGGCGGCAGATTTGGGGTTCGGGCGAGGCGAAAAAGGTATCCATGGCTCCTCCTTGAGGGTTCCCAGAAGTAGTAGATTATAAGCTGCTAATTATAACCGTCAACGCTCATGATAAAGGCGACGCTCGCCTTTGCATTTATGAACCCGGGCCAGTAGAGTTAGGGTGTGAAAAATCAGAGGCCGGCAAGGAGGGGTCACATGAAAGAGGACCGTTCGCTGAGAAAGGAACTCCTCGACCTGCTGGAAGGGGGCAACGCCCATTTCAGCTTCGAGGAGGTGCTCGCCGGGCTGCCGCCGGATTCGATCAACCGGAAGCCCCCAAACACGCCCTACTCGCTCTGGCATTTCGTGGAGCACCTGCGCATCGCCCAATGGGACATCCTGGAGTTCATCCGGAACCCGGCGCACGTCTCGCCGGACTACCCCTACGGTTACCGCCCGGCCGCGGGTTGGAGAACCGACGTTGCCGGGTGGGAAAGAAGCTGTGCCGGGTTCCTGGCGGACCTCGAAGCGCTAAAGGAACTGGTCAGGGACGAGCGGAACGACCTTCTGGCTCCGCTGCCGCACTCCCCCTCTTACAACATCTTGAGAGAGGTCGTGCTGGCGGCCGACCACAACGCCTATCACATCGGCGAGATCGCTATTATCCGGCAGGTACTGGGGCTGTGGCCCGCGGACAACAGGTACCTGACCGGCTGAGAGAAGGGAGCGGACATGGACAAAGAGAACAACATCATGCTGGTCGGCGACATCATGCTCGACTTCGCCGGGAGCACCGGGCTTACCGACCCCGACCGGGCGCCGCGGCGCTACCTGTGGACCGACGCCTTCGCCGTCTGCAACTTCCTGGAGCTTTACCGTCGCTCTCATGACGAAACCTGGCTGGAGCTGGCGCGGCAGTTAGTCGACCAGGTGCATCACGTCCTCGGGCGCCACCGGGACGACGGCCAAGCGAGCGGCTGGTTGAGCGGTCTCGACGAGCAGGAGGGAGAACTACACCCAACCATCGGGGGACTGAGGATAGGGAAGAAGCTTCCCGAGCGCGCCCCGGACGAGCCTGCAGACGAGCGCCTGGAGTGGGATCGCGACGGGCAGTATTACCACTACCTGACCAAGTGGATGCACGCGCTAAGCTGCATGACCCGGGTCGCCGGAGACGTCACCTACCTCAGGTGGGGCATGGAACTGGCCCGGACCGCGCACCGCGCTTTCCGCTACGCCGCGACGCCGGAGGGGTCGCCTGCGCTGCAGTGGAAGATGAGCATCGACCTGAAGCGCCCGCAGGTCCGTTCCGCCGGGCTGCACGACCCGCTGGACGGCCTGGTCACCTACAGCGAATTGCGGTCGCTTGCGGGAGACTTCGCCGTAGACGGGCTGCCGGACCTGGGAGAGGAGATCGGGGAACTGGCGGCGATGTGCCGCGGCAAGAGCTTGGCCACCGACGACCCTTTAGGCATCGGGGGGTTACTGTGCGATGCCAACTGGATGGAGCTGCTGGTGATCAAAGGGGATTTTCAGCATCTGCGCCTCTTCCGGCAGGTACTGGACGACAGCCTGGCGAGCCTGGAGAGCGCGGGGGACGGTTTCCTGGAACTTCCGGCGCGCTACCGGCTGGCGTTCCGCGAACTGGGATTGTCGATCGGGCTTAGGGGGGTAGCGAACCTGGCGAGGCTCGTGGTCGAGTTCCAGGAGGATCACGACCCCGATCTGCTCTTCGAGCTCACCCCACGCATCGAGGCGCTTACGCCACACCTGGCGATGGTGCCGAAGATAGAGCGGTTCTGGCGGGAGGAGCGGAACAAGGGGACCGAGCATTGGAAGGAGCACCGGGACATCAACATGGTGATGCTGGCGACAAGCCTCGCCCCCGAGGAGTTTTTGCAGGCGGGTTAGGCATTGGCGCATTCACAGGTCATAGACGTTTCCGCCGCGCAAAAGCTCGACCCCCGGAAGACGCAGGGCCGCAAGCTCCGCCTCGATCCGGTCGTAATACTGCGGTTTCAGATGGGTAATCAGGATGCGCGGGGGGAGTTTCGGCAGTTTCGCCAGCTCCTTCCCCAGGAGCATGGGCGTCAGGTGACCGGTGAGAAGCGCTATCTCCGCCATGTCGCTCGGGAAGGAAACCTCGACGATCAGCGCCGCCAACTCCCCGGCCAACTCCCAGATGCGCTCGGTGGGGCCGGTGTCGCCTGTGTAGAGCAGCGAAGTCCCCCCCCTGCTCACCCGATAGCCGACCGCAGGGACGGGATGGTTCACGGGGGAGGCCAGCACCTCGTAATCGCCGACCGCGAAGGACTTATCTACCGGGATCGGCTGGTAGCGCAGCACCGGGGCCTCGGGCGTGGGGATGCGGGTGAAATCGGGCCAGATGACGCCGTTCATCAGGTGGGTGCCGAGAGCCGCGAGGACTTCAGTCGTGCCGCGGACCTGGACGGTCCGGGAAAGTCGGGAGACGACGATGTTATCGGCCAGAAGCGGGATGCCGCGGATATGGTCCAGGTGCGAATGGGTCACCAGGATGTCGTCGATGCGCCACTGCTCGTCCTCGCTGAGCACGGCACCCACGGTCCCGGCGTCCAGGAGCAAAGAGTCGTCGATCAGAAAAGCCGATGGACTGTGTCCGGGGAATTCGGCACCTGAACAACCTAGTACGCGTAATCTCACAGATTTCCTCCCCTCCCTAACCCTCCCCCTCCGGGGGCGGGGACTCCGCTTCGCTCCGGGATCGAGAATTACCCCCCAAAAACGAGTACCTGCCCACGGCAGCGTGCAGCGCGAAGGCGGAGCCTGCCCACCGTAGCCCAAAGGGCGAAGGCGGAGCCTGCCCACCGTAGCCCAAAGGGCGAAGGTCGGCTATTTCGGCAATACCGCCAGTCTTTCCTGCGCCTGTTTCGCAACCGGGCTATCGGGATATTTGTTCACGATCTCCTGGTAGAGCTGCTTTGCGTGTTCCCTGTTGTTCTGCTTTTCCTCGAACTGCGCGGTGTCGAAAAGCTCCTTGCCCTTGTCCGAGTTGCACGCACCCGTCAACGCAAGCACCAGCATCATCAACAGTACGGATTTCTTCATCTATATCTCCTTTTGATTCCGGCGGGTTCTTGATGCCGCGGGCATCAAGGACGACCTTCGCCTTGAACTCAACGTAGGTTGCCGCAGTGTAAATATCACTTGGTACTCTTTGAAGACAACTATTTTGTCTCATCGAAATCGTGAAATCGCCGCTTTTGTCGTTGAGGAACGATAAGGGCAATGTCACATCCGTTTGCTATGCCTTTCCCGCTGCTTTGTATCGTGACGTCGCGTGCTGCGTCAGCCTCTCTAGTTCCTATCGGCTGGAGTCAACGCGGCTCAAGCAGAATCGAAAGATGACTGCGAGAAAACTTGATTAACTTCCCTCTTGACCTAAAGTCATAGCTATGCCGGAAAACGTCCTGAAATATTTCCACCCGCTGATAGCCGACTGGTTCAGGGAAACCCTGGGAGAACCGACACTGGTACAGTCGCGCGCCTGGAGCGAGGTGATGCAAGAGCGGCACGTGCTGGTGACTGCCCCGACCGGAAGCGGGAAGACGCTGGCCGCTTTCTTGTGGGCTATCAACCAGTTGGTGACCGGCGCCTGGCCCTGCGGGGAAACGAGAGTGCTCTACGTCTCCCCGCTTAAGGCGCTGAATAACGACGTGCGCCGCAACCTGACCGCGCCGCTTTTCGAATTGCGCCAGCACTTCGCGAAGCACCGGGTTCCCTTCCCCGATATCGGGGTAATGACCCGCAGCGGCGACACACCAGGCGACGAGCGCCGAAGGATGCTGCGCCATCCCCCGGAGATCCTGATCACCACACCCGAGAGTCTCAACATCCTCCTTACTTCAAAGGGAAGCAGGGCGACGCTCAACGGCGTCGCCACCGTAATCCTGGACGAGATCCATGCGGTCGCCGGGGGGAAGCGGGGGACGCACCTGATCACGGCGGTGGAGCGGCTGGTGCTCTTGAGCGGTGAATTCCAGCGCATCGCGCTGTCGGCCACGGTGCGGCCGCTGGAAACGGTGGCGGATTTCGTGGGGGGGCTCCGACAAGTCGGAAGAGAGCATGTTCCCCGGCCCATCTCCATAGTCCGCGGGGACCGCGGGAAAAGCTTCAGCCTCACTATCAGCGCTCCGGATGAGGCTGGGGAAAAACGAGCTGCGGACGAGTTATGGCCAGCGCTCACGGCCCGATTCGCGGAGATCATCGAGCGGCACCGCTCCACCCTCTTCTTCGCCAACAGCAGGCGCACCACGGAAAAGGTCACCCGCCTGATCAACGAGCTCTCGGGCGAGGAGCTCGCCTATTCCCATCACGGCTCCCTGTCGCGGGAGATCCGCCTGGCCGTCGAGGAACGGCTGAAGCGCGGCGAGCTGAAGGCGATAGTGGCAACCAACTCGCTGGAATTAGGCATCGACATCGGTCGGCTGGACAGCGTGGTGCTGATCCAGACGCCCCGCTCCATCTCCTCCGCCATTCAGCGCATCGGCCGCTCGGGGCACGGGGTGGGAGAGGTGAGCTCCGGGATGCTCTTTCCCACCTACGGCATGGACTTCGTCTCGGCGGCAGTCATCGCCCGCGCCATCGCCGACGGCGAGATCGAGGAGGTCCGCCCGGTGGAGAACCCACTCGACCTGCTGGCCCAGATCGTCCTCTCCATGGCACTGGCCGAGACCTGGCAGTTGGACGACCTTTACGACTTCCTGAAGGGGTGCTACCCGTACCGGAACCTTTCCCGGCAGCAGTTCGACCTGGTGATCGGCATGCTGGAGGGAAGATACGCGGACTCGCACGTCCCCGAGCTGCGCCCGAGGGCGACGGTGGACCGGCTGGAGCAGACCATCTCGACCCGCCCCGCGCTTTCCATGCTCATCTACCTGGAGGGAGGGACTATTCCCGAGAGGGGGTACTTCGAGCTGCGCCTGAAGGAGAGCGGCGCCAAGATAGGGGAGCTGGACGAGGAGTTCGTCTGGGAGCGGAGGATCGGGGACACCTTCGCGCTCGGGGCGCAGGTCTGGCAGATAACGGAGGTGACCCACAGCACGGTCCTGGTGGTGCCGGCCAGGAAGTCGCAGCAGATCATTCCCTTCTGGAGGGCGGAGGAGCTGGACCGCGATTTCTTCTATTCCGAAAAGATCGCCTCGTTCCTGCAGCACTGCGACGAGCGGCTGGGGGAGCCGGAATTGATCGAGGAGCTGATGCAGCGGCATTTCATGGACCGGGACGCGGCTCGGGCGCTGGAGAGCTACCTGAAACTGCAAAAGGAATCGACCAATGCCCCCCTTCCCCACCGCCACCATCTGCTGATCGAGCAGTTCCGCGACCCGGCCGCAGGGGCGGAAACGGAGCAGATCATCCTGCACACCCTCTGGGGGAACGCGGTCAACCGCCCGTTCACCTTCGCGCTCACAGCAGCCTGGGAGAAGCGCTACGGCTACCCGCTGCAGGCCTTCTACAACAACGACGGGATCGCGCTATTGCTCCCCCACGACCTGGAGCAGCCGGAGCATCTCCTCGAACTGGTCACGCCGGAGAACATCGAGCCGCTGCTCAGGGAATCGATGGAGGGGACCGGCTACTTCGGCGCGCGCTTCAGGGAGAACGCAGGGCGCGCGCTGCTGCTGTCCCGAAGCAACTTCAAAAGGAGGATGCCGCTTTGGCTGAATCGCCTCCGCTCCAAGAAGCTCCTCGCCTCCGTGCTCAGGTACCGCGACTTCCCTGTGCTCTTGGAAACCTGGCGCTCCTGCCTTAAGGATGAATTCGACCTGGTGAACCTGAAGCGGCTTTTGGAGGAGATCCAGGATGGGAGCATCTATCTTACCCGGGTCCGCACCACGAAAGCATCCCCCTTCGCCCAGGGGCTCATCTGGCAGCAGACCAACAAGTACGTCTACGAGGACGACACCCTGGGGGGCGGGCGGCGATCGGCGTTGGGAAGCGACCTCCCCAAGGAAATGGCGCTCTCCGCGCACCTGCGCCCGCGGCTCCCCGCCGAGTTGGTGCGGCTCTTCGAGCAGAAGCGGCAGCGTCTGGCCGCGGGATACGCCCCCGATTCCCCCAGGGAGCTGATCGACTGGGCGAAGGAAAGGCTCCTGATCCCGTTTTCGGAATGGCCGCTGCTCCTTGAAGCGGTCAGGCGCGACAGCGGCTTAGCGGAAGAGGAGCTGCTGCCGCAGATAGCCGGGCGGCTGGTCGCTTTGACGCTGCCGAAAACTGAGGCCCCGCTGGTGGCAGCCGTCGAGATGATCCCGGAGCTGGCCCGGGCTTTTGCGCTGGAGAAAGAGGAGCTGCCCTGGTCGCCGCTCGCCGGCGACGAGCGTATGACGGCACTTTTGCAGGAGTCGCTGGACCGGCTCTGGGAGCGTAACAGTCTTGCCACAGACGAGGGAGCTGAGGAAGAAGAACCGGCCGCGGCAAGGTCGGTGGCAAGGTGGCTGAGCTATTACGGTCCTATAGAGGTAACCAGGCTGCAACTGACTTTGGGGCTCTCCGACCAGCTGCTGCGCGATACCTTGCAGACGCTGGAAGAGACCGGCGCCATGCTGATCGACCAGTTCACCGAGGCGGCAACGGAGCCGCAGATCTGCGATGCAGTCAACCTTGAGGCGCTGCTGCGCATGCTGCGCAGATCGAGAAAGCCCGCCTTCGAGGCGCTGGATCTCTCCCGGCTCCCCCTGTTCCTGGCGACGGTGCAGGGGCTTGCCGCTCCGGGGAGTTCCGCGGACGACCTAAGGGACAGGCTGGAGCAGCTGCTGGGCGCGCCGCTTTCGGCACCCCTCTGGGAAGAAGAGGTTTTGCCCGCCCGCCTTGCCCCCTACTTCGGGGCCTGGCTGGATAGCCTCATGCAGTCCAGCGACCTCCTTTGGTTTGGCTGCGGCCCGAAGAGACTCTCCTTCGCCTTTCCGGAGGACTTGGACCTGTTTCAGATTCAGGAAAGGGAGAATGCACCTCTGGAGCCGGGGGCCAAGCCCCCCTCCCCTCTTATCCCCGATCCCCGGGGGCACTACAGCCTCACCGCGATCTGTCTCATGTCGGGCCTCTCCCCGGCGACGGTGACGAAGCAACTCTGGCAAGAGGCCTGGAGCGGGGAGCTCGGCAACGACTCTTTCGCTGCGGTGCGCATGGGGATTCTGAACCGGTTCGAGCTGCCGCAACACGCCGCGAGCCACAGCCGGCACCTAAGGCGCCCGTCCGGAAACCGCTGGAGCCGCGTGCAGGAAGGCCCGGGCAATTGGTATCTACTCCCGGCGCAGGAAGGGGCGACCGACGCGCTGGAAATAGAGGAGAGGAACAAGGACCGGGTGCGCGTGCTGCTGGAGCGCTACGGCATCCTCTTCAGGGAGCTTCTGGCGCGCGAGCTCCCTCCCCTGCAGTGGAGCCGGCTGTTCAGGACGCTGCGCATCATGGAGATGTCCGGGGAGGTGCTTTCGGGGAGCTTCTTCACGGGCATACCGGGGCTGCAGTTCATCTCCCCGGAGGCGTACCGGCAGCTTGAGCGCGGGATGCCGACGGACGCCGTCTACTGGCTCAACGCCGCCGACCCCGCCTCCCTTTGCGGCATCGGGCTTGACGGGTTGCCGTATCGCCTCCCCGCCCGCCTCCCCTCGACCCACCTCGTGTACCGGGGCGCAGAGCTGGTGCTGGTATCGAGGCGTTACGGCAAGGAGCTTGAGATTAAGGTGGAGCCGGACGACGAGAGGCTCCCGGAGTACCTGCGCTTTTTCCACACCCTCCTTTCCCGCGACTTCAACCCGCTGAAGAGAATCCAGGTCGAGCGGATCAACGGGGAGCCCGCCGCGTCCTCTCCTTACGCCGGCGCCCTGCTCTCCTTCGGGTTCCAGCAGGCCTACAGCGGCCTGGAGCTGTGGCGAAAATACAGCTGATCCTCCAAGCAGTCCCCACCTCCCATAACGAAGTAACAAGGTTCTACCACATCCGCACACATGCCCTCGCCCCTAAACATATCCTCTACACCGCGCCAGAGAATTTTTTGTATCTTAAGTTGAAATTACAAATGTATAGGGATAAGATGAGAACGCCTGGCTTTTCATTATAATGAAGACACGACGTTTTAAAATTGACGCAGAACAGGTGGGTTTTCCAACAGTAAAAAACGGAGGAAGCAGCCATGGAAGTGTCACGGAGGAACTTTTTAAAGATCTCGGGTGTCGGCGTGGCGGCGACCACACTGGGGCTCAACCTCGATCCCGTCGAGGCGAAAGCCCAGGAACTCGCCATCCAGCACGCCAAGGAAACCACGACCATCTGCCCCTACTGTTCCGTCGGGTGCGGCATGATCGTGCACACCCAGGGCGACAACGTCATCAACGTCGAAGGGGATCCGGACCACCCCATCAACGAAGGGGCCCTCTGCCCCAAGGGTTCTTCCGTGTACCAGCTGCGCGACAACAAGGCGCGCATCACCAAGCCGATGTACCGGGCCGCCGGCGCCGCAGCCTGGCAGGAGGTGACCTGGGAGTGGGCGCTCGACCAGATCGCCAGAAAGACCAAGGCGACCCGCGACGCCTCCTTCGTCCCCACCAGTAAGATAAAGGTCAAGGAGAAGGTCGCCGGGGTCGAGGTCGAGAAAGAGATCGAGGCCGAGGTGAACCGTACCATGGGTATCGCCTCGGTCGGCAGCGCCGCGCTGGACAACGAGGAATGCTACCTGTACCAAAAATTTTTAAGGGGGTTGGGCCTGGTGTACATCGAACATCAGGCGCGCATTTGACACAGCGCCACTGTAGCGGCTCTGGCAGAGTCGTTTGGACGCGGTGCGATGACGAACCACTGGATAGATTTCAAGAACGCCGACGTAATCCTCATCATGGGCGCGAACCCCGCCGAGAACCACCCGGTCGCCTTCCGCTGGATCCTGAAGGCGAAGGAGTCGGGGGCGAAGGTCATCTGCGTCGATCCCCGCTTCACCCGCAGCGCCGCAAAGTCGGACCTGTACGCGCCGCTGCGCTCCGGAACCGACATCGCCTTCCTGGGCGGGATGATCAACCACATCCTGCAGAACAAGCTCTACTTCGAGCAGTACGTGGCCGAGTACACCAACGCCTCCTATCTGGTGAGCGGCGACTTCAAGCTCCCGGGAGAGCTGGACGGCCTCTTCTCCGGGTACGACCCGCAGAAGCGGAGCTACGACGTTAAAAGCTGGTCCTTCCAGAAGGAGGCCGACGACAGCATCAGGAAGGACCCGACCCTGCAGGACCCGAACTGCGTGTTCCAGCTCCTGAAGAAGCACTACAGCCGCTACACCCCGGAGCTGGTCTCCAAGACCACGGGGACGCCCAAGGAAAAGCTCCTGGAGGTGTACCAGCTCTACGCCTCCACCGGCAGGCCCGACCGCGCCGGCACCTCGCTTTACGCCATGGGGTGGACCCAGCACACGGTCGGCACCCAGAACATCCGCACCATGTCCATCATCCAGCTCTTGTTGGGGAACATCGGCGTCGCCGGAGGCGGGGTGAACGCGCTGCGCGGCGAATCGAACGTGCAGGGATCGACTGACCAGGGACTTTTGTTCCACATCCTCCCGGGCTACATGCCGGTCCCCTCGGCCGACCTTCCCACCACGGCTGCCTACATCGAAAAGCACACCCCGAAGAGCAAGGACCCGCAGAGCGCCAACTGGTGGGGTAACCGCAACAAGTACCTGGTCAGCTACCTGAAGGCGATCTACGGCAACAACGCCACCAAGGAAAACGACTTCGGCTACAACTGGCTCCCGAAGCTCGACCCGGGCATGAACGGCTCCTGGCTGATGATCTTCGACAACATGCTCAAGGGGAAATTCAAGGGGTTCTACGCCTGGGGGCAGAACCCCGCCTGTTCCGGGGCGAACTCCAACAAGGTCCGTAACGCCCTTGGGAAGCTCGACTGGATGGTGGCGGTCAACCTCTTCGACAACGAGACCGCCTCCTTCTGGAAGGGACCGGGGATGGACCCGGCCAAGGTGAAGACGGAGGTCTTCTTCCTTCCCGCGGCGGCATCCTTCGAGAAGGAAGGCTCCATCACCAACTCCGGGCGCTGGGCCCAGTGGCGCTATGCGGCGGTCAAGCCGCTCGGGCAGAGCAAGCCCGACTCCGAGATCATGAACGACCTGTACCAGGCGATCAGGGTTCTCTACGCGAAAGAAGGGGGCGCGCTCCCCGATCAACTTTTGAAACTTACCTGGAACTACGGCTTCAAAAGGGCCGACGGCAGCATCCGCTCCATCGACATCCACCAGGTGGCCAAGGAGATCAACGGCTACTTCCTCCAGGACGTCGCCGAGCCCGCCAAGCCGCTCAAACCCGGTGAGGCACCCCCGAAACCGCCCCAACCCTGGGAAGCGAAGAAGCTTCTCGGCAAAAAGGGAGAACTGGTGGGAGGTTTCGCCCAGCTCCAGGCCGACGGGAGCACCTCCTGCGGCTCGTGGATCTTCTGCCAGAGCTACAACGAGAAAGGGAACATGATGGCCCGGCGCGGCAAGAAGGACCCCACGGGCCTCGGGATGTTCCCGGAATGGAGCTGGTGCTGGCCGGTGAACCGCCGCATCATCTACAACCGCGCCTCGTGCGACCCAAGCGGCAAGCCATTCAACGTGAAAAAGGCAGTGGTCTACTGGAACCCGTTGGCGGTGCTGCCGGACGGCAAAATGGGGGCATGGGTGGGCGACGTCCCCGACGGCCCCTGGCCGCCTCTTGCCGCAGGAGCGGAGGGGAGAAAGCCCTTCATCATGAGGGCGGACGGGGTGGCCGCGATCTTCGGTCCGGGGCTTAAGGACGGCCCCTTCCCCGAGCACTACGAGCCGATGGAGTCGCCTCTGGCCCAGAATCTTCTCTCCAAACAGCTCAACAACCCGGCCGTAAAGATCTTCAAGGACCCCGCGGTGAAGGAGGACATCCTCGCCAACGCCGACCCGCGCTTCCCGCTGGTCGCCACCACCTATCGCGTCACCGAGCATTGGCAGACCGGCGTCATGACCCGCAACACCCCTTGGCTATTGGAACTGCAGCCGCGCCAGTTCTGCGAGATCAGCCAGGAGCTCGCCAAGGAAAAGGGAATCGCCAACGGCGACCTGGTCGAAGTCGCCTCCGCCCGCGGCAAGGTCGAGGCGGTGGCCATGGTGACCGTGCGCATGAAGCCGATGAAGATAGGGGACAAGGTCGTGCACCAGATCGGCCTCCCCTGGTGCTTTGGCTGGCACACCCCCGGCGTGGGAGACGCCGCCAACCTGCTGACCCCCACCGCGGGGGACGCCAATACGATGATTCCCGAGACCAAGGCGTTCATGGCCGGGATCGCGAGAAAGGGGTGAGCCATGGCCGACACTATTAATCAAAGCGGCCGTAAAGGCTTTCTTGTCGATACTTCCAAGTGCATCGGCTGCCGCTCCTGCCAGGTGGCGTGCAAGCAGTGGAACAAACTTGAGGCGGACAAAACCGCCAACATGGGGAGCACCGAGAACCCGCGCGACCTGACCCCGGCGCTCTACAACCGCATCCGGTTCATCGAGCAGGAGAGTTCAGGCCAGACGGTATGGCAGTTTTTGAACCAGCGCTGCATGCACTGCGGCGACGCGGGGTGCATCAAGGTCTGCCCCTCCCCGGGTGCCTTGTACCGGACCAAGGAAGGGAGCGTCGTCTTCAACAAGGAGAAATGCATCGCCTGCAAGTACTGCGTCTCGGCCTGCCCCTTCAACATCCCGCGCTACGACAGCAACGACAAGGTCGCCAAGTGCCATCTCTGCTATGACCGGATCGCGGCCGGGATGTCCCCCGCCTGCGCCAAGGCGTGTCCCACCCAGGCGCTGCAGTTCGGCAACCGCAACGACCTGATCAAGAAGGCCACGGCCGCCAAGAAAAAGCTCTACGGGGTGGATGACCTCTTGGGGCTCGGGGTGGTCTACGCGCTGGAAGGGCCGCCCGAGCAGTACGGTTTGCCGGCGAAACCGGAGATACCCACCTCGATCTTCCTCTGGAAGGACGTCATCAAACCGCTGGGCATCCTCGGTTTCTGGGGGAGCATCGGCGCGGTGCTGCTGCACTACGTGACGGTCGGCCCGCAGCGCACCGAGGAGACGGAAGAGAAGGGAGGAAGTCATGAGTAACTACATCGAGCGCTTCAGCACGCGGCAGCGCGTGCTGCATTGGATCGTGACCGCGAGCTTCTTCACCCTGGTCCTCTCCGGGGTGGGGCTCTTCTCGCGCCTGTTCAACGGCTACTTCAACTTCTTCGGCGGTGGGCAGAACGCGATCCTCATCCACAAGATCGCCGGCCCCATCTTCTTCCTGAGTTCGGCCTATATGTACCTGGACCACAGGGCGGAGATCTCCAGCTTCGACAGCAACGACATGGAGTGGTTCAGGAAGGCGGGGGGCTACCTCTCACGCGAGCCGCATCATTTCCACATCGGCAGGTACAACCCGGGGCAGAAGATGTTCGCCCTGTTCATAGCGGTAGCCACCCTGGTATTGGGGATCACCGGCCTCTTCATCTGGGTCCCCACAGCTTTCCCGCGCTGGATCGTGCAGATCTCGCTGATGCTGCACGGGCTGATGTTCGTGGGTTCCATCATGTTCATGGTGCTGCACGTCTACCTGGCCACCATCGGCAACCCGGGGACGGTACAGGGGATGCTCTACGGAGACGTCCGCAAGGATTGGGCGCGTCATCACCATCCGAGATGGTACCGGGAGCGGACCGGCGGGAAATAAACCTTGAGACCACACAGACAGGAGCCGGAAATGTACAGCACGGAGAGGAAAATCGAGGCGCTGCAGAGCGCGGTGCACCGGGCGCCGGAATATGCGGCCATCGCGCCGTTCTTCGCGGCGGTCTACCACTACCAGTTGCAGCACGAAGGAGGCACCGGCATCGGGGTCGAACTGGCCGGAGTGGATCAGGAGCAAAGAAGCTCGAACGGCTTCCCGCTCATCTCCCCCTCGGAGCTGAGGGTGGACCGGTTGACGCTGGTCACCTTCCTGGCCGGTTTGGTGACGGTGCTGGAGGCGGAGAGCACGGAGGGGGCGGCGGCGCTACGGAATATCGGGGAGGCGTTGCAATCCGGGAAGCTCGACCCGGAGCCTATGCTGGCGGCCATATTGGAGCGGCGCCGCGCCCCGCTGGACGAGGCTTCCCTGGCACTTGGTGTGCCGGGAGCGCTTCTTGAGTACATCCTGGAGATTCCGCTGAAGGCAGCGCTGGAACCTTGCGCCGCCGTGCTCGGCGCGGGGGCCTTCCCCGGGTGGCACGAAAGCATCTGCCCCGTTTGCGGCGCGCGTCCGGCCATGGCAGAGCTCTCAGGCGACGAAGGGGAGCGCCGCCTCTGCTGCTCGACCTGCAGCTACAGCTGGTCCTTCCGCAGGATCAAGTGCCCGTCCTGCGGCTGCGAAGACCCGCAACAGCTCTCCTACTTCACCGCAGGCGAGGGGGCGACCCGGGTCGATACCTGCCGGGCTTGCAGCAGGTACATCAAGACGCGCGACACAAGGAAGGGTGGGAGCGAGGTGCCGCTGGAGGTGGAGGATCTGCTGACCATCCACCTGGACCTGCTGGCGTCCAGAGAAGGGTTCGTACGGGGCAAGTAGAAAGGACATCTTATGAAGAAGACAGGAGCAACAAGACGGCAGGTCGCCGCGGGCGGTATCACCGGGGTCATCCTGGCGGGGGGGGTCTCCAGCCGCATGGGGAGCAACAAGGCCCTGCTCCCCTACCGGGGCGGACGCTTCATCGAGTCGATCCACCGCCTGCTCGGAGAGCTTTTCGACGACGTGCTGCTGGTCACCAACACGCCGGAGCAGTACGACTTTCTCCCCTGCAGGAAGGGAGCTGACCTCTACCCAGGGATGGGGACCCTGGCGGGGTTGCACGCCGGGCTGCAGCAGAGCCGGACCCCGTACATCTTTGCTGTTGCGTGCGACATGCCGTACCTGAACCCGGAGCTGATTGCCATGCTGGCGGGGTGCCGGGACCGGGGGGACGTGGTGATCCCGCACGGAGAGAAGGGGGCGGAGCCGCTGCACGCGCTGTACGGGAAAGGGTGTCTCCCGGCGATGGAACGCTCGCTTGACGCCGGGAGGCGGCGCATCGTCTCGTTCTTTCCGGAGGTACGGGTCTGGGATGTAACGCCGGATGAGGTAGCGCGCATCGACCCCAGCTTCGACTCCTTCAAGAACATCAACACGCCTGACGACTACTTCGCCCTTAGAGAAGAGGAGCGCGCGTTTTGCCGGCTCTACACCCCGACGAGCGGCGCTATGACCGTCGCAGGATAGGGATCTCTCACCCGTTGCTTCATTTGAGGCCGGTGCTCGAACGAAGTGTCTCCCCCTCCCGTCAAGGGAGGGGGAGAGCTGGAAACGGAATGAACCGCGTCTATCTCAATGGACGATCTTGCCGGTGTAGCCGCCGCCTGCGGCGGGGACCAGTTCCATGTGGTTGGCGATGCAGGGAATCCGGTCCTCGGAGTGATGGTTCACGTAGAGGATCTGGGTGTCCCCCGTCCTTCCCAGGTGATCCACCAGCTTCAGCACCATCTCCCGGTTCACGTCGTCCAGTCCCTGGCACGGTTCATCCAGGATCAACAGGTCCGGCTGCTTCACCATAGCCCGGGCCAAAAGTACCAGCCTCTGCTCGCCGTAAGAGAGCTCGCGGAAGGTGTCGCCGGCGCGGTGGTTCATGTGCAGCAGTTCCAGCCATTCCTGGGCGATTTCGAGCTGCCTGGGGGAAGGGTCTGAATAGACGCCGATGGAGTCGAAGAATCCGGAGATAACCACCATCTTGGCGGAACCACCTACCCGGTAATCCTGCTGCAGCGTAGTGGAAACCAAACCGATCCGCTTCTTGATGTCCCAGACCGTCTCGCCGGTCCCCCGCTTCCTGCCGAAAAGAGCGATGTCGTTGGCGTAGGCCTGGGTGTTGTCCCCGCTGACGAGGCTCAGCAAAGTGGATTTCCCCGAGCCGTTCGGCCCCGTTATCTTCCAGTGCTCCCCGGGCGATACGGTCCAGGAAAGCCCGGACAGAATCGGTTTCCCGCCGTAAGAGACTTTCACGTCCTTCATCTCGACTAGCGGCACCCCAGCCGGAAGCGGCTCAGGGCGGTGCGCGCAATCTATCTCCGGTAACCGATCGGGAAGGGTGTAATGAAAGGCGTGGAACCGGCGCAGCGCCTCGGAATCGAGCATCCCGTTCTTGGTGCCGCTCATGAAGATGCGGCACTCTTTCAGGTAAGCCACGTGCGTGATTTCGGGGACGATCTCGCTGAAGCGGTTCAGGAGCAGGATCACCCGGATGCCGCGCCCGATGCAGCGGCTGATAAGGGTGCGCAGCACTTCGCAGGAATGCTGGTCCAACCCGTCGAACGGCTCGTCCAGCACAAGCAGCTCCGGTTCCAGCAACAGGGATTTGCAGATCAAGACCTTGCGCATCTCTCCGGTGGAGAGGAACTTGATGCCCCGCTCCAGGATGCCGGTGAACTCCATCTCCTGGGCGAGTTCGAGCAGCGTCGCCTCGTCGGCCTGGGAGCCGGAGAGGATGAACTTGGCCACCGGTGTGCCTTGGGTGACGTAACCGAGAAAGTCGGAGTCGTCGTTGTAGCGTTCCGTTTCCAGGAGCTCGTCGATCTTCTCGAAGGAGACGTACCCGGCTTTGGCCGGGATGCGGCAGATGCCGGAAGCGACCTTCAGTTCGCCGCAGAGGAGTTTCCCCAGCGCCGATTTCCCCGAACCGTTGGCCCCGATGATGGCCCATTGCTCGTCCGCTTCAATGTTGAAGGTGATCCCTTCCAGGTTTTTCCCGTTGTGTATCTTGGCTACTGCGTCCTGCAAAACGATATTCACTGTTCCATCCGATATTTATTCGCCGCACTTGCGGCGTCTTGATGCTTAGTCGGTAGGTGTTTCCCACCTTAGAGCCCTTTCCCGAAGGAGGGGACTGGCTCCGCCAGGTGCCTGTCCCCTTAGAGCTTTGGGGAAGGTGGCTGAGCTGAAAGGAGCGTTCCACTAGAGGGACAGGCACCTAACGGAGCCAGTCCCTTCTGCCGCGCACCCTCTCTCTCCAGCAAGGCCAGTGTGGTACCAACACCGTTCGCTAATAGAGCATAAATAAAGGGGTGAGCGAAAGTCGCTCACCCCTTGGTCATTATGAATCTGACAGCGGGGTCCTACTTGTTCAGGAACTCCCTGCCAAACGGCGACATCTGGCGCAGGCGGCTGATGATCGGGGGGAGTTCCTTGATCACGGCATCGATCTCGGCGTCGGTGGTAAACCTGGAAAGCGAGAAGCGGATGGAGCCGTGGGCGCAGGTAAAGGGAACGCCCATAGCGCGCAGCACGTGGGACGGCTCGAGGGAGCCCGAGGTGCAGGCACTGCCGGAGGAGGCGCAGATTCCCTTCTCGGAGAGGAGCAGCAGTATCCCCTCCCCTTCCACGAACTCCATGGCGATGGAAAGGGTGTTGGGGAGGCGGTTGGTGCCGCCGCCGTTGATCCTGGTGTTGGGGATGAGCGCGGTCAGTTCGCGCTCCAGCCTGTCGCGCATCTCGCGCACGCGCCCCGCTTCCTCGGGCATGTGCAGGTGGGCAAGCTCGCAGGCCTTGCCCATGGCGATGATGGAGGCGGTGTTCTCGGTCCCCGCCCTGCGTCCGCGCTCCTGGTGCCCGCCGACCAGAAGCGGACGGAACGGCGTGCCGCGGCGCACGTAAAGAACGCCTACCCCTTTGGGGGCGTGCAGCTTGTGCCCGGAGAGGGAAAGCAGGTCGATGGCGGATTCAGCCATGTTGAGCGGGATCTTGCCCACGGCCTGAACCGCGTCGGTGTGGAAGAGCGCGCCCTTTGCCTTCACCATCTTGGCGGCTTCCTCGATGGGGAAGATGACGCCGGTCTCGTTGTTGGCGTACATGAGGGAGACGATGACGGTATCGTCATCCAGCGCCGCCTCGAGTTCCTTGAGGTCGAGTTGCCCGTTGCCGTCCACGTTCAGTTCGGTGACCCGGTAACCGCGCTTGGTGAGGTTGCGGCACTGGGTGAGCACCGCGGGGTGCTCGACACGGCTGGTTATGATGTGGCGCTTCTCGGGGAAGACCTCCAGCGCGGAACGAATGGCGGCGTTGTCGCTCTCGGTCCCGCAGGCGGTGAAGACGATCTCGTCGGGGAGCGCACCCAGAAGCGCGGCGACGCGGCTGCGTGCCTCGTCCACTTTCTTTTGCACCTGACCGCCGAAGAAGTGCATTGAGCTCGGGTTGCCGTACAGCTCGCAGAAATAGGGACGCATCTCCTCGAAAACCCGCTCGTCCACCCTGGTGGTGGCGTTGTTGTCAAGATAGATCTCTTTCATCCCTGAACCTCCTGCACGGTGATGTCAGGAGAAACCATCTCACGCAGCTTCTGCTCGACAAATTTCGCGGTGTTGCCGGAAGAGGCGCAGCCGGCGCATGCCTTGCGGAAGGCGACCTGCACGTTGGCACCGTCGATGTCGATCAGTTCGAGGTCGCCGCCGTCGGCCCAAAGCTGGGGACGGATCTCGTTCTCCAGGGTCTCCTGGATCAACTGCATCTTCTTCAGGTTGGTGAGCTTCGTCGGCCTCTCCGGCGCGGCCTTCTTCTCCTCGCCCATTACCTCGGCGATCAGCTCCTTGATCTTCGGGATGCAGCCGCCGCAGGCGCCGCCCGCCTTGGTGAAGTGGGTCACCTGTTCGGCGGTGTGCAGTTTGTTGGAGGAGATGACCTTCTTGAGGAAGATATCTGTCAGGCCGAAGCACTTGCAGACGATCTCACCCTCGGTCTCGACGTGGTCGTGTCCGTGCTTGGGCGCCTCGACGCCGCGGTATTTGGCGATGGCGACCTCGAGCGCCTCCTGCCCCATGACCGAGCAGTGCATCTTCTCCTCGGGGAGCCCCCCAAGGAAATCGGCGATCTCCTGGTTGCTGATCTGCAGCGCCTCGTCCAGGGTCTTCCCCTTCACCATCTCGGTGAGGGCGGAAGAAGACGCGATGGCGCTGCCGCAACCAAAGGTCTGGAACCTGGCATCGACGATCCGTTCTTTTTTCTCGTCCAGCTTTATGAACAGCTTAAGCGCGTCGCCGCAGGCCAGGCTGCCCACCTCGCCAACCGCATCCGCATCGGTAATCTCTCCCACGTTCCGGGGGTTGAGGAAATGTTCTTTAACTTTATCTGTGTAGTCCCACATAGACCCTCCCTTCTAATTAGTCCGGGTATCATAGCGCAGAGCTGATAGAAAGAAAACCCCAAAACGCGCTTATAACTACAGCACGTCAGTCAGGTATACCTCCCCGAGTAAACATCTGCGGGGAACTGCAATTCCCGCTCCGCACGCCCGTCCATTGACCGATGACGAAGACTTCGCCCGACATAACTATCGACAATTTGGTTGAAAAAATTTCTTCCCACAACGTATGGCGGAGGTACATGAAGTAAAGGCGCCCCCGCGATCTGTGTAAGAAAACAGCATAAGCAAGTATGAAGATATAGCGCTCCAAAAAAATGGGGCACGGAGCTGCAATCCGATAATCCAATGAGAGAAGGTCCGATCACCCTCCTGTCATGGTGTTTCAGATTCATCCGCGTCCCATTTTTATTTTTTTTAAACTCGCCCCGACTCGCTTGGGGCGAAAAAACGCCATCGCTGTCGATTGTGGAACGCTTCCGGCTTACGCTTTGCCCACGATGAATTCGCGGCCGGCTTCCAAAAGCGCCTGCAGGCGCGCCTCGTTGGAGGCCTCGGCGTAAAGCCGCACCACCGGTTCGGTCCCAGACTTCCTGAACAGGAGCCAGCTCCCGTCCTCCAGGATGAACTTGTTGCCGTCCACCGTCACCTTCTGCTTTACCGATACTCCTGCGAAGCCTGCGGGGGTGGCCGCGATGCGTTCCGGGAAGACTTCTTCCAGTTCCGGCGACAGCGTGATGTTGACGCGCTTGGTGAGATAGCGCCCCACCTTCTCGTAGAGCTGCTCCAGCAGAGCCCTCACCGGCTTGCCTTCGCGCGCGACCATCTCGGCCACCAGCAGGCAGGCCAGGATGCCGTCCTTTTCGGGGACGTGCCCCTTGATGGTGAGCCCGGCGCTCTCTTCGCCGCCGATGATGATCTTGTCCTGGCTGATCAGCTCGCCGATGAACTTGAAGCCTACGGGCGTCTCGAAGACCTCGATCCCGTGCAGCTTGGCCACCGCGTCCACCAGATGCGAGGTGGCGACGGAGCGCCCTACCCCGCCGGTCATCCCCTTCACCCGGACCAGGTAATCGAGGAGCAGCGCGATGATGTAGTTGGGCTCAATGAAGCTGCCGTCGCTATCCACGATGCCGAAGCGGTCCGCGTCGCCGTCGGTGGCGATCCCCAGGCTGATGGAAGGGTCCTGCTGCACCAGCCGGATGAAGTCCTGGATGTATTTCTCGGACGGTTCGGGGGGGAATCCGCCGAAGTAGGGGTCTCGATTGGCGTTCATCTGCACCACTTTGACGCCGTGGGCCTTGAGCGGTTCGGCGAGGTAGCCGCGGGCGGTGCCGTAGAGAGGATTTACGGCGATGGTCCCCAACTTGGCGATGGCGGCGAAATCGACCTTGGTTGCCAGATCCTCCAGGTAAGCCTGCATCGGGTCGATCTCCACCAGGAGCCCCTTCTGCATCGCCTCGTCGATGGAGCACTCCGTGTAGCAGATCTCTCCCGCCATCTCGTTGGCGCGGTTTTCGATGTCGGTGGTGGTCTGCGGCAGGGCAGGTCCCCCCCAGGAGGGGGAAAACTTGATGCCGTTATATTCGGGGGGATTGTGGCTGGCGGTGAAGTTGATGGCGCCTGCCGTGCCGCGCCTGAGGATCTCGAAAGCGATTACAGGGGTGGGGGTGTCGCGGATGCAAAGATAGGTGGTGATGCCGGCTCCAGTCAGCACGCGGGCGGCCTCACGGGCGAAGGATTCGCCCATGAAACGGGAGTCGTACCCTACGATGATTCCCTTGCGCGCCTCGCCGGAGGCCTTGACGTTGTCCGCAATGGCCTGAGTGACTACCTTCACATTCTCAAAGATGAAATCTTCACACATGATGCCGCGCCAGCCAGAGGTGCCGAAAGTGATACGCTGCATAAATCCCTCCTAAAGAATTGAATAGGCACCAGATGGTGAGGCGAACACCCGCTCGCCCCGATGGAAGGGGGCGAAATCACAGCACCAAGCGACCTGAAAAATAATTACTAGAGATTAATGCATCGCTTTTGGAGAGTCAACTTTTTACGGAAAAAAGTGGGTTGACATTTTTCTTTCGAAATTGGTATGGTAGCTTTTATCAACGATTACGAAGGAATTCAGGAGGCTTAAAACATGCAATGTCAAACCGTACTTCCTGGTGCCGAGTGCACTTTCATGGGCAAACAAGGTTGTGTATTCACTGAAGGCGCTTGCCAGCCGGTAGTGGAAAATTGCGAGGGTTGTGACAGGGTCGTCGACGGCACCATCGGGAAGGTTTGCAGCGCATACCCCGCCCCCGAGAAGAAATGGTCCGCAGGCATCTGCAACTTCGCTACCCACGTGAAGGTTGAGCTCAAGACCGACGACGCCAAAGTCAACCCGCTGAAAGCATCCAAGAAAGCAGCAGGCGCCAAGAAGAAGAAGTAGCACACACCGAAACACGCTGTACCTTAAGGGGAGGACCGATACCGATGTCCTCCCCTTTTTTTGCTCGAAATCCCTCGTGGAGGTGACCCATGCCCTTTGACTATCTGGCCTGCCCCGCCTGCGGCACCAAGGTCAAGCAGTACAAGAACCCTCTCCCGACGGTAGACGTCATCATCGAGCTGCCGGAGGGGATCGTTTTGATCGAGCGGCGCAACGAACCTTTTGGGTGGGCGATACCCGGCGGCTTCGTCGATTACGGCGAATCTCTTGAGGCCGCCGCGGCCCGGGAGATGCTGGAAGAGACCTCGCTCGAGGTTACCGGCCTGAGGCTCTTGGGATGCTATTCCGATCCTTCGCGGGACACCCGCAGTCATAATATCTCCACAGTGTATGTCGCCACGGCCGCAGGCACCCCGAAGGCAGGAGACGACGCCGCCAACCTGGCGGTGTTTCCCATCGACAAGCTGCCGCAGCCCCTTTGCTTCGACCACGGCAAGATCCTCTCCGACTACCGCCAAAGAAAAGAAGCGGGAACCATCTAGCACCGCTTCAGCGAGAGCTAAAAAAAAGGGGCGGGATGATCACTCGCCCCTCCCCCATTGTCCGTTCACATGCAGCCGCAGCTTCATGCGTACCACTTACGATTGCCTTTCGTTGTCAATTATCAATTGTCAATTGTCAATTGGTTCACGCGCCTCTCCCCTCATTCGAAGAACCGTATCTGAGGCAAAGTCGGGATGAGCCCCAGTTCGAAGGCATGACGGAAGAACAGGCGTGCCCCCTCTATGTGCGCCTCGGTCAGCTCGTAGTTGATGGTGTTCCAGTAATCCACCAGGTCGCTTTCCCCGATCCATTCCCGCTCCTGACAGGATGCGGCGATCTCGGGGTAGCTGCGATAGGCGAGTTCCTTGGCCGCGACCAGGTCTCGTGCCAGCATGGTCATCCCGGCATGCTTCGCGGTGGCAGCATCGCGCCTCACGATCCACAAGGCAAAGACAAAGGGGAGCCCGGTGAAGTCGTACCAGAGTTGCCCCAAGTCGTAACAGTAAGCGGCGACTCCCGAGGCGGCACCCTTGAGGGCTGCGTCCCCTATGAGGAGCAGGCCCGGGAAGCGCTTGAGCGCCTCGGCAAGAGGCTCGCGGGTCCTCTCGAAGCTGTTGCTGAAACCGTACTTCCGTGCCAGCAGCACCTTGAGCAGATTCACCGAGGTGTCGGATTCGGCGCTCAACCCGATGGGGCAGCCGTCGAGCTCCTCAACCGGGACGGAGGAGAAGAGGAAAACGCTCTTGACCGCACCGATGGAGCTGATGGAAAGGCTGGGAAGCAGGCAGTACTGCTCGTGCGCGGTAGCGTACTCGATCGACGAGGAAGGGCTTAGATCGATCTCTCCCGAGCGGAGCATGGCGTTCAAGTCGGCCGGCACTCCGTCCACGAAACGATAGCCGCTGCAGTCGAAGTGCGAAGCGAGAGCGGTGAAGATAGGGGTGCAGTTTGCGTACTTGATGTGTCCGATGTCAATAGTCACTGAAGAACTCCGGGGGCTGCAAAAGGAAAAGGCGAGAGATGCTCTCGCCTTTTCTTGTATATGTGCATCTGATTCTTAATCTTCCGCTACGGCGACGTAATCCTCGTAGTGTTCGGCGGACATGAGGAGATTGGATTCCTCGGAGTCCGCCACCTCGATGACCACCAGCCACCCCGCGTCGTAGGGATCGTCGTTGACGAACTCCGGCGCGTTCCCCAGTTCTGAGTTTACCTCCAGCACGGTGCCGGAAAGCGGGGCGTACAGCTCGGCAACGGTCTTCCTCGCCTCGACGGACCCGAAGGAATCGTCCTGCTCCAACTCGTCGCCAGGTTCGGGAAGCTCGACGGAAGTAATGTTGCCCAATTCGGTCTGGGCATAATCGGTAATGCCGATTACGGCGCGCTCGCCTTCGATGCGCACCCACACGTGTTCCTTGCTGTATTTAAGCTCTTCGGGAAAGTCCATAGTTTACTCCAGTACCAGCCTTTCGATGAAGCCGGTGTCTATGTTCCCTTCGATGAAGTCTTTGTTGGCCATGATCCTCTTGTGGAACGGAATGGTGGTCTTGATCCCTTCCACGATGTACTCGTCCAGCGCGCGGGCCATCCTCTTGATCGCCTCTTCCCTGGTGTCGGCATGCACGATCAGCTTGGCGATCAGGGAGTCGTAGTGCGGCAGGACCGAGTAGTTGGTGTAGACGAAGGAGTCTACCCTGACGCCGAGACCGCCGGGGGTGTGGTGATCAGTGATCTTTCCCGGGCAGGGGGTGAATTTCACCGAGTCCTCCGCGTTGATGCGGCACTCGATGGAGTGACCCTTGATCTTGATGTCGTCCTGGGTGTAGCGCAGTTTGAGGCCGTATGCGGAGCGGATCTGCTCCTTCACGACGTCCACGCCGGTCACCATCTCGGTCACCGGGTGCTCCACCTGCACGCGGGTGTTCATCTCCATGAAGAAGAAGTTGTTGTTCTTGTCGACGAGGAATTCCATGGTGCCGACGCTGCAGTAGTTGACCGCCTTGGCCGCGGCGACGGCGGCCTCGCCCATCGCTTTCCTGAGTTCCGGAGTGGTGACGGTGGAGGGAGCTTCCTCGATCACCTTCTGGTGGCGACGCTGGATCGAGCAGTCGCGCTCACCCAGGTGCACCACGTTACCGTGCTTGTCGGCGAGGATCTGGATCTCGACGTGGCGCGGACTCTCGCAGTAGCGCTCGATGTAAACCTCGGGGTTGCCGAAACCGGACTGCGCCTCGGCACGAGCGGTGGCGAAAGCGTTCGGGAGCGCCGCCGGGGAATGGACGATCTTCATGCCGCGTCCGCCGCCCCCCGCCGTAGCCTTGATGATGACCGGGAAGCCGATCTCCTTGGCGACGCGAATCGCTTCGTTGACGTCATGCACCCCTTCCTTGGTACCGGGCAGGATGGGGACGCCGACCTTGATGACAGCCTGGCGGGCGGAGATCTTGTCGCCCATGATGCGCATGCTTTCCGCGGTAGGTCCGATGAAGGTTATGCCGCACTTCTCGCAGATCTCGGCGAAGATCGGGTTTTCGGAGAGGAACCCGTAGCCCGGGTGGATCGCTTCCGCGTCGGTGAGCTCCGCCGCGGAGATGATGGCGTTGATGTTGAGGTAGCTGGAGAGGCTGGGGGGCGGACCGATGCAGACGCTCTCGTCGGCGAGCTTCACGTGGAGCGACTCGCTGTCGGCCGTGGAGTAGACGGCGACCGTCTTGATCCCCATCTCCTTGCAGGTTCTGATGATCCTGAGGGCGATCTCACCCCTGTTGGCGATAAGAATTTTATGAAACATTTATATCTCCAGAGAACAGATTAAGATTAAGACTAAGATTAAGTTTTAGACTAAGACTAAATCAGGAAGCCACATCAACTGAATCTAGTCCTGATCTTTATCTTTTTCCCAATCTGTTGTTACAGCTTTTCCACGACGAAAAGCGCGTCGCCGTACTCGACCGGTTGAGCGTTCTCTTTGCTGATCTTCACGATCTTGCACTTGAACTCGGCCTCGATCTCGTTCATGAGCTTCATAGCCTCGACGATGCAGAGGACCTGCCCTTTCTCGACGATCTGGCCGACCTCCACGTAGGGAGCCGCGTCCGGAGCCGGTGAGCGGTAGAAGGTGCCGACGATGGGGGAAGTGATCACGTCACCCTGCTCTTTTTCGGCGGCAGCCGGCGTAGCGGCCGGTGCTGCAGCTGCAGCAGGAGCGGCGGGAGCCGTAGGAGCGTACTGGTACACCGGGGCCTGCATCTGGAACTGGGGAGCGGCGGAGCTGCAGCCCCTCTTGATGACGACCTTGTCCTCTGCGTTTTCCAGCTCGAACTCGGTGATGTCGGTCTCGGTTACCATCTTTATCAGCATCTTCAGGTCTTTTATATCCACATCTATCTCCTTTGCATTTACGCTAACTGCATGATTAAAAGACTGCCCCGGAGCGCATCGGGTGCAGTCTGCTTGAAAACGGTCACGGCAATACGATCAGGTCCTTGGGGACCTTGGTGATGCAGCGGCAACCATGGGACTCGGCGACCACGGTGTCCTCGATCCTTACCCCGCCCCATCCCGAGATGTAGATCCCGGGCTCGATGGTGAATACCATACCCTCCTGGATCACGTTCTTGCTGCGCGGCGATGCCGCCGGGTGTTCATGAATATCTATGCCCACGCCGTGCCCGAGCCCATGCCCGAAGTACTCGCCAAAGCCGCGCGAGGCGATGTAATCCCTTGCCACAGCGTCAAGGTCCCTGAAGCTCAGCCCCGGGTGAACGGCGTTCATGGCGGCGCGTTGGGCGCCCAGCACGGTCTCGTAGACCTCGCGCTGCCGGCTGTCCGGCTCGCCCAATGAAACGGTCACCGTCTCATCGGAGCAGTAACCGCCGTAGATGGCGCCGTAGTCGAAGGTGATCAGTTCCCCTTTTGCGAGCCGCTTCCCGGACGCCTTGCCGTGGGGAAGCGCGCCCCGCTCGCCGGAGGCGACGATGAAGTCGAAGGACTTGTTCTCCGCCCCCCTCTCCCTCATGGCAACCTCCAGCATCCAGGCGGCCTCGCCCTCGGTCATGCCGGGGGTCACCCGCGCCAGCGTCTCCAAAAGCGACTCCGACGCGATCGCGGCCACCCTTTCCAGGATCTCCAGCTCGCCGGCGTCCTTGACGCTGCGCAGCGCCGTCATCTCGGCGTCCGCCGGAAGGTATTCGATCTGCGGCGTTTTGCTGCAGAGCTCCAGGTAGACGGCAACCATGGTGTGGGCCGCCTCGAAGGCTACCTTGGACGGCTGCAGCTTTTGCAGCAACTCGACCAGCGATTCCATCTTGTTGGAGAACTCGGCAACTCTTGCGCCTGTGACTTCGGCGCCGGCCTGGGAGGTGTAACGGGAATCGGTCAGAAACCATCCGTCGTCTGGCGAGAGAACCAGCAGCGCCTCGCTGCCGGTGAACCCGGTAAGGTATCTGATATTACTGAGGTTTGTGACCAGCAGCAGGTCGCCTCCGACCCGCTCGAGGCACCCCCTGGCCGCAGAGATTCTGTCTATTACCATAAACCCGCCCGTATGACAATTCTTATTTTCCCAGCCGCTCCGCGAGTGCACGCAGTCCTAAAAGGTAGCTGATGGCGCCGAATCCGCAGATCTGACCCACTGCAACCGGAGCTATGTAACTGTGGCTTCTGAAGGGCTCCCTGGCGTGGACGTTGGAGAGATGCACTTCCACAGCGGGGAGCGCCACTGCGGCGATGGCGTCGCGGATGGCGACGCTGGTATGGGTGTAGGCAGCAGGGTTGATGAGGATTCCCTGGCAATCCGCCATGGCTCCCTGGATGGCGTCGACCATGGCCCCTTCCGAATTGGTCTGCAGGATGCGCAGCTCCAGCGAGAACTCAGAGGCAAGCGCCATGAGCGACTGGTTGATCCCCTTTAGCGTTGTGGTGCCGTAGACCCCCGGCTCGCGGGTGCCGAGCAGGTTCAGGTTCGGTCCGTGAAGGACCAATATCCTCACGTCTGGTTTTGTCATTGCAGCGCCTCCGCAAAACCGGGGGCGGCGCGTTTCAAGAGGTAGCGCCCCTTGCCGAAGTTGCCGTCGGCGGTCATGATGAGCGCCACGAAGAAGTCGTCGCTGATCCCGCGCACGACGATGCTGCATCCTCCGGTGATGATGGAAACCTCTTCCAGCTCGCCGGTCTTCAACACCCCAACCGTCCTCTTGATTTCTTTGAGCACCGAAGCGTATTCGACGGTCATCGTCTGCACGTCGACCCCTGCCGATTGCTTCACATATTCATCGATGGAGATGCCGTCGTATCCCATGATGACGCCGCCAAGGCCGCCGCCGCTTTCCTCAACGATCGACTTGAGTATCGCCTTAAACCCCATCTTTTCTTCTCCTTATGTTTTCCAGCCAGCGTTGCAGCTCGACCTCGGCTTCGCCTGCGCCACCGGTCGGCGCGCTCCGCGTCTCCAATACCTCCAGGGCAGGCTCTTCCATTACGGCCGGGGATTCGATGGCAAACGCCGCCTCGGCGGTTGCAGGAAATTCCAGCTTAGCCGGCGTCTCCAAGGCGGCAGGTATCACCAGTTCGGAGTTCCGCTCTGCTTCAGCCATGCCTTCCGGCTCGACCGGGACATCCCAGCCGGCTTCAAAATCGTCAGTGTCCTCCAGCAGTTCCGCGGCGGGCGCCGTCGCGGCAGCCGGTCCCTTTGCCGCTCCTGCGGATTCGACCGGCATCTGCTGCAATTCCAGCATTTCCTGAAGTTCCGCGCAGCGCAGCCGGTACTGCGAGTTGGACGGGTGCGCTGTGATGAGCTCCCGGTAGATCCCCAGCGCCTTCTCGACGAACCCCTGGGAGACGTAGAGTTCCGCCAGGGTCGCAGTCGTAAGCGGATCGGGGGTGGCAGCGTCGCTCCGTTGCGGGGGGAGAGGCTCGACCTCGACCTCTTCCAGGTCCTCGATGGCCCAGATGTCGTCGTCTTCCAGGGGTGCCGCGGCAGCCGGCGCCTGGGGGCGGGCCGGTTCCACCGCGGGACGGAGGGGAGCGGCAAAATCCTCTTCCACCACCTCCTCCAGTTCCTCTATGATCTCGATGTTCTCCAGCACTTCTTCGGGTTCCTCCTGGGAGGGAGTGACGGCGACCGAGTTCAACAAAAGCGAACTCTCCAGGTCGTCCGGGTCCTGTTGCAGCACCTGCTCCAGCACCTTGCGCGCCAGGACCACCTCATTTTGTTCCACGTAGAGCTGACCCAGTAGTTTCAGGGCCTCAAGATGATTCGGCT
This sequence comes from Citrifermentans bemidjiense Bem, assembly GCF_000020725.1. Taxonomy (NCBI): domain Bacteria; kingdom Pseudomonadati; phylum Thermodesulfobacteriota; class Desulfuromonadia; order Geobacterales; family Geobacteraceae; genus Citrifermentans; species Citrifermentans bemidjiense. The sequence continues at coordinate 1,807,331 of NC_011146.1, read as the reverse complement.
CGAGCGCCACCGCCCGCTCCAAGGCGTTGCGCGCCTGGCCGGTAAGCCCCTTCGCGTAACAGGCAGTGCCAAGGGCCAGGAAACCGGCAGGGAGGTCGGGATGTGCGGCGCACCCTTTCTCAGCCACCATGATGGCATCGTCCAGAAGGCCAAGCTTTCGGTACAGCTCCGAGAGGGGCGCGAAGCACAAGTTCTTGGCATCGGTTGCCAGCATGTCCTCGTAGCGCTGTATCTCCGTCCAGAAGGATAAAGCGTCCTCTACCATGTCATTCTCCTATGCCACAGATCTCCAGAAGCGCCCCCAGGTCGGTGAGCCTTTCCATGCGGTAGGCACCAATCCCCTGGTTGCAGATGAACAAGAGTCCCTTGTCGCGTACCTTCTTGTCGTGCGAGAGCGCCTCCCTGTACTGCTGAGGCGGGAAGGAAGGAAGTTCTGTCGGCAGCCCCAGCGCCACGACCAGGGCCTCGATGCGCTCCCGATCCGCCTGGGAGCAGAAGCCGTAGTGCTGGGAGAGCCGCGCAGCCTGTACCATGCCGATAGCGACCGCCTCCCCGTGCAGGTAGCGGGTGTAACCGGTGAGGGTCTCCACGGCGTGCCCCAGGGTGTGCCCGTAGTTCAGCACGGCGCGCACCCCACCTTCCCGTTCGTCCTCCGCCACGACCTTCGCCTTGATGGCGCAGCTGCGGCTGACCGCCTGGATCAGGGCCTCCTTGTCGCGGGCCAATAGCAGTTTCGCGTTTTTTTCCAGGAAATCGAAAAAGCCGCCGTCCAGCACCGCACCGTACTTGACGATCTCTCCCAGACCGCTCAGGAACTCCCTTTTCGGGAGGGTATCGAGGGTGGCGACGTCGATGAGGACCGCTTTGGGCTGGTAGAAGGCGCCGATCAGGTTCTTGCCGCGGGGATGGTTGATGCCGGTCTTGCCGCCGACACTGGAGTCGACCTGGGAGAGAAGCGTGGTGGGAATTTGGACGAAGGGGATGCCGCGCAGGTAACTTGCGGCGGCGAACCCGGCCATGTCGCCGATGACCCCGCCGCCTAAGGCCAGGATGAAGGAGCCGCGGTCGAGCGAGGCGTCTACCAGGCCGTCGTAGATCAGGTTCAACGTAGCGCTGTTCTTGTACCCCTCACCGTCCGGGAGAGTTACCGGCACCACCCGGTACCCTGCGCGCTCCATGGAGAGCCTGACAGTTTCGTAATAGAGCGGGGCCACGGTGGTGTTGCTGACCACCGCCGCCGTTCCGGACAGGCCGACTTCGCGGCAAAGGGAACCGATTCTGTCGAGATTGCCGGCGCCCATTTCGATGTCGTAACTCCGTTCGTCAAGCGCGACCCTGATCTTTTCAGCTATCACAAAAACCCCTTCAAAGAGTCGATTACTTCCGAGGCCACCGCCTCTATGGTCTTGCCCGTGGTGTCGATGCGCAGGTCGGCGTCGGCATAATACTCTTCGCGCCCTTGCAGCATGGAACTGATCCGTTCCACCGATGCGTCAGCGGCGAGAAGAGGGCGTTCGCTGTCGCCGGTTACGCGCGCGGCGATGGTCTCGACGCTCGCGGTGAGGTTGACGATGCGGCCCGAGCCTCGCATGGCCTCCCGGTTCTGTGGCGCGATCACCGCCCCGCCGCCGGTGGAAACAACCTGTGACTGGCGGGAAGCAACTTCCGCCAGTGCGGCGGTCTCAACTGCCCTGAAAGCCGGCTCTCCCTTTGAAGCGAAGATTTCCTTGATACTGGTACCCGCCCGGTCCACGATCACCTGATCCAGATCGACGAAGGTCCAGCCGAGTCTTTGGGAGAGGACGCGGCCGACGCTGGTCTTGCCGCACCCCATGAAACCGGTGATAAAGATGTTGTTCTTCAAAGAAACCCCAAAAAATCCATAATCGGAACACAGAGGTCACTGAGGTCCACGGAGGTCACAAAGGAAAAACTGGTTAAAGGTTACATCTACAGGCCTTTCATCTGTGTTTCCTCAGATGTTCCTCTGTGAACCTCTGTGTCCTCAGTGGTGAGAGCCTTAAGCCTAGAATTCCCGAAGGTACTCGATGTACGAGGAGTAGTTCCTGGCCGTCTCGGCAACGGAGTCGCCGCCGAACTTGTCCATGAAGGCCGAGGCTATCTCGATGGCGACCACCGCCTCGGCGACGACCGACGCCGCCGGGACGGCACAGCAGTCCGAGCGCTCCACCGTCGCCTCGAATGGCTCCTTGGTCAGGATGTCCACGGACTGCAGAGGCTGGTACAGGGTCGGGATCGGCTTCATGGCGCCGCAGATCACGATCTCCTCGCCGTTGGTGATCCCCCCTTCCAGCCCGCCGGCGCGGTTGGTGTTGCGGTAGAATCCGGTCTTCTCCCCGCGCGCCACCCGCTGCTGGTCGAAGAAGATTTCGTCATGTACCTGCGAGCCGGGAAGGCGCGCCGTTTCGAAACCGGCCCCAACCTCGACCCCTTTGAATGCCTGGATGCTCATCACCGCCGCGGCGAGCCGGGCGTCCAGTCTGCGGTCCCACTGCACATGGCTCCCAAGCCCAACCGGCAGGCCGGTCACCCTCACCTCAACAACACCACCCAGAGTGTCACCGGCGTCCTTGGCGCGGTCGATGGCGGCGATCATCTCCAGTTCCGCCTTGGGGTCGTAGGTGTAGACAGGTGAGGCAGCTATCTTCTCCTGCAGCGCTTTAACGCCTAGGTCGGGACGCTCGGCCTTCACCCCGCCCAACTCGAGAACGCAGCCGGTCACGGCGATGCCGAAACGGGCGAGATACGCCTTGGCCACGGCGCCTACCGCCACGCGGACGGCGGTCTCGCGGGCGCTGGAGCGCTCCAGGATGTTGCGCACGTCGCTTTGGCAGTATTTCATGGCGCCCGGCAAGTCGGCGTGGCCGGGTCTTGCGCGAGTAACCCTGATGCTGTCGTCACGGTGTTCGGCGTAGGGAGACATGCGCTCTTCCCAGTTAACCCAGTCGGAGTTTTCCACCACCAGGGTGATAGGAGAACCCATGGTCTCCCCCCAGCGCACGCCGGATAGGATTTGCACCTTGTCCGTCTCGATCTTCATGCGGCCGCCCCGGCCGTACCCTCCCTGCCTGCGCGCGAGATCGACATTGATGTCGGCTTCGCTGATCTTGAGGCCGGAAGGGACCCCTTCCACGATGGCGGTCAACTGCGGGCCGTGCGATTCCCCCGCGGTGAGATATCTGAACATGCATACTCCTAACATCGATTTTCAAATGCCGATTCAAGCGGCAAAGCAATTTTCTCGGCGATTTTCGCGGATAATATCAACAAATACAGCCACAGGCAAAACAATATCACCGGACAAACGAAAGCCAGGCTATTTCCCTGGCTTTCGCTGTACCTCTTACGATATCGTCCGACTACTTCTTCTGGAATTTCTTCTGCGTCTCCACTGTGAGGTTGCCCTTGGTATCTACAGACAGCACACTGCCGGAAAAGACGTGCTTCGCTTTCTTGTCCACATAAAAAACCACCGGCTGCTGATTGACGCTGACTACGACTTCGTACAGGCCCGGGACCTCTTTGAGTTCGGAAAGCTGCAGAACCTCGAAGTTCACCGGGATGAACTTCTTGATAGCCGCCTGTACCTGCTCCTTGGCAGGCGGTTTCGAGCATGCAGCAAGGGAAAGCACCATCAGGGTAAGCACCAGAAAATTCTTGAACATCAAAACACTCCTCAATCTAAGCTTAGCTCAAGCCTTGCTCCCCTCTCCCACTGGGAGAGGGGACGGGGGTGAGGGGGATAAGGTTATGCCTTCTCTTCCACTCGGCCCGGCACCTGAATGCCGCGCATCCGCCTCCAGGCGAAGAGGACCGGCAGCGCCAGAAGTGCCAGCGGGTACTTGACGGCAAAGATCAGCGGGGTGAGCGCCCAGCGGGTCAAAAGCCTCAAGAGGTCGTGCTCGTAGATGAAGTCGGCGACCGGCGGGCTGTAGGTGTAGTAGAACTTCACGAACGCCCTGCCCGGCGCGCTCTTCATGAGCACGTTGTCGCGGAAGTGCCGGAGCACCACGACCTGCGGGTCGAGGTAGCTGCCGAAGGCCGCCGTCGCGATGAAGCAACCACCGCCGCTGCTGCCGCCGCTGCTCGGAGGGGCGATGTTGTTGCCGGTGCCGGAGGTGGGGTCGGTTGCGGCGCCGATGCTGCCGACGACGATGGGGTCCTGGATGAAGCCGGGGGCGTTGTCGGAATCGTGGAGCGGGTTGTTATCCTGAACTGCGAAAGTGACGACGTTTCCGCTGCGCGCCACAGGGTTCGGCACCGGGGTCCAGACGCCGTTGGTCACTTTGTAGAAGACCGGATTTGCCGGGAGCGATCCGAAGGTGACGTCGACATTGACAGTGCCGTTCGGCACCACGTTGTCGAGACGTACCCCGATGACCGTGCTGATGGTGAAGTCGCTGGGCTTATTCGCTGAGACAAAGCTTGCAGGGGGTGTGAAATAGGCAAGGGCGGTTGAGCCGGTGATCCCGCCGCTGCCGCTGGCGATGGCGGCAGTGGACGTCACGCCGTTGCCGGTCACGGTCAGCGGGTAGGTGGTTCCAAAGGAGTCGGTGATGGTCACCTTGCCGCTGTAGGGTTTGACTGCAGTCGGGGTGAAACCGATCTCGACAGGCACCGACATGCCAGGGTCGAGTTGGTATCCGGTTGGAACGTAGGGAACGATTTCGGAAGTATCGGCACTGATGGACGACAGCATGACAGGCACGGATCCAGTGTTTTTCAGCTTCAGGCTTGCGCTGGGTTTGCGGCTCCCGGTCATGACGCTGCCGAAGCTGTAGGCGTTGACCGTGCTGCCAGTGCCGTCTACATAGACGATGGTGCTGGAGGGAAGACCCGGGGTGTTGACGACCACGGTGTAGAGCTTTTCTACGGTGGCGCCGTCATAGTCGGTGACCCGGACGTAGAAGTAGTATTCGCCGCCCGCGGTGACCGTACCGCTGATAATGCCGGTAGCAGCATCAAGCGCGACGCCGGGGGGCAGGTTGCCCGAACTGGTCCAACGGTAAGGCTTAGTACCGCCTACGGCGGTCAGCTTCTGCAGATAGGCCGCCCCTGACATCACCGGATCGAGAGCGGTGGTCGACAGAGACAGGGTGGGGTTTACCTGGATGCTAAGCGCTCGCTGTGTGGTCGCACCGGTGGCGTCGGACAGCAGTACCGAGAACTGGAAAGTGCCGGTACCGGTAGGAACGCCGGTGATTGCCCCGGTGCTCAGGTCCATCTGGAGACCCGGAGGAAGAGAACCGCTGGCTAGGCTCCAGGTGTATGAGGGTGTGCCGCCGAGCTTGACGAGCGGTTGCGAGTAGTTAGCCCCGACAACTACGGCTGGAAGGCTAGTGGTCGTGACGGAGAGAGCCGGGTTTATGGTCAGGTTCAGCGTCTTTGTGGCGGTATAGGTTGCGTTCGGCGTCACGCCAGTATCGATATAGGTGGCGGAAACTGTAAGGGTATTGGCACCAGCGATGAGAGGACCGGTTGCGGTGGAAGTCACAGTGCCGTCACTGTTGACCACGAGTCCTTGAGGCACCGGCCCAACTGCGGCCCAGGTTACCTTTGTGGGGGCAATAGCCACCCCGCCGATGGAAGCGGTGAGTTGGTCGGTGTAGCCGGGGTTTAGCTGGGTCCAGGAGCGGAGCGAGGTGTTGCTGATGGACATCGCGGTCACGTTCATGGTGAACGTCTTCGTACTGGTCGCCGCGGCGTGGTCGGTGACCGACACGGTGAAGCTGTAGGTCGGAAGAGCGGTAGGGCTGATCGTGCCGCTGAGCACGCCGGTACTGTTGTTAAGCGAAAGCCCCGGGGGGAGCGTGCCGGAGGTTACGGTCCAGTTGCCATAGGGGATCACGCCGCCGTTGGCACCGAGGGTGGTGGCCGGATAGGCGACCCCGGCGGTGCCATCGGGAAGGACAGTGCTCGCGATGGAGAGAGGCTGGGTTCCGACCCCGGCGCCGGAGAGGTAGATCACGGCCTCGCCGCCGTCGGAGTTGAAGGCCATCTTGTAGCCGTTGGTGCTGTTCCCTGCGTAGGATCCAGCCCCAGTGGGTTGGAAGCGGATGGTCATGTCGGCGCTGGTGCCGGGGCTGACAGTGGCCGGCTTCGGCGTAATGAAGGAAAATGGTGCCGCCGGGTCCGAGATCAAGCTGATGGTGAGCTGTGAGTTGCCTTCGTTTCTAATCTTAAACGAGATGTCTTTGTAGGGGGTCGCAGTCGAGATGTCCACGTTGCCGAAATCGATTGAGCCGCTGTAAATGGGAATTCCCTGCGCGTCGGTTACTACGAGTTGCGGCAGGGTGGAATACTCGAGAAGCTGTGTGCTGATGTCGGAGTTGTTGTTAAGCCTGCCGTCGGTCCAGACCACCATGAACTTGCGGAAGTAGACATCTCCGAAAGCAACGGCCGGAGCCAACTGGTTGCTGGGGGCCACAGTGATGATGGTGTTGCCGCCGGACAGGTTCCCCTGCGGGTCGATGAACTGGCCGTAGACATCGATGTTGGAGATGTTGGCGCTCTGATTGCGCGCGTCCTCCCACGCCACGAAGAACCTCGAGTTGACGGGGTCGAAGGAGGCGGTAGGAGAGCTCTGGTCGCCAGTCGCGTTGGAGATGTTGACCGGTGACCGGTACGGGGTGAAGCTGGTGACGTCCATGATCTGCCCCAGGATGTCCTTCCCTGTATTGGCGGCATTGACGTTGTCTTCCCACGCGATCAGCAGTCTCTTCGTGTTGGGGTCAAGGGCCAGCGCCGGCGACGTCGCGTCGGTGCCGAAGCTGTAATCCTTGACCAGCCCCAGTCCGGCGTTGCGGCGGATCTTTATCTTAGGCGTGGCGTCGACGTCAGAAGCCACGAAAATGGCGTCCTTGTAGATGCAGGTCGAAGTTGTTGAGCTCACTTCGTACCTGAGCGTCATAGTCACGGTGCCGTTGATGCCGCTCCAGGCAACGTAGTTTTCGCCTGAGCTGGGGTTGAAAGCGAGCTTGGGCTTGGACTCGGCAAGCTGCACGCTCCAACTGGTGGTGATGGTGCTGCTTGATTCTTGCAACTCGCCCTGGCTAACCAGCGACGAGACGGTCTGTTTCGCACCCAGCGACCCCGTGGCCGGGTTGATGGTGACGTACTTGATGACGTTGTCGTCGACTAAGGGGTACGGGAGGTAGTTGACCAGGGTGCTGTTGCTGCAGACGGACCCTGTGATCTCCATGGTGTTGTTGGTATCACGGTTGCTGGTGTCCATCCAGCTGACCACGAATTCGCGGGTCACCGTGTTGTAGATGATGTCGGGGTCGGCCTGGTTCAGGTGCGCCGTGGTCCGGTAGCTCTGCCCAGCGCCGGTGAAGCTCATGGCGGCAGTGGTGGTAAGGGTAAGTTGCTCCACAGCGGGGTCAACCGACAAAACCTCGTACCAGACGTTGTTCACCGCAATCTTGTCGCCCGGGGTTATGTGGTCGGCATTGAATTGCGTCATTGCGCCGGTAACGGTGGCGGTGGGCGTAGTAGCGTGGAAGGAGTAATAATGGAGCCCGCTCACCGAAATGCCGCCGGGGAACAAGGTGTAAGGCGTGGTCAGGGTGAGGTGGGTATTGTCGGCGACTGCCGCAACCGAATACGATACCCCCTGGATAACGATCACGTCTCCCGGGGTGATGCTGGTGAAAGTGGTCCCTGCGCCGACGACTGCTGTCGGTGAGCCTACAGCGATGGAGACGGTACCGTTGCTTACCGGGAAGGTGCTGGAACCGGTAACGCCGACGGTGCCGTTGAAGGAGGTACCGACGTGCTCGGTGATGGCGAAGTTTGAGGGGGTGGCAGTCACCGCGCCGGCCTGGTTTAGGTATTGGCCTGCGGCGGAGATGAACTGGCCGAAGATCTGGCTGTAGCCGTTGCGGGAGTCGGTCCAGACTACGAGGAATTTGCTGTTGTCGGGGCCTGCGGGGTCAGGATCGGGGTAGAAGGCGACCTTGGGCTGCCGCTGATCCCGGTGTGCGGCCGGCGCCACGTAACTCGAGTCGGTGATCCTGATCTCAGTCCCCAGCGTCATCGGCGGGGTCCCCGTCTTGGTCGCGTGGCTCGTGGTGTTATCGAAGCGGAGCTTGCCGTCGGAGTACAGGCTCTGCCCGAAAGAGAAGCGGCCATAGATGCTGGTGGCGCCGGCGACCCTGGAGTCGGTCCAGACCGAGAAGAACTGATGGTTGACGTTATCGTAGGCCACGCTCGGCTGGGCCTGGTCGTTCGAGTCCGTCGTCACCTGCTGGTCGACGTCAAGTACCTTGCCTGTGGTCTTCTTTGCCCCAGCCTGCTGCTTGCCGTCCTGACCGGAGCATGCGATAAGCGCCGCAAAGATCATCAGGGGGAGTATCCAGCGAGCATATCTTTTAAGATTCATCTTAAACACCTCTTCGAATTGGAACTCTTTCAAAGATGACCATCACACAGACACTGGGAAAGGCCATCTGCCACAGGGTTCGACAGTATGAGCTGCCGGAAACGGTAGGTCGTTGCTTATCGTCTATGAAGTCGGAGTAAATGGCACATTTACCTCGTGAAAGCCATTTCATGCACTTTGGAAGCATTAATATGAGACATCGTGCAAAGATTTAAGTTCTGTCTGCCACGGCCAGATTCATCTTGGCAGTGATGTTTCTCGTTTTGCCAATCCCCCCTGGCTCGGTGGTTTCAAAAATAATGTCCACGTAGTACTCGAAGACAGTGGAGCTGCATAGAGGCATTGGTAACGTAGTACGATTCAGGAGCGCAGTTTTCTGCGCTTCCGTTAAGACAGGAACCGTAAACGTGAACGTACTACCGGGAGCTACGGTCTGATTTGTGTTAAGAAATGTATCGGGAATAGCTGGTGTAGCAGGGTTGGCCGGTATGTAGTGTATGGTTATTCTGGTGACCTCTAAGTTAAGGGCGCCAGTAGTGAATTGTGGCTTTGAAGTGAAATCCACGTCTACATTATCAGTCTTGACCGTGCCGCCAGTGGATACGGTGGTACAGGCGTTGCCGGTGACAATGTCAGATTCAAGCCTAGCAGTCTTAGGAACTGCCGTTGCGTTGACAGTAGCGAATTCGCCAATTCCGCCTCCGAGATCACCACCACCGCATGAACTTAGGGCAACAATGGCGGATGCCAGACAAAACAACTGTGCAATTTTTCTGAACATTACAATCTCCTTAAAGAACTATCTTAGGCGTAATAAAAATCAGCAGTTCGGTCTTGGTCTTCTGCTTGGAGTTGGATTTAAAGAGCCAACCCAAAAGCGGAATGTCCGAAAGAAACGGGACCCCGGTATCGGACTCGGTGTCGCTGTCGACATAGATGCCACCGATGACCGTGGTGTCGCCGTTGGACACCACCAGTTCGGTGGTCGCCTCCTTCTTGTTGATGGGAGGGGGCGACCCGGTGCCGGGCGAGTTGTTGCTAGCCTTGATCTTCATGCTGACCGAGCCGTCCGCGGTAATGTGCGGGGTTACCTCGAGGGTCAGGGCGGCTTCGACGAATTCGGTCTTGGTTCCTTCGGCTGAGGTGGTCTGGTATGGTATGGACTGCCCCTGTGAGATCTTCGCGGCCTTGTTGTTCAGAGTGACGACTTTCGGGGTGGAGATGATCTTCACCTGCCCGATGGTCGCGGCCGCGGCAAGCCTCATGTCGAGTTTGATGTTGCTGGTCAGCTTGCCAAAGGACATGCCGAGCCCGAGTCCGCCTGCACCAGAGGAGCCCGGCCCGGCCGCTGAAACAACTCCGCCGAAACCGGTGTCTACCGAGTTGATGCCAGCAACCGAAGCGGAGCCGTCGCGGTAGCTAAGCCCCCACTGCACGCCCAAGTCGCGGGTGAAAGTCGAGGTGGCTTCGACGATGCGGGCCTCGATCATCACCTGTTTCTCGGGGGCGTCTAACGTTTTCAGGAGCGCCTTCATGTCGTTGAGAGCGGTCTGGATGTCCTTTACGATCACGCGGCTGGTGCGCTCGTCCTTGGTGATGACGCCGCGATCGCTCTTGAGCATGCCGAACTGCATCGCCACGTCGTTCACCGAGGCGTAGTTCACCTCGAACACCATGGTCTTCAGTTCCATCAGACGCTCAGCCGCTTTCTTCGCAGCGAGTTCCTCGTCGGCCTGGTTCTGCATCTTGGATCTGGGCTTGATCTGAACGATGTTCCCCTCGCGCACCATGGCAAGCCCTTTGGCATCGAGGATCACGTCGAGGGCCTGGTCCCATGGTACGTTTACCAGCTTTATGCTGATGGTCCCGGTGACGTCATCGGCGATGAGGAAGTTCAGGTTGCTTACTTCGGCGATCAACTGGAAGATCTTCCTCACATCGGCGTCGGAGAATTCGAGGGTCACCCTCCTCCCCGTGTAGACCTTCTTGGCCGGGCGATCGCTGGGAAGCTGAACCGCCATGTCGTCGCTGGTACGCGCCGGCGTCGGGGTCAGTTCCTCGGCGACCCTGGGCTCGGCAGAAGCCTTGGCCCTGGCCTTGGGAGCAGGCGGTGCGGCAGGGAGCTTGGGAGCCGCTACCGGACCCGGGTTCACGAAGTCCCAAAGGAGCAGATCTCCCTTGCGGCTGGTGCTGAATTCGGGGTTGCCGCGCAGCTTAACCAGGACCTTGGTAACGGTGCTCCCCTTTACCTTCACCTGGTAAGGCGTTACCGAGAGCACCGGTGTGCCGAACTGGGTGGTGTCGAGCGCGCGCTGCAGTTGTTTTGGTACCTGGCAGTTGGCGATGCTGAGCGTTACCCCGTGGGGCCCGCGCAACGGCTGTCCGGGCTCGCAGGTCCCGAAGAGCTTCATGGAGACGCGGGAAACGCCGTCGACCACCTTGAACTCGATCCCTTCCAGCGCCCCCTTGGTCTGGCGGGAGTGGGGAACCTCGGACTTCAGCTTCGCTGCTGCCGGCGCCGGGACGGGGCGTGTTGCCGGAGCCGGAGCCGGGGCGGGGCGTGTTGCCGGAGCCGGAGCCGGGGCGGCCGCCGCTGCCGGGGCTTCAACAGCCGGAGCCTTGGCGATGGCCGGGGTCTTTCCCTTGAGCCTGATCTTCACCCCGAGGTCGCTCTTGACCACCTCGTACGGAGGGAGGCTGTCCCCCGCTGCATCCAGCACCACGCGCACCTTATCTGGGGTCGACCCCACCCGGGCGTTGGCGATGCCGAAGGCGTTGACAGGCACCACGTTCTGGGGAAGCGAGTTCTTGACCTTGAAGAGGTCGAGGACGATGCGGTCAGGTTTGATCAACTTGAAGGAGTTGAAGGTCTGCACCCCCCCCTGGATGGAGAGATCAACACCGTCCGCCCCGGTGATCACGGCGTTGAGACCGCGTCCCCCCTCTGCGCCGCCACTCTTCTCGGGGGCGGCACCAGCTTTCGGTTGTGCGACAGCTGCGGTTGTTGCCTTGGGCACCGCGGCAGGCGCGGCGGTCTGTGCCGCCATGGCTTCCGCCTTGATGGGAGCGCTGGCCTCAACGGCGGGCGCGGCAGCTGCGGCCGGCGAAAGAGTCTTCTCGTCGATCCTGCTCTCGGAAAGCGCGGCTTCCTTGACTTCGGCCGGCTCGGCCTTCGCCTCGGGCTCCACTACCGGGAGATAGATCTTGAGCCTGCTCTTGTCCGAGGGGTCGGTGGCGACCGCGAAGTCGACGTCCTTAGTCAGGACGAGCCTTAGATGCGTCAGCACGCTCCCGCCCAAAGGTTGGCGCTCGACCTCAATCTGCTTGATGTTGCCGCGGTTCACCTCGATGGGAGAAGTCACAGCCCCCGGCTCGGTTTGGGAGATGTCGACGATGATCTGGGTCGGATCGCCCCCCTTATAGGAGGTATAGGTGATCGGCTTGTCGCTGACCAGCTCCACGCTGGTGGCGTCGGCCGACACCGTGACCGACTTGAGTGTCGCAAAGGCGGAGGCCTCTGCCTGGGCAGGCTCGTTCGCAGCGGTCATCCGTTTCACGCATCCGGCGGAAATGGTCAACAAAACGATGAGTGCCACGGCATGACATAGAATTCTGCACTGGTACCTTGTCATCTGAAACGCTCCTTACCTTTTCTTGGGCAGCGTGAGCACGATAGTCCTGCTCTTGGGGCGGCCACCGCCTTCGCGGTAACGCTCCACCACCTCCACGCTTGAGGAAGTGATCCTGGAAATACGGCCGTTGGCGTTGCCGATCTGCATGCCTGCTTTCACTACATAACCCTTGCCGTTGGGGTCGATCACCAGCGCCTGGTTCTCCCTGAGGCCGGCGATGATCCCTGCCACCTTGAACTTCGACACTTCATAGCTCTGGATCGGGAGAAGGTCCGCGGCAGGTGACACCGCGCCGCCTCCTCCCCCGGTCCCCGGAGATCCAGGCTGCGGTTTCGCCACCACGGGGGCCTGCGACTTGAACGGGTCGGTCTTTTTGCTGAAATCCAGTGAGGCGCCGGTGCTGCTCACCGAGGAGCGCTGTGCCTGCACCGGTGCTGCGGGCTTGGGTGCCGCAGGCTTGGGTGCGGCGGGCGGAGGTGGAGGTGGAGGCGGAGCCTCTTCCTTCTTGCAACCGGTGCCGCAAAGAGCCAGCAGCAGCAACGTCAGCGCGATGTTATTTAGGCTTTTTTTCATTTTTTTTCTCTTTAGGGTCGAGGAAGCGGAAGGTGGTGGCCAGGCAGCTGACCTTCAGGGTGGTCCGCCCGTTGCTCTCCTTGATATCAGAGACGTTTACGTTGGTGATGTTGACGATGCGCGGCAATTTTCCCACCGAAAGGAAGAAATCGGCGACCTGGTAGTAGGTCCCCGCCACCGCGATGTCCACCGGCACTTCCGCGTAGAAGTCCTTGGGAACCTCTGGCTTGGGCCTGAAGAGCAGGAAGTCGAGCCCCGCCCCTTTCCCCTGGGTGGAGATGCTGGTCAGAAGCGACGGGATCTCCTTCTGGTTGGGAAGCTCGGTGAGGGCGTTGTCCAGGTCCTTCTTGAGCTGCTCGTACTCGGCCTTGAAGCGCGGCAGGTTGTTGGCGATGCTGCGGCTTTCCTGGATCTGCTTCTGGAGTTCTTCCTGCTTCGCCTTGAGCTCCTTCAGCTCGTCCATCTTCGGGCGGTGCAGCCCATAGAAAAGGGCGACCCCCTCCACTATCAGCACCAAAGCCAACAGGGCGACCTTCTCCTTGGTCGGGAGCTTGAGCAATTTTTCTATTTGTGGATCCATGGCAAGGCCTCTGCGTCAGGGAGTTGGTTTGGGTGGAGGATTCTTCCCGGCTGACGGGGAACCCACCGCTTCAGTTGCGGACAGCTGCTGCGCGATCTGGACCTGCAGTTCGAAACGTTTAGCCTTCACCCCGGCGGTCTCGTTCTGCTCTGAAACCACCAGCTCGACGTTGCTGAAGGCGCCTGAGGCCTGCAAGCTTTTCATGAAAACTGCGATCAGCTCCTCGCTCATGGCGACGCCGGCGATAGTGACGCTGTTGCCGTTCTCGGCGTACTTGGTGAGCCACAGCTTCGGCGGCAGCGCATCGGAGAGGGCCGCGAGCCTTGAGGCGGGACCGGTCTTCGCACGGCGCAACTGGTTCAGGACGTCGAGCTTCTTCTTGACCTCCTGCTGCAGCTTTTTGATGTTGTCGATGGTGCCGATCTTCGTCTTGAGCGATGCCAACTCGGATTCGGAGTTGGCGATCTCTGCCGTGGTCGCGGCGATTCTGCCACGCAGCACGCCGTAGAAGCTGAGCCCCACCACCAGGACGCCTACAACGCAGACGATCAGTATCGAGACCTGCTGCCGGATGGTCTCTTTCTTCTTGGATGCCCGCAAGGGGAGGAGGTTTATCTTGATCATTTGTCCCCGACCCTCCTCGTCGCCAGCCCCACCGCTACCGTTATCAGCGGTGCGATCTCCTCAAGGTGCTTGAGGTCGAATTCCTTCTCGTTCACCGCGACCTTCAAGAGCGGGTTGAGGATCTCCACCGGCAACGCCAGCCGTTGCTGGACTGCCTCCATGAGAAATGCGGTCTTCGCGGCGCCGCCGGAGAGATACACCTTGGTGATCCTCCCCTCGCCTGCCGTGGAATTGTAGAAGTCCAGGGAGCGGCGCATCTCCAGGGCGATGGTCTCGTTCACCCGTTGCAGCGTCTCGGCCAGCCTCTGGTCTTCGTTACCGGTGACGGAGAGCTTCATTTGCTCCGCCTGCTCGCTGTTGATCCCGAACTGCTTCTGTATCTCCTCGGTGTATAGGTTCCCCCCCATCTGCACGTCGCGGGTGAACAGCGAAACCCCGTCCCGTATGATGTTGAGGTTGAAGATGCTGGCGCCGATGTTGACCAGGGCAACCACCTCGTCCGGGTCCGCCGGATAGTTTGCCTCGTAAGCGTTTTGGACGGCGAAGGAGTCGACGTCCACTACCACCAGCTTGAGCCCGGCCTCAGCGAACACCGAAAGGTAATCGTTGATGATGTCCTTCTTGCTGGCGACCAGAAGGACGTTCATCTTCGAGGGGTCCTGCTCGTCGGGAGACAGTATCTGGAAATCCACGTTGACGTCGTTGATGTCGAAGGGGATGTACTGCTCAGCCTCCCAGTGAATCTGGTCCTCCAGCTCTTCCACCGGCATCACCGGGAGCGAGATCTTCCTGATGATCACCGAGTTGCCGGAAATGGAACACGCCACTTCCTTGGCCTTCACTCCCAGGCCGGAAACAAGCTGTTTCACCGTCTCCACGATCGAGGAACTGTCCATGAGGGTGTTGTCGACGATGGCCTCGGCGGGAAGCGGCGAGATGCCGATCTTCACCAGCTGGTACCCCCCCTTCACCGGGCGCAGCTGCACGAGCTTCACCGCGCTGGATCCGATGTCGACCCCTACTATGTCCTTCTTCTTTGAGAAAAGCATCGCGTGGTCCTATTTCCGCTAATCCTGAAATACCTTCTGTTTGTCGGAGAGTGAAAAGCCAAGGGCAAGCAGGATCTTGCGCTTGGTTTCCATCCTGCAATCCTCTCCCCGCTCGATCCGGTCGATGGTGATAGGCGACACTCCGGCAAGGCGCGCCAGCTCCGCCTTGCTCATCAGTCGCTCTTCCCGCAGCTTTTTGACGCTATTCATGATCATGGTAGGCACCGGTTTAAAACAGACATAACAAATTTGCTAAAGATCTACACTATAAGAAAGAAAAGTCAAGCAATTAATCAAAATTATATGTAATTATATTGCAAAGAGGTACAAAGGCGGTCTATTGAAGCCTGGATCCCGGCCCCGGCTGCGCCGCACCTGCAGAAACAAAGGGTTTATTAAAGAAGGGTCCGTCAGACATCGGAATGCCTTCCGCAACGGCCAAGAGAGGAAGGGCGGCGGCGAGAAAAGTACGAGCAAAAAGACGGTGATCAATAGGCGTAAAGCACAGACAGCCGCGCCTTTTCGCGGGATCCTGCCTCTTCCCGAACCCCCTGCACGGAAAGGTTGTACATGGCGGGGACGTGTCGCGGATGAACCGTGTCGTCCCTGCTGGAGACCGCGCCGCCCGGGTCGAGCAGGTCGTTGCCGCTGGCATCGGAGTTGCCGGGGGTAGTATCGACTATCTTAGAGGTGACCAGAAAACCCTTCGCCGGTGGTTCCCCGGCGAGGCGGAAAGAAACGTCCGGCGCCTGCGCGGGGTCCGTGGAGGCTTGGGCCGCACTGCAGTTGCTCCAGCCTCCTACCGATTGCTCCAGCTTCTGCTTCAGGCAGTTCGCGTCGCTTAGCTGCAGGTTGATCAGCGCGTAGTCGTGCTCCAGTTGGTTAAGGCTCCCAGACTGGAACAGCCTCGGCACGATCTCCGCTGCCAACAGTTCCGCCCCTCCCTGGGCGGCCGCGAGAGAGCTGCGGTAACGTTTTTGGCTACCGGAAACCTTGGTGCCGGTCGTGATTATGGTGAGCAGGGTCAGCGCGATCACCAGCGTAAGCATGGTCAGCATCAGTGCCGTTATCAGCGCCGCCCCACCTTCAGAGCGAAGGATTGCCATGCTCCCCTCCCCTGCTACAGGTTTTTGGGCTGCACCACAATGGTGTAGAGCTTCCAGCGGTAATTGCGCCAGATGCTGCCGAAGATGTCGGCCATTTTGCTCGAAGTCCAGATGCGTCCCAGGGCGCTTTCCTCCGGGTTTTCTTTTAGCGCCGGATCGCCGACGAGGATAGCCCGCTCGGGTTCCGCCACGGGGTAGCGGTAGGTATCGTCCCTTCTTCCCTGCTGAGCCAGGATGTAGACCCGGATCTCCTTTAGCTGTTTACGCGTTTTCAGTGCGTCCTGTGCGTCCAGTTCCTCGCCGTCCGGGTGATAATCGACCACGCCGTCCCCATTTGAGTCAGTGTAGAGCACCACCTGCATGTCGGCCACGCAGTCGAGGATGGGACATTCCTCTGGTTTCTTGCCGCTCTGGTTGATCACGGACTTATAAAGGACGCCGGTCCCAGGAGCGCAGGTTCTGGATATGTCGCCGGGACGATCAATATAGTAATCGGTCCTGTTGAACGGAAAGCGAAGAGATCCGCCCGGCTCGTCTATGCCGTAGACGAGAAAGTTGTCGCCCGGCTCTTTGGGGCGGAATTCCTTTTGGAAAGCATCGGCGTAGGAGGTGTAAAACTGGTTACCGGCGATGACGAGCTCCCGCACCTCTCTTCCTGCTGACATTCCGCTTTTCAGCACGATGGCGCGGTCACCGGGATGAAACGTTGCGCCTGATGCATCCCTGGGGGGAGTGACTACCGTCCCCGCGCTGTAGTTCAGGTAGCCCCAAGCCCGGGACACCTTGTTCGTCCCCAGCGTGGTCCCTTTGAGTACAACGTAGTCGGAGCCGTTGTAACCGACGTTGTTGCCGACCCGATAGGCCCGCGGGATGTACCGGTCGGTGGCGTAGGTACGGTCGTCGAATAACGACGGTTTGGCGTTGGGGCAGCCGCCGGGGCAGTTGTTCACCAGCACCAGGTCGTCACTGGCTTCCATGTAGCTGATGGCCGAGACGCCTCCGCCAGGCCCGCTCCAGTAAAGCCCGAATCCGGCGGATTCCGTGTCGCTGCGCATCAGTTCCAGCCCGATTAGCCCTCCGATGTCCGTTTCGGCGCTTTTAAGCAGCTGCCCGGAGCCGCGAACCATCCTGGAGAATGAGACGCTGATCAGGGCCATCACGACCGAGAAGATCAGCATCACCACCATCAACTCGATCATGGTGTAGCCGTGCGCGGAATTGCGACTTTTACTCATCGGATCTCCTGGTCCTCACTGTGAAAATCTCGTGGTTGAAGCGCTCCCCGTGGACTGTCCACGAAACCGTCACCCTCAGCTTCTTGGCGGGGCGCGCCGTGGAACCGGTGGATCCGATGTCATCTACCGTTCCCGCCGCCTCGAACGGCATCTCCCGACCTCCGATCTTTTTCGGGATATCCCTCTTGAAGCCGACGATCTCATCGAAAGGGATCCTGCGCAGATCGTGCATCTGCTCCTCGGCGACCTGGACAGCCTCATTCCGCATCCGGTCGCGCAGGTTTTGCCGGTAGCCCAGCTGCAGCGACTGCAATAGCCCAAGGAGCCCGACAGTGAGCACCGACATCGCCATCAGCACCTCTATCAAGGTGAAGCCGAGGCTATTTGACCGTGATATTGGCGCTCCTGCATTCATTTCCCTGCCCCTTTTTACCTATGCTGATCCTGGTTGAGAAGATTTTGATGCTGTCCACGGCTGCCGAGGCGGCATTGTCGTCGATGCAAATGGAGCCACCGGAACTTGCGGCGGTGTCTATGATCCCCCGCGGTTCGAAGTCGATCATGTAGCGTTCGCCGTTAGCGCTTGGAGCCTCCCAGACCACCGGGAAGGTGAGCGGATGGCTCTGCAGCGGCTTAACCCCGCTGGTGTCGTCTTGGTATGTGGAGTAACGCTCGAAACGGTCGTGGTAGACCTTGATCCTGGCCCCCCTCCTCTGACAGATGGCGTCTGCACGTGCCTTCTGTATCTCGGAGAAGAGGAACCTGGTCTGGGCCTCGGCCCGGTAGCGTTTCTGGTAGGTGTTAAAACTTAGGGTCCCGATGGCGTACAGGATGGAGAGGATGCCCATTATCATGAGCAGCTCAATGAGTGAAAAGCCGCGTGACTGCATCATCCCTCCGCCTCTAAGCTGCCCACGGCGCATGGCGCACCCTGCAGATTAAATTTGAACTTTCCAATAGTAGCAGCAAGGTAAAAAATAAAAAGGTCGGCGGGGCAATTCTGGAAAGCGCAGGAGGCGATTGCTGCAAAAAAAACCCTCCCGGCAAGGGGAGGGTTTCGTTGGAGAGGGTGTGAGAAAAAGGTAGGAGTCAGGCTGCCGTTAGTAGGCGTAGAGCACCGAAAGGAGTGCCTTCTCCTTCGGGTTGTTGGCGCGTTCGCCGCGCACCTCCAGAGTGTAGATCACGGGGTTGTGCTTTGGAGAGATCCCTGCCCCAGTCCCCGCCACCCCTGCCCCGCTGTCCAGATAGTCGATCCCGGTGGTGTCGGAGTTCCCCGGGACGGTATCGACGATCTTGGCGTAGACCTTGAAGTTGCCGGCGGTGTCGAGCGACTTCAGGGTGAACTGAAGGTCTGGAGCGTCCTTGGCATCGAGGGTCTTGGAGAGAGTGCCCCAATCGTCGGTGGCGGTATTGAGTTTCACCTTTAGCGAACTGCTCGCCACCAAACCGATATCACCGATCCCGCTCGTGTTGTAAGCGGTAATCAGCGGCCCGATCCCGCTCGAATAGTTGCTGAACAGCTTGGGGATAAATTCGCGGGTGAGCAGTTCGGTGCCGCCATAGGAGGCCTCCAGGGCGTTGCGGTAGTTCTTCTGGCTCCCGGAGAGCTTGGTCTGGAGCAGCAGCATCTGCATCAGCGCCGCCACGATCCCCAGGCAGATGAGCGTGAACATCAGTGCCGTCACCAGCGCGATACCATCTTCGTTGCCTAACTTTTTCATAAAAGTACCCAGCTCTATTGTATGAGGTTCTGCGGTCGCACGACTATGGAGTACAGCTTCCAGCGGTAGTTCTGCCACCCTGTACCGATCACGTTCTGCAGGTCGAAGCTCCTTCCCACCACCCCTCCGCCGAAGTCCTCTCCCACCACGACCTGCCTGCTTGGATGGGTGTAGCCGCTGTCCTTCCTACCGGTATGCGCCAGGATGTAGAGCCGTATCTCCTTGACCTGTTCGCGGATGTCCTTGGCGGTGGCAGGTGGGGCCGCCTGGTGCAGGTTCACCTCGGTCGATCCCACCGGGCCCAGTCCATAGACCACCTGCATATCCGCCACGCAATCGAGAAGCGGCAGTTCGGTGAACCCACTCGTCTGGTTCAGGTACGCCTTGTACAGCACCCCGGTGTTGGGGGCGCAGGCCGGAGGGGGAGTGGGTGGGGTGCGCACATAGTAGTCGGCGCGGTTGAAGGGCATCCTAAGCGAACTGGCCTTAGCAACTCCGTAGACCTCGAAGACGTCACCCGAGCTATGTGGAAGCGTCAAGGTGGTGTATGTGCTGAATGGGGCGGAGAAGGCGCCGCTGCCGCTCATCACCTGCATTTGCTTGGTCGGTATCCCGTCAACAAAGACATTCCTGATCACCATGACCCGCTCCGCTGGGGAGCCCGTGGTGGCGAAGGAACGGATGGGATCGTTCCATTTCGACTCGTTCTTTGATGTATTGCTGTAGGTGACGGTGATCCATTTCTTGGGCGTCGCCTCCGGCAGCAGGGTCAGCGATTTCAGCACCAGGTATTTGGAGCCCACGCTTCCCACCTTGTTGAAGGCGGTGTCCTCGCTCTGCACGGCGCGCGGCACCTTGTCGGGAGCATCGTTGTAGCTGCTCGGGCTTTTCCCGCTCTCCCAGAAAGGCGCCCCGACCGGCATGGTGGTGACGCCGCTATTTACCTCGGTGTAATCGGCGCCGGGCGTATTCTGGAAGGTCCAGGGGAGCCCGTAGCCTGCGCTCTGCAAATCGGAACGGAGCACCTCGAGCCCGACCACGTTGCCGATATCCGTCTCCAGGAGCTTGGACTGCGACCCCATCTGGGTCAGCACCGTCTTGAATCCGTTCGAAGTGACCACCAACACGGCAACGAAGATCGCCATCACCACGATCAGTTCGACCAGCGAATAACCACGGCTGTTCCTCAGCATTTCGAATCCCCCGCGTCCGCTCATGGCCTGGCCACCACCGAGACGACGCGGTTTTGCGAGGTCATGTTTCTATAGGCCCATTTGACCACCACGGTGAGCTGCTTACTCGATGCAGTCCCCGGGGTGCTTTCAGCCATGGTGGCCGCGGAGCGCTCGACGACAAAGGTTTTCTTCGCTCCGCGGACGCTGGTGGTCACGTTTACGAAGGCGTAGGGACCGACGATGCTATCGAAGGGGGTCCCCCTAAACTCGGCCATGTATTTCTCCCCCAGCTTCACCCCCTCGTTGCGCAGCTCGTTCTTGCTTGTTTGTTGCAGGGAGACGTTGATGGTCTCCAGCACCCCAAACATCCCGACCATGGCGATCAGCAGGGCGACCATGAGCTCGACCAGCGTGAACCCGCTGTTATTTGGCAACAATTTGTGTTGGGACACAGGCTCCTCCCGAGTTTCTTTTTCCCATATAGGCCTTGGCAGCGGTCACCACGACGCTGTCGATATTTCCTGGGTTCTCCGCCACCCCACCGGGTTCCACGCAGAGGGCGCGGTCGCCCCCTGTCATCAGGCCGCTGGCCTCGAAGCTGACGCGGTCGTCGGCGCCCATGGTGGCTGCGAACGGAAGTTGCTGCACCTGAAGCGCAGGACCGCTCCCGTCGGAGCTCGCGTAGACTGTCAGCCTCCGGTCTCCGAGCACCAAGGTGCGCGCCTGCTTAGTGTAGAGGGCCTCGACGCGCATCTCGGTCATCTTGGCGTAGATGGTCCTGGTCTGCTGCTCAATGCTCGACTTTTTCTGCATGCGGCCGAACTGCATGCTCCCAATGCCGAGCAGGGTGCCGATGATGGCCAGCACCACCACCATTTCGATCAGCGAAAAACCTCGCTCTCCCCTCATTACCGCTCCTGTATGTGCATGATCCGCTTGACCGGCTTGTTGCCGCTCTTGGTCACAATGGGGAAGGCGTCAGCCGGAGGCTTCCCGGTCATCGGGATTCCCGTTACCCGCCCCAGTCGAGCTGAACCGGCGCCGAAGGCCTCGGCGAGATCCACCTCCTTGAACTCGCCGGTGGAGAGCTGGATCAGCGCCTTGCCGACCAGCGCCGCATCATCGGGTCGTCCGCCTGTGCCATAATCGAGCCCCCAGAGATACGAGTTCCCACCGAAACCGCAGGCGTCGGCCGTCGGCGCGAAGGAGGTGAAGAACACGGTCCCGTTGGTTAGCGCCACCGCGTCGGTCACCACTCGCTCGGCGCCGTTGGCGGTCGTGGAGTTGGCCAGGTCGATCTTCCAGCCGCCGGCGCCAACGGCGGTTACAGAATCGGACTGGTTGGTAACCCCGCTGGTTATGGTCGCCGAGCAGTCTTTGTCGAGGTAGTTCCCCGGACGTCCGTTGGTGTTGTAGCAAGGTTCCTTGATGCCGTAGATGGCGCGCCTGGAACTGAAGTCATCGACTGTGCTGCCGTAGCGGTAGTAGTACCTGCCGGTGCCGAAGTAGAGCCAGAGCCTCTTGTTTTTGCGGTCCTGCAGTCTGGCAATGGCCGTGACAACCGGGCCGGTGTTTTCGATCACCGAGCTCCACCCCCACGTTGAGGGGGTGGAGCTCTCCTTGGTCATGATCCTGATCACGCCGCCGTTGGTCCAGGTGTCGGGGGTGCCGGAGACCTTCTTGGTGTACCCGACGTAGATGGCGTCGTCCTGATAATTGCCGGTGACGCCTTGGTTCCAACGGTCTGCATCTATGGCCGACCCAATCATCGAGCCGGCAAAGGCGTCCGTTATACCGGTGTCGATGGTGTGTTCCAGATTCCCGGTCAGCAGGTCGACTATGAAGAACTTGAGGGTCTGGTTGGAGCGCCCCATAAACTGGTTGTTCTCGGTGTCGACCGGGCCGGTGGGGCCGGAGCCGAAGACGGCATACCAGTGCCCATTGGTATTGCTGGGTCCTACCCGGATGATTGCCGGGCCGGAGGTGGCAAACCCGAGATCGGCATGGTTGAACTCCCAAAGCAGCTTGGGAGAGGCCGGGGTGGTGACGTCCAAGGCGAAGTAGGACGAGTAGCCGAACCCGAGACTGCCGTTGGCGGGATCTGTAATCGGTGTCTGCACGCAGTTGGACCCGCTGGCGCAGGTCTTGGTCGAGGCGCCGCCCAACCCCATCCCGCCGATCAGGACGCTTCTCCAGGTGTTGCCGCTGTTCAGGTTGTTGCTGCTGTCGACCACCGAGGAGAGCTTCGTGCACTCCCAGTAGTTGGCGGCTGTGCACCCGCCCGACGCGGCGGTACGTGTGCCTATGCTGGCGTCGAAAAGAAGGCTCGCCCCATCCACGTAGTAGAGGTGATGGTAGTTGGAGGCCGGGTAGTAGTTGAGATAGGGGAGCACGTTCTTCGGGATGTAGGCCCACATCTCCTTGCCGAGGTCCGGGTCGGGGTCGATGCTTGCCTTTTCGAAGCCGCTGGCGTTCACCCGCAAGAGCCCCAGCTTGAAGGCGTGCATCATGCCGTCGTTGGCCCCCACGTAGACCATGCCGCGCCCTTTGTACTCGTTGGAGCCGATGTACGAGCTGTAAGAACTGTCGCTGTAGCCGCTGGGTGCGGGGAGGTTGTAGGTGTTCAGCTTGCTGACCGACTGGATGCGCGGGGTCGAGGAGATGATATCCCCCAGCTTCCACACGCCGATCCCCCTCAACCTGGCGTCGTCGAGGTAGGTCGAGCTCCCCACGGTGCCTGCGGGAATACCCCACTTCTTGACGGTCCGGCTGCGCATGGTGGCGTTATCGAAACCCTGGACGTACTTCATGATGTCGCGGGCGTTGGCCGCGGAGCTCGCCTGCAGGTAAGGGGTCAAGAGCGTGGAATGGTCCGGCCGCACCGGATCCCCCTCGCCGTAGCTGAAACGCATCAGCCCGGTGCTGCCCAGCTCCGTCCCGCCGCTGATGAGCGGGGTGTAGAGGTTCCTGGGATCGGAGAGCACGTTGCGGGCGTGGAGGATCTTGCCGGCGCGCCAGAGGCTGTTGACGTCGTCCGCGTCCACCTTCGTCTCGGCCGTGTCCGCTATGCCGTCGCCGTTTGTGTCTTGGGACAGGTAGCCGTAGGTGGTGTTGTCGGCGGTGCTGAAGCGGAAGCTCACCACCTTGTCGTGCTGGAGGTTGAGCTTCAGCAGGTCGCCCGGGGGGGTGTCTTCCCTGATGGTGCTATGGCTGATCTGGGGGTCGACGAAGTACCACAGGTTCTGCATCTCTCCGATCCAGTCGACGCTGGTCTGGCTCTCGAAAACCTTCTTCGGGAAGAACACCGCCTGCAGGATGTTGGCCCCGCTCCCCTCGCTGTTGCTGAGGATGGAGGCGGCGGTACCGGAGGAGGCGCCGGCGGCGACGTTCTCCAGGGCCGTTTTCAGTGCGGTGCGCAAGTCGGCTGGGTCGGCGGCGCTGTTCACGGTGGTGCCGCCGTTTAGGGCCGTCAACCTCATCTGGTTATAGGAGTCGCACACGTCGGTGGTGTTGCTACTGGGTGGGGCGTTGAAGACCACGTGCGTCTTGATTGTCTGCGCCGCCTCGCACAGATCGGTACCGACCGGATCGCAGACCTGGCTCGGGTTGAAGATGTTGCGGTGCTTGGCGAAGTAGCTCAGGTCGTGGAGGAAAGGACTGCCGGAGTAGCTCCCGCAAGTGGTCGCCTCAGCCGTGGTGCTGGGATCGCGGAAGACGCCGTCGGTCCCCCCCTCCAGCACCTTGCCCATCACGGTGGCGTTCTGGTCTGCCGTTGAGGAGCCGTCGGTGATGATCAGGATGTTGTTCTGCTGGCAGCGAAACTGAATCGGGTTTCTGTTGGCGTCGAAGTCGGTGCTGTTGACCGGCGCCGCGATCGAAGCGGGCGCCGTGGTCCGCGCAGTGAACTTGGTGGAGCTCAGCGTCGGTGTGGTAGCGGTGGCGTCCTTGACGAAGTAGGCGATAGCGTTGTAGTACCCCTCGGCGAAGGGAGTCCAGGTCTTGGCCACAACGTCGTCTATGTCCTTGACGATTCCGGAGCTGTGGTCGCCGATGGACGACCCTATGTAGGAGTTCGTCATCATCATGCTGGCGTCCTTGTTGGTCACGCCGCTTGCGGGGCAAGGAAGCGCGGTGCTGCCGCACTCCGTGGTCGAGCCGAAGTCGTTGAACTTCATGGCGCCGAAGCGTATATCCTCGGAGAACTGCTGCACCAACCCGCTGGGCGCTGAAGTGACGGCGACCTTGGCATCGAACACCCCGACCGGCGCCCCGATGGCTCGCACCCCCGCGTCCATGATGACGGCGGGGATATTGCCGCTACTGGGGATGATGCTGGTGGGGTCGGTTACCTCGGCGAAGTTCGTCCCCATGCAGTAGTGCAGGATCTCACGCTTGATGCAGGTGTCGGATCCGGCCCCCGAGCCGAATTTGTCGGAAGAGCCGTTCCAGCACCTCCCCACGAACCCCGTGGTGTCTGAGCCCGGACCTATGTAGCGCCCGGTGGGAATCCCGTGCACCGCCGCGCTGGTACAGATGTAGTTGCCGTTCGACTCGTCGGTCAAGGCCGCGGGCGCGATGGGATTCTTGTTGTCCAGGTAGACGTTGTTGCAGGCAACCTTGATGTCGTTGAAGTTGAGTCCCGTGGTGGGCCAGCCGTCCGAGTCGTAGCTGGTGGTGGGGTCGGCGAACTTCTTCTTCAGCACGTAGCAGGTCTGCTGGGTATGGTTCAGGGTCGCCAGCGCGTTGTCCGCGGGCGAGGCGCCCAGGCAACTCTTCGTGTCCGTTGAGGCCTGGCCGTAGCTGCCGTTGCTCCAGTTGTAGACCGCACACTGGCAAGCGGTGGCGTTGTAGGTTCCCTCGAAGATCTCGATGGTGCTCTGCCCCCCCTGGGTGCGCGGGTCGAAGTTCGGCTCGACCGATGTGGGCCCCCTGACGGCAAAGGAGAGCTTGGGAATGGCCGGGAGCACCTTCACGAATCTCCTGCCCACGCATCCCCTCGACTCCCCCTTGAGCGTGCTCGTAGTTGGGTCGAACTTCCCGCCGGTGAGGATCTTCTTCTCGATGTCGAACTTGGAAGCGGAAAGCCAGTTGAGGAACTTGCCGCTGGCGACGAAGGTGGAGACGGTCCTGGTGGAGGGGGTGGCGCTGGCGTCGCCGGAAAGCGCCACGTAGACGTAGCTGGTCTTGAAGATGTTGACGTTGTCCGCCGCGGTGGCGGGAAGCCCTGCGACCACGGAGAATTTCCCGCCGGAGTACTGGTAGAACGGGTAGTTGCTGCTGTTGGCGATGGGGTCGAAGGTCGAGAAGTACCCTTCGTACTCCTTGGTGTCGTCGTAGGTGTTGTCGAAGCAGTAGGCCGAACTGACGAGGTTGCTGCCACAGCTGTAGGTAGGTACGGTCCCGTTGGATCCGGCGATGTACCCCATGTCATACATACTGGAGGAATTGTCGATAAGCATCAGCAGGTTCGGCTTGATTCCCCCGGAGATAAACGGCGGCGCCATGCAGTAAGGGTTGCCGGCATCCTCCGCGCAGGCCACGGCGGGAATGAGCATTGCGGCCAGCGCGATCAGGCAGGCGGTCTTTATCAAGAGCTTCTCGATTCGGTTTCCCATGTGCATACCTCGTCCTTTTGAAAAACGCGCCTGCCTAGGTTCCACCCGAGCCGGTCGCGGCGGATGCCTCAGTTTGTCCCCGTCAGCAACTTTTGCATTGTGGCTGCATCCTTGAAGCCGGGAAGCACCCGGCCGTCCGGCAGTACCAAGGTCGGGGTGGAGTTGATCCCCGCCGCGGCGGCGAAACGGATGGTCTCGTCCACTGGTTTCTTCGGCGTCGCCTCGGTGGCGGCAGGAAGCGCCTTGCCTGCGAAGGAGTTCTCAAGCAGTTCGAGCGACTTCGCAGCCAGGATCACCCTTGACTTGTCGTAGGCGTTCGGGTGCATCTTCAGTGGAAAGAGTTTGATGTAGATGGCAAGATCCGGTTCCAGGGCCGCGAGCTTCTTCAACTCGCCATGCGCCTTGGCGCAGTAGGGGCACTCGGGGTCGGTGAAGACAAAGAGCTTCTTCTTCCCCTTTGGGTTTCCCATCACCAGCGCGTCGTTGCTGGAAAGGGTCTTGGGGTCGAGGCGTTCCTGCTGCTTGGCTGCTGGCGCATTCGCCCCCACCGGCTGTCTGGATGCGATGTCGAACGCCTGGCCGGCGATGATGTACTTCTTGCTGTAATCGACATAGGCGACTCCGGAGTTTCCCTGCTGCTCGAAGGTCACCTCGTATAACCCGCGCACTTCCGCTGGCTTCACATCCTTGACCACTCCGATCCCCTTCAGGAGCGAGCCGGCCTCCTGCAAGGTGATGCTGTGGCACGAGGCGCACTCTCCGCCGCACCCGCCGGACATGGCGAAGACGGGGACGACGAGCGCCAGGGGCGCGAGGGCAGAAGCTGCGGCGACCAGATATTTGAGACCTTTGAACCAAGACATGTATCTACCTCGTTTGACGTTTTGGGCTTTCAGAGTGCAGCAACTATCATGCCGCCAACCAACGGAGTGAAGAGGCCCCGCCATTGGCTGCAATTCTCAGGAGTTCGGGGTTCCACGCCGGGAGGTCCCGGCGAAAACTATGCAATTTTTTCATAGCAAAAGCAAGAGGTATGCAAAAAGTGCCTTCTCTTTCGCGTGAGCCCGGTCGGCGCGGCGTGGCATCGATCACCCCAGCTCGTACTCCTTCAGCTTGTACAAAAGCGCCCGGTGGCTTATTTCCAGGAGCTTAGCGGCGCGAGTCCTGTTGCCTGCGGTCTGTTCCAGGGCGCGCACGATAAGCGCGCGCTCCAGGGCCTCCCCCCCCTTTTTTATCGACAGCGACTCGGGGATGTCGGTCGCCCTTCTCTCGATCCCCACCCCGCGGCGCACACTCTCCGGCAGGCACGACAGCCCAAGGGCACCCGCTTCGCACAGCACCAGCCCGCGTTCGATGCAGTTCTCCAGTTCCCTCACGTTCCCCGGCCAGCGGTAGCGCACCAGGGCCTGCAGCGTCTCGGGGCTCGGGCGCACGCCGGTTATCCCCATCCTCTCACCATGCTTTTCCAGGAAGTGATCCACCAGGAGGGGGACGTCCTCGATCCTGTCCCGCAGGGCCGGCAGCGAGATGGGAAAGACGTTGAGCCTGAAGTAGAGGTCCTCGCGGAACCTTCCTGCCGCCACCTCCTGTGCCAGGTCGCGCGAGGTGGCCGAAACAACGCGGACGTTAACGGCCTGGGAGGTTGCAGCACCGACCCGGCGGATCTCCTCCTCCTGCAGCACGCGCAAAAGCTTTACCTGAAGCGGCAAGGAGAGCTCGGAGATCTCGTCGAGGAACAGAGTGCCGCCGTCGGCTTCCTCAAAGAGCCCCGTCTTGTCTTGGCTCGCGTCGGTGAAGGCGCCCTTCACGTGCCCGAAGAGTTCGCTTTCCAGCAGCGATTCGGGGATGGCGCCGCAGTTGACCGCCACAAAGGGGCCAGCCCGGCGCACCCCGCAGTAGTGCAGCGCCCGGGCGACGAGTTCCTTGCCGGTCCCCGACTCCCCCAGGATGAGCACCGAAGTCTTGTGCTCGGAGAGCTTCAACACCAGCCGCCCGATCTCGGCCATGCGTTCGCTTCTGCTGATGATGTCGCCCAAGGGACGGCGGCGCACCACCTCCTCGCGCAGCCTCCGGTTTTCATCCTTCAGCCTTTCGCGCTCCTCCGCTTTCTTCAGCACCAGCGAGATCTCGTCGCTGTTGAAAGGCTTGGAGATGTAGTCGTAGGCGCCGAGCTTCATGCAGCCCACGGCATCCTCAAGCGTGCCGTAGGCGGACATCATGATCACGGTGCTGTTTATCCCCGCAGTGGTGCAGGCGGCCAGGAAAGCCCTGCCGTCCAGGACCGGCATGCGGATGTCGCAGAGGATGAAGGCGTAGCTCCCCTGTCGCGCCTTCTCCATGGCCTGCTCGCCGTTCGCCGCCTGCTCCACCTGGTATCCCTGCTTTTTCAGCATGACCTGGAGCATGTGGCGCAGGTTTTCCTCGTCGTCCACCACCAGTATTTTCTTCTTCTCGGTCACACTTTCTCCTAAACGCCCAGCCTGTCTGACCTGTCTGACCTGTCTGACCTTGCGGCCCCAGCCCCTAGCCACTGCCTCCCGCCGGCAGCGTCAGCCTGAACCGGCTCCCCTCTCCCAACTCGCTTTGCACGGTGAGTGTCCCGCCGCACGACTCGGCTATCCTGGCCGCGATGGCTAGCCCCAGACCGGTTCCCTTACCGGGCTCCTTGGTGGTGAAGAAGGGGTCGAATACCAGCGGCAGGTGCTCGGGCGGCATACCTTCACCGGTGTCGGCAACCTCGATGGCGACGCCCCCTCCCACGCTCATCCCCTTGAGCTGCAGCTTGCCCCCCTTGGGCATGGCATCCTTGGCATTCATGATGAGGTTGATGAGCAGCTGCTCCAACTGGTGCGGGTCGGCATACAGCCGCGGCAGGGACGGCTCCGCCTCGACCGTGACCTCCAAGAGCTTCAACGCCCCCTGTGCCTCCAGAAGCTCCACCACCTTCTCCAACAGCTGCAGCACTTCTATTTCCTCACGCTGGCTACCCTTGGGCCGGGCATAGTCCAAAAGCCCCCTGACGATCCTGTCGATCCGCTTCGACTCTTCGGTGATCCTGCGCAGGTAATCTGACTTCTCCGGGTCGCCGGCAACCTCCTCGGAGAGAATCCCGCTGTACCCCATGATGGCCGCAAGCGGAGTCCCGATTTCGTGTGCCATCCCGGCCGCCAAAAGCCCAACGGACGCCATCTTCTCGGAACGTATCGCCTCGTTGCGCGCCTCGATGATCTCCCGGTTGGCGCGGTTCAAGGAGGCTACATTTGCCTCGACCTCCTCCCTCTTCTCCCTGAGCGCCACCACCATCGTATTGAAGGCGTCGCCCAGTTCCGCCACTTCCTGGCTTCCGGGGATGTCCACGGTGCCGCTCAAATCCCCCGCCGCGATTCTGCGGGTCGCCGCCAACAGTCTTCTTATCGGCACAACTACGCTTGAGGAAAGAAGATATGAGCCGACCACCAGGAGCAGCAGGAAATCGAGGATGAAGTAGGAAAGAAAAAGGTTCCGGGAACCTCTGAGCTTTTCCCGCTCGGGAAGCAGCGACAGGGTGAGCCGAGCCGCCCCGATCGCCCTCCCCTGCTCCATGACCGGAAGGTAGCACCACGCAAGCCGGCCGTCCGGCGACACCTGGAAGGTCCCGCGCCCACGGCGCAATACGCCGAGCAAAGCGGCATTGGCCCCGCCCGGATCGGAGAGGGTGTAGAGGTCTCGCCCCGCGGAATCGATCACCAGCAGCCCCACGAAGGCACGGTCCTTCCTAAGGTGCTCCAGGTACTTGGCCGCGGCCGAACCTGGTTCGGGCGGGGCCAAAGGACGCGGCAGCAGAAGGACGATGCTGGAAAGCAACAGCTTTCCTTCTTCCCCCTTTTGGTTCAGCAGGTCTTTTTCGGCGGTGTTGAAGGAGATTACGGAAAGAAGCACCCAGGTGAGCACCAGCATGATGCTCAGGGCGGAGAGGGTATAGAAGGTGAGGCTGAACCGGGTAGGTTTCATACGGGACGCTTTAGCTTCCCATGCTCAGGTACCAGTGAATGATTCTGTTGCCGTAGAAGATGTAGAGCACGGCGCCGCTTGCCAGGAAGGGGCCGAATGGGATGGCGAGGCTGGAATTCTCCTTACGGGCCAGCATCACGCTCACCCCTATCACGGAGCCGATCAGGGAGGCCGTGAAGATGATGAAGAGGATTGCCTTCCAGCCGAGGAAAGCGCCCATCATGGCGAGAAGTTTGATGTCTCCTCCTCCCATGCCGTCCTTCTTGGCGATGGCCTGGTAGATATAGGCGACAAGAAAGAGGCTCCCGCCGCCTGCCAATATGCCGATCAGCGAGTTGAGCCACCCCAGTTGCGGAATGAAAAAAGACGCTGCAAAACCGGCGACGATGCCTGGGAGCGTGATGGCGTCGGGAATGATCTGGTGTTCCAGGTCTATGAAGGTGACCACGACGAGCGCGCTGCAGAATACGAACAGGACGCCAAAGATCGATCCCTGTCTCAGCACGATCTGCATCGGTGCCTCTTCGATGAGCCGCACAGGGAAAAGCCTGATGAAAAGCGCCAGGGTGAGGAAAGCGTTCAAAAGCTCCACCAGCGGGTACTGCGCCGAGATGGGAGCGCCGCAGCCGCGGCATTTCCCCTTCAAGAGGAGATAGCTCAGCACCGGGATGTTATCGTACCAGCGGATGCGGTAATCGCACTTGGGGCAGTGCGAAGGGGGGGAGACCACCGATTCCCCTTGGGGCATGCGGCAGATGCAGACGTTGAGGAAGGAGCCGACCACGCCCCCCAGGATGAAGGCGAAGCAGGAATAGATGATGTAGGGGATGCTCAATGCGAACCTCGTACGCCCCTCATGAGCGGGCTGCAGAGCAGTATAAATGAAAATTAAAAGCGGGGCTAGGGGCTAGGGGCCAGGGGCTGGAGAAAAACTTGTTTTTCCCTAGCCCCCAGTCCCCAGCCCCTAGCCCCTGCTTCTACCTGAGCCTCTGGATCTTCTCCAGGCTCTCTTCCAAGAGCTTCTTCTTGTTGGCAAACTCGCCTATCTTCTCGCGCTCCTTCTCGACCACGTCAGCCGGGGCGCGCTCGACGAAGCTCGGGTTCTCAAGCTTCTTGGAGAGGAACTCGATGTCCTTCTCGATCTTGGCGATCTCTTTGCCTAGACGCTTCTCCTCTTCCTCGACGTTCACCAGCCCCCTGAGCGGCACGATGATCTCGACGTCGCCCGCGACCTGCAGCGAAGCTTCTGCGGGACGCTCGATCCCCTGGCCGATGCCCAGGTCGGAGAGGCGCGCAAGGCTCATAACGTAGGCCTCGTTGCGCTTCAAGAGGGCAAGGCTTGCCTCGGACTTGCAGTCGAGGATGGCGGCGATCTGCTTGCTCGGGGCCACTTCCATCTCGCCGCGGATGTTCCTGATCCCCTTGATCACTTCCATGACCAGATCCATCTCGGTGGCGGCAGCGGCGTAACCTTCCCACTCAGCGCAAGGGGTCGGGAAGCTGGAGATCATGATCGACTCGGCGGCGCCATCCTTTTTCGGAAGCGCCTGCCAGATCTCCTCGGTGATGAACGGCATGAACGGATGCAGAAGGCGCAGCAGGTTCTCCAGCACCAGCCAGAGCACATACTTCGCCGAAGCCTGCCTGTCGGCGTCCCCCTTGTAGAGGTCGTCCTTGGCAAGCTCGATGTACCAGTCGCAGAACTCGCTCCAGGTGAAGCGGTACAAATCGTTCGCCGCCTCGTTGAAGCGGAAGGATCCGAGCGCGGCGTCGACCGAGACGGCGGTCTGGTTCAGCCGGTACAGTATCCAGCGGTCGGCGTTGGAAAGCTTGAGGGAAGCCGGGTCCACCCTGTTCGGGTCGAAACCCTCCAGGTTCATCATGGCGAAGCGGGAGGCGTTCCAGATCTTGTTGGCGAAGTTGCGGTAGCCGGCGATCCTCTCCTCGGCGAGCTTGATGTCACGACCCTGTGCTGCGAAGGCGGCCAGGGTGAAGCGGAAGGCGTCGGTGCCGTAGGCGTCGATCACGGTCAGCGGATCGATCACGTTCCCCTTGGACTTGGACATCTTCTGCCCCTGCGCGTCGCGCACCAGGGCATGGATGTAGACGTCGGTGAAGGGGACCTCGTCCATGAAGTGGAGCCCCATCATCATCATGCGCGCCACCCAGAAGAAGAGGATGTCGAAGCCGGTGATGAGGCACGAGGTCGGGTAGAAGGAGGCGAGCTCTGGTGTCTTCTCCGGCCACCCCATGGTGGAGAAGGGCCAAAGCGCCGAGGAGAACCAGGTGTCGAGCACGTCGGTTTCCTGGCGGATCTCGTCGGAGCCGCACTCGTCGCAGCAAGTCGGATCCTCCTTGGCGACCGTGATGTGGCCGCAGTGGTCGCAGTACCAGGCGGGAATGCGGTGCCCCCACCAGATCTGGCGCGAGATGCACCAGTCGCGGATGTTCTCCATCCAGTCGTAGTAGGTGTTCTCCCACTGCTGCGGGACGATCTTCGTGCGCCCGTCCTTGACGGCGCCCAAAGCGCGCTCGGCCAAAGGTGCAACCTTCACGTACCACTGCAGCGACATGTACGGCTCGACCACGGTCTTGCAGCGGTAGCAGCCGCCGACGGAAAGCGCGTGGTCCTGGATCTTCTCCAAAAGCCCGGCAGCTTCGAGATCGGCCACCACCTGCTTCCTGGCGGCGAAGCGCTCCATCCCCTCGTACTGCTTGCCGGCTGCGTTCACGACGCCCGACTCGTCGAAGACGTTGATGCGGTCCAGGTTGTGCCTGACCCCCATCTCGAAGTCGTTGAAATCGTGGGCCGGGGTGATCTTCACCACGCCGGTGCCGAACTCGCGGTCGACATAGTCGTCGGCGATGATCGGGATCTCGCGGTTGACCAGGGGGAGCATCACCATCTTCCCGATCAGGTGGGCGTAGCGCTCGTCCTCGGGGTGTACCGCCACCGCGGTGTCGCCCAGCATGGTTTCCGGGCGGGTGGTGGCAACCACCAAGAAGTCATTCGTCCCGACCACCGGGTAGCGCAGGTGCCACAGGTGCCCCGCCTTCTCCTCGTGCTCGACCTCGATGTCGGAGAGCGCGGTATGGCAGCGCGGGCACCAGTTGATCAGGCGGTTGTCGCGGTAGATCAGCTTCTCCTGGTACAGGCGCACGAACACCTCGCGCACCGCCTTGGAGAGGCCGGCGTCCATGGTGAAGCGCTCGCGCTCCCAGTCGCAGGAGGCGCCCAGGCGCTTCAGCTGGCCGATGATCTGCCCGCCGGATTCGCCCTTCCACTGCCAGACCCGCTCGATGAACGCCTCGCGTCCCAACTCGAAACGGTCCTTCCCCTCGGCCGCCAGCTGGCGCTCAACCACGTTTTGCGTCGCGATGCCGGCATGGTCGGTCCCCGGCATCCAGAGGACGTTGTAACCGGCCATACGTTTCCAGCGGCACAGGATATCCTGCAGCGTATTGTTGAGCGCGTGCCCCATATGCAACACGCCGGTGATGTTCGGGGGGGGGATCACGATGCTGTAGCCAGGCTTGTCGGAGGGGACGTTCGCGTGGAAGTAACCCTTCTGCTCCCACTGCTGGTACCAACGCTCCTCGACGCTTTTCGGCTCGTAAACCTTTTCCAGCTCTTTGTTTGCCATCTAATCGACCTCTTCGGTATCTAAAGTATGAAAAAAGGGGATCGTGAAATCCCCTGATTCGTAAGCGGATGCCGGGACGGGCTGGATCAGCCGCGCTCGCCCGACCTCAATTTCCTGATCTCTTCCTTGATGAGCACCTCGGCCAGGTCGGGAACCACCTCCCAGACGATCCTCTCGATGACCTCTCTGGAAACCTTGGAGAGAGCGGCCACCAACTGCTCCTCGCTCAGTTCCGCAGGAGCAGCCGGAGCGGCTGCAGCGGCAGCGACGGGAGCTGCACTCTGCGGTACTTTGGCGGGCTCGGCTACCGGAGCGGCTACGGCCGGGGCTTCCCGCTCCAACACCGCCTCGGCCACGGTCGCAAAGGGATCGTACTCCGGGAACTGGAACGCCTCGGCCTCGGCTGCCGCGGCAGGAGCAGCTTCAGCTGCCGCAGCCGGCTCCTCGGCGAGGGCGAAGAACTCCTCCTCGCTGATGCTGACCGGCAATTCCTCTACCTGCGCTTCGGGCTCCAGGTCCAGGGCGGGGCCCGTTTCTTCGATGTCTTCGGCGTCCTCGTCGAAGCTGAAGAGCTCCTCGGCCTCGAACTCCCCTTCCGGCTCCACTACCCCGAAAAGCTGGGCAGGAGGTGCTGCCGGAGCGGCCTGAACCTCCTCCAGCTCGAAGGCCCCCCAGAGATCGTCCTCCTGCGTCGCTTCCACCAGTTCCTCTTGCACCGCAGCGGCGACCACGGATACCGCGGGTGCTGCTGCGATGGGCTCCGGCTCGGCCTCTGCCGACACGTTTCCCCAGACCGCCTCGGCATCGGGGAAAGATGCAGCCTCGGGAGCCTCCACGGGAGGCATGTTGTCGAAAGAGGAAAGGTCGCCCCAAAGCTCCTCGGCGGCGTCGGCGGCGGGGGCCGCGGCGGGCATAGGCGCGCTCTTCCGGGACTTCCCCACGGCCAGCATCTCCTTCACCCGGTCGATCAGCTGCTGGGACTCAAACGGCTTAGAAATGGAAGCGTCGGCGCCGCAGTCGCGCGCCTTCTCCTCGTCCAGCGGCTCGAAAGCGCCGATCAGGAGCAGGATCGGTACGGAGTTGAGCTTGGGATCGCGGCGGATCTCGGCGCAGACCTCGTACCCGGTCTTGCCGGGCATCAGGGCGTCGACCAGCATCACGTCCGGGTTTACCTCCCGCGCCTTCTCAAGGGCAGCCGTGCCGTTGTCGACTACGGTTAGCTCGAACTCCTCGTTGGCAAATATAATTGCCACAACCTTCTGGATGGTGATGCTGTCATCGGCGAGGAGCAGTCTATTGCCCATCTATCCCTCCGCTACTTTGAAAGCTTATTGTCAGGAGTTAATTTGGCACAGAAAAGTCGAATAGTCCGGCTAAGACAGGCAATGCAATCGAAGTGCTGATACAAAGAATTTGTCTTTTGACAGGACAGAAAGAAATGACAGTTCACAACTGAGCGCAAAGTGATCCAGTTTCATGCAAAACGGTAGAAAAAGCTAGCATAAAGGGTACAACGTGTCAAGGTATTTGCCCTTTTCTATTAATTACTCGTCATTGAATCTGGCCATCTCTCCAAGCTCGGGCGGAATGCCGAATAGCTGCGATGCCACGGTGGAAAGATCGCCTCTGAGCTTGTTGAACTCGTGGGTGTTCTTGTAGTCCAGCCGGGCGGTCAGAAGTATCACGAAGGTGTCTGACGCCGGGTCGATCCAGATAGAGGTTCCCGAATAGCCGGTGTGGCCGAAGGATATCCTGGAGAAGCCGTTGCCGCGCGGAGAAGAGAACGGGGAGGAGATGTCCCAGCCCAGGCCCCGCACCACGCCGCCGCCGCGCGAGAAGTAGGGGGCGGTCATCTGGTCCACGGTCCTCGCCGCCAGCACCCGCCTGCCGTCGAGGGTCCCTCCCCCCAACATCATGCGGCAAAGCCTGCCCAGGTCGCGCGCCGTGGAGAAGAGCCCCGCGTGCCCCGCCACTCCGCCCAACTGCCTGCAGAGCGGGTCCTGCACCTCTCCCATGAGGATGCGCCCCTCGGTCAGGGTAGCGCAGAAGCGCCCTTCCCTCTTGGGATTGAAGCAGGTATCGGTCATGCCGAGCGGGCGGTAGAAGGAGGCCTGGGTGTAGACGTCCAGGGGAGCGCCGGTCGCCCTGCGCACCAGTTCCGCCAGGAGAATGAAGTTGAGGTCTGCGTACCGGAAGCGGCTACCCACCTCCCCCTTGAGCTTCTGGGTGGCGGCGCCCTCTATGGCCGAGCGGATCGGGCTATCCCCGTAAAGCTGCACGTCATCGAGCCCTGAGGTGTGGGTGAGCAGGTGCAGCACCAGGATGGAATCCTTGCCATGCCCGGCCATCTCCGGAAACCATTTCACCACGGGATCGATCAGCGAGATCCTCCCCTCTTCGGCGAGTTTCAGGACCGACGGGGTGGTTGCTGCGA
The DNA here is from genome assembly GCF_000020725.1 of Citrifermentans bemidjiense Bem. Classification (NCBI taxonomy): domain Bacteria; kingdom Pseudomonadati; phylum Thermodesulfobacteriota; class Desulfuromonadia; order Geobacterales; family Geobacteraceae; genus Citrifermentans; species Citrifermentans bemidjiense. The sequence continues at coordinate 1,771,549 of NC_011146.1, read as the reverse complement.
CCTTGGTGAGGGAAGCGATGTCGAAGATGGTGTCGACCGCCATGAGGGGGGCGTCGGGGAGGGGGGAGATCCGGCCATAGGCCTTCTCGAAGAGGATTCTGTCCCGGCTCCCGACCAGTACCACGCCGCCGGCGATGAGGTTGCGGCCTATGGCGTCGCCGATCAGCGCGTCGATCCTGGCGAGGTCGGCGGCATAGCCGCTGGTGGCGCAGAGGACGAGTAGGAGGCTACAGATGATTTTTCTGAAAAAAGGCATGGCTCGCCGAGAAACGGGGTTGAAGGCTCTGATTACGCGATAGCTCCCGCGGGGGGCTAGTTCATCCTGAAGTTGACCGATTTCAGCACCTTTCCCTCGCCGTCAACCGCGTCGCAGCGCCACTCCCCCGAAAGCCCCTTCTCCACCACCTTGCGGCTGTAGGTGCGCCAGTGCGCCCCTTTCACCGGGAGCTCGTACTCGGCGACCACCTCGTCGTTCAGGTACCAGAGCTGCTTGATCGTGGTGTCGGTGTCCTCGGGGGCCGAAAAGCGGGTGAAGCAATAGAGCGCTTTCACCGAAGCGGAAGAGATGCGCCGCACCGAGTCGATGGGGTTTCCCTTGACGATCTTGGTGGTTACCGCCATCTCGGTGATCTTCAGGTCGGCGGCGTGCGACTGGCTGAAGCCTGCGAGAAGGATAAAAAGGATAGCGGCGACTGTGGTGAAAAGCGTGGTGCGATTCATGGTGCCTCCAGCAGCGATTCCCGAATTAAATGCCGGCAGTTGCGATCGGTGCCGGTACCCCCAAAGGGGGATTTTTTCAGCCTCTAGGTCCTGTAATCGGCGTTGATGCGCACGTAGTCGTAGGAGAGATCGCTGGTGTAGACCGCGGCTTCCCCGCTTCCCAGCTTCAGGTCGATGGTGACCTTGAACTCCTTTTGCTGCAGCACGCGGGTGCCGGCCGCCTCGGCGTCGCCGCCGGCGAAGATCCCGCCGGAAGCCATCACCACGTCGTCGAAGCGGATCTCCACCTGCTGCTGCTCCACGCTGGCGCCGGAGTAGCCGACCGCGGCGATGATCCTCCCCCAGTTGGCGTCCTGGCCGAAAAAGGCGGTCTTCACCAGCAGGGAGTTGGCGACGGCGAGTGCGGCGGTCTTCGCGTCGGCGTTGGTGGCCGCCCCCTTGACCCTGATCTCGACGAACTTGGTGGCACCCTCGCCGTCTTTCACGATCAGCTTGGCAAGCGACAAGAGGAGGTCGTGCAAAAGGGCGCGGAAGGCGTCCCCTTCCGGGGTCCCCCCCTTGATCACCGGGTTTGCCGCCGCGCCGTTGGCGATGACGAGCGCCGTGTCGTTGGTGGAGGTATCGCCGTCCACCGTGATGGCGTTATAAGAGCCGTCCACCGCCTCGGCGAAGGCGCTCTTCAAGAAAGCGCCGTCCACGGCAGCGTCGGTCACCAGGAATGAGAGCATGGTGGCCATGTTGGGCTGGATCATCCCGGCACCCTTGGCTATGCCCCAGATGCTGTATGGCGTTCCACCCGCCTCCCCCTCGCGCCGCTCGATCTTCGCGAAGGTGTCGGTGGTCATGATGGCGGTCGCCACGTCCTCCAGGGTGCCGTGGTCGAGTTGATCGACCAGGGGCTGGATTCCCTTGCGGAAACGGTCCATGGGGAGCTGCTGCCCGATGACCCCGGTCGAGGCGATCAGCAACTCCTCGTCCGGAAGCCCGAGGGCCTCCGCCGTTTTGCGTCCGCATTCCAGCGCGTCCAGCATCCCCTGTTCGCCGGTGCAGGCGTTGGCGTTGCCGGAGTTGACCAAAAGAGCGCGGCAGGAGCCGTTTTCGGAGCGCTCGCGCGAAATTATGACCGGAGCCGCCTGGACCTTATTGGTGGTGTAGACCGCGGCGACCTTGGCCGGCAGGTCGGAGAATATAAGCGCCAGATCGAGGCGACCTGGCTTCTTGATGGCCGCCTCAACGGCGGAAAAGCGAAAACCTTTCATGCGAACTCCTAAAGGCAGATAAAGATAGAGATAAAGATAAAGGTAAAGCTTAAGAACATCCCAGATTTTGTCGAAAAATCACCATCTTGTTTACGGTTTTTCTCAATCTCAATCTGTTTATTCTCAATCTGCTTCACCTCTCAATCTGCTTCATCTCTGTTTTCATTACTTGCCGCAGCACTTTTTGTACTTCTGGCCGGAACCGCAGGGGCAGGGATCGTTTCTACCCGCGCTCCTCTTGCTCTTGGAGGGCATCTGCGCGGGCGCCGACGCGGCCTCCTCGTCCACCAGGTTGAAGACCATCCGCTGCTGGGGCTGCTCCAGTTCGAACTGCTCCATCTCTTCTTCGCTTCCCACCTGCACCCAGAAGATCTTCTCCACCACCTCTTCCCTGATGCGCAGCATCATGTCCATGAAGAGCTTGTAGGCTTCCCTCTTGTACTCCTGCTTGGGATCCTTCTGGCCGTAGCCGCGCAGCCCGATCCCCTCTTTCAGGTGGTCGATGGAAAGGAGGTGGTCCTTCCACTGGGCGTCGATGACCTGGAGCATGATCACCTTGATCAGGTGGTCCATCAGGTCGTCGCCGAACTCGGTCAGCCGCTGCTGGAAACGCTCGCGGGCGGTGGTCCTCAGGGTCTCCTCGAAGTTCACCGGCGTGATCCGGTCCATCAGGTCCGGGGTGAGGTCCAGATGGAAGCCGAACACCTTCTGCACGCTGTCGGTGATCCCCTGCCAATCCCACTCGCGGGCGGGGGTCCGGTCGATGACGTAGGCGGAGACGATGTCGCCGACGGTCTCCTCCATCATCCCGGTGAAGCTGTCCCGGATCTCGTTCCCGGCGAGAATCTCTTTTCTCTGGGTGTAGATCACCTCGCGCTGCTTGTTCATGACGTCGTCGTACTCGATCAGGTGCTTCCTGATCTCGAAGTTGTGCGCCTCGACCTTTTTCTGCGCGTTCTCGATGGCGCGGGTGATGAGGCCGTGGGTGATGGCCTCACCCTCCTCGATTCCCAGCTTGTCCATGATCATGGAGACGCGCTCGGAGCCGAAGATGCGCAAAAGGTCGTCCTGCAGCGAAAGGTAGAACCTGGAGGAGCCGGGGTCACCCTGGCGGCCGGAACGGCCGCGCAGCTGGTTGTCGATACGGCGCGATTCGTGGCGCTCGGTGCCGAGGATGTGCAGGCCGCCCAGGGCAACCACCTCGTCATGCTCGACGGCGCAGACCGGCTTGTTCTTTTCCACCAGGAGGTTGAACTGCTTCTGGTGCTCGGCGAGCACCTGCTGCTCCAGTTCCTCCAGGTCGATCTCGCCCTCCTGTTTCAGGCATGAGGCGACGACGGGCATGATCCCGGGGTACTCGCGCTCCAGGGACTGCAAGAGCTCCTTCTCCGGGAGATCCTTGGAGAGGGTCTCCATGAAGGCGGCCATGAACTCTTCGGTCCTTGCCTCAGGCGTCCCCTTGAACTCCTGCCGGGCGAGGCCGTCGGGGTTCCCGCCCAGAAGAATGTCGGTACCGCGGCCTGCCATGTTGGTGGCGATGGTGACCATCCCCTTGCGCCCCGCCTGCGCTACGATCTCCGCCTCTTTCTCGTGCTGCTTCGCGTTCAGGACGAAGTGCGGGATACTCTGGCGCTTCAACAGCTCGGAGAGCTCCTCGCTCTTTTCGATGGAGATGGTGCCGACCAGGATCGGCTGCCCCTTCTCGTGCAGCTCCTTGATCTCGCCTATGACCGCGTTGAACTTCTCGCGCTCGGTCTTGTAGATCACGTCCGGGAAGTCCGGGCGCAAAAGCGGGCGGTTGGTCGGGATCACCACCACGTCCAGTTTGTAGATCTTGTGGAACTCCTCCGCCTCGGTGTCGGCGGTACCGGTCATGCCGGAGAGCCTTTCGTACATGCGGAAGTAGTTCTGGAAGGTGATGGTGGCAAGCGTCTGGTTCTCGTTCTCGATCTTCGCCCCTTCCTTCGCCTCGATCGCCTGGTGCAGCCCGTCGGACCAGCGGCGCCCCGGCATGAGGCGCCCGGTGAACTCGTCGACGATGATGACCTCGTTGTCCCGGACCACGTAGTCGACGTCCCTCTTGAATAGGGCGTGTGCCCTCAAGGCCTGCTGGGTGTGGTGCAGGACCTCCATGTTGCGGGGATCGTAGAGGTTCTCGATCTTCAGGAGCTTCTCCACCTTGAGCACGCCTTCCTCGGTGAGGGTGGCGCTCTTCGCCTTCTCGTCCACGGTGAAGTCGCCGGTGTAGGTCTTCCTCTTGCCGGAGAGGGTGTTCGCCTCGACCTCGATCACCTCACCCCTCTTAAGGAGCGGGATGATGCGGTCGATGATGTAGTACTTGTCGGTCGAGTCCTCGGTGGGGCCGGAGATGATGAGCGGGGTCCTCGCCTCGTCGATCAGGATGGAGTCCACCTCGTCGACGACAGCGAAGTTGAAGGGGCGCTGCACGTACTCGTCCAGGTCGAACTTCATGTTGTCCCTGAGGTAGTCGAAACCGAACTCGTTGTTGGTGCCGTAGGTGATGTCGGCGGCATAGGCCTCGCGCCGCTCGTGGTCTTCGAGCCCGTGCACGATGACGCCGACGGAAAGCCCCAGGAACTTATGGATGCGCCCCATCCAGTCGGAGTCGCGCTTGGCCAAGTAGTCGTTCACCGTGACCACGTGCACGCCCTTACCGGAAATGCCGTTCAAGTAGGAGGGGAGCGTCGCCACCAGGGTCTTACCTTCGCCGGTCTTCATCTCGGCGATCTTGCCGGAGTGGAGCACCATGCCGCCGATCAGCTGCACGTCGAAGTGGCGCATGCCGAGGACCCGCTTTCCCGCTTCACGGCAGACGGCGAACGCCTCGGGGAGCATAGAGTCGAGGCTTTCGCCGCGGCTGTAGCGTTCCTTGAACTGGGCGGTTTTGCCGCGCAGCGCCTCGTCGGAGAGCTTGACCAATTCGGGCTCCAGCTGGTTTATCCGCTCGACGATGGGCCACATCCGCTTCAATTCCCGCTCGTTTTTGCTCCCGACTAACTTCTTTATCAGCGCTCCAAACATCTATCGATTCTCCTTGGCCGTAGAAACAGTGATGAAAAAACAAGGTACGCTACCATAAAAGTGAGAAAGCCTCAACTGAAAAGGCTTCAGCGGCGGGCACCTAACAGCACTGTTTCATTCACCCCCCTTCGCGGCGCCGCAAGCCTCTCATCCCCCCTCCCAACCTCCCCCCTCCGGTGGTAGGAGAGCCCGGGGGCCGCGCCTGTGCCGCCGGTGCCGGTTCCCTTTCCCTTCCCAAAAGCTCCTCCTTGCATTCCGCTGGGGCTCTCTTTATAATGAGCCCGCCAAAAAGGAGCCCTGCAACTTGGAAACAGTACCATTTAACGAAGAACTCATCGACACCCATCTCGTAGTCGACGTACGCACCCCCCTGGAATACGAGGAGGATCACCTCCCCGGCGCCATCAACGTCCCGCTTCTCACCAACGAAGAGCGGGTGGAGATCGGCATCCTGCATAAAGAGACCGGCCCGCATGCCGCAAGGAGAAGGGGGCTCGAGCTCACCGCGCACCGCTTCCCGCAAATGGTGGAGGAGATAGCGACAGCCGCGGCGGGAAGGCCGATCCTCGTCTACTGCTGGCGGGGAGGGCTCAGGAGCAAGACGGTCACCGTCATCCTGGATCTCGCCGGCTTCAAGGCGGTGCAGCTGCAAGGAGGGTACAAGAGCTTCCGCCACGAGGTGAGCGAGTACTTCACCCCCTTCACCCCCAAGGCGCCGCTCGTCGTCTTGCACGGCATGACCGGCATCGGCAAGACCACGCTTTTGCAGCGCCTGAAAGAGCGCGGCAACTCGGTGCTCGATCTGGAGGGGCTCGCCTGCCACCGCGGTTCCGCCTTCGGCCAGCTGGGATTGAACCAGACCCTCACCCAGAAGCGCTTCGAGACCCTTTTGTGGGACGAGATCAGGAAGGCCCCGGCGGGGCGCCCACTCATCCTGGAAGGGGAGAGCGAGCGCATCGGGCGGGTGTCGCTTCCCGGGGACTTCTACCAGAAGATGGCGGCCGGCATCAGGGTCTGGTGCCACGCGCAGCTCAAGACCCGGGTGCAGCGGCTCATCGACGAGTACGGTCTTCCCGGCTACAAGGAAGAGATGGCGGTAGCGCTGCAGAGGATCCGGAAGAAACTGGGCGGGAAAAGGTGCGAGGAGCTGGCGGAAAACCTGGAGAAATGGGAGCTGGAGCCCTTCATGGCGGGACTTGTGAACGACTACTACGACAAGGTCTACTACAAAAACCGCAGCTGGGAGGCGGACACGGAGCTTGGCATGGAGGATTTCGACCAGGCGGCCGTCGAGCTGGAGCGCTATCTATCCCTGCGTTTCAAAACGGATGGCGCGAGCGCCTGACCCGGTATTTCGCCAGCAGCTCCACCGGGTGGTAGGAGAGCTTCGCCTGCCTCAAGGCGGGCTCCCCCAGGTCCTGCTCCCGATTCAGGTAGCTGCACTCGGGGAAGAGGAGCCGGGAGAACTCTCGGTCCAGCAACTGGTACAGCCCCTCCAGGAACAGGTCCCCCTTCTCAAAATGGCAGACAGCCGTCTCCCGGTTCAGCCGCTCGCCTAGCGCGAACCCCCTCACCGCCCCATCGACCAGCACCACCACCCCCGACAACCCGAGCGCTTCCCTAAGCCTCAGCGCCTCGGTCGCCCCCTCCACCTCCTGGGCGAGCGACGACTCCTCACCGAATTCGGCGCGCACCCGGCGCCACTGCTCCAATAGTTCCAGCGCCCCATCCAGGTGCCCCTCGTTGAAGAGCTCCACCTGGTGGCGGTGCCGCAGCTGGAAGTAATTCACCCGGTTCTTTTTCTTGTGGTACTTTTTGCCGTTAAGTTCCGCCATCTCCTGTTTCAGATGCAGATAGTCGAAATTGTCGCGGTCGGGGACCACTTCGAGCCCAAAGTTTGGGAGATAGCGGGAGAGGAAACCGTCGTCGGCGCCGTAGAGGGTGAGTCCTTCATCGAGAAGCCTGCGGGTCGCGGCGGCAATGTCGCCGCCAAAGGGGGGAAGAAAATAGGGGGAGCCGTCGTAGCCGCGCCCAAGCGCCAGCACCGCGTCCCCCAACCGGGTAAGCCTGTAGTCGTGCGCCTTCCTGAATAGATAGAGGTTCGCGAAGGTGAGTTCGGAGACCCGCGGCTGCAGCGCGTCGAAAAGCGGGTCCAGCTGCGACTTGTCGTCGACGTTGATCCCCCTGGAGTTGGGGTACTGCGGGATTTCCATGGCGGCTCCGGAAAAAAATTTTCAACAGTATACCGACATATTTGCAAAAATGCGAAAAAACGCTGGCAATTGCCGCGCCGTATACGATAGTATTGCGAACGTTGTTTTACACTGGCCGAAAAGTACCTATCCGGCCACAGCGACAGGGCCTACGCCTAAACCGATTCAGCCGGGGGAGCCGTGCAGAAGTACCTCTTCGCCTTCATAAACAAACTGAAACTGCGCTGGAAGATGGTGGTGCTGGTGTTGCCGCTGGCGATCATACCGATCTTCCTCGTGGGCGGGGTCATCGGCTACATCTCCACCAAGCAGGCCTATCTGGGGATCACCCAGACCAGCAAGGACGACCTGCAGCACATGGCCGGCTTCACCGTCGACCTTTTGAACTCCCACTACCAACAGTTCCAGGTCTACAAGCAGGACAAGGAGAAGACCTTCCACGAAGAGTTGAGGACGGTGAGCGAGCTTGCCTTCAACGTGGTGAAGTCGCAGCAGAGCCTGCAGCAAAAAGGGCGCATGGACATGGCGGCGGCGCAGCGCGAGGCGCGTAACGCCCTGGCCAAGGTAAACGTGGGGAAGACCGGCTACATCTACGCCATGAACAGCCGCGGAGAGCTGAAGGTCCACGTGGCGCAGGAAGGGGTCAACGTCTTTGACAGCCGGGACGAGACCGGGCGCTACTTCATCCGCGAGATGATAGAGAAGGCCCGCCGCTCGAAGCCCGGCGAGGTGCTCTACATCGTCTACCCCTGGCGCAACGCGGCACTGGGCGACAAGTCGCTCAGGAAGAAGGTGGTGGCCTACCGCTACTTCAAGGAGTGGGACTGGATCATCGCGGCAGGGGGTTACCTGGAGGAGACCTACGAGGACGTGGCCTTCGAGCGCCGCTCCTTCCAGGAGTTGAAGGAAAAGATCAAGGGTAAGAAGGTGGGCAAGACCGGCTACATCTTCGCCATGGATACCTCGGGTAACTTCATGATCCACCCGACCGGGGAGGGAAAGAACTTCCTGAACGCGGTCGATTTCAGCGGGCAGCATTTCATCAAGGAGATGTGCGAGAGGAAAACCGGCTGGATCCGCTACCCCTGGAAGAACAAGGGGGACAGCGGCCCCAGGATGAAGATCGTCCGCTACGAGTACTTCCAGCCCTGGAACTGGATCGTCGCGGTAGGCTCCTACGAAGAGGAGTTCTACCAGGAGGCGAACGTGATCAAGGGGCGCATCATGGAGAGCATGGTGGTGCTCACCATCCTGGTAAGCGTGATGGCCGTGTTCCTGGTGCTTCTTGCCTCCAGGGTGATGACCGAGCCGATTTCCAGGATGATCGAGGTGATCAGGAGGGTGAAGCAGGGGCGCCTGGACGAGACCATGAAGGTGGAGACCCAGGACGAATTGGGGGAACTCGCCACCGCCTTCAACCGGATGACCAAGATCATCAAGCACAACAAGGAGCTGGAGGCGAACCTGGCCCAGCAGGGGAAGATGGCGTCCTTAGGCGTCCTCTCCTCGGGCGTCGCCCATGAGATCAACAACCCGCTCGGGGTGATACTGGGGTACGCCGCGTATATAGAGAAGAAGCTCTCCCCGGACGACCCCAACTACCGGTTCATCCACGAGATCAAGCGCGAGAGCAAGCGCTGCAAGAAGATCGTGCAGGACCTCCTCTCCTACGCCCGCACCCCGCAGCCGGTGCTGGAGCCGACCGACCTGAACGCGCTTTTGGAGCAGATCGTGGACTTCGCCGCGAACCACACCGACATGCACCACGTCTCGGTGGAAAAAAGCTTCGACCCCTCGCTTCCGGAGATCATGGTGGACGGCGACCAGTTGCGCCAGGTGGCGATCAACCTGATCCTGAACGCCGGCGCCGCCATGCAAAAGGGGGGAAAGCTCGTGGTCAGCACCCAAAACGGGGAAGACAACTGCGTGAGCCTCAAGTTCTCCGACAACGGCGCGGGAATCGCGGCCGAGCACATGGAGCGGATCTTCGAGCCGTTTTTCACCACCAAGGTCAAGGGAACAGGGCTCGGGCTTGCCATCACCAGGCAGATCGTCGAGCAGCACCACGGCAAGATCGGCATCGAGAGCGAGATCGGCGCCGGGACCACGGTCGAGGTGCGGCTGCCGATCAACCGGGACGACTACTGTTAAGATAAGTGCCGCCCCGCTGCGGGGAGAGGTACGGAGGGCTAAGCGTGACAGGAAAGAAAAGGATCATGGTGGTGGACAACGAGGAGGGGCTATGCCGCATGATGGAGGCGGTCCTCTCCGACAATGGCTATGCGGTCACCGCGCACACCAGGAGCTTCGAGGCGGCCGAAAGCTTCCAGGCGGGCCAATGGGACCTCTTGGTGACCGACATCAAGATGCCGGGGATGGACGGGCTGGAGCTTTTGCAGAAGGTAAAGCAGAAGGACCCGGCACTCCCGGTCATCATGGTCACCGCCTACGCCACCGTGGAGATGTCGATACAGGCGCTCAGGAAGGGAGCTTACGACATGCTCACCAAGCCCTTCGAGCCCGAGGAGCTCCTGTACCGGGTGAAGAACGCCCTGCAGCACACCCGCCTCATGGAGGAGAACCGCGAACTCCGGGAGGAGCTTGTGGGGAGGTTCAACTTCGGCAACATCATCGGCGCCTCCACCGCGCTCAAGGAGGTCCTGGAGCGCGTGGAGAAGCTCGCCGTGCGCGATACCTCGGTGCTGATCACCGGCGAATCCGGCACCGGAAAGGAGCTGATAGCGCAGGCGATCCACTACAACTCCCCCAGAAAGGAGAAGAAGTTCGTCGCCATCAACTGCGGCGCCCTCCCCGCCTCCCTTTTGGAAAGCGAACTCTTCGGCTACCGCAAGGGGGCCTTCACCGGGGCGGCGGAGAACCGCCGCGGGCTTTTGGAGACCGCCGACGGCGGCACCCTCTTTCTCGACGAGGTGGGAAACCTCCCCATGACGGTGCAAAAGACGCTTTTGCGCTTTCTGCAGGAACAGGAGTTCAACCGGCTGGGGGACCCCACCCCCACCAAGGTGGACGTCCGGGTCCTTTCCGCCACCAACTCCGACATGAAGCAGGCGGTCAAGGCGGGTGATTTCCGCGAGGATCTCTATTACCGCCTGAACGTGGTCAACATCCACCTCCCCCCCCTAAGGGAGAGAAAGGACGACATAGCGCTTTTGGCGGCGCATTTCATCTCGCTTCAGAACTCCAAGTTCGGGACCCAGATCAAGGGGCTCGACCGCGAGGCGCTGGAGGCGGCGGCGGAGTTTCCCTGGCCCGGCAACATCCGGCAGCTTAGAAACGTGATGGAGGCGTGCCTCGCTATGGAGAACAACGACTACATCACCTTCCCGGTCTTGTCCCAGTTCATCGAGGTGGCCCCGCTGGAGACGGGGGGCGAGGCGCCGGCCGAAGAAGGGGAATACGCCAAGGCACTGATGCGCTTCGAGACGGAGTACCTGCGGGGGCTTTTGCGCAAAAACCAGGGGAACGTCGAGGCAGCAGCGAAAGAGGCCGGCACCAACATGGCGACCATCTACCGCAAGATCAAGAAGTACGGCATCAGGAAGGAAGAGTACAACTTGTAAACCGCAGCTTTCCCCGCAAGGCAGCGGAACTATTTGCAGCATTGCAAAAACGACGTTTCTCGCTGTTGCAAGGCTGCAAATGTCCCCTCTCCGCGCCGTCCCAGGTGTCTAACCCGTCTGAAATGCGGCATTTTACCGCCTGACCTCCTCTTTTGCCGGCAAAACCTAAGGCGAGACATCGCGAAGCTCCCCTCTAATTTCAATTTGCGTTTGTGCGAAAGCGCCCATCGTGCGCTACGGCCGCCATGCATCGATCCCCTCCTAACAACGCGTTATTCCTACCTTTAACCGGAACACCAGCTGTAAACTCAAAATTGGTACGGTGGTTGCTAATGGTGTAGACGTCACTCTTTCTTGCTTGAGTATCGTCTGCTTTTTAAAAGGTATTGGGGTCTTATGCGGGAAGCTACGGTCTGCCCTTTCTACGGCAAAAACGATGATTACTGCGACGTCGGCTGCGGCTACATCTCGCCGCACGACGTGAAGCAGATCATCAGTTTCTGCAGCTGCCGTTACGGGGAATGCCTAAAGTACCAGGAGCTTTCCGACCGCGTCCCGCTAGGGGCGCTCGATCACAAGCTTTGCCCGGCGTGAGCCGACGGGCCTCCGGGCGAAGCGACGGTATGAATGGCAAGCAGCAAACCATGTTTTTGATTGCAAAAGGAGAACGGCGATGAGTGAAAAAGAACTTGAACTGCTCTCAAGACTCGAGGAATTAGAGCGGCACACGTGGCGCAACAGCGCCATACTGCGAGCTGTCGCCATGGTAGCCTTCACCGCTATGATCGGCATAGTGATCGCTTCGGGTGTTGTCGGCGGAGGACGCGGCAGCCACTGGTCGGGACCGGCCTGGAACACCATGTGGCTCTACGGCCTTTTCGCAGCCAACGCGGTCTCCATGTTCTGGACCACCCACAAGGAGTAGGAGGACGTCGTCATGCCCATGAAAATGTCCAACATCTTGCTGCTTTTGCTGGTAGTCGTGATCTGCGCGACCTTCTCGCTGCGCATCTTCCAGGGATTGGACGAGATGATGGGTGAGCAGTACTGGGTGGTCGACACGGCCCAGGGGGACCACGGCTGGTACGGCATGGGACTCCTCCCCCACGTAAAGAAGGTCCCCAAGGAAGTGGTCCAGGCGGCGAACACCGACGCGGACGACAAGAACAACTACATCATCTACGCCCAAAACGGCGACTTCGCTGGGAACTCCGTCTACGGCATCTGCCTCGGCATCCCGCTCATCATGTACTTGATCTGGTTTGCCTTCATCCTCGGGTTCCCGGACCGCATCGACCCGTACCTTTTGCCGCGGCGCATCTTCACCCTGACCGTCATCATCATGTGCTCCATCATCGTAAACCTGTTCCTGATGAGAATCGCCGCCGACTTCGCCCGCGACCCCATGTCCCGCATCGCCAACGTAGCCGGCAACCATGCCTCGCTTTTGTTCCACAACGCCGGCATCTGGTTCGCCATCCTCTTTTCGGCCCTTGGGACCCCGAACCACTCCGCCCGCGAGACCGCCGCGCCCGACAGCCGCAACTGGCAGACCCAGGCCAACGAGAAGTTCAACTGGATGTTCGTGCTCCTTTTCGCGGTGACGGTGCTGGAGGTGGCGCTGGTCAAGAACAAGCTCGCGCTCCCGGACGCAGCGGTGGACTACTCGGTCTGGATCATCCTGGTAGTCATCTTCATGCGCATGTTCGGCTTCTCCCCCAAGTATTGGGTGAAGCGCGGACGCGGCATCGGCATCATGATCGCCGGCACCCTGGTCACCCTCCCCATCTTCTACCTCCTGGAGCGTGCCACCGGCACCCTCGGAGCGGGGTTCGCCTCCCCCATCCTTTCCAAGGCGCTAGGACCCGAAAACGCCAACATCGGATTGTCGCTGATGGTATCCATCTATCTCATCTTCTGGATGGAGTTCGCCGCAGCGATACGAATGAACGGACCGTCCAAATCATTGTCTCTGGGAAAACAGTAGCTGCATCTGTTTCTAGAAGTAATTATTTTCAAAGGGAAAGCCGGACTTGGCTTTCCCTTTTTATTTATCAGCTCACACGTTTATACATCTGCAATAAAACAATGTAACTGCTTTTTCCAAGCATCAAAGAATAGCACTAGCTGGCTCTTCTGTTGCAGCAAAAGATCATGATCTATCTTGCCGCGAGCGGCGGTTTCCCTCTCACAAGCTCGTGCCCGGAGTCATCCTGCAGCGACTGTCGTCTTGCCGTTTCACCCCCCACCGATGCCGTTAAGTCCTGAAAACCAGAAGCCTTTGCAGTATTATTTTGCGGAAAGTCCTAAAGTTTTCTTCAGCTATGCCGATAACAAACAGTAGCGGCATTTTCCCACCAAACAATGCGACAGCGTTTGAGTCAGCCGTAAACCTCCGCTACAAAACCACCAAGGCAACCCTCTCCCGCACCAAACCTCTCAGAATAATAAAAAATAATTTAGTCGCACATTTCAATTTTTATCATGTGATTTCAACAAATTACAGCTTACCAGATCCGCAATTTTCATCCCTGACTATTATTTTTTGCTTTAGAACGCTGTTTATTTTTATTGTACATTTGCAAATCATGTGATAAAACAATTTCACGTATACGCTGAAACGCTCCTATAACCCGGGGGCGGTGCAAACAAGGGTGCCATGCACCTCTCTTAAAAAAGCTGAGAACAGAACCAGTTACGGCCGCCAATAACGACAGATCCGTTTAACAAACCAAGTTTCAGAAGCTGCAGAATACGCATCGAAAATAAAAGGAAATCGGAAAGGGGGATTTATCGGAACTTGACCACGGGGGCGGGACGCCGTCACCACAACAGCGCAGCTTACAAGAAAGGAGTGACTACCATGGCAGAAAGACAGTACGACTGGAAAGCAATCGCAAAAAATCCAAAATTCGTGGAACTGCACCACAAGAAGACGGCCTTCCTTTTCGGATGGTGGATCTTCTCCTGCGTGTACTACTTCCTGCTCCCTATCGGGGCGGCGTACACACCGGGGATCTTCAAGGTCAAGATGATCGGCGTCATCAACTTCGGGTATGTCTTCGCCCTCTCCCAGTTCTTCGTCTCCTGGGGAATCGCGCTCTACTACTCGCACGTCGCCAACAAGGACTTTGACCGGTTGACCAGGGAACTGATCGACGAACTGCATCTCTAGGAAAGGAGGAACGACAATGACGATGAAAAAGATATTTATTGCAGCCACCCTGGCCCTCTCCGTTGCCGCTGCCGCCTTTGCCGAAGAGCAAAAGGCAGCCCCGGCCGCAGCCCCCGCGGTGAGCGCACCCGCAGCTCAGGGCGCAGCCCCCGCGGTAGCAGCCCCCGCAGCCCAGGTCAACCAGTCCCAGGCGGTTGCAACGCCCGCCCCGGCCAAGCCCGCTCCGGCCAAAAGGGAGTTAAAGACCAACAGGACCATCACCATCGGCATGTTCATGGTGATCATCGCCATCACCATGGGTGTGGTAGTCTGGGCTGCCAAGCAGACCAAGACAGCTTCCGACTTCTACGCCGCAGGCGGCGGCATCACGGGGACCCAGAACGGCTGGGCCATCGCCGGCGACTACATGTCGGCAGCCTCCTTCCTGGGGATTTCCGGCCTCATCTCGCTCTACGGCTATGACGGGTTCATGTACTCGGTCGGCTGGCTGGTGGCCTACATCACGGTGCTCCTGATCGTGGCCGAACCGTGCCGCAACGCGGGCAAGTACACCCTGGGGGATATCCTCTCCTTCCGTACTTCCCCGAAACCGGTGCGCGCCTTCGCCGCCCTCTCCACCGTCGCGGTCTCCACCTTCTACCTCACCGCCCAGATGGTCGGTGCAGGCAAGCTGATGGCGCTTCTGGTCGGCATCCCCTATAAGATGTCCATCATTGGCGTCGGCATCCTCATGGTCGGCTACGTCGTCTTCGGCGGCATGGTCGCCACCACCTGGGTACAGATCATCAAGGCAGGCCTCCTCATGTCGGGCGCCTTCCTGCTCTCCTTCCTGGTCATGATCAAGGCAGGCTTCAACCCGATCGGCTTCTTCTCCACCATCGTCAACAGCCCCGACATCCAGGACCACGTCTCCAAGCTGGTATTGAAAGACGGCGTCATCCTTGCCGGCGCGGACGCAGGACAGCGCTTCCTTGAGCCTGGCCTCTACATGAAGAACCCGCTGGACCAGATCTCCCTGGGGATGGCCCTCGTGCTCGGCACCGCCGGCATGCCGCACATCCTGATGCGCTTTTTCACCGTCCCGACCGCACAGGCGGCGCGTAAATCGGTCATCATCGCGATGTTCATCATCGGCGGCTTCTACGTCCTGACCACCCTGCTCGGCTTCGGCGCAGCCATCCACCTCACCCCGCAGGGGATCACCCAGGTCGACCCGGGCGGCAACATGGCTACCCTCATGCTGGCTCAGCAGATGGGCGCCGACATCGCACCCGTCTTCGGCGACCTCTTCCTCGCCTTCCTGTGCGCCGTCGCCTTCGCCACCATCCTCGCCGTCGTCTCCGGCCTGGTGCTCGCGGCCTCCGCGGCCATCGCACACGACATCTACGTCAACGTGATCAAAGACGGCCACGCCGACCAGCACGAGCAGGTCTTCGCGGCACGCGCCACCTCCTTCGTGGTAGGCGCCTGCGGCATCATGATCGGCCTCGCGGCCGAGAAGCAGAACGTCGCTCACCTGGTGGCACTCGCCTTCGCGGTCGCCGCTTCCGGCAACCTGCCGGTCGTCATCCTCTCGCTCTTCTGGAGGAAGTTCAACACCGCCGGCGTCATCTCCGGCCTTTTGGTCGGCACCATCGCCTCCATCGCGCTGGTGATGGTCTCCCCCAACATGACCTACCCGAAAGTGGTGGCCGAAGGCGCCAAGAAGGTGGTCGTCGCCATGGAGAAGAAGCAGGCCGCTCTGCCGGCAGGCGAGACCCTCTCCGAGAAAGACGCCAAGGCGCTCGCCAAGGCGAAGGTGGACGCACAGCAGACCGGCACCTCCATGGTCGGCCTGGAGAAGCCGCTCTTCACTCTGAAGAACCCGGGCATCGTCTCCATCCCGCTGGGCTTCATGGCCGCCATCCTCGGTTGCCTCGCCTTCCCGAACAGGCGTTCCGAAGAGATGTTCGACGAGGTCTACGTACGCCAGAACACCGGTTTGGGTATGGCCAAGGCAGTCGAACACTAGCAGCAAACGTATAGGGTTGAATCGACTGGGGGAGGGAAACCTTCCCCAGTTTTTTTGTTTCTGAGGCGGCAAAAAAGGACTGTAACGAGGCCCAAAACCCCTTTTTTTATACCTAGCCATCCGATCCGCTGCAAAACAGTTTTACATCATAGTTTTTTTCTGTAGAATCAACGCCACGATCTCATTTGAAAGCAGGCGGATAGCATGCCACACCGGGTCTACCTACCAGAACCAAGCGACGCGGAACTCCTCAAAGAGCTCCTGGGGGAGGTGCACGCGTACCTGCCGCTTTTGGACCGGGGAGAGATGCGCCGCTTCCTCAACGGGCTTAAGCTCGAAGTCGAAGAAGAGTTGGGAGAGTTGCGCAACGCTTCCGGCGAGGAGGAGCAGCTTCTCGAGCGGGTGCGCCGCGAGTCCGACTACGGCCGGCTCTTCCAGATCCACGAGGAACTGAACCGGATCGAGATGGAGCGTTTCCTCTCCTTCTATTCGGTCACCGCGCTGCACGAGAACTGCACCAGTTACCGCGATGCCCTGGCCGACCGCGCCCTTCAACTGGTAATGGAGGAGATGGGCACCCCCCCGCCGGTCCCATTCGCCCTGATCAGCATGGGAAGCGACGGGCGGGAGGAGCAGACCCTCATCACCGACCAGGACTACCTGATCGTCTACGGCGACGAGGGAGGGGAAGAGGCGGACGCCTGGTTCAGGCAGTACTCCGAGATCCTCGTGGAGCGGCTGGCGGAGATTGGTTTCAAGAAATGCACCGGCGGCATCATGCCCTGCAACGACAATTGGCGCGGTTCGCTGTCGCAGTGGCAGCGGCGGCTTCTGGGGATAGTCCGCTACGAGACCGAGGACTACGGCAAAAACCTGATGGACCTGATCGTACTTTCCGACGCCCGCTTCGTCGCCGGAGACGGCGAGCTCGCCGGAGTCCTGGTAAGCCGGATCCGCTCGCTTTTACAGGACTACTTCATGGCGCTTTGGGGTATGGCCAAGGCGGCCACCGAGATGCGGCTGGCACTAGGGTTTCTGAAGCGCTTCTGGACCGAGGGAAGCGGCGAGCACAAGGGGTGCTTCAACCTGAAGCTCCTCGCCTGGGCGCCGCTGGTGATGAACGTAAGGATTCTCGCCATCAACCAGGGGATCCCCGCCACCTCGACGGTGCGGCGCATCGAGCTTTTGGAGCGCGAGCACAGCTTTTCCGCGGAGAGTGCGCGCGGGCTTATCGAGGCGTACCGGATCCTCACCAAACACCGCATCCTGCTCCAGGTCAAGGTGATCAAGGGGATTCAGGACGACGCCTACTACCTGAACCCCTACTCGCTTCCGGCCGACGAGCGGGAGAGGATCAGGCAGGCGCTTCTGATGATAGAGGACCTGCAGAAGACCATCCACACCAACTTCTCCATAGTTTAGATCCTTGCCCCTGCCCCCGCCGGGGCGGCGGCAAGGAACGGAGGCGCCATGAGCCAGCCGGAAAAAAACTATCAGGTCAACCTGTTGCGCCCGAAGCAAGGGCACATGCGGGACGAGGTGCTCATCATCCTCGCCATCCTCTTCGGCTGGGGGGTCTGCACCTTCGGCTTCCAGCTGCTGGTCTACCTCTGCCGGGGAACCGGCGCGGGGAGCCTTCTGACCCGGCTCACCCTGTTCAACCTGCCGCTTCATTTCTGGTTCACCGGGCAGTTCCTGCCGCTTTGGTTCATCGTCCTTTGCGTGGTCTTCAACCTGTACGTGGACCGCATCACCGAATACCACAGCCGCAAGCGGGACAAAAGCTATGAATGATTCCTCCTGGTCCATCTTCGTGGTGCTTTTGGTGCTGGCTTCCTTCATCGTGGTGGGGCTCAGGCAGAAGTCGCGCGAGAGTCAGGAGTACGGCTTCGGCGGCCGCTACACCGGGAGGATCGGGGGAGGTGCGGCCATCGCCAGCAACTGGATGAGCGCCGCAAGCCTCATGGGTCTTGCCGGGATCATCTACCTGCAGGGGTACCAGGGGCTCGCCTACGTGATCGGCTGGACCGGGGGGTACGTGCTGCTCCTCGTGCTCCTGGCGAGCCAGATCCGCCGCTTCGGCAAGTTCACCGCCCCCGAGTTCGTGGGGGAGCGCTACGGCTCCCAGGCCGCGCGCGCCATCGCCGCCGCCATCTCCATTGCCATCTCCATCATCTACTGCGTGGCCCAGTTCAAGGGGATAGGCCTCATCTTCTCCTTCATGTTCGGCATCGACTACCAGCAGGGGGTGACCTACGGGGCGCTGGCCGTGGTCTCCTACCTGGTCATCTCGGGGATGCTGGGGGTCCCGAGAAACCAGCAGCTGCAATACCTGGTGATCAGCGTCTCCTTCATCGTCCCGCTCATGTGGCTCGCCCGAAAGCTCGGCTACTTCTGGCTCCTCCCCCAGTTCGGCTACGGCCGCGCTCTTACCGATCTGTCGCGCCAGTTCAACATCGACTTCACCCTCCCCTTCGCCAACGGCTCCCTCTACCAGTGGTGCGCGCTCTGTTTCACACTCATGGTCGGCACCGCGGGGCTTCCCCACGTGCTGTCGCGCTTCTACACGGTACCCAACGTGCGCGACGCGCGCTGGAGCGTGGTCTGGGGGCTCTTCTTCATCGCCCTCATCTACTGGTCCGCCCCCGCCTTCTCCGTCTTCGGCAGGCTCTTGGAGGCGAGAAGCGGCCTCATCCCCGACCCCGCCGCGGCCCGCGATGCAGCCGACGTGATCGCGCTTAAGACTGCGGTCTGGGCGGGGCTTCCGGGGTGGCTCGTCGGGGTTCTCGCCGCAGGGGCCCTCTCGGCCGCCTTCTTCACCGTGGCGGGGCTGCTGATGACCGGCGCCGCCTCGATCTCCCACGATATCTACTATTCCATGGTCAACCGCAGCGCCAGCGAATCAGCGCGGATGCAGGTGGCCAAGGGTGGGACCTTGGTGCTCGCCGCCATCGTGCTCCTTTTGGCGCTCGACCCGCCGGGTCTGATCGCGGAGATCACGGCCGTCGCCTTCGCTTTGGCAGGCAACACCATCTTCCCGCTCTTTCTTCTGGGGATCTGGTGGGGGCGCGCCAACCGCTACGGCGCCATAGCGGGGATGCTGACCGGCATCGTCTGTACCGCCATCGCCCCTCTTTGCGGCGGTATTTTCCCGCAGCTGGCCCTCCTCTTCCCGGTCACCTCGTCGGCGCTTCTGGGGGCCCCCCTGGTGATAGCGGTGATGATAGCGGTTTCGCTCGCCACCCCCGCCCCATCGGAGGAGATGGGGCGCTTTCTGGAAAAAGAGGTGCACGGGCACCTCGACTGACAACGTCTTTGTACTGGGAGCCGTAAATGGCGATGCTGCTGGGAACCAAAGGAGACGACATCCTCAAGTGGCGCGAGAGCGCCCGGCTGGTGGAGGGGCTGAAGACGCGGCTTACCTGCAAGTGGGGGCGGAGCTCCGCGCAGGAGGCGCAGTCCTTCCTGGAAGGGATGACCGAGGCGCTGGAGGCGGAGCTCGACTACGAGTCGCAGCTGGACGCGGAGCTTGCGGCCTTGCACCAGGCCCTGAGGGAAACCGTCGCCCCGGCCGGGTTGCCTCCCCTAACCGCGCGCCACGGCGAACTTCTCTCCGCCCACTTCAGCAGGCGCGGCTCGGTCCTCGCGCTGACCGGCGCAGGCAACGCCTGGCACGACCTCCTGGTGGCGCGGGCGGCGCTTCTGGCGGAGGAGCGGATGCTCTCCCTGGGACAGGGAAGCCCCCCCGTCTACGCACTGCTGGTGACCGGGGACCGGGGGCGCGGGGAGCAGACCCTCTACGGCAAAAACCGCTATCTCCTTTTGCATCAGCTCGATTCGGAGCGCTTTTTCCTCTTCACCCGCCAGCTCGCCACTGCCCTCAAGGAGGCGGGGGTGATCGCGGAGGAGGAGGGGCTTTGGCACGGGTCGCTGGCAGACTGGCGGGCGCTTTTGAAAGGTTCGGGTGCTGCCCGCAAGAGGGACCCGCGCGAGGAGATGGAAAACCCCCTCCCCCCCTTCACCGCTCCGATGAAGGGGGGAAGCCCGTCGATGCCCGAAGGGCAGTGGCGCCTGGAGGCGATGGCCGACCTTTGCTTCGTGACCGGGTACGAACCGTTAGCCGACGAGGCGATAAACGCCGCTGCGTCATCGCTCAAAGAGCAGAGAAGCCGCGAGGCGTTTTTCCAGCTGGCGCGCAAGGCCATCCACCTCCCGCTGGCACTGGGGCACTTCGGGCGCTGGAGGATTGAGAAAAGCGGAGAGCACAAGGGGGAGATCGACGTGGAAGGGCTCGGCCTCACCCCCCTGGTGAGCGCGGTCCGCGTGCTGGCCATCCACATGGGGGTGCAGGGGGGAGGGACGCTGCACCGGGTGAGGGAGCTTCTCTACCGCGGCCTTTTCAGCGTGGAGTTGGCCGAGAGGGTGCTCGAGGCCCTGCAGTGTCTGATGCAGTTGCGGATACTGAGCGAGATACGCGGCGAGGCGGCAGGGGCGTACGCGAACCCCGAGGAGTTCACCCAGGAGCAGGACGAGAGGATCAGGGCAGCCTTCGAGGCGGTGCTCGACCTGCAGAAGATGGCCTACCAGCGCATGGTGGGACAGGGATAGGGCGGCTCTATGCGAATTTCCATCTCGGCAGGAACCCTCTTCACCTTCCCGCTCCCCAAGGCGTTCGCCATGGCGGCCGAAGCAGGTTTCGACGGCGTGGAGCTGGTGATAAACCAGGAGTTCCAGAAGGTAAGTTCGCGCCGGCTGATCAAGGAACTCTCCCGGGATATCCCGATCCTCTCCATACACGCCCCCTTCATGCCGCTGGACGGCTGGGGGGGGCCGGTCGACGCGCTCAAGCGCTGCGTGGAGATCGCCACCGACTGCGGCATAGGCCTGGTGAACTTCCACCCTCCCTCATGGATCGGGCTCGAGTTCGCCTACTGGCGCTGGCTGTACCGGATGCAGGATTTCCAGAAGGAGATTGGGGGGGAGGTGGCTGTGACCCTGGAGAACATGCCCTGGACCGGCAAGTACCGGATCAACGGCTACATACTCTCCGACACGCAGAAGATGATCGAGTTCCTCCACGAAAAGAACCTCTTCCTCACCTTCGACTGCACCCACATGGGAAGCGGGCGGGCCAACTTCATCAACGATTTCTACCTTTGCTACAACTCCGGGCGGATCAGGAACATCCATTTCTCCGACTACGGGCACGGCCGTCAGCACCTGCTCCCCGGCCACGGCATCCTGCCGCTCACCCGTTTTTTAAACCACCTGAGAAACACCGCCTACAACGACATCCTCACGCTCGAATTGTCGCCCCACGAGTTCCCCAAGGGGGAGCAGATCATCGTCGAGAGCCTGAAGGAGATCCTCGCCTACCTGCGGCGCGAGACCGAGAAGGCTACCCCCTGACCACGTAGACCGAGCACTTGGCGTCCTTCACCACCTTATGGGAGACGCTCCCAAGAAGCTTCCTTTTCAAGAATCCCTTCCCCGTCGAGCCGATCACGATGACGTCGATCTCCTCCTTCTGGGCAAATCTAAGCAGTTCCTCGGCCGGGTCGCCGTAGACCACAGCCGTCTCCAACTGCACGTCGAGCTCTCCGGCATTTTTTTCCACCACGTAGAAGATCCGCTCCTTGAGTTCGGCCCATTGGGCCTGCTCCGTGATGGGGCGCGCCGGGACGAAGTCGGTGAAGGTGTTGCGCGGGGCGTTTGGGAGGACCAAAAGGCCGTAGACCTTGCTCTTGAACTGGCTGGGGTTCCCGGCGGCCATGCGCACCGCCTCTTCCGCCGCCTTGTCGGAGAGGGGCGAGCCGTCGATGGCGACCAGGATCTTCTTGCGCAGGTTGAGCATCAGCTTCCTCCGGTAGGTGGGATGAAACAAAAGGAAGCTGGATTATAAAACAATGTCACCTGTAATGAAACAACTTTGACGCGGGAGGCACCCGGGGCTAGCCGCTCAACGCTCCCCTCTCCCTTTGGGAGAGGGTCAGGGTGAGGGGATTTTCTGGTTGCAGCAGAACGAAAAAAAGGCGCCCATAAGGACGCCCTTTTAAACCCCGCCTTCACCGACCACGCCTCTATCGCGCCGCCCCCCGCCCCAGTATCGAGAGCATCTCCTTGTGTATCGCGCCGTTGGAGGCGAGGATGCGGTGGTCGTAGACCGAGTAGGGAGCGCCTGCATGGTTCGTCACCTTCCCCCCCGCCTCCTGCACCAGCAGGGTCCCGGCGGCAACATCCCAGGGTTTCAGCTTGCACTCCCAGTAGCCGTCGAGCCTCCCGGCCGCTACACAAGCGAGGTCCAGCGCCGCAGCACCGGCGCGACGCACACCGCGCGCGGCCAGTTGCAATTCGATGAAGTTTTCGAAGTTGTTCTCGTTGTCGCGGGCGATGTCGTAGGGAAAACCGGTGGCGATCAGCGACTGCCTAAGCGGCGCGCGCTGCGAAACCAATATCCTGCGGCCGTTCAAAAACGCCCCCTCCCCCTTCGCCGCGCTGAAGAGCTCGTCCATCATGCAGTGGTAGACCACCCCCGCCAGGATCTCCCCCTCTTTCTCGAAGGCGATGGAGACGCAAAACCAGGGGAAGCCGTGGGCGTAGTTGGTGGTGCCGTCCAGCGGGTCGACGATCCAGCGGAGCCCCGGGTCCCCCTCCGGGTACTGATTCTCCTCGGCTAAGAAGCTGTGGCCGGGGAACACCCCACTGATCCGGTTCACGATCAGTTCCTCGCAGGCGCGGTCCACCTCGGTCACCAGGTCCACCTCCCCCTTGTAGGAGAGGGTGTGCTCGCTCCAAAGCCGCTCCTTCTGCAGGGCACCGGCCTCGCGAGCGGCTGTTGTAGCGGTATCCAGCACCTTCCTTATGTCTATCTCAACCGGCATCGCACATGCCTCCAGGTTCCTCGCCGTATACCTGCAGCAGCTCGTGCATCTCCTCCAGCAGGGTGAAATGGATCTCGTCGTCAGCCGCTATTCTCAAAAAGAGTTCCCGCTCCCAGCCGCTGGCCTCTTCGGCCAGTTTGCCGCAAGCGCGTGCGCTCACCGCCTCGAACTGCATGGCGCTTTTGTAGCACCCCAGGTCCCCGGTGAAGGAAAGGACACCTTCCTGCACGGCGAGCCGGCGCAGTATCCTCCTCGCGCCGTCCAAGGTGGCAGAGGCAGGCAGCTCCACCCGCGCCCCGTCTTGCAACGCACGCAGGGCGTCGGCGTGCCTCGTCTCATCCTCGGTGAACATTCTGAAGATAGAGGTGAAGCCGGCGATCCCGGCCTCGGCGCCGCAGCGCTCGTAGTAACCCCTTGCGTCCCCTTCCTTTCTGAGTGCCATGTCGCGCGAGTCCATATCACCCTCCCTCAAAGAGATCATTTACGGCTGGAAAACAGTAACAGAAAAAAACGGCATTTCTAAAGGTTGGAGACTTTTTTGGGCAAAAAAAACGGGGGGACCTGTTGGTCCCCCCGCGGGCTTTACTTTGGCAAATCAGATTCTAGTTGTAAGCACTTTCCGAATGCTGCGTCTGGTCGAGCCCCATGATCTCGTCTTCCTTCTCCACCCTGAAGCCGATGGTCTTGTCCAGCACGAAGGAGATGACGAAGGTGACCACGACGGCATAGAGGGCGGCGGCGCCGACGGCGACGAGCTGGGTCACGAACTGCTTCATGTTCCCCGAGCTAAGACCGGTGGCTCCGACGGTGGCGAAGACGCCGGTCAGGATGGCGCCGGTGGTGCCGCCGATGCCGTGCACGCCGAAGGCATCGAGGGAGTCGTCGTACTTAAGCTTCGCTTTCAGGAGCACGCCGCCATAGCAGACGAGGCCGCCGGCAACACCCATCAGGAGGGCGGCACCCGGCTGCACGAAGCCGGCAGCGGGGGTGATCACGACGAGCCCCGCCACGACGCCGGAACCAAAGCCCAAGGCCGAAGGCTTCCCTGCATGGATCCACTCGGCGATCATCCAGGTAAGGCCTGCCGCCGCAGGAGCGATGGTGGTGGTCATGAAGGCGAGGCCGGCCAGGCCGCCAGCGGCATCCGAGCAATTTGCGCCGACCACGGCGGAACCGGCGTTGAAGCCGAACCAGCCGAACCAGAGCACGCCGACGCCCAAAAGGGTCAGCGGCAGGCTGTGCGGAGCCATGCGCTCGGTCGGGAAGCCATGGCGCTTGCCCAAGAAGTAGAGCACCACCAGGGACGAGATACCCGAGGAAAGGTGAACGACGGTGCCGCCTGCGAAGTCGAGCGCGCCGAGCTTGAAGAGCCAGCCATCCACCATCCAGACCCAGTGGGCCAGCGGGTCGTACACCAAGGTGGTCCAAAGGAGGACGAAGAGACAATAGGCGGAGAACTTGATCCTCTCGGCCAGGGCACCCGAGATGAGGGCCACGGTGATCATGGCGAACATCCCCTGGAACATGGCGAAGACGTATTCGGGAATGGCGCCGGGCTCGGTGGATACGTTCTGGAACAGCGCGTAGACGGGGTTCCCGTCCTTAAAGCTGATGAGGCCGCTCAAAAGCGCCTTCGAGAAGTTGCCGATAAGACCGTGCCCCAGGTCGGGGCCGAAGGAAAGGGAGTAGCCGATCAGGGCCCACTGCACCCCGACGATCCCCATCGCCACCAGCGAATGCATCATAGTGGAGAGGACGTTCTTGGAGCGGACCATGCCGCCGTAGAAAAGGGCGAGGCCGGGGATCATGAAGAGAACCAGTGCGGCGGAGATCAGCATCCAGGCGGTGTCGCCGGTATTCAGCACCGGGTCGACGTTCTTAGGGACGGCGGCTGCAGCGACAGGAGCCGCTGCTGGTGCTGCGGGTACTGCGGCAGTGGCTGCCACCGGCGCGGCGGGCGCGGCAACGCTCGCTGCAACTGCGGGGGAGGCCGCCTCGCCGGCTTTTTCCTCGGCGCCGGCCATTGCCGGGAGGAGCAGCAGGGAGGCCAGCAGCATGAGCTTGGTGAATTTAACGGTGAGGCAGCTGGAAACGACAGAGAAACCGGCGTTGCGAGCTGCGTTCTTAGCCTTCATATCGTCACGAATCATAACACTCTCCATTGGTCGGTATGGTTGTCGGTGCAGGGGCTTAGATGGCCTCTCCGCCCTTCTCTCCGGTCCTGATCCTGACCGCGTCTTCCAGCGGCAAGATAAAGATCTTGCCGTCGCCGATCCTTCCGGTCCTGGCGATCTCCTCGATGGTCCCCACAGCCTTGGCCACCAGTTCGTCGGCGACCGCGATCTCCAGCTTCACCTTCGGGATGAAATCCACCACGTACTCCGCACCACGGTATAGCTCCGTATGGCCCTTTTGACGGCCGTAACCTTTTACCTCGCTCACCGTGATCCCCTCGATGCCGATTTCATTCAGGGCATCCTTCACTTCATCGAGCTTGAACGGCTTGATGATTGCTTCGATAAGCTTCATCGCTTGCCTCCTTTTGTGACGGCGGTGATGTTCTGTTAACTCTTTAGAGACATTCGCACCCGGCCGGCCTATCCGGCCCGGCTGCTGTTTAGCGTCCACTTCCTGTTTTCAGGCCCGTGAAGGCTTCAATGCCCTGGCTTTTTTCCACGTCGAAAGCACAGCTTTTGGTCCAGCCTTGAAATCAGTTCCCCCTTTCCCGATAGTTGGCGCCTTCCACCACGACCTGCGCCATTGCCTACGGGCGGGAAAGCTATCTGGGGCACCTCGCTGTGCCGTTTGACAGCTGGATAGCACAGGCCGTGCCACGCTCTGTACCCAAAACCTAAACGGTTGAAATCGCTGGATCAAGATTCCACCGGGGTCCATGGCAAAGGGAGTTGCCGTCTCTAACGCGGCAGGGCTGACTATTTTTTAAGCAAGACAGGAAGAGGAAGTGCGGCTACTGCCAGCGGTTGAAAAGGCGGGGAAGCTCCGTAGAGGGGACCGGTTTACTGAAGAGGTAACCCTGGTACATGTCGCAGCCGTTTTTGGTGAGGAAGTCGAGCTGGGGCTTGGTCTCGACCCCCTCCGCGATCACCTTCAGCTTCATCGTGTGCGCCATCTCGATGGTGGCGAGGGTGATGGCGGCGTCGTCGGGGTCGGTGGTGATGTCATTGATAAAGGTCCGGTCGATCTTGAGGACGTCAAGCGGGAAGCGCTTTAAATAGGAGAGCGAGGAGAAGCCGGTCCCGAAGTCGTCGATGGCGAGCCTCACCCCCATCCCTTTCAGGGCCTGCAGCGTCTTTACAGTGCGTTCGGTGTGCGCCATGAGCACTCCCTCGGTAAGTTCCAGTTCCAAAAGCCCCGGGTCGAGCCCGCTCTCTTTCAGGACCGAGGTCACCGTCTCCAAAAGCTCGTTTTTCATGAATTGCTGGCCTGAGATGTTGATGGCAAGCGTCACCGGCGGGAACCCCGCGTCCAGCCAGAGCTTGTGTTGCCGGCATGCTTCCCGCATCACCCACTGGTCGATCTGGATCACCAGCCCGATCTCCTCGGCCAGCGGTAGGAAACGCCCCGGTTCGACGAGGCCCAGTTCCTTGGAGTTCCAGCGCACCAGCGCCTCAATCCCCACCACACGTCCGCTTTGGTTTGAGACCTGCGGCTGGTAGTAGACGATGAATTCCTCCTCCTTGAGCGCCTTGTGCAGCTGGCTTTCCAGTATGATCCGCTCCAGCGCCTTGGCGTTCATGGACTCGTCGTAGATCTGGTAGCCGTTTCTCCCCTGTTCCTTGGCCTGGTACATGGCGCCGTCCGCGTTCCGGATCAGGTCGCTCGCCGTAGTGGCGTCGAAGGGGTAGAGGCTGATGCCGATGCTGGTGGAGACGAAAACCTCCTGCCCTTCTAGCGAGTAGGGAACTGAAACTGCCTCAAGGATTCGGCGGGCGATCTTGGCCACGTCCTGGAAGTGCTCTATGTCGGAGAGCATGATGGTGAACTCGTCCCCTCCCAGGCGCGAGACCAGGGACGGCGGGCACTCCTCGTCGGCGCGGGCGAGACAGTCCCCTCTGCGGACGCAGCGCAGCAGCCGGTCGGCCACGTCCTGCAGCAGGCGGTCCCCTACCCCGTGCCCGAGGGTGTCGTTGACGAGCTTGAAGCGGTCCAGGTCGAGGAAGAGGACCGCGAGCATCCGGTCGTAGCGGTTGGCGAAGACCAGGGCCTGCTCCAACTGCTGCAGGAAGAAGCGGCGGTTGGGAAGGCCGGTCAGCGCGTCGTAGTAAGCCAGGAGCCGGATCTGTTCCTCGGCGCGCTTTCTCTCGGTGATGTCCTGGATAGTTCCAGTTAAGCAGACAGCCTCGCCCTGCTCGTCCAGTACCGTCACCAGCTCGGCGTGCAGGGTGCGCTCTCCCCCCCCCAGCGTGATCCGATAGTCGAAGGAAAGCGGTGCGCGCTTGCCGATCGCCTCGTCGATGGATCCCTGCACGAAACCGCGGTCCAGGGGGTGCACCGGGTCGAGGATGGGGTTTCCCCCTTTGAAAGAGCGCTCGATGCTGCAGATGCTGTAGACCTCCTCGGAGCACCGGATCTCGCCGGTAACGAGGTCCCACTCCCAACTCCCGATATGGGCGAGGCTCTGGGCGTGAGCTAAGCCCGCCCTGCTCTCCCTCAACTGCTCCAGGGCGCCGCTCGCCCTCAGCATGTAGCTCACCCGGTACCCGAGCACGTGCCAGTTGATCGGTTTGGTGATGAAATCGGTGGCCCCCGCCTCGTAGGCGCAGTCTATTGACTCCAGGTCGTCCAGGCCGGTCATCATCAAAACCGGCGTGTCCCGCCCGGAGGCGGTGCGCCGGATGGCGCTGCAGACGGAGAAGCCGTCGATGCCCGGCATCATCACGTCCAGGAGCACGATGTCTGGCGCGTGCACATCGAACTCCTCCAGCGCCTGCTCGCCGTTTTCCACGTCGCGCACGGCGAAGCCGGAGTTCTCCAGGGTCTCCCGGGCCAGAAGGCGCACTGCCTGGTCGTCGTCCACGACCATGACGAGCGGTGTGCTGCGCTTTGCTTTCCTAGTCAGCATGAAGGTCCTCCCAAAAGGGCATCCCTGACCAACCGGTATTCCTCCTCAACCTGTACGAGCAGCGCCCCCGCCCCCTCGGTCGACCCCGCGCGCCCCAGGCTCTCCAGCTCCAGGCAGACCCCGGCAAGCCTTACGGCGCCTAGATTCGCGCTGCTCGACTTGAAGCTGTGCGCCGCTGCCTTGAGCTTCTCGGCGTCGCCGCCGGACTCAGCCTCGCGCAAGGTCTGCAAAAGCGTCGGCGTGCTGGCGAGGTAGAGGTCTACCACCTTGCGCAGGATCGCGACGCCGCGGTTGCCCGGCAGGGTGCGGATCAGCTCCAGCACGCCCCCCGCCCTTCCCGGACAGATGGTCTCCGCCAGGATCCCCGCCGGCCGCGCTTGCGTGGCACTCGCCTCGCCGCAGCCAAGACGCCTTTCGATCGACTTGGAGAGCTGCTCCCGGCTGAAAGGTTTGGAAAGGTAGTCATCGGCACCGGCGGCGAGACAGGCCTCGCGGTCTCCCTTCATGGCGTAGGCGGTGAGGGCGATGATGGGGACGCGCGCGGAGGAACCTTCTTCCCGCTGCCGAATGCGCCGGGTCGCCTCCAGGCCGTCCAGCACCGGCATCTGGCAGTCCATGAAGATGAGGTCGAATGCCCCCCGCTGCAACTCCTTAAGCGCCGCGAGCCCGTTCTCCGCCACCTTCACCCGGCAACCCAGGCTCTCCAGCAGCCCTCTCCCCACCTCCTGGTTCACCACGTTGTCCTCGACTAAGAGCACCTGGCGCAGCCGCCGCAGGGTGGGCGCTTCCTCACCTCCCCCTTGCTCCTCTTCCATGCCGAGTGCGGAGACAAGTGCGGCATAGAGCACTTCCTGGGTCAGGTTGCGCCTGGATAAAAGCGCCACCTCGATCTCGCGCACCCGCTCGGCCGGAGCCGCCTCAGGCTCCTCGGCCAGGAGCACCAGCCGCACGGAGTGCCCTACCGCGACGCTACGGATGGCCGCCGCAAGCGCCAGGCCGTCGGTCCCGGCCACGCAGTGGTCCATGAGGACCAGGTCGAAGGGGGCGGCCACCAGCCTGCAGAGAGCGCCGGGCGCGTCTCCGACGCAGTCAAGGTCCATCCCCAGCCCCCCCATGAGTTCCAGGAGGGTCTCCTGCAGCTCCGGGTCGTCTGTTGCGACGAGGGCACGCTTGCTGCGCAACGCGCTGTAGGAGCGCTCGGGGGGCGGGGCCTTCTGGTGCGGCTCCAAAGCCACGGTGAAGCTGAAGCTCGACCCTTTACCCGGCTCGCTGGAAAGTTCCATCCCCCCCCCCATGAGTTCGGTCAGTTGCTTCGCGATGGCGAGCCCCAAGCCGGTGCCACCGTACCTGCGGGTCATCGACTCGTCCCCCTGAGCGAAGTGATCGAAGATCCGCTCCTGGGCCTCCCTGGAGATGCCGATCCCGGTGTCCTCGACGGTCACCCGCACCAGGGCAGGTCTCCGCACCAGGGAGACCGAAAGGGTGACGGCACCCTCGGGGGTGAACTTCACCGCGTTCCCCAAGAGGTTCACCATCACCTGGCGCAGGCGCCCCGGATCCCCCTGGAACATCACGGGGAGCCCCGGCTCGATCCGGCAGCTTAAAGCTATACCCTTCCTGGCCGCGTCGTCGGCGAACATCGCAACCGCGTCCGCCGTCAACTGATGCAGGTCGAAGGGGATCATCTCCAGTTCCATCCGCCCCGCCTCGATCTTGGAGAAGTCGAGTATGTTGTTTATGATCCCCAAAAGGGCCTCGCCCGAGCAGCGCACCGACTCCACGAACCGGGCCTGCTCCTTGGAGAGGTAGGTGTTCAAGAGCAGCTCGGTCATCCCGAGGACGCCGTACATCGGTGTCCTGATCTCGTGACTCATCTGCGCCAGGAAATCGGACTTGGCGCGGTTGGCGGACTGGGCCGACTCCATGGCCCGCCGCACCTCTTCCAGGCTCTCCTCCAATTGCCGGTTCACGCTGGAGAGTTCAGCGGTACGCTCGGCCACCTCCAGCTTCAGCTCTTCCGAGTGGAGGGCGAGCCGCTCGTCGCGGATGGAGATCTCCTCCAGCATCTCGTTGAAACAGTCGAAGAGAAGCCCTAACTCGTCGTTGCTGCCGTCCTCCACGCGAACCTGGTAGTCCTGGCTGTGGGAGACGATTTCCATTTTCTTGCTGAGCCGGTGGATGGGGTCCGAGATGAACCGTTTGATGCGCAGCGACAGGAGTTGGGCCAAGACGCCCAGCCCCAGAGAGGCGAGCGCAGCGGCGCCGGAGAGAAACAAGAAGAGCGAGCGGAAAGAGTCAGACGGCACCCACTGCCAAAGGAGCGCCGGATAGCGGAGCTGGTAGCAGGCGAACGCGGCCACGAGCGCCAGCAGCAACAGCGCGTTGCACGCGACTAGCGGCGCCATGAGCTTTGCCTTCAGGCAGCTTTTTACGGTCCGATTGCCGTCCACGTCCCCCCCCGTCGTGCGCTCGGGAGGATTACACCGCCTCCCCCATGCGTGGAGGCGCCAACGCAGCGCCCCCCGGAGCGCAAAACGTTAAAACTGTACAATAATGTTTTTTAATTTCAAGAAATTCGGGAGGCGGCGGCGAGGGATATGAAATTTCCGATCAGCCGCTGCGAAACCTTGTTGAAAGCGGCCTCGGCGGCGAGAAAGGAGCTCAGGTGGTCGGTCTTGGGGAGGGGGAGGAGGTCCCAGGCGGCGACTATGGATGGGTCGACCTCCGGATGGAACTGCACGCCGTAGGCGGCCTGCCCCAGCCTGAAGGCTTGAGCCGGGCAGGCGGCCGAGGAGGCGAGGAGCGTGGCGCCAGGGGGGACGGTAAAGCTGTCGTTGTGCAGCTGGAAGGTGAGGAAGGGGTCGGGAAGCCCCCGGAAGAGCGGGTCCAACTCTCCTTCGCGGGTGAGGTCCACCTGGCAGACGCCATGTTCGCCGTAGGGGGAACGGGAGATTACCTCCCCGCCGGCGGCAAAGGACAAGAGCTGCCCCCCGAGGCAGATCCCCAGAAGCGGCGTGCCGGCCTGGAGCGCCTCCCTCAGGAAGGAGAGCACCCGGGTCAGGTAGGGATGCTTCGCCGTATCGTGCGCCCCCATCTCCCCTCCCAGCACCACGATGCCCGTGGCCTCAGCGGGGTCAGGTAGGGCCTCGCCGCTATAGGGGGTCACTGTGGTAAATGTCTCCCCCGCGGCGGCCAAGAGCCGGCTGCAGCTTCCGGAAGGGCACTGCGGGTCGTTCTGCACGATCAGGAACATGTCGTCTCCATTACCAAAACCATTGGCAACGAGGAAATCTAAGGACTTCCGAGAAAGGCGAATCTTTAAAGGTTAGACCCTCTCGTGTCTTTGTTTGTGCTCAGATTTCCTCAGAAGTTCTCCCTGTTAGAGGTTTTGAGTTCCCCCAGGCTGCCAAAGCTTAAGGGTGAGTCGGGGAAGTCCTCGGCGGAGAGCCTCCGCATCAGGGAAAGCGCGCGCTGCTTGGGATCGGGAGCGGGTGCCGTAAGACACGCCTGCCGGAAGGAGTTGATGCTCCCCTCCAGGAAGGAGCCGTCTTTGTCGAGGCGGACCGTGAGCAGCGGAGCGTAGCCGCTCTCGCCGGCGACGCTCACCCCGCCGAAGGTGGCGAAGTTCCCGAGGCTGTAGGCGATCAGCCGGCCGCGGTAAAGCTCCAGGGCCCGCGGCACGTGTGGGCCGTGGGCCACCACCAGGTCCGCCCCCGCCGCCACCGCCTGGTGCGCGAAGGAGAGAAGGTCGCCGCGCGGCTCATCCAGGTAGCGCTCCATCCCCGGGGTCACATGCTGCGCGTCGCGCCCCTCCGCTCCGGCATGGATCGAGAGGATCAGGATGTCGTAGTTCGCCGCTTCCCGGGCGATCTCCTGCAGGGCCTGTGCCGGAAAGGTGATGGAGCGAGGCGGTGGGCCGAAGGCGAGCGAGATGATGCCGACCCGGGTGCCGCGCACAGTGAACTCGGCGACCTCCCCCTTCTTGCTGGAGTAGAGTACCCCGGCCCGGGCCAGTGCCTGCTTGGTGGAGGCGACCCCTTCTCTGCCGAAGTCCTGGGCGTGGTTGTTGGCAAGCGACACCATGGAGATCCCGGCATCGCTTAAGATCCTGGCGAAGGCGGGGGGGGTGCGGAACAGGTAGCGCCTGCCGGGAAGGGGCTCTTTGACTGGGTTTCCCCCCTCGCAGAGAGGGCCTTCCAGGTTGGCCATGGCGATGTCGGCGCGCTTGAAAAGGGGTGCGGCGGCGGCGAAGAGCGAGCGCCCGCCGTCCTTGGGGAGTCTGGCTGCGGGGAAGTCGCTCCCCATCATGACGTCGCCCACGGCGGCCACGGTGATGCCGCGCTCGGCAAAGGCAACGAGGGGGGGACAAAGGAGGGTAAAAAAAGTCGGCAGCAGGAAAAGCCGTGCCGTATGAAGGGTCGCTTTGATCAGATGGATCCTTTCCTGTTGCCTTTTGAAAAAGCAGATCTCCCGCCGGCAGCCCCTTTTTTAGGCAAGGCGCCAGGCGGGAGATCTAAGTATTCGGCTACAGTTACGCTTTGCGGTGCAAAAGCCCCTCAGCCACTACCTCTACCACGTCCTTCACCCGCACCTGTCCGGCACCCTTGTCCTTCAGGCCGTCCTCGATCATGGTCATGCAGTAGGGGCAGGCGACGCAGATGGTGTCGGGGGAGCCTTCAAGCGCCTCGGCCACGCGGGCGTGGTTCACCCTCTCGCCGGTGAACTCCTCCATCCACATGCGCCCGCCGCCGGCGCCGCAGCAAAACGAGTTCCTGCCGTTTCTCTCCATCTCCTGCGGGGCGCTTCCGGTAGCCGCTTGAATCACGCCGCGCGGCGCGTCGAACACGCCGTTGTGGCGCCCGAGATAACAGGGGTCGTGGTAGGTGATCTTGCCGAGGCTCTTCTCCGAGCCGTCCAGCTTGATGCGCCCGTCCGCGAGAAGCTCCGCGATCAGCTGGGACTGGTGCAGCACCTCCAGCTCCAGCCCGTATTGGCGGTAGTCGTTTTTAAGCGTGGTCAGGCAGTGCGGGCAGAGGGTGATCACCTTGGTGACACCCTTCTCGCGGAAGAGCTCCACGTTCTCCAGTGCCATCTTCTCGAAGACGTACTCGTTGCCGAGCCTTCTCAGCGAATCGCCGCAGCACTTCTCCTCTTTTCCCAGGATGCCGTAGGAAACCCCGGCCGCATTCAGCACGCTGGCAAGCGCCACGGTCACCTGCTTCGCGCGCGAATCGAAGGAGCCGGCGCAGCCGACGTAAAGAAGATACTCGGTCTCCCCTGCCACAAACGGCTTCACCTCCAGGGTGGAAACCCACTTGCTCCGCTCGCTGGGAGCAATCCCCCAGGGGTTGGAGCGCTGCTCCATGTTCTCGAACAGGTTCAGGAGTTCCTCCGGGAAGCGGGACTCGTCCTGCACCAGGTGCCTTCTCATCTTGACGATCTTCGGCATCTGCTCGATCAGCACCGGGCAGGCCTCCATGCAGGCGCCGCAGGTGGTGCAGTCCCAGATCGCCTCCTCGGTGTTGGTCCCCTCCCCTTCGTTGCCGATGAGCGGGAGCGTCCCCTTCCTCCCCTCTCTGAGCGCGTGGCTGTTCTCCAGGAGGTTGGTCTTGATGGCGTGCACGATCTGGCGCGGGTTCAAGGCCTTGCCGGTGCTGGCGGCGGGGCAGGCGGCCTGGCAGCGGCCGCACTCGGTGCAGGAGAAGGAGTCGAATAGATCCTTCCAGGTGAAGCGCTCCACGCTCCCCGCCCCGTACTCGGCCCCCTTCTCGAACTTCTCGCGCGGCTGGGTAGCCGGCCAGTCGAGGCTACCCAGGTAGCAGTTGGGGATGGCGGTCAAGATGTGCATATGTTTGGAATGCGGCAAAAAGCAGATGAAGGCCAGAAGCACCAGGGCGTGCAGCCACCAGGAGACGGCCTCGACCGTCCCCAGAAGCCCCGGATAGCGGGTTAAAAGCGACCCTACGAAGCTCGATACCGGCATCGCAGCAGAAGCCGCCTCCTTCCCCTGCGCGATCTGCGCCCCGTGCATCCCGAAGTAGGCGAGCATGAGGAGCGCGATGAAGGAGAGGATGACGAAGGCCTCCGGGCTTCTCCCCTTCACGTAGAGGGAGTCGAGATAGGGGGGCCTCACGATGAGGCGTCTCCCGAAGGAGAGCGCGATCGCTATCAGAGTCAGAAGCGAGACCAGGTCGAACAAGAGCAGCAGAGCGTGGTGCAGCCCCTGCGGCAGCGCGGCGAGGCTTACCGACGGGAAGACGCCGTTCAAAAGGAACTCCCCGTTGGCGATGGCCAGGATCAGGAAGGACCAGAAGATGACGAAGTGGTTCAGGCCGAACGGTTTTTTCACCACGCGCAGCTGGGCGAAGGCGTACAAAAGCATCTCCTGCAGGCGGCGCCCGGGGTGGTCGAGCCTTTCCTCGGGCTGCCCGAAGCAGACCAGTGAAAAGCGGCGGTACACGCTCCAGCAGAAAAAGGCGAGCGAGGCGACCAGTAGCGTCGTGAAGAGTGCGGTTTGCGGCATCATGGATGTTTCCTCTTTGAAAAATGCGGCCCTTAAGCCGCGGGAAGTATGATGAATCAGGCCCCTGACCTTGCTCCCTTGAGCGCTTTGAGCTTCGCGGTCAGCGAAGGGATCACCTGGAACAGGTCGCCGACGATCCCGTAGCTTGCCACCTCGAAGATGGGGGCCTCCGGATCGCGGTTGATGGCGATCACCACGTCGGAATCCTGCATCCCCACCAGGTGCTGGATGGCGCCGGAGATGCCGCAGGCGATGTAGACCTTGGGGCGCACGGTCTTCCCGGTCTGCCCCACCTGCCGGTCCTGGGGCATCCACCCCGCGTCGACCGCGCTTCTGGACGCGCCCACCACCCCGCCCAAGACCTCTGCCAGCTCCTCGAGCAGTCCGAAGTTTTCCTTCGCCATCATCCCCCTACCGCCGGAGATGATGAACTCGGCGCCGGCGATGTCCACCTTGGAGCCCCCTTTGTCCATCAGGATGTCGAGCACCTTCACCTGGACTTCGTCCTCGGCTACCGGGACCGGCTCGCGCACGATCTCACCCTTGAGGCTCGCGTCGAATTCCGGCATCGGCATCACGTGCGGCCTCACCGTGGACATCTGGGGGCGGAACTTGTCGCAGACGATGGTGGCCATGATGTTGCCGCCGAAAGCGGGGCGGGTCTGCATCAGGTTCCCTTTATCGATGGAAAGGCCGGTGCAGTCGGCGGTAAGACCCGTGGCGAGCACGGTGGCCACCACACCCGCGAGGTCGCGCCCAAGCCCGGTGGCGCCCATCAGGATCACCTCCGGCTTGTACTTCTCGACCAGCGCGCAAAGGCTCTTCTGGTACGCCTCGGTGCGGTAGTGGCGCAAGACCGGCGCGTCCATGAGGTAGACCGTCTCGGCCCCGTACCCCATCGCCTGGCGGCAGAGGTGCTCCACCTGGTCCCCCATCACCACCGCGGAAAGCGGGCAGTTACGGGCCGCAGCCAGCTCCTTTCCCTTCCCCAGGAGCTCCCAGGAGACCTTGGCGGCCTCCCCCTCGGTCTGCTCGATGAAGACCCAGACGCCGCGATAGGCGGCAAGCTTCTCCCTTAAAGCGGCCTCCTCCGGGTCGAGCTCCTCCTCGGGCGGAGCTCCCGCGGCAGCCGCCGCCAGCTCGTCCAGGATCCGCTTCTCTTCCGGGGTGAAGGCCATCTCTATGGCCTGCGCGGGGCAGACCTTGACGCATTTGACGCAGCCGATGCACTTGGACGCGTCTATGACCGGCTCTCCCGCCTCGTTCATCTGGATGGCGTCGACCGGGCAGGCGCTCTGGCAGCGGGCGCCGCAGGCGATGCAGCGCCCTTCCAGCACTGCCGCTTTGCCGCGCGGCTTCTTCGGTTTCTTCACAGCTTCAGTCATGAACTTTTCCTGTTTGGGTATTTGTTCCACGGCGTGGCCTTTGAGGACCCCGACCGTGGTATCAAGCTAGAGCGCGAGAAGGTCCTTCTCCATCATCTTGTCGATCAAAAGCTGCGCCGCGCCGTCCGGATCGCGGGCGCCGTCGCCAAGCATCTCCCCCTTGGCGCGCTCCGGCGAAAAGATCCGGCTCACCCAGGTCGGGGAACCTTTAAGACCGATGGTGTTGACGTCTAGGCCGAGCACCGAGTTGTCCCAGAGCTCCACCTTGGCGTCGGCCGAATCCAGGCGCATGGCGACAGTCGGGTAGCGCGGGCGGTTCAGCTCTCTAACCACGGTGAGGAGCACCGGAAGCGGCGCCTCGACGTGCTCGTGCCTTCCTTCGAGCTTCCGGGATACCTTGATCTTCTTCGCGGCAGGCTCCAGTTCGTCGACCCGGTCCACCAGGGTGAGCTGGGCCAACTTAAGCCTCGTGGCGATGCCGGGGCCGACCTGGGCGGTGTCGCCGTCGATGGTCTGCTTGCCGCAGATGACCACCCCGACCTCTTCCTCCTCGCCAAGCTTCTCGATGGCAGCCGCCAGCACCTTGCTGGTCGCCAGCGTATCGGCGCCGCCAAAGACGCGGTCGGAGAGGAGCACGGCTCGGTCGACGCCTAGCGCCAGCGCCTTTCTCAGGGTAGCCTCGGCGTTCGGCGGCCCCATGGAGATGGCGACCACCTTGAAGCCGAAGCGGTCCTTGAAGCGCAGGCCCTCTTCTACGGCATGGGTATCGTAGGGATTTACGATGAAGGGAACACCCTCGCGGATCAGGGTGTTGGTGACGGGGTCGATCTGTACCTGCGTTGTATCGGGGACTTGCTTCACACAGACAACTACCAGCATGGACACCTCGGTTCTATTTGATGCTTCAAGCTACGATACTTCAGCCGAAAAAAAATTGATCCAGGTCAAGCGGGGGGGGGAAATGGTCAACGGTTCGAAGGCGTTAGACGGCAGAGAGTGTGCCTGCAGCCTTGATTCCCCTTGCATTTTACCGGCCTATCTTCTACCATCACAAAGCCTGCGGGGGCTTCCCCGCACGAGGCCAGCCGGCCGAGATCTGCACAAAAAATAAACACCCGGCCATGGGTGGAGCTACATGTCAGATAGATACGTCGAGAAAAATTTCCTCTATTTGCTGCTTTTTTCGGCACTACTCCACGTAGGTGCCTTTTTAATTATCACGACCCTGCCCCAAGAACAACCCAAAACAGCTCCAGAGCCAACTTTCGTCGACCTGACCGACCTCCCGGACCTGCAGCCCCAGCCGAAGCTGCCGAAAAAAGCGGCACCCAAAACGGAGATCAAGAGGTATGCGGAGACGCCGCAGCGGGTGGCGAAGGAGATGGCACCCAAAGCAAAGGGCGCGTTCGACAGGCTGACGCCGTCGCTGCCGCGCCTGCCCAACTTGCGCCCCGCCCCCCCAGGATCCGCCCTGCCTGCGCCGCAGCCGGAGGAGACGGCCAAAGCGCCGGTTTCGCGCGGCGAGGGGATCCTGAAGCCGCGCGCTCAGCAGCTGCCCGACCGTTCCCGCCTCTTCCCCAGCGCCAACAGGCTCGCCCGACTGGAGGAGAGCTACCGGGAGAAGTACAGGAGCGAGGTCGAGGAGGGAGAGACCCGCTTCCTCAACACCGAGGACATCCAGTTCGGTTCCTTCCTGCGCCGCCTGGAAACCGCGGTCTACGGCGTCTGGCATTACCCGCAGGCGGCGCTTTTGCGCGGCATCGAAGGGACCACGCCGGTCAAGATCACCTTCAACAGGAAAGGAGAGATCGTCAACATCGACCTCCTGGAGAGTTCCGGGAGCAAGATCCTCGACGACGAGGTATTCAGGGCCTTGAACGCGCTGGGCCCCATCGGCTCCTTCCCCAAGGGGTACCGCGGCGAAACCTTCAAGCTGATCGCCTTCTTCCACTACGGCAACGGCGGCGGCAGGCTCCGTTAGCAGCCAAGCCTCTTCCTTAAAAACGCCAGAAACTCCCCGTTGAACTCGTCCCTTTTCAGCGCCATATCCACCGTCGCCTTCAAAAATCCCAGCTTGTCCCCGCAGTCGTGGCGTATGCCGTCGAAACGGCAGCCGTAGATCGACTCCTCGCGCGAGAGCGTCTTGATGGCGTCGGTGAGCTGAATCTCCCCACCCTTCCCCGGCTCCTGGTTCTCCAGGATCGGGAAGATCCCCGGGGTGAGTATGTAGCGGCCGATGATGGCGAGATCCGACGGGGCCTCGGCGACCGGCGGCTTCTCCACCAGATCGAGCACCTCGAAGGCGCGGTTGGCCAGGTGGTTCGCGCGTACGCAGCCGTAGGAGGAGATGGTCTCGATGGGAACCTGCTCCAGGGCCAGTACGGGAGAGCGGTAGCTCTCGTAGGTCTCCAGGAGCTGGGACAGGCAGGGCTGTTGCGCGTCGATGATGTCGTCGCCCAAAAGGACGGCGAAAGGCTCGTCGCCGATGAATTCCTTGGCGCAGAGGATGGCGTGGCCAAGCCCCAGCGCCTCCTTCTGGCGCACGAAGAAGATGTTGGCCATCTCCGCGATCTTACGCACCTGGTGCAGTTCCTGGTCCTTCCCTTTCTCGTAGAGAAGCGATTCCAGCTCGAAGGAGATGTCGAAGTGATCCTCGATCGCCCTCTTGCCGCGTCCGGTGACGAAGAGGATCTGCTCGATGCCGGACGCGACCGCCTCCTCCACCACGTACTGGACCAGCGGCTTGTCTATGAGCGGCAGCATCTCCTTGGGAGTCGATTTGGTCGCGGGCAAAAACCTGGTGCCGAGACCGGCGACGGGGAAAACGGCCTTCTTAACGCGCATGGAGATACTCCTTTGTCAATACATGGAATTGCACGGCGCCCCGCTGCCGCCAAAGCGGCCCGCCCCCCGTCTGGAGACAGGGGGCGGAGTACTTCCCTAGAGACCCCTCTTGGCGGACTCAAGCGTGTTCTGCAGCAGCATGGTGATGGTCATGGGGCCGACGCCGCCGGGGACCGGCGTGATGGCCGAGGCGCGCTCGCTGGCCGCGGCGTATTCCACGTCCCCTACAAGCTTCTTCTCGCCCACCCGGTTCACGCCGACGTCGATCACCACGGCGCCCTCCTTGATCCAGGCCCCCTTGATCATCTCCGGCACCCCGACCGCGGCGATGACCACGTCGGCCTGGGACACCTTCGCGGCCAGGTCGCGGGTCTTCGAATGGCACAGGGTCACGGTGGCGTTTTGCTGCAGGCACATGAAGGCCACGGGCTTGCCCACGATGTTGGAGCGGCCGACCACGACCACTTCCTTCCCTGAAAGCTCGACCCCCGCCTCCTTCAGCATCACCATCACGCCGTAGGGGGTGCAGGGCTGGAAGAGCGGCTTGCCGATCACCAGGCGCCCGACGTTATAGGGGTGGAAGCCGTCGGCGTCCTTGTCCGGGGAGATCGCCTCCAGCACGCGCTCGGTGTTGATCTGCTTGGGAAGCGGGAGCTGCACCAGGATGCCGTGGATCTTCGGGTCGTGGTTCAGCTTGTCGATCAGCGCCAGAAGCTCCGCCTCGCCGGTGTCGGCGGAAAGCTTGTATTCGTCGGAAAAAATCCCCACGTCGGCGCATGCCTTTTCTTTCATGGAGACATAGACCTTGCTGGCGGGATCCTCTCCGACCAGCACCACGGCGAGACCCGGAACGATCCCCTTTTGTTTCAGTTGAGCCGCTTCCGCGCTGATTTCAGCACGGATCTTCGCCGCGATGGCCTTGCCGTCGATGATTTTAGCCATTACATCCACCCCTTTGTTTCATTAATAATATAAGGCGCACAGGTAATAGGGACCGGCGCCTGAGACAGTTTTTTAAAAGCAAGATAATAAGGAACCGGGAGGGTTTTGTAAAGCAGTTTGCAGGGATTAGGGACAAAAAAACCCCCGTGGAACGGGGGCGTTTCAGGTTTTTTAGGAAGCCGAAGGGCAACCGGCGCAGTTACCGCCGGACGGACAAGCCGGGGCGGCCGGGGCAGCTTTCGAACCGCCGTAGCCGTCGCCGTACCAGCCCCCCCCCTTGAGGGAGAACCCGGACTGGGAGATGAGCTTTTCCACCGAGCCGCCGCAGGCGGGGCACTCGGAAGCGGGCGCGTCGGAGAACTTCTGGCGCAACTCAAAGGTTTGATCGCAGCTTTTGCAGTGATACTCGTAAAGTGGCATCGCTTTTACTACCTCCTCTTTAACTAAACGCTACCGTAAGACGGCAACCGGCAGACCTAATATAAGTATCTGCATTCCCCTTTGTCAAGGGGCATCCGACTCAAGGCCCTTGGTCATGGCGAAGAGCAGGCGTGAGCGGTAGATGATTCCCACCACCTTTTTGCCGTCCACCACCGGGACCCTCTGGAAGCGGTGCGTGAGGAAGAGGTGCGCCACGTCGCTCACCCGGGCGTCCTGGGTCACCGAGATCGGCTGGTGCTCCATGATGTCCGAGATGGGGAGGTCCTTGATCCTGTCGCACAGGGAGGCGAAGAAGGCGGAATCGGATTTGTCCTCCGAGGCGCCGTCCATGAGGGCGGTGATGATGCTGAGCGGGGTAAGGATGCCGGCAAGCCCGCCGCGGTCGTTCAGCACGATAAGCCCGGGCGCGGCGTTCATGAAGCTCTCGTCTCCGAAGTTGCTTTTCATGATCCGGACCGCCTCGCCCACCGTCGTCCTGACCGAAATCGACGGCACGTCCGTCACCATAATGTCTCTTGCCTTCATCGCTGCTCCTTACTGTATTTTAAGTAGTGAGAGGAGCGCGTCATGGTCGACCCCTTCCACTTTGACCACCTTGTGCCTGGACTTGGCCCCGGACTTGATGCTCACCTTCGACTTCGCCACCCCGAGGGTCTTGGCGATCAGCTCGACGCACTGCTTGTTGGCGGCGTCCTCGACCGGGGGCGAGGTGAGCCTGAGCCTCAGTTCCCCCTCCTTGGCGCCGCAGATCTCACTGCGCGAGGCCCTGGGCTGCACGTGCACGGTAAAAAGGAGCCCCTCCGGCGTCGCGGTTACCCTTAGCTCTTCGCTCATTGATCGAGTGCGAGGAGCTTGTAGTAGTTGTCCAAGAGGGCCTTGAAGCCGCTTTCGAACTGAACCTTCTCCCTTTTGAGTTCCTGGATCTGGTTGTTGAGCTGAAGCAGCCTATTTTCCGCTTCCGCCACGATCCGCTCCCCTTTAAGCTCCGCCTCGGAAACGATCAGGTGCGCCTCCTTCTGGGCGTTCGCCTTCATCTCCTCGGTGATGCGCTGGGCGGCCAGCATGGTCTCGCGCAACTGCACCTCGCGCGCCTCCATCTCGGCCATGGCCTGGGCGTTGCGATTCAGGCGCTCCTTCAGGTCGTTGTTCTCCCTGATGAGCTCCTCCATTTCGCCGGCGACCGACTGCAGGAAAGAATCCACGTCCTCAGGGTCGAGCCCTCCCAGCATCTTTCCCTTGAACTGCTGCTGCTGGATGTCCATGGGGGATATTTTCATAGAGCCTGTCCCTTGAGTTGGTTGCTGAAGAGCATCAGATAAGTGTAAGCGGTGTCGAAGACGATGATCTGCACCAGGTAGATGAGGACGAAGAGCACCAGCGGCGACAGGTCGAGCATTCCGGTGTTGGGCATGTAGCGGCGGATCCGTTGCAAAGCCGGTTCCGTGACGCGGTAGATGAAGTTCACGATGGGGTTGTAGGGATCCGCGTTGATCCAGGAGATGATGACGCTTGCCAGCAGTATGTATTTATAGATGGTGAGAACACCGCTTGCCAGCTCTACTATCTTTGCAAGGGCCAAGAGAATGTTGGCTAGCAGTATCATTTATCCCCCTCAAAGCTTGGTTTTCGGCTTGCAAAGCTATACAGAAATCGGCTTTATTTGTCAAGGGTAGCTGCCCGGTGCAGGCACTGCTATTGCGGCAAAATTACAGCGGTAGTTTGATGAATAAACCGCCCCTTTGACAAGGAGAACATCTGAAGCCTTCTGATAATTTGTCTTTCTGAGACTTGCTCTGGGACTCCCTGCCAAAGGTTATGAGCTGCAACGGTGAGCAGTAACAGAGTCGGACATTATATATTGACATGCAACTGAAGATGATTTAGAAACTCTTAGGCAAATGAGGAAGCACCACCGTCGCTGGTGGGCGGCCCGGTCTTCAAAACCGGTGTGGGGGGTGAGAAACTTCCCAGGTGGGTTCGATTCCCATGTGCTTCCGCCAATTATAGTTTCAGGACATTTCAACGCCATTCCAAACCCGCCAAATTGGCGGGTTTTTTGTTTTTCCAGGGCCGGAGCGGTGCAGCTCAAACCCTGAAATCGGGGGGGCCCCACTCACCTTGGTAGGCGCCTTATCCGTTAATAACGAATCTCCTTATTTACGTTTAGTTGGTTATCCGTTAACAGCCGACTATCGGAGCTTCTTATCGGCACCCGGCAGTCACGGCAAACCAGGCGGCCGGAGCCCTCGGCATCGCCTTCCGAAGCATAGACCTGCCCCATGATCATGACCTGCAGGCAACAGAACCTCCTTTCACTGGGCTTGAATTGATCAATCGGCCTGACTGAAGCTCACGCCCCTGATATGTCAATCGCATGTTTATCCGACTTCTCTCATTCTATTTCCTTCAATACCGTTGCACCAGTGCGTCAAGAATAAACGGCTTAGGAACACTCAGGTAGATAAATAATAGCTTGATCAGGAGCACGCTTTAACTTAAAGTGCGCATTTGTCGATCAGTCACACACACGACGAACCCTGAACGTAGGGCTGTCGCGGAGGTCGCAGTACATGAAACACCCATTTCCATTCCACATGATGATCATCGGTTTATGCTTTCTCGCGGGATGCGCTACCGCTCATAAGAACTCGAATGATGCCGATACCATCCACATCGGCGGCGGCGATGCCGCATTGACCGAGGTGATCGCTCCGGTTATCGAAACCTTCGAGGAGGAGAACCCGTCGCTGCACCTGATTACGCTGCAGAGCAAGCCGGGAACGGAACTGGCGGCTCTTGAGAGCGGCTCCCTCGATGCCGTCGTCTCCACCGTCAGCCTGGAAAGACTGCTCATGCGCGCAGCTGAAACCGGATCGGCGCCGGCCGGAGCGCTCTT
Source organism: Citrifermentans bemidjiense Bem (assembly GCF_000020725.1). NCBI lineage: Bacteria > Pseudomonadati > Thermodesulfobacteriota > Desulfuromonadia > Geobacterales > Geobacteraceae > Citrifermentans > Citrifermentans bemidjiense. The sequence continues at coordinate 1,728,553 of NC_011146.1, read as the reverse complement.
CCGGGAGGTCCCCATCGGCAGGAATCAGACCGTCGTCTTTCTCAACGACATCAAGATCAAAAAGCTGAGCAAGAAGCAGCTAAAGGCCATCTTCACCGGCAAGATCACCAACTGGAAGAAAGTCGGCGGCCCCAACCGGCGCATCGTCGTGGTCTGGTCTCCGGCAGCCGACGCGGAGAACGAGCTCTTCATCCGTGAGATTCTCCAGCGCGAGCGCATCACGGCCAATTTCGTTCCGGTCGCGAGCGCGGAGGAGATGAGGAAGAGAGTGCTGGAGACCCCCGGCGCCATCGGCATAGGTCCCGACGCGCTGGTTTCTTACGGGGTGCGCGTCCCCGGCAGCCCGAAGATTGCCTCCTCGGTCATGCTGATCACCAAGGGAGAGCCTTCGCCGGAGCTGCAGAAGCTGCTCGAATTGATCAAGGACGCAGCATTTCTCCCCTGACGGCATAACGCTCCCCTGACGGCATAACGAGTAGTCGACGGACAGCACAAAATGGACTACAGCGGTTGCCACCGCTGATGGTAACCCGTACGATAGGGACACCCATCATCTAATGCTTTTGGTCCAAGGAGGTTCACCATGCGTTACATCAATTCCGACAAAATCCTTGCCGCCCAGCTCACCACTCCGGCCGAAAATCCCCTCGCCGGCGACGACACGCGCCTCATCGACGTGTGGTTTGACGGTAGCGCGGTGCGAAAGCAGTTGTTCAAAAAGGTCAATAAGACCGAGCAGGAAGCAATGGCGCAAGAACTGGAGGACAAGGGGTTCATCCGCTCCGGCAATCTCCTGATCAACCCGCGTGCGGTTCTCTTCGCCGAGATGGAGCACGAGATAGTCGGCGGCCTCGTCACCATCGGCTACCAGGACAACGGAAAGCCGGTCGAGCTAAAGGTGGATAGCGACGTATTCAAGGATCTGTGCGAGCGGCTTGCGCGAGAGAAAAAGTAAGTCAGGTCAAGGAGAATCAGATGATCCGCCCAACGCTTCCACCCCCCTACCGACACGAACACGGCCCGATAAAAAATGCCAACTTGGTTGTCACGGAACAGCTCACGTATGGTCAAAAAGCGGCCGACTGGATCGCCGACAAAGTGGGATCTTGGGAGTTCATAATCGGCCAGTCTACACTTCTCCTCATTTGGGCAACTCTGAACGTTACCGCTTGGATTCGGCATTGGGACCCGTATCCGTTTATCTTGATGAATCTTGTACTATCGCTGCAGGCTGCTTACACTGCCCCCATGATCATGATGAGTCAAAATCGAAAGGCGGATCGTGACCGCATCGAGGCTCACATCGATTATGAAATAAATCTGAAGGCTGAGGTTGAAATTAAAGCCATCTTGGACAATCTTGACGCCCAGAACATTGTGATAGCTCAACTACATCAGATGCTCGAAGAATTGACTGCCGACAAAGCGTTAAACAAGACGAACGCACGCCCAGAAAGCGGCACCTGACCCCCTAGGACCGCCGCCACCTGGCATCCACCCAACCAACATCGCAGCTCCACTTCCGACCGGAAGAGAAACCGTGTCTTCGCGGCAAACAGGTGACCAAACCCCTCGGCCGCCACCCGTTGCGGGAGCCCTCCCGACATCATGCAGGGTTCCTGTTACCGCTGCAGCGCGCAACAGCCTTCGGCTCTTTGAAGACATAAGGAGAACAAATACGCACAATTCGGTCAAAATTAACTTGATCGGAAGATCTCTTTAATTTAAATTACTAAAGTTCGCGAAGGGGTCCTGCGGCAACAAGAGCACAGGGCGCTACCGACCGGCAAGGCGTTAGGCGGAAATTTTTTGTAGGAGAGTCATATCTACATCCAATTCGTTGCAGGCATAACAGGGATAGCAGTAGCCGCATTAGGGGCGGCATTGAGCGCGCTTTTTAAGTACCTGTTACGGACACGATTGAAGCGGCATTATCAGGACATTTACCAAAGGATGTTCCCTAAGGGTCCGATAGGCTGGCTCGGCGGAAAGGACGTTGAACAGTTGATCTACTGCTCGCAAGACAACACGCTCGTGAGGCTCTACAAAATATCCAAATTGGCTCCCGTTATCGGTTTGATAGCTTTCGCAGTAAGTGTCGTCGCCTTCATCGTCTTGTCGTCTTGAGTGTGAAGGAACCGGGACCCTGCTCCACATGCAGTGCAGATTTCAAGTTCTCTTTAAAAAGAACCGATAACTGTATGTAGCTGATCCACAACCTGTCTCGGGCAACCCCATGTCAGGAGGTCCCTATCGTGCTGACCAACCGGTTCATAGCTGTACTTATGGCTCTGGCTGTCATCATAGTCCCAGGATGCAGCAAAGAGGAACCGAAGAAGATCGATCTGGGCAAAAGGGCGGTCCTCAAAAGCGAAGACAGGGCGAAGACGGGGGTGATCCGCATCGCGGTAGGCGGGATGATAACTCCCAAGGAGGGACTCGCCTACTACCGCGAGTTCCTCGACTACATCGGCAACGAGCTCGGCAGGCCGGTCGAATACGTGGACTCGCCGAACTACGAGGAAACCAACAAGATGCTGGAGAACCGGGAACTCGACGCGGCCATCGTCTGCAGCGGCCCCTATGTCGACGGCCATAAGAAGTTCGGCCTGGAACTTCTGGCAGCACCCAAAGCCTTCGGGGCTCCCGTTTATTATTCCTACATCATCGTCCCCAAGGAGAGTTCCGCCAGAGCTCTGGACGACCTGAAAGGAAAGTCGTTCGCTTTCACGGATCCTCTCTCCAACACGGGGAAGTTGGTGCCCGACTACCTCCTCGGGAAGAAGGGGTACAACTCGAACACCTTCTTCAGCAAGACCGTCTATTCGGGCTCCCACGACAAGTCCATACAGGCCGTGGCCGGTGCCCTCGTCGACGGAGCTGCGGTGGACAGTGTCATCTGGGAATACCTGGCCAAGACAAAGCCCGAACTGACGGGTAAGACCCGGATCGTCCTCAGGTCCGAGCCTTACGCCATCCCGCCGTTCGTGGTCCATCCCGCACTGGATCCCGCAGTGAAGAAAAAACTCCGCACCATACTGCTCACCGCCCACACCAACCAAAGAGGGAAGGTAATCCTGGACAAGATGATGACCGAGAGCTATGTCCCCATAGAGGACAAGGCCTATGACTCGGTGCGCAACATGAAGAAATGGTTGGCCGGCGAGCAAAAGGAGCGATAGTCAAGGCATGGGAAAACGCGCCCTCAACCTGAGATCGAAGATCCTGGCCATATTCCTGACCCTCTCCATGGCGACCATAGCCGGCATGGTCGTGATCGCCCTTTTGTTCATCAAGCCCCTTCTGGAATCGAAGCTCGAAAAGCGCGCCCACTCCATAGCCCACGCCATCTCTTCCCAATGCACAAACCCGATCCTCTCCAGGAACTTCCTTCAGTTGGACCTGTATTTACGCGAGTACACCGACTTGGAAAAGGACGTGGCCTACATCTACGTCACGACACCGAGCGGTGAGGTCATCGCCCACTCCTTCGGCCGTACCTTCCCCGTGGCGCTGAAAGAGTTGAGCCAGCCGACCGGCAAAAAGTCAAACGGAAGCACCAGGCTCCACACGACGGAAGGAGAGGTCATCCAGATCTCGGAACCCATCCTCGACGGACATCTGGGCAGGCTGCATGTGGGAATGTCCCTCGCCCCGATACACAAGGACATAAACGAGATCATCATGTCCTTCGTCAGTTTCGCAGCCCTGTTCTTCTTCTCGTCTTTGCTGCTGATACTGTTCATCGACAGGTGGATCGTCAGGCCCATTTTCCAGATCAGGTCCGCGTCGTTGAAGGTCAAAGCGGGGGACATCGACAGCAGGGTCACGGTACGATCCCGGGACGAGATCGGAAGCCTCGCCGAGGATTTCAACAGCATGCTCGACGCCATCAAGGAGTCAAGGGCGTCGCTGGTTCAGGAAAAACAGCTGCTGACCGAAAGCGAAAACAGGCTGAGGAAAATCATCCAGCAAAGCCCCCTCTCGATGGCGCTCATCTCCCCGGACGGCGCCGTAGAGTACATAAACGACTACGCCGTGCAGACCTTCGGTTACCAGCCGCAGGACATACCCCGCATCGAAGACTGGTGGCTCAAGGCGTGCCCCGATCCGGCCTACCGCGAGCAGGTGATCGGGCAGTGGACTGGGCTCGTGGAAAAGGCGGCCGAGGCAAGCGGCTACATCGAGCGTCGGGAATACCAGGTCACCTGCAAGGACGGAACGCTTAAGACCATCCTGATTTTCGGGCTGCTGATCGACAGCGAGGTCTTCGTCGTCTTCGAGGACATCACCTCGCTCAAGCGGGTCGAGGAAGAGTTGAGGGCCTCCAAAGAGCACCTGGACGCCACCATGAACGCCCTGCCGGATCTCTTGTTCAGGATCGACCGGGAAGGCCGCTTCTACGATGCCCGCTATTCCAGCACGGACGAGCTCTACGTCGCGCCGGAGGTGTTCCTCGGCAAGCGGCTGGTCGAGGTACTGCCGCCGGAGGCTGCAACCACCATCATGGCCGCGCTTGCCGAGGCCGTTGCCAAGGGGAGCCACCGGGGGGCCACCTATTCGCTCCCACTGCCCGAGGGAGAGCGGTGGTACGAACTCTCGCTGGCCGCGATGGGAAACCCGGACCTGCCGCAGACCCAATTTATCGTCCTTGCCCGCGACATCACCGAAAGGAGGCTTGCCGAGCAGGCGCGGCTCAAACTCGAACAGCAGCTTCTCCACGCCCAGAAACTAGAGAGCCTCGGGGTATTGGCGGGGGGGATCGCCCATGACTTCAACAACCTGCTGACCGCCATCGTCGGCAACACCGATCTCGCCTTGATGCGTCTCAACCCGGAGTCGCCGGTACGGGACAACCTGCAGCGCATCGAGCAGGCGGCCAGCCGTGCGGCAGACCTGTCCAAGCAGATGCTGGCGTACTCCGGCAAAGGGAAGTTCGTCATTCAAACCATCGACCTGAACCGGCTGATCAGGGAAATGACGCACATGCTGGAAGTTTCCATCTCCAAGAAGGCCGTGCTCAACTTCAACCTTGCCGATCCGCTGCCGCCCATCGAGGCCGACGCCACCCAGCTGCACCAGATCATCATGAACCTGATCATCAACGCCTCCGAAGCCATCGACCGTGAGAGCGGGGTCATCTCGATTACTACCGGCAGCATGCAGTGCGCCAGGAACTACTTGAACGGCATCTGGCTGCACGAGCAGCTTGCCGAGGGGCTCTACGTCTGGCTGGAGATAACCGACACCGGTTGCGGCATGGACGCGGAAACGGCGGGGAAGATCTTCGACCCCTTCTTCACCACCAAGTTCACCGGCCGGGGGCTCGGCATGGCCGCCGTGCTCGGCATCGTCCGCGGCCACAAGGGGGCGATCACGGTCAAAAGCGAACCCGGCCGCGGCGCCTCCTTCAAGGTGTTCCTTCCTGCCGGCGGCAAGCCAAAGGAAACCCTCGACCGGGCAGATCAGGATGCGGCGGAGTGGAGGGGCAGCGGAACCGTGCTGTTCGTCGACGATGAACAGACGGTCCTGGAGATAGGGAGCGAGATGCTGAAGGAACTCGGTTTCGAGGTCGCAACCGCGGCGGACGGCGGCGAGGCGCTGGATATCTTCAAACAGGACGCGGATAGATTTTCCTTCATCATCCTGGACCTGACCATGCCCCGCCTGGACGGCGAGCAGACCTACCGGCAGCTGAGGCAGCTAAAGCCCGAGGTCAAGGTCATCATGTCCAGCGGCTACAACGAACAGGAAATCAACCAGCGCCTGGGCGGCACGGGGCTGGCCGGTTTCATCCAGAAACCGTACAACCTCTCCATGCTCAGGGACGTCATCAGGAATATGAAGTAAGTTAATTTATTGACTTGATCTTGGAGATGTTCTGAGGCGGTTACCGTTGCCGCCTTTCTCGACGCCCCGCACACGAGTCACACCGAGCAGTTCATCGTCAACGCGCTGCGCAAGAAACGGCCGTGCTGTCGGCTTTCTCATGACGAGCAGCCGCTACGCCTCTCTTGCTTTTTTAACTTTGGAGCGATTGGCCATGAGACGGCTGCAAAACTCTTCCTCGGTTAAAACTGTTTTCCTGGGGTCATGCTCCCCAATGCTGTGAGACAAGACTTCGTCGCCGGTAGCCAAAAGATCGTCGGCGAAATCAGCTGACAACAAGGCAGCCTCATACAACCTGTCGAGTAGTTGCTGGTATTCCGGCGAGAGACGATCGTAAGCCTTGCCTTGCCACCAAAGTGTTTGACAGCTTTGCCATGCTTCATTTCTGGTTTGCCCAATAGTCTTGGCTTCTTTGCCGGACATCATGCAGATCCGCTTTTGCATCTCCGGATCATCGAACTTAAATGCCTGAAGCGCTCCCTCCAGGCATGCACAATGGAAACCATCCAGGACAAACGCACGTGGAGTGAAATTCGACAGTCTTCCGGCAATGCCCGTCGTATAGCCACCGACATCCATAACTCACCTCGTACTTGCTGGAATATGAAATTGACAGAAAACATGGAGCATCTGCCAGTTGGTCGATCCGGCGCATAACCTGCCTTAGCGACAGCACGCCGCAGTATTGCAAAAAACAGGCATTTTCTCAAATCGATTCCATCAACAATCTGCCAAGCCACCTGCGTCTCCCACCTTTTCCCTCGTTACCCCCTCACCTCCCCACCTCCAATGCCCGCCATCTACAACCCCCTGAAGTATCTCCGCCTAAAGCCCGCTTAAATACAGCAAAACTCTTACCTGATCTCAGAGAACTCCTGCGTTTCACAAATGAAATCTTCGGTTAAATTAGATATAGCCAATCTTTAACGTTTGGGGTGTTGCCTGGAAGTGAGAAAGGCAACAGTCCCGGGGGCGGGAAGTGATTGAGGGAGGAGACCTGTGAGCATAACCGATACCTTGCTTCTAGGTCCTGAAGAACTCGTTGAGCTTTGCAAACGTTACTCCACTTGCCAAGTGGAGAAGCTTACTACTTCAAAAAATCTGTTCCAGCAGTACCGCGTGCATATAGAAGGAGAAGACGAAGAAGGTTACTATAATTTCTTGCTTGATAAAGGCCTAGCGATGTCGTCTGATAGTTTCTATACCAAAATGAAAAGTGACAAGACCTTTGCTCGCCGGATTAAGCGAAGGACCTAACTATTCTGACCGCACAACCATCCCTCCCTCCCCCGCAGCGCCCGCCATTTGACATCTCGCCACGCTACGACGCTTCTCCCACGCGCTCCCCAGTTACAGAACCCGCCACTGTCTTAAGCGGACCACCAGCACTCGACAAAAATTAGCTTGATCGCAAGATCTCTTTAATTTAAATTGGCACAGCATCTGCGTTTACAGGAGATTGCTGCGAAACCGATGGATTCCCTCTTGCTGAGATCTGATTAAAGGAAATGATATGGTTCTGGGACCCGGGAAAATAGTTGGGACATTCTTTACTATCCTTGCACTGATAGTTGCGGTGACAACCATCGTAAGGATTCAGGTCTCGATGAGGATGCAGTACGTCAATGGAGAGTTGGCTGACGACACCAATGGCAGTAAAGACATCTCCTACACGATTGGACGCGTCGGCACTAGTAAAGGAAACACAGTCAACGTCAGAGTACGGTACCGTTACATGGTCCAGGGCAAGGAGTACAAAGGACACATTTTCACCCTTAATGGGAATTCGTACGCTACTTTTTCCGAGGACAAAGTAAAGAAGCTCATATCGGATCTAACAAGCTCACCGCAGATCCGGGTTTGGTACGATCCGAAACACCCCGAATTCTCGGTTATTGTCGAGCCAAAGCTTGGTATTGAGTGGATGTGGTTAGGTTCACTAGTTCTTTTAGCTCTGCTCAGTTTTAAATATTTAGACAGAGCCATAATCAGGATGCAAGGCCTTAATAAAGCAACCAGTTAACCATGACGGTGCGAGGTGGAGCAACTTTTTGCTCTTGCAGTTGCAGTGACACCTTATCCCAGGCTAAACAAGGCATTACCAGCAAGGAAATAGCTTTGGAAAGCGCTGCAGGCCATCAGCTGTTTTTCAAGCCGATGAACGTTTGGGTTGAGCCGGTGATCAGTTGGCTGAAAAAATAGCGGCCCGCGTTGCAGGTGCCGCCGCCCTCCCCCCACTGAAAAAGGAGATACAGATGAAAATTGCGTCTTTCACAATTGTGCTGGTGCTTTTGATGGTTTCCGTGGCATTTGCGCTTGAAGACACCTCTTTGAACAGGCTGACCCAAGCGGAACGATACCTGGAGGTGACCCCGCCAAAAGATCTGCTTCAGGATGCAGCCGAGCAGATGGCCATGAACTTTGACCCGTCAGAGCGGCAGGCGTTCAAGGACTTGATGACGAAACATCTGGATATCGAAGCCCTCACCAAGACAATGAAAGACACAATGGTGAAGCATTTTACTGCTGACGAACTGAAAGCCCTCGCAGACTTCTACGGTTCAGTGGAAGGGAAGTCGTCTATGAAGAAGTTTGGAGCATATATGGCAGACGTGATGCCATCCATTCAAGCCGAAATGCTCAAAGCAATCTCAAAGGCCAATCGTGAAGTTGCAGATACAGAAGAGGAGAAATGACCGAGCTGGGAGGGTCCACATAGTTTCGGTGTCCATAGGATTACGCGATGGCTATTCGATTGTCAGAGAACTTTGTCTACGATGTGGTGGCACTTTTTTGTGTCCACGATGTCGCGCCACTCAACACATAGGCTCTTGGCGTCAGCCAAGGGCCTATGTTGTATCCACTCCGGCCACCTCCGGTCTCTCAGGTCCAGACCCGGTGCCTTCCCTTGATGCCGCCCTCCAGAAATGAGCATCCCGCGAGACGAAACGGTGACGTAAACCTGACTCAATGAGCATTATAATCATCCAATTCTGACTAAAACGGCTTAACTCCCCCAGTCTTGCGTCGAAAAGAACATAACCTCCTCGTACCTTTCCGGCAGATCGAATGCTCCTCGTGATCCACCTGCGAAGCGCCGTCCAGTCGCAGATGACCGTAACGGTCTGCGTGAAGGAGGGCCACCTGGATGATTCGGGAGCTAAATATTCTTCAGTCGATGCATACCGTTGTCAGCTAAGTGCGGGGGTAAGACACCAAGAAAAAGGGAGACCACACATGTTCGGCAAATTGAAAATCGGGCAGAGAGTGAGTTTGGCGTTCGGCGCGTTACTGCTGCTGATGATTGCTTTGGCGGCAACGGCCTATTGGGGCATTACCAGTGTCGACCATGAAGTCGTCAAAGCCCTCGACAGTGACGGGGTGATAGCCCAGCATGCCGGGCGGGCACGCGCCAACATACTGGGGCTGCGCCGTTTTGAGAAGGACATGATACTCAATGTCGCCTCCCCCGAAAAAGTCGATGAGTACTTCAAAAAATGGCAAGGGCAGGAGGAAAATCTTCAGCAGCGACTGAAGACCCTGGAGCAGGCCGCCACCGGGCCGAAGGACCGGCAAGTTGTAAAGGCGATCAGAACCGAAGCGGCCACCTACCGAGACGGCCTCCTCAAGGTGCATGAAGCGATGGCGAAAGGCGAGATCCGTACCCCTGCACAAGGTAACGCCGCAATCAGCCAGTACAAGGATGCCACCCACAAGATGGAAGGCCAAGCGTCGGACTTTGCCACGGACGGGTATGCCCGTCTGGACGGCATCAAAGCGACCATCGGTCAAAAACTGCAGAAAATAGTGAAGTTACTGGTCATTTTGGTGGCTGTGATCCTGGTGATCGGCGTAGGCACCACCCTCTATCTCTCCAGAAAGATCGGAAATATCCTGAAATCGCTGATTAAGGAGACGGAAGGACTCACCGAGGCGGCGGTGAGCGGAAATCTCGCCAGCCGCGGCAATGCGGATAAGATAGATTTCGAGTTCCGCGGGATCATCGTCGGACTGAACCAGACGATGGACGCGGTGATAGGGCCACTGAACATGGCGGCCGAGTACGTGGACCGGATCTCCAAGGGGGACATTCCCGCCAAGATAACCGACGACTACAAGGGTGACTTCAACGAGATAAAACTCAACCTCAACAACTGCATCGACAACGTGAACGCACTGGTCACCGATGCAAACCTGCTCGCCGAGGCCGCGGTCGCCGGGAGACTCGCCACGCGTGCCGATGCCACCAGGCATAGCGGGGACTTCCGGAAGGTCGTGGATGGCGTGAACAACACGCTGGACGCGGTTATCGGCCCCCTGAACATGGCCGCCGAGTACGTGGACCGGATCTCCAAAGGGGACATGCCTCCCGAAATAACCGAAGAGTACCGGGGAGACTTCAACTCGATCAAGCACAACCTGAATGTGCTGATCCAGGCGACCAACAGCATCACGATCGCAGCGAAGGAGGTTGCGGACGGAAACCTTACCGTACAACTCGCGGAGCGCTCCGGCAGCGACGAGCTGATGCACGCCCTTTCGAGCATGGTTGCCAAGCTTTCCGAGGTGGTGACCCAGGTGAAGACCGCCTCCGATAACGTGGCCGCCGGAAGCCGGCAGATGTCGTCAGGTTCCGAAGAGCTCTCCCAAGGCGCCAGCGAACAGGCTGCCGCCGCCGAAGAGGCGTCCGCAGCAATGGAGCAGATGACCGCCAACGTCAGGCAGAACGCGGACAACGCCCTGCAGACCGAGAAGATCGCGACCAAGTCCGCAACGGACGCACAGCAGGGTGGGGAGGCCGTCGCCGAGACGGTGACGGCGATGAAGGATATTGCCGGTAAAATCTCCATTATCGAAGAGATCGCCAGGCAGACCAACCTTCTCGCCTTGAACGCCGCCATAGAAGCGGCACGGGCGGGCGAGCACGGCAAAGGGTTCGCCGTTGTGGCAAGCGAAGTGAGAAAGCTGGCTGAGCGCTCCCAGAAAGCCGCCGCCGAGATATCGGAGCGCTCCTCCTCCAGCGTCCAGATCGCGGAAAAGGCAGGAGATATGCTGAGCAGGATGCTCCCGGACATCCAGCGCACGGCCGAACTGGTCCAGGAGATCTCCGCCGCGTGCCGGGAGCAGGACAGCGGAGCCGAACAGATCAACAAGGCGATCCAGCAGCTCGACCTGGTGATCCAACAAAACGCCTCAGCAGCCGAAGAGATGTCGTCCACCGCCGAGGAGCTTTCCTCCCAGTCCGAGCAACTGCAAAGCACCATCGGCTTCTTCAACATCGGTGCAGATCGCACGGCGGGTTCGTTGAAGCAGAACGTAAAGGCGGGCTCAAAGCCTGCGGCCCCAAAAGCACCTCGGGCCCAAAGCCCTCGCTTGACCCATGCCGGCCCAGCGGGTGCTGCCTTGGAAATGCACCCGACCGACGCGGAGTACGAGCGTTACTGATCGACACGGATCAGGACACTTCTCATTCAGGCCAGGTTAAAGACAGCCCTTGGCTAAGAAATGCCAGTTCAGAAGGCCTCCCCCCCTGGGAGGCCTTCTTGCGTTTCATGCGCTGAGGTGCGCTGAGGTGCGCTGATTATCAGGGACTAAGGACTAAGGAAGAGGGGCTGAGGGGTCAGGTCAGGACCTGGACAACCGAGAGGATTGCAGAACCTCTTTGACCTTTTCGTGGACGGTTGTTTCGCTGTTGTTTCTAGTCTCGTGCTTGCCTTCACCACTGCAGAATCTCCAAACCCGAAGTGAGCGCCGATACTCCTCAACCTCTCGCCACTATAGCGAGAGGGGCTGAGGGGGGCTGAGGGGTCTGGTCTGGACCTGGACAACCGAGGGGATTGCAGAATCTCTTTGACCTTTTCGTGGACGGTTGTTTCGCTGTTGTTTCTAGTCTCGTGCTTGCCTTCACCACTGCAGAATCTTCAAACCCGAAGTGAGCGCCGATACTCCTCAACCTCTCGCCACTATAGCGAGACAGATATGGGTCACGACCTGGGGGTCTTAATTCTTGCTCATCTCCCTGTCGATGTCAGTGAGCGCCACACTTATGGCCCCCTCTCCCCCTCCTAAAAACAGATAAAACAAAGCAGGCTACTTTACCAGCCGGGAAAACAACTGGAAAAGTAGCCTGCATGCATTTCAATACCAAGTTTTAGCCGCGGTGCGGCCTCCTGATGACTCGATAGAGGACCAGGAGAATAATCGCGCCCACGATGGCCAACAAAATGCTCAACATGTTGAACCCTGTTACCGACCCTATCCCGAGCGTCGTGCCTATCATCCCGCCCAGGAATGCCCCAGCGATACCGAGCAGGATCGTTATGAAGATCCCTCCCGGATCATCGCCGGGCATCAACAACTTCGCAAGTGCACCAACCACCAGACCTAATATTATCCAAGTTAAAATTCCCATTGTTCACCTCCCGCGCGCTTCGCGCTTCCTGGGGAACCTCTCTTCTCCATCTTCTGTTGTCGCCGCGATCGTCTCATCGGTGCTTAAGAATATTGTAATCCTCGCGCCGGCAGAAAAGAAGAGGAAAGACGTTTGTGGAAGTCAGATTGGGGAGTGTCAGAGGAAGGCCATTGTCCAGTCCTGCCTTGCCATATTCACCTTATGCCACTACACCCCGATATCCTCGTTCCACAGCTCAGGTTTTTCCTCGATAAAAGTGCGCATCAGGCTGATGCATTCCTGATCCTGCAGCACATCGACCTGCACACCATGAGAGCGGAGCAACTCTTCCTCTCCTGTGAACGTGCTGTTTTCACCAATAACAACTCGCGGAATCCCATACAAAAGGATTGCTCCACTGCACATGGAGCAGGGGGACAGGGTCGTATAGAGCACCGATTCCCGGTAGACCTGCGCCGGTAGCCGTCCGGCGTTTTCCAGCGCGTCCATTTCTCCGTGAAGAATCGAACTGCCCTTTTGCACACGCCGGTTGTGTCCTCGCCCAAGGATGAGCCCTTTATGCACAAGCACCGATCCGATCGGAATACCCCCTTCCCCAAGTCCTTTTTTTGCCTCTTCAATGGCTGACTGCATATAGATGTCCATTCTCCCCCCTTCCCAATTAAAGATATTTCAGCGCGCCCTTCCTCACCTTTTCGGGAGAGGGAAGGGTTTCTGAAGGCAAGGCAGCTAACTTTTTCACTGTGCCTACAAGGCACCACGATAAAGGCTCGCCCCCATGTCTCATTCCAATCGCGCAGGCTTTTAGACAGAATCCGGCATCCCTAGGCTGCGAGCATTAAAATACTATAATAAAAATCCGCTTTATTGCAGCATTCATATTACCGAATTGAATAGTGCAGACGAGAGAAGTCACTGAATCAGCTTGGCAAAGCTCACATCAAATGAGGTAAAGGGGTGCCCGATGATGCGGAACAAAGCGGTCAGGTTTCTTTTGGGGAGTTACGTCCTGCTGGTTTCAGTTTTTATGACTGGCTGCAGCGACAGCAGTAATGGTTCTACCAGTAATGTTGTCGTGTTCAGCGATGTCCATTTCAATCCGTTTTATGATCCGTCTCTCTTTCCGGCTCTCGTCGCAGCCGATGCCAGCCAATGGGAAGGCATCTTCCGGACCTCGGCCATAACCGCTCCTTCGGCATGGGGAGCCGATTCCAATTACCCCCTGCTTGCTCTTGCGCTCTCCAGCATAAAGCAGAATCGAGGCGACAGCCCGTTTGTCGTCTTTACCGGAGACATCCTGGGGCATTACCTCCCGCAACAGTTCTACGGCCTCTACGATCCGCCAAACGCACATACTCCGACCGCCGCGGACATCGCAGCCATGAAGGCTTTCACGGACAAGGCGGTGGCTTTTTTCATGCTACAGGTGAAAGCGGCTGTCGGAGACACCCCGGTCCTTTTTGCCCTGGGCAATGCCGACTCCTACACGGGACTGGGACCGGACAGCAGCTTTCTGGCCAATTCGGCCGAATTGTTTTACACGCAGTTCGTGAACGGCACGGTGGACCACCGGACATTCATCGATTCGTTCAAAGGGGGGGGATACTATGCGGCACAGCCCCCCGGAACGAACCTGATGGTGATAGGACTCAACACCTTCGAGTTTTCACCCTCCAACGCCTATTTCAGTACCACCGCCAATGCCCCTGCCGTAGCGGCGGAATTAGCCTGGCTCGATACCACGCTTGCCCTGGCCCAGGCCACGGGGAGGAAGGTGTGGCTCCTGATGCACGTGCCGCCCGGCGCGGACAAATCTTCGACGGCGCAAACCGTCGGTGCCGACGGTCACATCGCCACTGCGGTGATGCTGTGGGACCCGGGTTTTCAGGACGATTTCCTGCGGGTACTGGCCAAGTACCCGGGCCTGATAACCCAGACGCTTGTGGCGCATACCCATATGGACGAATACAGGATCATCGCGCCGAATACCGTGGGGGTCACCACACCCAGCATCGCTCCCTATTTCGGCGACAACCCCGCGTACAAGATCTTCACCGTTTCCCGTGAGACATGGAAGGCCACCGACTATAGGGCCCTGAACTACGATCTCGCCACCATGCCTGGACAGTTCGACAGCTACTACACCTTCTCGACCGCGTATCTGATGCAGGGGTACCTCAACGATTCCATGTCCCAACTGTCCCCCCTGCTCCGCTCCGACAATTCAAAGCAGCAGCTTTACCGGGGATATTATTTCTCCGGACACAATTATGCGGCTCCCATCGGCGGCCTCGCGGATCCCATCACCGATAAAACCTGGCCGGTCTACTGGTGCGGTACGGGCCATATCGACCAGCGGGAAGTCGTCGAATGCGTGAATGCCTTCTGACGCCCTTAACCGGCAAAATCCATACGCTTCATAATTTCCCGCGGTCCATTTAAACAAGGAGAACTCATGCGAGGCATTCAATGGCTGGGTCTGATCTTTTTCACTACGGTTATCTTTCTGGGTGGTTGCACTGGCGGTGGCGGTGGCGGTGACGGCGATTCCTCGCAGCTCTTGATAAACATGAACCAAAAAATCACGCCGCTCGCGACCCCGTTGTCCACCTTCGAGACGTTGAACCCTGGCCTGTCGGACAAACCGGACTGGCTCGCAGGCTACGCAGTCAGTACGGTGGTGAGCCCCGACAGTAAGACCATGCTGGTCCTGACAAGCGGCTACAACCGCGTCTTCACCGCGACTCCCAGCACTCCCTATCCTTGGTACACCCCGGACTCGAACGAGTACGTGTTCATCTACGACATCTCGACAGGGAGGCCGATCAAGAAACAGGTGGTACAGGTCCCGAACACCTTCCACGGGATCGTCTTCGATCCGTCAGGCAAGGCCTTTTACGTAGCTGGCGGCGTGAACGACAATATCCACATTTTCACCATGATCAGCGACGGGAAATGGGGGGAAACGTCATCGCCACTTTCCATGATGCACCCGGCGGGCAACGGTCTTGGCGTATCGCAGCCTGCGCCGGGAGGAGCGGTGAGCGTCAACACCCAGATTGCGGTGAAACCTTGCGCTGCCGGCCTCGCCATATCGAACGACGGCAAGACACTGGTGGCGGCGAATTTCTATAACGACTCGATAACGATCTTCAGGGGGGGCTTGAATCACTGGTCCGCAGGAATCGAACGCGACCTGCGCCCCGGCAAGAGCGGCGGAACATCTGGGACGGCAGGCGGCGAATATCCTTTCTGGGTGGCGGTAAAGGGGAGCGAGACGAATGGTACCGCGAAAGCCTTTGTATCGAGCATCCGTGACCGCGAGGTGGTTGTGGTGGACCTCAACGGCGCGCCGTCGGTAACGGCGCGGATCGCCGTAAAAGGCAAACCCAACAAAATGACCCTGAACAAAGACCAGTCGCTTCTGTACCTGGTCGAGGATCAGACCGATACGGTCGATGTCATCAACACCGCAACGAACACGATAGTGGAAACCATCCAGGTCATCGCCCCTCCTTCGGCCATGCCCGACTCGCTGGCGAAATTCAGGGGAGCGAACTCCAACAGCGCCACGCTCTCGCCCGATGAAAAACAACTCTACGTGACAAACGGAAACCTGAACTGCGTCGCGGTCGTGACGTTGGGTGGAGCGAACGGCGGCAGCCAGGTTACCGGTCTGATCCCGACGGGATGGTATCCGAATTCGGTTAGCTTCAGCAGCGACGGGAACTGGGTGTACGTGGTCAACGGAAAATCTGCGACCGGCGCGAATCCCAGCTTCCGTTACAGTAACGGCCCCCCCTCGTACCCTAACGGTTTCTTGACGAACCAGTACAATCCCCAGCGGACCAGGGCCGGACTGCAGAGCTTCCCGCGCCCCACCTCGGCACAGATCGCAACCTTGACTGCACAGGTAGCATCGAACAACCGTTTCTCCTACACCGACAGCGGCAACGATATGGCGACCATGGCGGCTGTACGGGACAAGGTCAAACACGTCATTTTCATCATCAAGGAGAACCGCACCTACGACCAGGTTCTGGGCGATCTGGAAGTCGGTAACGGCGACCCCGATTTGGCGCAGTTCGGCAGGCGTTACACGCCCAATCAACACAATCTGGCGCGACAGTTCGTTACCCTCGACAACTTCTATGCAACTGCGGAAGTGAGCAACGACGGCTGGTGCTGGACCACTGCAGGGCGGGCGCCCGACGTAGTGGAGCACACGGTTTCGGTCACCTACGCAGGGCGCGGCCTGGGCCTGGACACCGAAGGCGCGAACCGCAGTGTGAACATCGCCCAGGACCTTGCCACCCGCAAGGCTTTCAACCCCCTCACGCCGGACGATCAAGACCTGCTGCCGGGACAAAACAACTCGGCTGCACCCGATGGTCCGCCACCGACTTATGAGGCGGACAAGGGGTATCTCTGGGACGCCGCACTAAGGAAAGGTCTCACTATACGCAACTACGGCTTCTTCGTGGACACAACGCGTTACAACATCCCCCAAAGCGACCCGAACTTTGTCCCCTTGGATCCGAACCCGTTCTCGAAAAGCCTGACCGTCGCCTTTCCTACGAGCCCCTCCCTGACAACACTCACGGACCGGTACTTCCGGGGGTTCGACAACGCGTATCCGGATTACTATCGTTTCAAGGAATGGGAGAGAGAGTTCGACCTTTATGAGGCCAACGACGGCCTGCCTACGTTGAGCCTGGTTCGTTTCATGCACGATCACACCGGGAATTACAATACCGCGATTGAAGGGGTGAACACGCCCGAGTTACAGCAA
This sequence comes from Citrifermentans bemidjiense Bem, assembly GCF_000020725.1. NCBI lineage: Bacteria > Pseudomonadati > Thermodesulfobacteriota > Desulfuromonadia > Geobacterales > Geobacteraceae > Citrifermentans > Citrifermentans bemidjiense. The sequence goes on along the minus strand of NC_011146.1, from coordinate 1,711,460 downwards.
GCGGACAACGACTATGCTGTCGGCCTTTTGGTGGAGAAGATTTCCAAAAGCCCGAAATACAAGGACAACACCCTGATCTTCGTAATCGAGGACGACGCGCAGGATGGTGGGGACCACATGGATTCGCACCGCACCATCGCATTTGTCGCGGGTGCTTATGTGAAGCAAGGGCAGGTTGTTTCTTCGCAGTACAACAGCGTCAACTTCCTTCGCACCATCGAAGAGGTCCTGGGGCTTCTGCCGATGAACCTGAACGACGCGCTGGCAAGGCCGATGGCAGACATCTTCACCACCACGCCGAACCCATGGAGCTTTACGGCCGTTCCGGCACAGATTCTCAACGGCACGACGCTGCCGCCGTTCCTAGACAAGTCGGCCAACAAATTGGCCCGCCTCGACATCCCGAAATCGACGCGAGACGCCAAATACTGGGCGAAGGTTACCAAGGGAATGAACTTCGCCACTGAAGACCAGTTCGATTTCGCCGCCTACAATCGCATCCTGTGGAAAGGTCTGATGGGCGACAAGCCGTATCCCATTGAGCGCAGCGGCAAGAATCTGCGCGGGAACCGCAAGGAACTGCTGGCGCGCTACGATCGCTCGTTGAAAGGCGCGATCAAACAAACAAGCCTGAAGTAATCTCGACGCTCCGGGCGATTTAAAAGAGGACTTAGCCGAACGGCTAAGTCCTCTTCTTCATATTCAAGAGTGAAAGTGGTGGCCCCCCACTCCGGCCACGCAGGGGGACTGCTCAGGAGAATTTACAACTCGCAATGACTGACATCAACCGCGTTCTGGCGATAAACCCCGTCCTTGCCTGCAACGGGTTGAAAGCTGTAAGTACAATCACCCAACGGCGGAAAGTTTGGAAACCCCGCGGCCTTAAACGCGGCTATACTGTTTTTCAAATTATCCTGCGATGGCTTGAAGTGCCCGCTGTCGTTTGTAATCCATTGAATATCGCCATTGATCACTTGAATAGTACCAGCGCCGATGACCTTGATTGTCTGTTGAACCGTTGACCCAGGCTCTGAGTTTGGAGACGGCAACCCGGCAATAGACCCCATCAATATACCAGCGTGCGTGGTTAGCCTTGGCTTGGCGCAGGCAGCTGTAGAATCGCCTTCGGGAATAGTTTGACCGATGCAATTAGCTGATCCCCGTACCTGAATGTAACGCCCGTCGACGTTTACTAAGTAAATTTTATTGTCTCTGGCATCAATGACATATAATGTTTCCCTACTGGGGCTACCTGTCCAAGTATTCACCAATGTATTGGTTGACTTGTAATAAGCTTTTCCTTTGTTAAATACAATTTCATATGCTGACAAAGCGGCGTTGGGGATGCCTTTTGCACAGTTTGGGTATGAAAGCCATTGTTCGCATACGCGATTATCTTTAGTTCCGTTATCGTTGTATTCCAAAAAAACAACAAAATCCTTGCATATCTGGTTAGGGAGACAAGTTCTGGGAGCTGTGCAGATGCCGCTTGGATTAATCGATAGTCCGGCATTGCAGGAATAGCTCGACTGCACGCACTCGCAATATTCTTTAATGCAGCAGAAATTGAAGGGCCAGTAAACGCAAGTTTCTTGGGTGCATTGAGAACATGGCTCCTGCCCACTACCGCCACAGCTAGCAGAGCCGGCCGAAAGTGATCGCTTAACTGTAGACGATGACGATGCTACTGGGCCTCTGCTTTGCGCAATATCTGCCTCGGTGATTTTATAACCCTTGCTGGCCGCTGCTGCAATCAGCTGAGCATCGGATACGGCGGAGGCCAAAGCGGCCATTAAGCTGTGATCATTTACAGCAGCGTCCAAAAGTGCATTCATAGCGGGGTTATACGTGGGTTGGCCCGGAACTGGAGGCAGAATACAAGTGACCGTTGAGTACGGAGAGCCAATAGTGGCGTAGGTATATACAGACCAGGGTTGCTTTTTATCGGCGCAAAGCTGTTTGCCGGCACTATGCTCAATGTAAGGGTCAAGGAGTTGATTTGCGCCGCTACCGAATGGAGCGGCGGTTCCATAATTTTGTACCCCGTTTGTCCATGAGGCCTGCCCACTGGTACTCGTAGGCCAGATAACATAGTTCGCTGTAGTATTTCCCTTAGCCATTTGAGGAATGAATAAATCGCTCCACTTCAACGAAACGACCTTGTTGGCTTGCCCTCGGAAAGAGATAGTTTCCTTCGTGGCATCTACTGCAATATCCCAAATATAACGAGCACCGGTTTTTTCAATAAGGCCAACCACCTTACCGGCGGAGTCATACGCAACTATGGCCATCCCTACCCTATTATCGACATAGCTTAATGCCCAAAAATCTAAACCGTTGGCATTAACGACGGGACAGGTTTGACTAGCGTATAAGCTGTCGGGTCCTTGTAAGCAGGTCTTCTTCATCCCGATTGGTATTTGTAGTTGTGTGGCCGTATCGACGGTTTGAACGGTGGGGGAAATCTCCACATCATTGGTGGCCGCACATCCGCAGACGGCTTCACCTTCGCCCTTGTCGATGCACGCTTTGACAGGTGGGTGATGGGGATCATTGCTCCAGTTCCCAGCAAAGACCAATCCGTATTTCTCGCAAACGGGGCCACACACACTGGCTGCCGCGGCGTTGTTCGCGATCTGTGGGCTGCAACGGTCACCTTCCGCCGAATAAGCAGCGTTAGCTACAAAAGCAACCAAGATGACACACAACATCGATATTTTCTTTCTCATTTCATCCTCCATAGGTGTATTCCTCCCTCGAACCCTGCTACAAGACAGAAGGCAGGCTACTGGGGAAAGATCGTCCAGCTCCTGCTGTGACATGGCGCACCGACCCATTGGAATAAATTAACAATCACACAACTATGTAATGTAAGACGCGCTTGTCAACCCCGGAGAATGTCGCAGGGCCATCGGCGGAGTCGTCGGGCCTCGTGCAGCATGGCCACCTTTCCACTCAGGACAAAAGCCAAGACACAAGACCCTCCGCGCCTTTATCCCACACGCTCAGAGAAGTCATCAGGAACATGAAGCAAGTTTTTAGACATTGACTTGATCTTGGAGATGTTTTACAAAAGTCGAAATGGAAAAGAGCCTTTGGTCAACCCAAGGGCTTTTTCTTTATGCTGGCAATTCCGAGCCTTGAGACGAGGCGTCGTGTGTGAAAGGAGCCTACCGTGCCTGCAGATATCCGCTGGAAACAGCGCTTCTGCAACTATGTAAGAGCGCTGAATACTTTGACAGAGGCAGTGCAACTGGCGCAAGAGCGCCCACTGACCAAACTGGAAGAACAGGGGATGGTACACGGCTTCGAGTTCACCCATGAACTTACCTGGAATGTTCTGAAGGATTACCTGGAAGACAAAGGGATTGTCGGTCTGATCGGGTCGAAGGACGCAACGCGGGAGGCTTTCAAGAACGGACTCATCGACGATGGCACTGCCTGGATGGACATGATCAAGGCCCGCAATCTCAGTTCTCACACCTATAACCCTGAGACGGCGGAGGAAATCGTCGAAAACGTGCTTGCGCGCTTTTATCCGCAGTTCGAGCTGATGGCGAGAAAATTCGCTGCTTTGGCAGAGACCGAGAACGACTGATGCCCTACGGCTTGAGCGACGACACAATCGAAAGGATCTGCAGCGTTTTAAGCCGTCATCCAGCCATTGAAAAGGCGATCCTATACGGGTCGCGGGCGAAAGGCAATTTCAAGCCAGGGTCCGACATAGACCTGACCCTTTCCGGCGATGCCCTCACCAGTGGCGAGCTTGGCTCTATCGCCGAGGAGTTGGACGACCTCTTGTTGCCCTACAAGATAGACCTTTCGTTATTCGCCCGACTCAATCATGCCGAGCTTACGGAGCATATCGAGAGGGTCGGGGTGGTGTTTTATCAACGATGACCCGCCCGGCGTCAGGTCTTCAATTGTGCTTCGTCAGGAAAGTGATATTTCAAGACCTGGCAACGCAGCGATCCGATATGTCAATGTCCAGACCTGACCCCGATGTCCCGCTCGCTGAAAGGCGCGATCAAACAAACAAGCCTGAAGTAATCTCGACGCTCCGGGCGATTTAAAAGAGGACTTAGCCTAACGGTTAAGTCCTCTTTTTTATGTTTGACTCGTAATAAGCACTTGCAACCTGAAGAATAGTCGTAGGACAATCGGCGGAATAATTACAGGAAACAGAGCAATTACGGTCAGGATTCTCTCTTGAAGTTGGGGTAGGATGACCATCGGATAGAGAGGGGCGAGGACATGGACAAGGCACAGGCATACGCAGAAAGGTTCGACAGGGTGCTACGCTACATCGAACGGCACCTGGACGAGCCTTTAACGGTGGAACGGTTGAGCCGGGTGGCGCATTTCTCCAAGTTCCACTTCCACAGGCAATTCTCGCTCTACACCGGCATCGGCGTCTTCGGCTACATTCGGCTGCTGCGGCTTAAGCACGCTTCCTACCGGCTTGCCTACCGCCGGGAGGAGCGCATCATCGACATTGCCCTCGATGCCGGGTTCGACAGCCCTGAAGCGTTTGCCCGCGCCTTCAAGCAGATGTTCGGACATTCCCCCTCCCAATTCAGAAAATCACCCATATGGCAGCCATGGAGGGAGCGCTTCCGGCTGCCGACCATCGAAAGGAGAGGAAACATGGACGTGAAAATTGTGGAGTTCGCCGAGACGCGGATTGCGGTCCTGGAGCACCGGGGCGCGCCGGAAAAGGTGGATGACTCGGCACTTAAGTTCATCGAATGGCGCAAGCAAAGCGGGCTGTCACCGGTGAAGCAGTCCCGCACCTTCGGCCTCGTCTACGACGACCCCGCAACGGTTGAGCCGGAAGAGTTCCGCTTCGACATCTGCGGTGAAGTGTCGCAGGAGGTGCCGGAGAACCCGCAGGGAGTGTTCAACAGCGTCATCCAAGGTGGCCGGTGCGCGGTGGTGCGGCACTTGGGCTCCCACGATCGGATAGGCGACAGCATTTATCCGCTCTACCGCGACTGGTTCCCGAAAAGCGGCGAAGAGCTGCGGGACTTCCCCCTCTTCTTCCACTACCTGAACCTCATGCCCGACGTGGCCGAGCACGAGCTCGTCACAGACATCTACCTGCCGCTGAAGTAGTTACGCCCTTTTAGCAGGCCCCAAGTTGTCCGCGATGATCTGTAACTTACACATCGCGGTATGTAAGTCATGCATCGCAACGAGTAACTCATGCACCGCGGTATGTAATTCACACATCGCGTTATGCTACTCGCACAGTGCAGTGTGATACCCACATACCGCAGTCAGTAATTCATACACCGCAGCATGTAACATTTGCATCGCTCTCTGTAAACTACTTGGCGCGATGTATAATTCGCACATCGCAATATGTATTGCATACACCGCGGTATGTAACCAGCACATTGCAACAAGTAATTCATGCACCGCGGTATGTAACTCATGCACTGCGGTATGTATCTCATGCATCGCGGTATGTGAATTACACATCGCGGTATGTAATTCGCACATCGTGGTATGTAATTCGTATATTGCGGTGGGTAACAGGCATACAGCAAGGGGATGAATTTGAAGTCAGGAAAAATGGAAGGTTACGCGCAGGCGTCTGCTTCAGAGACGTGTGGCTGCAAAGGGAGGCAGGTGTGGAGGTGAGGAGGTTGAGGGGGTGCCTGACGGCACCCCCAGTTCGACCTTTAAGTTCGGGTGTGGCTGTTGCGGGCATTAATCTTTTTTTTCGACCTGGGCTGCTTCAGGGGCAGTTGGAACTGTCTTGGCCCTCGGGTGCCCCCTTCTTTCTTTGCTGCAATCGAACCCGGAGGCGACGAGGATGCCGGGATTGCGGACAGCGGCCATCTCCATGACCAGCGCGATCTCGTCCAATTTAATGACGAGTTGTGCCTGGAGTACCTCTCGTTCGTTAATCACCAGTTTGCTCCCCAACATCGACTCGTGATACACCGCATCGTGCTTTGCCGATGTGGCGAGGTACGATTCGAGCAGCCCCGGGTTACCCGCCCAGACGGAGTCTGGAATCCTGGTTTTTTCAGCCAAAGCAGTTGCCACCCTCTGGTTGAACGCATGAAACGCCGTTGGCCCGATTTGCCGATAGTTCCGCAGTAATTGCTGACCCATCTCGTACCTCCCTTCCGCCGCCATGGCGAAGCGTAGGACTTCAATTGATTAGAATTTATCAATCTCAAAACTCCGTTGAGCATACAACGCAGCGCTAGCAATGCAAGCTGAGGGGTGACAAAAACGAATCAACCTGAAGAGGCGGGAGCACGGAGGAAATCTTAGAGGTTCTACCCTCACCCCGACCCTCTCCCACCTGTGGACCGTAGCCTACGGTGGGCGAAGGCCCAGAGGGAGAGGGAGGATGGACGGAGGTTAGGCTGGGTTGCTGCTGATCAGGGCGCGCGCTGAGAGTGGCGGCGCCTCGTGGGTCTGACGCGGCGCAGCAAGGCGGGCGAGCCGAGGGCATCCCTCATCAGCTCGGACATGGTGGTGTTGTGAAGCTCTAGCAGACGGGTAAGATACTCCAGCTCCTCGTCGCTTACCCGGACCGAGATTATGTGCCGCCGCTGGCGGCCGTCATTGGTTTCTAAGTAGTCCATCTGCTCTCCTACTGGCACGTTCTTCCGTCCCGGCGTCAGATGAAATGCAACAAATGCCCCATCTTCTCCCGCTTGGTCTTTAAATACCTCGCGTTGTCATTCCCGGGGGGCAGCTCCAACGGCACCCGTTCTTCGATGCCGATCCCGTATCCTGCGAGCCCTACTTCGGGTTGTTGGTCATGAGCCGGATCTTCTTTATACCTAGATTTGAGAGGATCTGCGCGCCTATGCCGTAATCCCGCATGTCGGCCTTGAACCCCAGGGCGAAGTTTGCTTCGACGGTGTCCTTGCCTTGATCCTGCAGCGCATAAGCCTTCAACTTGTTGGTCAGGCCGATGCCGCGCCCCTCCTGCCGCATGTAGAGGATTACCCCCCTCCCCTCGGCTTGTACTTGCTGCATGGCCAGGTGCAGTTGGTCAGCACAGTCGCACCTGACACTGCCGAAGACGTCGCCGGTCAGACACTCTGAGTGGACCCGCACCAGGACCGGTTCGTCTCCACCTATGTCGCCTTTGACCAAGGCTATGTGCTCCAGGCCGTCGACGTCGTTTTCAAAGCCTACGGCGCGGAAGTCGCCGAACTGGGTGGGGAGTTTGACCTCGACGCAGCGGCGGACCAATGACTCGTGCTGCATCCGGTAGGCGACGAGGTCGGCTATGGTGCAGATCTTGATCCTGTGACGCAGGGCGAACTTCTTCAGATCGGGCATGCGGGACATGGTGCCGTCATCGTTCATGATCTCGCAGATGACGCCGGCAGGCTCTAACCCTGCCAGGCGCGCCAGGTCGACGGAGCCCTCGGTCTGACCGGAGCGGACCAGGACGCCTCCTTCTCTTGCGCGCAGCGGGAATATGTGTCCCGGCCGCGCCAGGTCCTCGGCACAGGCATCGGGGGCTACGGCGGTGAGAATGGTGTGGGCGCGGTCGGCGGCGGAGATGCCAGTGGTGACTCCGCGGCGCGCCTCGATGGAGACGGTGAAGGCGGTGCCGAAGGAGGAGGTGTTGTCGCGCACCATTGAGGGGAGCGCCAGCCTGTCGCAGCGCTCTCCGGTCATGGTCAAGCAGATCAGCCCGCGCCCGTGCATGGCCATGAAGTTGATTATCTCAGGGGTTACACACTGGGCGGCGATGGTGAGATCGCCTTCGTTCTCGCGATCCTCGTCATCGACAAGAATGACCATCTTACCGGCCCGGATGTCCTCGATTGCCTCGGCTATGCTGGCGACTGACATGGCTTTTATCCCCCTTTTTTTTAAATCCTCGCACGCGGATGACGCGGATTGAAAGCGATTAACGCGGATCAAGCAAAGACTTGTTGTTTCAAGATTGATCCGATTTTATCCGTGTCATCCGTTAAATCCGTGTGCGATGCCGTTGGTCTTTGTCTAAGCAAGCCGTGCGGCGGAGGGCTGAGCACTCGCTCCGCCGCACGGCGCTGGTCCCAGGCATTGTCCCGAGCCAATATCTTCCGGCTACGCGGCGCGCAGCTTTTCCATCAATACCGGGGCCAGTTGCAGTACGTCGGCTACTACCATTACGTCTGCGGCCTCGCTGATGGGGGCGTCTTTGTCTTTGTTGATGGCGACGATGAAGTCGGATTTCTTCATGCCGGCCAGATGCTGTATCGCGCCGGAGATGCCGCAGGCAACGTACAGCTTGGGGGATACGGTCTGGCCGGTGGTGCCGACCTGATGGCTGTGGGCGACCCAGCCGGCGTCGACGACGGGACGGCTCGCACCCAGTTCGCCGCCGAATGCCTTGGCCAACTCGGCGATGATCGCGACGTTCTCTTTCTTGCCGACGCCGCGACCGGCGCTGACGATGATCTCCGCGCGGCCCAGATCGACGTCTTTCTTCTCGGCGGGCTCGTAGCCTACGAACTGCAGCTTGGAGCTTCCGGCGACGTCAATGGCCTCGACCTGCGCGCTTCCCGACGCCTCGACGGCGTTGAAGGCGCCTGCCTGGACGGTGAGGACGGCGCGTGCCCCTTTGGGGGCCACGGTGCGGCGCAGCTTCGCGTTGCAAAGCGTCAGCTCGAACTTGCCGTCGACGATGTTGACGACCTCGGAGACCTGCCCTACCTTGAGCGCGGCCGCAACCCTGGGAGCCAGGTCCCAGCCGTAGGAGGAATGGACGAACACGACGTAGTCGGGATTCTCCTTATGGATCGCCTCCAGTACGACCTGCTTGTGCAGGTCCGGGTTGTACTCGCCGAACTTGTCGACGTCCGCAAGATATACCTTGGCGTCGACCTTCGGCGCCTCTTTACCGACCAGGACCAGGACCTTCTCGGCGCCCAGGCGATCGGCGAACGCCACCAGCTCATAACTGGTGTCGAGGATCTTTCCTTCCCTTTGTTCACAGATAAGCAGTGCTTTCATGGCTCACCTCCTATTTCACGACCGTAGTCTTTTCCTTGAGAATCCCCAGCAGACGATCGGCGATCTGCGCCAGATCACCTTCCAGCACGACGGCGGAGCCGCTTTTCACCGGCGGGTAGAGCTTTTCGGTGGCGACCGCCGACTCTTCGCTCAGGAGCTCGGCAGCCGGGACGGTCACAAACTCCTTCTTCTTCGCCTTCATGATGTTGGGAAGGGTCGGGTAGCGCGGCACGTTCAGGCCGAGCTGGCAGGTGACCAGGGCCGGAAGCGGAAGCTTGACGACGCTCTTCAACCCGCCTTCGAGCTCCCTCTTGGCGGTGATGACGCCGTCGGCAAAGCCGAAGCCGACCAGAGTGGTGGTGCAGTTGTGCCCCAAGCGCTCAGCGACGGTGACGCCCACCTGGGCGGAGCCCCTGTCCTGGGACTGCATGCCGGTGAAGATGACGTCGAAGTCTTTCCCCTTGGCGAAGGAGGCGATGATGTCGGCGATCTGCCAGGGATCCTTGCGGCAGCTGTCCGGGTCCTGGACGTGGACGGCGCGGTCGCACCCCATGGCCAGCGCCTTTTTGAGCGCATCCCCTACCCGATCCGGCCCGATGGAGAGGACGGTGACGTCGGGCGCGTCGCCCAGCTGTTCCTTCAGCTGTACCGCCTGTTCCACCGCGTACTCGTCATACTCGTTCATCCGGTAGGCGAGATCGGCTTCGTCGTACCAATCGCCGCTCCCGTTGACCTTGAAACGGGATTCCATATCCGGTACCTGTTTGATGCAGACTAGAACTTTCATTTTTGCCTCCTATCTAGTTGATTGCCTCGGCCATTACCTCTGCGATGTCTTTTACCCTCACCTTTTCCGCGCCCTGGTCCTTAAGTCCGTCCTCCAGCATGGTCATGCAGTAGGGACAGCTGACGCAGATGGTGTCGGGCTGCTGCTTCAGGGCCTCGTTGACGCGGTCGTGGTTGATTCTCGTGCCGATCTGCTCTTCCATCCACATGCGCCCGCCGCCGGCACCGCAGCAGAACCCGTTCTCTTTCTGGCGCTCGAACTCCCCGGGAGCGGCACCGGTCGCTGCCTCGATCACCTGGCGGGGTGCGTCGAAGGTGTCGTTGTGGCGCCCCAGGTAGCAGGAGTCGTGGAAGAGGGTCTTGCCCAGGTTGACACCTTTGGCGGCGGGGAGTTTCCCCTCCTGCACGAGCCTTGCGATCAGCTCGCTGTGGTGCAGCACCTCCAGCTCCAGACCGTACTGACGGTAGTCGTTCTTGAGCGTGCTGAAGCAGTGCGGGCACTGGGTGACGATCTTGGTGACCCCTTTCTCCTTGAACTTGGCCACGTTCTCCCGCGCCATGCGGTCGAAGACGAATTCGTTACCCAGGCGCCTCACGCTGTCGCCGCAGCAGAGCTCTTCCCTGCCGAGGATGCCCCAGGTGACGCCTGCCTTGTCGAGCACGGTGGCGAGGGCCACGGTGGTCTGCTTGGCGCGGCTGTCAAAGGAACCGGCGCACCCTACGAAGAAGAGGTATTCGGTCTTGCCTGCCGTGAACTCCCTGTCCCCCAGGAGGGTCGCCCATTTGCCGCGCTCGGAGGGGGCGATGCCCCAGGGGTTGGAACGCTGCTCCATGTTCTCGAAAAGGTTCAAAAGCTCTTCCGGGAACCTGGCCTTTTCCTGGACCAGATGGCGACGCATCTTGACGATCTTGGGCATATGCTCGATGAGGACCGGGCAGACCGACAGGCAGGCGCCGCAGGTGGTGCAGGACCAAAGGGCGTCCTCGCAGCTGGTCCCCTCAGCCTTCTCGCCGATGAGCGGGAGCTGCTGCTTTCCGGCATTGGCGACGCCGTTCTCCAAGAGGTTCACCTTGATGTCGTGGATGATCCGGCGCGGGTTCAAAGGCTTCCCGGTGTTGTGGGCCGGGCAGAGGTCCTGGCAGCGCCCGCATTCGGTGCAGGAGAAGGAATCCAGCAGATCCTTCCAGGAGAACTGCGCCACCTCGCTCACGCCGAAGCGCTTGCCGAGTTCGAAGCTCTCGCGCGGCTGCACGTTGGGCTTCTCCAGGTTGCGGAAGTAGCAGTTGGGGATGGCGGTGAGTATGTGCATGTGCTTGCTGCGGGGCAAAAGGTTCATGAACAGCAGGAGCACCACGGCATGCACCCACCAAGAGGCGGAGGCGATAGCTTCGAGCGAGGCTTGCGGCATCCCCCGCAAAAGAGTCGCTAGCGCACCGGAGACGGGCCTCAAGGTCTGCTCCGCGCCGAGAGCGATTTGCGCCGCGTTCAGCAGGAAGAAGGCGACCATCAGGGTGGCGATCAAGGCGAGGATCAGGAGCGCCTCGCCGCTGCAGGCCTTGGTGTAATCGTTACCGAGGTAGGACGGCGCGAAGAAAAGCCGGCGAGTGAGCGCTACCGCGACGCTGACGAGCGCAACCACCGAGACCAGGTCGAAGGCGAGTCCCAGGGCGTGGTGCAGGGGGGCCGGGAGCGCCGAGAGGGTGAACCCGGGGAAGAGCCCTTCGGCCAGGAAGGAGACGTTCGCGACCAGGAGCAGCATGAAGGCCCAGAAGAGCGCGAAGTGATTCAGGCCGTAGGGTCTAGCGAGGACCCTCTCTTGACCGAAGGCGTACCGGAACATGCCGGCCAGCCGCTCGCCGGGCCGGTCGAAACGGTCCTCGGAGGTGCCGACGGCGACCAGTTGCAGGCGCTGGTAGCAGCTGAAGCAAAAGGCCACGAGGGCGATGATGAAAAGCGGCATGAAATAGATTTGAGTGCTTGGCATGACTACCTCGGAATCTCGTAAAGTCCCCCCTCCCCTCGCGGGAGGGGGGGAGGGGGTGGGGGCAGATGCCACTTCTGCGCTGCTGGCTACTTCACCCACCCCCCTGCCCCCTCCCGTCAAGGGAGGGGGGGAGAAAAGATCAAACGGCGATGCGGTCCGGGACCGACCCGCCGCGGGCACCTTTCATTTCGCGGACCCTGCGCGTCAGCGCCGGGAGCACCTGGAACAGGTCTCCCACTATCCCGTAGGTGGCCACCTGGAAGATGGGGGCCTCTGCGTCCCTGTTGATGGCTATGACTACGTCGGAGTCCTGCATCCCGACCAGGTGCTGGATGGCGCCGGAGATGCCGCAGGCTATGTAGATCTTGGGACGGACGGTCTTTCCGGTCTGCCCTACCTGACGGCTGTGCGGCATCCACCCCGCGTCGACGGCGCTTCTGGAGGCGCCGACCACTCCGCCCAGTTCGACTGCCAGCTCGTGCAGGAGGGCGAAGTTGTCCTTGTTCATCAGACCGCGGCCGCCGGAGACGATGATCTCGGCTCCGGCGATGTCGATGTCCGCGCCGCCTTTGTCGCTAATGGTCTCGATCACCTTGGCGAGGATGTCCTGCTCACGCAGGTAGAACTGCTCGAGGATCACTACGCCTTTGCTGCCGTCCTTTCGCTCGGGCATGGCCATGACGTGGGGCCTGACCGTCGCCATCTGGGGACGGAAGCGGTCGCACATGATGGTGGCCATGATGTTGCCGCCGAAGGCGGGGCGGGTCTGCATCAGGTTCCGCTTGTCGTCGATGCCGAGGCCGGTGCAGTCGGCGGTGAGACCGGTCTTGACAATGGTGGCCACGGCGCCAGCGAGGTCGCGCCCCTGGCCGGTGGCCCCCATGAGGATCACCTCCGGCTTGTGCTTTTCGACCAGGTGGCAGACGGCGTCGGTGAAGGGCTTGGTGCGGTAGTCCTTGAAGACACTCTCGTCCAGGACGACGGCCTGATCGGCGCCGTAGGCGAAGGCCTCTTCGCAGAGGTGGGCGACCTCGTGGCCGATGATGAGGGCGGAAAGCTTCACTCCGAGCGTTGCGGCGAGTTCCTTACCCACGCCGAGGAGTTCCCAGGAGACCTTGGCGGCCTCGCCCTGGTACTGTTCGATGAAGACCCATACGCCACGGTACTGCGCGAGCTTGGCGCGAAGCTCCTTTTCGGCCGGGTCGAGCTCCTCTTCGACGGCGCCGTGCTGGGCTTCCCACTGTTTCAGCAGCTCCAGCTCCTCGGGGGTGTAGAACATCTCCAGGGCGCCGGCGGCACAGACCTTGACGCACTTGGCGCAGCCGATGCACTTCCCGTCGACGATAGAGGGCTCACCGGCCTCGCTCATCTGGATGCCGCTTACCGGGCAGGAACTCTCGCACCGGGCTCCGCAGGCTATGCACTTGCCGGCTACCAGCCGTGCTATGCCGCGTGGTTTCTTGATCTTCTTCTCGTTTTGCATCACGAACTCCTTGGCGAACTAGAGAGCTAAGAGGTCTTTGGCCAGCATCTTGTCAAGCAGCAAGTGCGCGGTTCCTTCCGGATCGTTCACGCCGTCCCCGATGATCTCCCCCTGGTCGCGCTCGGGTGAGAAGATCTTGCTGACCCAGGTGGCGGACCCCTTGAGGCCTACCGTCTCCACGTCGAGTTGCAGCACCTGGTTGTCCCAGAGCGCGACCGGCGTTTCCTGGGCGGAAAGGCGCATCGGTACTGTTGGGTAGCGGGGGCGGTTCAGCTCGCGCACCGCGGTGATCACAACCGGGAGGGGCGCCTCCACGATCTCGTGCCTTCCTTCCAGCTTGCGCCTGACCCGTATACGCTTGTTGGGAACATCCAGCCACTCGATGCGGTCAACCAGGGTGAGCTGGGTGAAGCCAAGGCGGGTGGCGATGCCGGGGCCTACTTGGGCGGTGTCGCCGTCGATGGTCTGCTTGCCGCAAAAAACGATGCCAACTTCTTCCTCCCGCCCCAGGCGCTCGATGGCTGAGGCCAAGACCTGGCTCGTGGCCAGCGTGTCGGCGCCGCCAAAGGCCCGGTCGGAGAGGAGGATGGCCTGGTCCACACCCAGCGCGCACGCCTTCTTGAGGGTCGCCTCGGTGTTGGGGGGGCCCATGGAGATGGCGATGGCCTTGAGGCCGAAGCGATCTTTGAGCGCCAGCCCCTCTTCGAGGGCGTGGGTGTCGTAGGGGTTGACGATGAAGGGGATACCTTCCCGGACCAGGGTGTTGGTGACCGGGTCGATCTTCACCTGGGTGGTGTCTGGCACTTGTTTGATGCAGGAGATCACAAGCATGACCTTCTCCTTCGGTTGGACTTCGAATCTTGTTTTTTCATACCCCAAATCCCCCCTGTCCCCCCTTCGCAAAGGGGGGGACGTTAGGCCCCTCCCACTCAGGAAGGTTCTTTGCAACAAGTCCCCCTTTGCGAAGGGGGATTTAGGGGGAGTTGCTTTGCTCAGCTTTGGCTAAGGGGGACAGGCACCTTCGGAGCCAGTCCCCCCCCTTACTTCATTTACGACGCCGCGGCTGCGGCGGGGGCGTTGACGTAGTGGTGACTCACCTTGGAATCGGGGCGGTACACCTTCATCAGAGCCTGGGCCATCTCGGCGGGGGTGGCCGCTACGCTGATGCCGCAGGATTCCAAGATGGCTACTTTCTCGGCCGCGGTCCCCTTGCCGCCGGAGATGATGGCGCCGGCATGGCCCATCCTTTTTCCCGGAGGGGCGGTGCGCCCGGCGATGTAGCCTGCCACCGGCTTGGTCATGTGCTCCTTGACGAAATAGGCGGCTTCTTCTTCGGCACTGCCGCCGATCTCGCCGATCATGATGACGGCTTCGGTGTCGGGGTCTTCTTCGAACATCTTCAGGCAGTCCAGATGGCTGGTGCCGTTGACGGGGTCGCCGCCGATGCCGACGCAGGTGGATTGCCCCAGGCCGTAACCGGTCAGCTGCCAGACCGCTTCGTAGGTGAGGGTGCCGCTGCGGGAGACGACGCCGACCTTGCCCGGACGGTGGATGTAGCCGGGCATGATGCCTATCTTGCACTGGCCGGGGGTGATCACGCCGGGACAGTTGGGGCCGATCAGGCGGGTCTTCTTGCCCTGCATGTATTGCTTCACCTTGACCATGTCGAGGACCGGAATCCCCTCGGTGATGCAGCAGACGAGATCGAGGCCGGCATCGATGGCCTCCATGATGGAGTCTGCGGCAAACGGCGGCGGCACGTAGATGACGCTCGCGTTGGCGCCGGTCTTTTCTACCGCCTCAGCGACGGTGTTGAAGACGGGGAAGCCGTCGACGTTGGACCCTCCCTTGCCGGGGGTTACCCCGCCTACCATCTGGGTGCCGTACTCGCGCGCGCCCTGCGCGTGGAAGAGACCGGTGGCACCGGTGATGCCCTGGGTGATGACCTTGGTGTTCTTGTCGACTAAGATGCTCATGCTCTCCCCCCTTTGGCAGAAACGGCCATCACGATTTTCTGGGCGGCGTCGGCCATCCCGTCGGCGGCGACTATGTCGAGCCCGCTTTGGGCCAGGAGCTCTTTGCCTTTTTCCACGTTGGTCCCTTCCAGCCGGACCACCAGGGGTACCTTGAGGGCGACCTGGCGCGCCGCCTGGATGACGCCGGTGGCGATGACGTCGCACTTCATGATGCCGCCGAAGATGTTGACCAGGATCCCTTCCACGTTACGGTCGGAGAGGATGATTTTGAAGGCCTCGGTGACGCGC
The DNA here is from genome assembly GCF_000020725.1 of Citrifermentans bemidjiense Bem. Taxonomy (NCBI): domain Bacteria; kingdom Pseudomonadati; phylum Thermodesulfobacteriota; class Desulfuromonadia; order Geobacterales; family Geobacteraceae; genus Citrifermentans; species Citrifermentans bemidjiense. The sequence goes on along the minus strand of NC_011146.1, from coordinate 1,695,954 downwards.
TCGATGGTGGCCCCGCCCCCTACGTCCAGGAAGTTGGCGGGATCTCCCCCGTAGTGCTTGATGATGTCCATGGTGGCCATGGCGAGGCCTGCGCCGTTAACGAGGCAGCCGATGTTGCCGGTAAGGGAGATGTAGGAGAGGTCGTGCTGCGACGCCTCGATCTCGTTGGGGTCTTCCTCGTCGAAGTCGCGCATGTCGCCTATCTGCAGGTGGCGGAAGAGCGCATTGTCGTCGAAGCCGAACTTGGCGTCGAGCGCCAGGAGTTCCCCCTCCGCGGTGACCACCAGCGGGTTCACTTCCAGCATGGCGCAGTCGCAGGCGATGAAGGTGGTGTAGAGCGCCTCCAACATCTTGACTGCTTTCCCCACCTGCTTCCCTTCGAGCCCCAAGCTGAAAGCGATCTTGCGGCCCTGGAACTGGGTCAGCCCCACCAGCGGATCGATGGTTTCGGTGAAGATCTTCTCCGGGGTCTTGGCCGCCACTTCCTCGATGTCCATCCCCCCTTCGGTGGATGCCATCACCGCGACTTTGGAGCTGTTGCGGTCGACGACGAGGCTTACATAAAGTTCGCGGGCGATGTTGCAGCCGTTTTCGACCAGGACCCGGTGTACCACCTTCCCTTCCGGTCCGGTCTGGTGAGTCCTCAAGGTCATGCCCAGCATGTCGCGGGCGATCAACTGCACTTCGCTTGCGCTCTTGGCGAGCTTCACGCCGCCGCCTTTGCCGCGGCCGCCGGCATGGATCTGCGCCTTCACCACCCAAGGTCCTTCGCCGAGCCTCTTGGCCCACTCGCGGGCGCTGGCGCCGTTATAGCAGACATGCCCGTCCGGGACCGGCACGCCGAATTTTCTCAATATCGCTTTTGCCTGATACTCGTGAATGTTCATCGGTATCCTCCAAGGCCGGGTGATCCTGCGGTGCGCTCTCTCTTATTGCTGGAGCGGGTAACCGGCGGATGGACCGGCTCTTTTCTGAAGTGCATTAAAGTACTTTTTTACTGTTTTTAAGCCGACAAAAAAGGCGACCGTCTCATCATGGAGGATTCAGCAGATGGTTGTTTCTCCGGATACGCGTCTTCATCGGTACCATCCCTCCTTTCCCCGCCCAACCTCCCACTTTGTTTCACCTGCTTATTCAGCGTGCGCTCTTTGCGGTGGACCCGGTGGACACCATGGAACCTTTTCAACTTCCCCCTTTGCGGGGGGGATTTGCCTTTGTGAACCAGCCCCCGCAGTTCCGCTTTTGCTACGCGACTACCTTTTCCACCAGGATCTCGGCGATGTCTCTCGGGACCAGCAGCCCTTCCAGCTCCGCTCCCTTGATGCCGTCCTCGAACATGGTGAGGCAGAAGGGGCAGTTGGAGACCAGCATGCCGGCGCCGGTCGCCGAGGCCATCTGGGAACGCTTGACGCTGATGCGGCTTCCGAGCTTTTCCTCGGCCATGATGCGGCCGCCGCCGGCTCCGCAGCAGAAGCTTTCCGCCTGGCTTCTATCCATCTCGCGGATGGTGCCCCCGGCCGCCTGAACCAGCTCGCGGGGTGCCTCGTAGGTGTCGTTGTAGCGCCCCAAGTAGCAGGAGTCATGGTAGGTGCATTCGAAGGCGCCCGGGGTCACCTTGAGACTTCCTTCCTTGAGGAGACGGTTGAGGAAGGTGGTGTAGTGCTCGGTCTCGACGTCGAAGCCCAGGTCACGGTAATCCTTGGCCAGCGTGTTGAAGCAGTGCGGGCAGGCGGTGACGACCTTCTTCACCCCGTACTCCTTGATCATGGCGATGTTCTCGGCGGCGAGGGTCTGGTAGAGGTACTCGTTGCCCATCTTCCGCATAGGCTCACCGCAGCACTTCTCTTCCTTGCCCAGGATGCCGACCTTGATGCCGGCGGCGGCGCAGAGCTTGACGAAGGCGGTGGCGACCTTGATGTTCCGTTTGTCGAAGGAGGCGTAGCAGCCGACGAAATAGAGTATGTCGACGTCGGCGCAGTCGGACATGAGCGTGACCGGCAGGTCCTGCGCCCAGTCGCCGCGGGAGGCGAAGGCGAGCCCCAGGGGATTGCCGTTGACCTCGACGTTGCCCATGGCGGTGGTCACCTCTTCACCGGGGAATTCACCTTCCATGAGGACCAGGTTGCGCCGGACGTCAACCACCTTGTTGACATGCTCCACCGCGGCCGGGCAGATCTCCTGGCAGGCGCGGCAGGTGGTGCAGGACCAGACGGCGTCTTTTCCCAGCGTCTCGACCAGGTTGTCCTCGGCTTGTCCGCGCGCGATCTCGCCCACCTGGTCGATGATCTTCATCGGCGAGAGCGGCTTGTCGGTGCCGTGGGCGGGACAGCGGTCCTGGCAGCGCTTGCACTTGGTGCAGGCGTCGGTGTCGAAGATGTCTTTCCAGGTGAGGTCCCCGAGCTTGGCGGCGCCGAAGCTCTCGGCGTCCCCTTCCATGTCCAGCGTCACCAGCGCACCCTTGGGGCCGAGCGGCGCCAGGAAATAGTTGGCCGAGGTGGTGAAGATGTGGCGGAACTTGGTGAAGGGGATGGAACAGATGAAGCCGGCGACGAGGGCGAAATGCAGCCACCAAAGCCCCGCGTGCAGCGAGCGGAGAGCTTGATCGCCAAGCCCCGAAAGCGCGTTCGCCACCAATAGCCCCACCGGGGACCAGTAGGCAAGCTCGGGCTGGTAGACCAGCTCGGTAACCGCCATGCGCGCACCCTCGATGAGAAAGCCGGTGATGAGGATGGCGAAGAGAAGGCCGTGCATGATGGCGTCGTCGCGGCTGCTCTCAAGGCCCGCCGGGCGCACCAGGTAGCGGCGCACCGCGAACCCGGCCAGCATCAAGGTGGCGGCAAGGCCAGCCAGGTCAAGGGCCAGCGAGAAGATCTTGTAGAAGCTGCCGGTGAGGAAGCGGACGTGGAAGAGAAGGTCGGTGCCGTCAGCCTGCAGCGCCACCAGGGCGGTCCCGACGAAGAGGACGGCGAAGGACCAGAAGAAGAAGCCGTGGGCAAAGCCGGGGGCTTTGACCTTGAGCACCTTGCTCTGCAGCAGGACGTTTTGCAGGAGCATCTTCACACGCTCGGCGCGGTTGTCGGTCCTGTTCACGGGCTTACCCTGCCGGTAGATGGCGAGCCGCTGGTAGCCGTAGTAGGCGAGCAGCCCCAGGGCCGCGAAGGTGACCACGTACATCGGGACCAGCACCGCCGCCCCGTGGCCTATGTTCCAATAAAGTTCGCGCGTAGCTTCCATGATCTACTCCTTGTGTCTGGGCAAAGCCGCTAAGGGAAGCCCGATGCGTCAAAATCTGTCGGATCTCTTCGTGGCATCTCCCTCACCCGGCCTTCGGCCACCCTCTCCCAGAGGGAGAGGGGATGGACGACGGTCGGTTCATCGAGATTCTCCCCTCGCCCTCTGGGAGAGGGGCGGGGGTGAGGGATGTGGAAGCGGCGTTGGCTGCCTCAAGCTCCGACGAAGGCGGGTTTTCTCTTTTCGAGGAAGGCGGTCATCCCTTCCTTCTGGTCTAAAGTGGCGAAGAGCGAGGCGAAGTGCAAAGCCTCGTACCCCATCCCTTCGGCGACGCTCATCTCCAGCCCGCTTTTCACCGCGTCTTTTGCATGGGCCACACCCAGGCGGGAGTTGCCGGCGATCTGGGCGGCGGTCGCCATGACCTCGGCCATGAGGTTTTGAGCCGGGAATACGGCGCAGAATAGCCCCCAGTTCTTCGCCTCGGCGGCTGTGATCAGCCTGCCGGAGAAGATCAGCTCGTTGGCCCGGCTGCGGCCAATCAGGCGCGCCATGCTTTGGGTGCCGCCGAAACCCGGGATGATACCCAGGGTGACCTCGGGGAGGCCGATCTTCGTTTTCTCCGCGGCGTAGGCGAAATCGCAGGCCATCGCCAGCTCAAGCCCCCCCCCGAGCGCGAAGCCGTTCACGGCGGCGATCACCGGCTTGGGGACCTTCCCGATCAGCTGCACCAGCTGCTGTCCCTTGCGGGAGAAGGCGAGCGCCTGCTCCACGTTGAGGCTCTTCATCTCGGCGATGTCGGCCCCGGCGACGAAGGCCTTCTCTCCCGCACCGGTCAAGACCACCACCCGCACCTCGCGGTCCAGGACGAGCACCTCAAAGGCGTGCAGCAACTGGTCCAGCACGGCGTCGTTCAGGCTGTTCATCGCCTTGGGACGGTTGATCTGAAGCAGCGCGATCCCGTCCTTTTTTTCCAGCAGCAGATCTTCGTACATGGCACACCTCTTTTACGCGTAGTTGTAGAACCCTCTGCCGCTCTTTTTGCCCAGGTAGCCCGCTTCGACCATCTTGGCCAGCAGCGGGCAGGGACGGTACTTGGGATCCTTGAACCCCTGGTAGAGCACCTCCATGATGGCGAGGCAGGTGTCGAGGCCGATGAAGTCGGCCAGGGTGAGCGGACCCATGGGCTGATTGGTACCGAGTTTCATGGCCTTGTCGATGTCCTCCGCGGTGGCGATCCCCTCGAAGAGGGCGAAGGCGGCCTCGTTGATCATGGGGATGAGGATGCGGTTCACGATGAAGCCAGGGTAGTCGGCGGAGACCGCCATCTCCTTGTCGAGCCGCGTCACGAGCTGCGAGATCGCCTGGAAGGTTTCCTCGCTGGTGGCAAGCCCGCGGATCACCTCGACCAGCTTCATCACCGGCACCGGGTTCATGAAGTGCATGCCGATGACGCGGTCCGGTCTCCCGGTCACCGCCGCTATGCGGGTGATGGGGATGGACGAGGTGTTGGAGGCGAGGATGGCCTCCGGCTTCAGCGTCTCGTCGAGCTTTTTGAAGATCTCCAGTTTGAGCGTCTCCTTCTCGGTGACCGCCTCGATGGCGAGATCGCAGCCGGCCAGGTCGTTCAGCGAGCGGGTGGTGCGGATCATTCCCATCACCTGGCTCACCGAGGCCGCGTCCAGCTGCCCCTTCTGCACCTGGCGCTCCAGGTTCTTGGCGATACCGGCATGGGCCTTGGAAAGCTGGGCCTCCGCTATGTCGTAGAGGTAGACTTCCGTTTCGCGCTGGGCCAAGACCTGTGCGATACCGCTTCCCATCTGCCCCGCGCCGAGTACTCCGACCTTCTTGATCATGACCCCTCCTAAACCCTTTCCAGGATTACCGCGACCGCCTCGCCGCCGCCTATGCAGAGGGTGGCGAGACCGTAGCGTTGTTTGCGTTTGTGAAGTTCCCGCACCAAGGTGGCGGTGATGCGCGCACCGCTTGCGCCTAGCGGGTGGCCGAGCGCCACCGCGCCGCCGTTCACGTTGACGCGCTCCGGATCGAGGCGCAGCCTTTGGCAGGCGATGAGCGGGACCGCGGCGAAGGCCTCATTGATCTCGAAGAGGTCGATGTCGTCGGTAGTGAGCCCGGCCTTGGCGCAGACCTTGGCGATGGCGCCTACCGGGGCTTCGGCGAACTGGTCGGGATGGACGCTGTTGGTGGCGTAGGCGACCAGGCGGGCTTTGGGCTTCAGCCCGTATTTGGCCACGGCCTCGCCGCTCGCCAGAAGCGCCATGGCGGCGCCGTCGTTGATGGTAGAGGCGTTACCCGCGGTGATGGTGCCGTCCTTTTGGAAGGCGGCGCGGAGCTCCGGGAGTTTCTTGAAGTCGACCTTGTGCGGCTCCTCGTCCTCGCGGACGACCACCTCGCCCTGGCGCGTCTTCTTCACCACCGGGACTATCTCGTCGTTGAAGATCCCGTCTTTCAGAGCCGCTTGAGCCTTCTGATAGGAGGCGAGCGCGAAGCTGTCCTGGAGGGTGCGGTCCAGCTTGTTGTCGCCGGCGCTTTGCTCCGCTATCACCCCCATGTGCTTGCCGCTGTAGGGGTCGGTCAGGCCGTCGTGGACCAGCAGGTCCAGCATCTCGCCGTTCCCCATGCGGTAGCCGTAGCGACCTTTGCTGAGCGCGTAGGGGGCAAGTGACATGTTCTCCATGCCGCCCGCGAGCACCAGTTGGGCGTCGCCAAGCTTGATGGAACCGGCGCCGAGCATGATGGCTTTAAGGCCCGAGCCGCAGACCTTGTTGATGGTGAGGGCGGGGACCGTGTCGGGGAGCCCCGCATAGCGCATGGCCTGACGCGCGGGAGCCTGCCCCGAGCCGCCGGAGAGAACCTGGCCGACAATCACCTCGTCGATGGCTTCAGCGGGAAGCCCTGTGCGTTCCATGATGCCGGTGATGACGGTGGCGGCGAGACGCGGCGCTTCTACGTCGCTCAGCGCTCCGCCGAAGGAGCCCAACGGGGTACGCAGTGATTCGATGACATAGACATCTGACATTTCGTTCTCCTCTTAATCCAGCCGCTTCGGCCGGGTCTGATCAGGCGCGGCGTCCACCTTTTGGTAAATAAGTACTACAATACCATTTTGCTGTCAACAGAAAAAAAACGGTTTTATATTTGCGTAAAAATGGACCTGGTGGACCTGGTGGACCTGGTGGACCTGGTGGACCTGGTGGACCTGGTGGACCTGGTGGACCTGGTGGACCTGGTGGACCTGGTGGACCTGGTGGAGTTCGTGAGGCTAGCGGGGTTGGTGGGACTGGGGGGAACCGGTTAGAGGGTTGCTTGTGGCAGCGCCTTGCCCAGAAAGGCCCTGGGGTTGACGCTGCAGACCTTGTGCAGCACTTCTTCGGATAAGCCGAGCCCGCGCAGGGCTTCCAGGTACTGGACGATGGCGCCCAAGTCGTACATGAAGGTGTCGCTCCCCAGGCAGACTTGGTCCTGGTAATGAATGATGAAGTCCCGGTAGCTTTCCGGGTTCTTCTTCAGGTGGGGGAGCAGGTTCGCCATATCGGTGTAGACCCCCGGGTGGTCGTCGAGGATCTTCGCGAACGGCTTGCGGCCGATGCCGAAATGCGGGAAGTTCACCCGCACCCGGGGGAAGTCCTGCACCATTGCGGCCATAGTGTCGGCATGCTCGCGGGCGTCCATGTGGTAGAGCAGCGGCAGGTCGTTTTCCTGCGCGTAGGAGAAGATCTCCCACTCGCGCCGCCGGTATTCCTTGAGCGTGATGCCGAAGGTCTTCGGGACCCCCTTCACCCCGATGTCGTTTACGTCGGTGAGCCAGATCCCCTTGATGCCGCGCACCCCCTGCTCGATGTAGCCGCTGAGGGTGCCGGCAACGTCGCCCCAAAGGGCACGGGTGTCGACCAACGGAATGATGAAGCCGTCGGAGCGGCGGGCGTGCTCCAAAAGCTCGTCCAGCTCGTGGTACAGGGGGTTGCCCCGGTTTTCGACCCAGTCGGGAATCAGGTTCCTGATTTCCTCATGACTCAGGCGGGTGTTGACCATGCCGATGGCGACAATGTGGGAGAAGCCGCTCCGGCGCAGCTCTCCGCTTTGCTCCAGCACCTGCTGCGCCCGGGCGCTGCCGGTGAAGCAGTGCGTGTGCACGTCGATGAAACCGGCCCCCTGGGCCGGAGCGCTCCCTTGTTCGACTCCCGATCTGGTCAACAAGATCATTCCCCCTTGTAGTGCGGATCTCTCTTGTCCAAAAAGGCGTTCACCGCCTCGATGTGATCGTCTGTGTGGTGCGCCAGGGACTGGAAGCAGGCGCAAAGGTCGAGGAAGTCGGGAAGGTCGCTTCTCTGGGCCAGTTTCATCATCCGCTTGGTGAGCCTCAGGGTGACCGGGGGCTTGGAGGCGATCTGGCGCGCGAGTTCCATGGTGCGCGGCATCAGCTCTTCCGGCTCCAAAACCTCCAGGAAGATGCCGAGCTTTAGCGCCTCGGCGGCCTCGACGACGCGGCCGGTGAAGGTGAGCTCCGCGGCCCTTTGGTAACCCATCAGCCGCTGCATGAACCAGGCGCCACCGTCACCGGGGGTGATGCCCAGGTTGATGAAGGTCTCCCCCACCTTGGCGCGGGTCGAGGCGAGGCGGATGTCGCACATGTTGGCGAGGTCGAAGCCGGCGCCTATCGCCGGGCCGTTAACGGCGGCGATGACCGGGATCTCGGCCTTGTGCAGCACGAGCGGGATCTGCTGGATGCCGCGGCGGTACTTGTCCTGGACCTGCACCGGCGACCCCTCGAAGGTGCCGCTTTGGGACTGCATCTCCTTCACGTTGCCGCCGGAGGAGAAGGCGGACCCTGCGCCGGTCAGGACCAGCACGGAGACGCGGTCCTCGCTGTTGACCCAGTTGACGGTGGTGATGATGTCTTCGGTGAGGGCGGTTCCGGTCAGGGCGTTGCGGACGTCGTCACGCTGGAAGGTGAGTACGGCGACCCTATCCTCAAGGGTCAGGGTGCAATCTTTGAGCTTTGGCATGACCGGACCCTCCTTGGGATTCGGTATCAACGACAGATTCCTCGCGCTACTTTTCATGGTGAACCTCCTGACCTGCTGGTGAATCCGAGGGGTACCGCTAAGGGGGACAGGCACCTGCGGAGCCAGTCCCCCGGCACTATCTCAGTTATCGGGCGGCACCTGGAAAACCGCCTCGACCAAGGTGATCCTACCCTCTTCGAGGTTGCGCAGCTGGTTCCCGGCCATGGCCGGAAATCCCTCGCCAAGTAGCAGGTGCAACCCGAAGGGGCTCGCCCCACCCTCACGACTCTTCTGCTGCCTGCGGCGAAACCACTCCAACCCGTCTTTGGTCACGTCCTGCCAGAACAGAGGCTGGAACCCTTCTTCCGTCAAGAGCCGGCGCAAATCCTCCTGGCTTGCCAGAAAACTCGCCGACGGATCCCTTGCCCACGGCACCGGAAAATGTACTTCTCCTCCGGGCCCTGCAAGTATCTCGTAGAAGGCGAGCCTGCCGCCCGGCTTCAGCACCCGCCGGATCTCGCGGTAGAGCTTCGGCTTGTCCTCGATGTTCATGGACAGGTGCTGGATCCAGACCAGATCGAAGGCGGCGTCGCCAAAGGGGAGCTCCAGCGCGTCGGCCTGGAGGTAGGCGACCCGGTCGCTCATCCCGAGCCGCTCGGAGAGCATCCTCGCCACGTGGCAGTAGTCGGAGCTTTGGTCGACTCCGATGACGTGGCAGTCCAATAGACGCGAGAGATAGCGCGAAGCCCCTCCCAGCCCACAGCCGACGTCGAGGACCAGCAGTCCCGGCGCGGGCTCCAGCGCCGCGGCGAGCTCCTGTGTGGCCGCCGCCCCGCGCACGTGGAATTCGTCGATCGCGGTGAGGTCTTCCGGCCTCAGCTGGTCCGGGTTCTTTTCCGCCGCGACCAGCGCCGCCAGCACCCTGGATTCCAGGTCGGGGGAGCTGTAGTGGCCGGCGACGGCGGCTGGTCTCATCGGCTCGTGCGCGGGCATCATGGACGCCTCCTCAGGCTCCGGCGTAGGCGCCCGTGAACTGCGCCGGGCGCGGCGCCTTCTTTTCCGGCGCGTCGGCTACGGTGGCCGACTTGCCGCAGGTCTGCGCGTCCACCACGGCGATGGCCGCCATGTTGACTATGTCCATGACGTCGTCCCCCTGCTGCAGGATGTGCACCGGCTTGTTCATCCCCATGAGGATGGGACCGATGGCGTCGGCGCCGCCCAACTGCCGCAGGAGCTTGTAGCAGATGTTCCCCGAAGTAAGGTCCGGGAAGACCAGGACATTAGCAGCTTTTTTCAGTGTCGTGAAGGGGAAATTCGCCTGCAGCATCTCGGAAACGACGGCGGTATCCGCCTGCATCTCCCCGTCGATGTCGAGCCCGGGCGCCCTCTTTTTCACCATCTCCACGGCGCTTCTCACCCGGTCGGCCTGCGGATGCCGCACCGAGCCGAAGTTGGACATGGAGAGCATGGCGACGCTCGGGTCGATGCCGAGCATGGCCGCCTTGTCCGCCGCGAGGATCGCCGTCTCGGCCAGCTCCGCAGCATCCGGATCGATGCAGACGGTGGTGTCGGCCAGGAAGAAGATGTCCTTCTTGAAGACCATCATGTAGAGGCCGTGCACGCTGGAGAGCCCTTCCTGTTTGCCGATCACCTGCAGCGCGGGGCGGATGGTGTCGGCGTAGTTGGCGTCGACCCCGGCCAAAAGGGCGTCGGCGTGGCCGCGGCGCACCATCATGCAGCCGAAGTGGGTGCGCGACTTGCGGCTGATGAGCCTGCGGGCCTCGGAGAGGGTGAGCCCCTTTCTCTGCCTGAGCAGGAAGAGTTCGCTGGCGTACGATTCGGAGTGTTCCGAGGTGGCCGGGTCGATGATGGTGACCCCGCCGTTCAGGTCGATGTCGAGATGTTTCAGGGTGCAGCGGATCTTGTCTTCGTTCCCCAGAAGGATCGGCCGCGCGATCCCCTGCTCGACCAGCATCTGCGCTGCGCGCAGCACCTTGTCGTTTTCGCCCTCGGGGAAGACCACGGTCTTCGGATCGCATTTGGCCTTGTTGATGATCTGGCGCAGCGTCTCCTTGGATTTGCCCTGCAGCGACTCCAGATGCTCCACGTACTTGTTCATGTCCGCGATGGGCTGGCGCGCCACCCCCGTCTCCATTGCCGCCTTGGCTATGGCCGGGGCGACCCGCAACAGCGCCCGGGGGTCGAAGGGTTTGGGGATGATGTAATCGCGGCCGAAGCTGAACTTGACGTCGCCATAGGCGCGGCAGACGGAGTCGGGGCATTCCTCGCGGGCGAGTTCCGCCAGGGCGAAGACTGCCGCCTTTTTCATCTCTTCGTTGATGGTGGTGGCCCGCACGTCGAGCGCGCCGCGGAAGATGAACGGGAAGCCCAGCACGTTGTTGACCTGGTTCGGATAGTCGGAGCGCCCGGTGGCGATGAGTACGTCGCCGCGGACCGCGTGCGCCTCTTCCGGGGTGATCTCGGGGTCCGGATTCGCCATGGCGAAGATGATGGGGTTGGCCGCCATGCTGCGCACCATGTCCTGGGTGATGGCCCCTTTGGAGGAGAGACCATACATGACGTCGCAGCCGACCGCCGCCTCTTCCAGGGTGCGCAGCGGGGTGTCGGCGGCGAAGCGCTCCTTGTACTTGTTCATCCCCTCCACTCTCCCCTTGTAGATGACCCCCTTGGTGTCGCACATGATGAGGTTTTCCAGCTTGAGGCCCAGGGAGATGGCGAGGTTCGCGCATGCGTTGGCCGATGCGCCTGCGCCGTTCACCACTATCTTCACGTCCTCTATCTTCTTGCCGACCAGTTCGAGCGCGTTGATGAGCCCGGCTGCCGAGATGATCGCCGTTCCGTGCTGGTCGTCGTGGAAGACCGGGATGTTCATGGTCTTCTTCAGTTCCTCTTCGATGTAGAAGCACTCGGGCGCCTTGATGTCCTCCAGGTTGATGCCGCCGAAGGTGGGCTCCAGAAGCTGGCAGGCCTTGATGATCTCGTCCGGGTCCTCGCTGTTCAACTCGATATCGAAGACGTCGACGTCGGCGAAGCGCTTGAAGAGAACCCCCTTCCCTTCCATGACCGGCTTGCCCGCGAGCGCGCCGATGTTGCCGAGGCCAAGGACGGCGGTGCCGTTGGATACCACGGCCACCAAGTTCCCCTTGGCGGTGTACTGGTAGGCGTCCTCAGGGTTCTGCTCGATGGCGAGGCAGGGCTCGGCGACTCCCGGCGAATAGGCCAGCGACAGGTCCTGCGCGGTCTGGCACGGCTTGGTGGCGATTACCTCGATCTTCCCCTTGCGGCCAGTGGCATGGTATTCCAGTGCATCGGACATCTTCTTCATATCGGCGAACCCTCCAAAGGCAATTGACAATTGATAACCAACGGCAATTGACAATTGATAATTGACAATTGACGACGATCTCCGCTACTCCTCCCCCCGGGGGGGGGAGGCTGGGAGGGGGGCCGGAAGCTGCCATGAGTAACAGCCGCCCCACCCCGACCCTCCCCCTCCAGGGGAGGGAGCGGTAAGGATTACTCCACGGTCAGCAGAAGCTGGCCGATGTCTACGGCGTTTCCTTCCTGGATCATGATCCGGCTGACGACTCCGTCCTTTTCGGCGAAGATCTCGTTCTCCATCTTCATCGCTTCGAGGATGAGAAGCAGATCGCCTGCCTGTACCGCCTGCCCCTGCTCTACCTCGATCTTCCAGACGTTGCCGGCCAAAGGCGCCATGACACCTCCCTCGGCGGGGCCGGCGGCAGCGGCCGTGGCGGCCGGAGCGCAAGCGCAGGCTGCGGCATCGCCCTCGCCGGCGATGGTGACGAGCGCGGCGCCAATGTCGACGGCAGTACCTTCCTCGATGTGGATGGTGCTCACCACGCCGTCACGGTCGGCGAAGATCTCGTTCTCCATCTTCATGGCTTCGAGGATGAGGAGCAGATCGCCTTCCTGCACCTGCTGACCCGGCTCGCACTCGATCTTCCAGACGTTGCCGGCCAAGGGAGAGACGATGGTCTTGCCGGCTGCCGCTGCGGGAGCCTGCGCCGGTGCGTTGCCGCCAACTGCGGAGGCTGCGGCAGCCGCGGCTGCTGCGGCCCCGGTCGCCTTGGCGACCTGCACCACGAAGGTCTGGCCGCCGCCGGTTACGGTATAGGTGTCGCCGCCGGTGATTTCGGGCGCTGCCGCCTTCTTGGGCGCCGCGTCCTCGGCGGTGGGTACCGGCTCGAACATGCCGGGGTTGTCGCGGTGCTCCAGGAACTTGAGGCCAACCTGCTGGAACAGCGCGTAGGTGAGTACGTCCTCCACCTCGTGGTCGCCGAACTTCAGGTTCTTCTCCTTGGAGAGGCCGCGCAGCTCCTCGGTGAGCTTGTCCATCTCCGCGTTGAGGAGGTCCGCCGGGCGGCAGGTGATCGGGTCGGCGCCGGCCAGAACCTTCAGCTGCAGCTCCTTGTTGACCGGGGCCGAGGTCGCGCCGTATTCCCCTTTGAGGACGGCGGCGGTTTCCTTGGTCATCGACTTGTAGCGCTCGCCGGTCAGGACGTTGATGACCGCCTGGGTGCCGACGATCTGCGAGGTCGGGGTGACCAGCGGGATCATCCCCAGGTCCTCGCGGACTTTCGGGATCTCGGCCAAGACCAGGTCCATCTTGTGCCCCGCGTTTTGCTCCTTGAGCTGGCTCTCCATGTTGGTGAGCATGCCGCCGGGGACCTGCGCCGTGATGATGCGGGCATCTACACCCTTGAGGGAGCCTTCGAACTTCGCGTATTTCTTGCGCACAACGGTGAAGTAGTCGGCGATCTCCTGCAAAAGGACCGTGTCGAGGCCGGTCGCCTTGTCCGTGTCCGCGAAGATGGCGGCGAGCGTCTCGGTGGGCGAATGGCCGTAGGTCATGCTCATGGAGGAGATGGAGGTGTCGACGTTCTCGACCCCCGCCTCGATCGCCTTCACGTAGGCCGCGGTGGACATGCCGGTGGTGGCGTGGCACTGCATGTGGATCGGGATGGAGATCCCTTTTTTCAGCGCCTTGACCAGGTCGTAGGCGGCGTAGGGGGCCATGAGCCCAGCCATGTCCTTGATGCAGAGCGAGTGCGCCCCCATGTCCTCGATGCGCTTGGCCAGCGCCACCCATTTGGGTATGGTGTCGACCGGGCTCACCGTGTAGGAGAGCGTCCCCTGGGCGTGTTTGCCCTGTTTAATCACCGCCTTGATGGCGGTGTCGAGGTTGCGCGGGTCGTTCATGGCGTCGAAGACGCGGAAGACGTCGATGCCGTTCACCGCGGAGCGTTCCACGAACTTCTCGACCACGTCGTCCGCGTAGTGGCGGTAACCGAGGATGTTCTGCCCACGGAACAGCATCTGCTGCGGCGTGTTGGGCATCGCTTTTTTCAGCTCGCGCAGGCGCTCCCACGGGTCCTCGCCGAGGAAGCGGATGCAGGAGTCGAAGGTCGCCCCCCCCCACATCTCGATGGACCAGTAGCCGACCTGGTCCAACTTGGCGGCGATGGGAAGCATGTCGTCCAGGCGCAGGCGGGTCGCGAACAAGGACTGGTGGGCGTCCCTGAGGACGACTTCGGTTATCCCTAACGGTTTCGTTGTCTTGGCCATCTTCGTCTCCGTATATATGCGTGAAGTTAAGCTGCATGAAGTGTCTGTTTTTGGTGAACTGCAAATCCCCTTGGGGTTAAAAGGCAAATCCCCCTAAATCCCCCTTCGCAAAGGGGGACTTAAAACCTCCCCTCTTAGAAAAGGCGCCCCCCCCTTCGAGAGGGCCCTGCAAACTCCCCGCGCGAAGGCTCTTGGATAATCCCGGAAGGCCACAATGTAATTTGCCACGTGGCGCTGCCGGTGCCCCCGGGTCCCCCCCTTTGCGAAGGGGGGACAGGGGGGATTTGCCTTCAGGACTTATCCCCTGATGATCCTCGGGAGGAGCATCTGGTGCACCGGGGTGATCGACTTCGGGTTCTGGTAGTTGGCGCCGGCAAAGGCCTGGACGTACTTGCGCAGGTCGGGAAGCTGGACAATCTCGTCCACGAATCCGCTGATGGCGCAGTAGGCCGGGCGCGACTTCTCCTGGTAGTCCTGGATCATCTGGTTCATCTTGCCGATGACCGGGCCCAGGTCGTTGCCGGAATCCTGCTCTTTCACCAGGCGGCGGGCGTAGGAGGCGGCGGCCGCGGTCTCGCCGTGCATCACGTAGATCTCGGTGAGAGGGGTTCCTAGGGTGAAGGCGTTGTTGTTGTTCGCCTGCGGGCCGCACATGATGTAGTGGGCCGCGGCGGTCCCCTTCCTGAGCACGACGCACATCATGGAGAGATCGGTCTGCTCGATTGAGTAGACGAGCGACTGCCCCAGGGCCAACAGTTCGGCTTCCTCGGCGAGGTCGCCGACGTCGATGCCTGTTGTGTCCTGCATCCAGACGATGGGGAGGTTGTCGCGACCGCACAGGGTCACGAACTCGGCCTGCTTGATGAGCCCCTCGCGGTAGTGCTTGCCGCCGACCGCCGGGTAGGCGCCCTTGGCGTACTCGGGGTAGCCGGGGAAGACACCCTGGCGGTTGCCGATGAAGGCGACCGGGAAGCCGTCGACCTTGGCGATGCCGGCGTAGACCTCGCGGCCGTAGTCGGGGCGGTATTCCATGAATTCGCTGTTGTCGGTAAGGCGCGCCAGGATCTGGATTGCGTCGTAGGGGCGCTTCTGGTTCGCCGGGAGGATCATGTTGAGATCCTCGACCGGGAAGCGCGGGGGAACGGGAGCGGCGACTCGGAACATGGCGGGGTCGTAGGCGGGCATCATGCGCATGTAATCCTTGATGCCGTCGAGAACACCGGTCTCCGTGTCGTGGACCTCGCGGAAGTAGGCGGTCTGGTCGAAATGGGTCTCGACACGGCCGGGATCTTTCGCCTTGAAGTTGCGGGTGGCGTCGATGAGGGCCTGCGCGGCCTCGACGTCGATGTGCCCCTTGGGGTTCATGCCGCCGACGATGCCGGCTCCGCCTACCGCGATGTTGGCGCCGTCATGGGCGAGGAGGATGGTCGGGCTGATCCCCTGGTAGCCGCCGCCGGCGGGGTTGGTGCCGTAGATGCCGTTCAAGATGGGGATGCCGAGATGGTTCAGGTCGGCGTGGCGGTAGAAGGGAGCGCCGCTGGAGCGGCGGCCGGCGTAGACGGTTTCCTGCTCCATGAGCTTCACGCCGGAACAGTTGGTGAGCCAGACCAGCGGGACGTTGAGGCGCTTGGCCATGTCGGTGACCATGAGAATGTTCTCCGACTGCCCTGCGATCCAGGCACCGGCCATGACCTTGTTGTCGAAGCCGATGACGACCGCCCATCTACCTTCGATGCGCCCTATGCCGTTGACGACGCCGGTGCACCCTTCCTCGTTCTCCTTGGGGTTGTAGAGCGTATGCAGGGGTGCCCAGGTCCCGGCGTCCACCAGGTAATCGAGGCGGTCGTAGATGGTCATGCCGCCGCGCTCGTGGACCTTCTTGGCGGGGATGCCGGCGTTTTTGACCCGCTCGGTCTCCTTTTCGATCAGCTGCACCTGCTCCTTGACGAGTTCGACGTTTTCCTGCGAACGTTTCACTTCCGCATCGCTCAGCGCCTTGCCGATGTCCGCCATCTTCTCGAAATACGGGCGCAGCGGTGTTTGCTTTCGTGCCATAGTGGGTTCCTTTTCATTAAATGGGATTAGACACTCGACAGCCAAGGCTTCGCATATGGCTTCACACGCTGCACCAGGCAGTCACTTCGGTCATTGCTCCTCCACCCGGAGGGGGGAGGTTGGGAGGGGGAGGGGGTGAGGGTATCACTGGGGCACCTCCCTCACCCGCCCTTCGGGCACCCTCTCCCAGAGGGAGAGGGTTTCTTCAGGCAGCTTCTCGCTTCATAACCACCCTCTCGCTTCACAATCCCCTCTCCCTTTGGGAGAGGGTCAGGGTGAGGGAAGGTTCATGCTGAGGGCGTTTCCCCCTAGCGGTTCACCGCGTCGCCCAGGGCGAAGCCGGCGATGATGGTCTTCTGGATGTTGCTGGTCCCTTCCACGGTCCTAAGCGACATCGAGTCGCGCAGCCAGCGCTCGGCCGGGTACTCTGTGGAGAAGCCGTAGCTCCCGAAGATCTTCATGGTTTCGGTGGCCGCGTGTACCGCCGCCTCGGAGGCGAACAGCTTCGCCATGGAGGTCTGGTACTGGTTGGGAAGCCCCTGGTCCTTGAGCCAGGCCGCCTGGTAGACCAGAAGGCGCGCCGCTTCGTGCTCGGCCACCATCTCGGCGATGGAAGCCTGGATCATCTGGTACGAGCCGATCTTCTTGCCGAACTGGGTCCTCTCGTTGGCGTAGCCGATGGCGGCCTCGATGGCGCCGGCGCCGATGCCGAGCGCGCCCGCGGCACAGCTGATACGGGTGTTGTTCAGCTGCCACATGCAGATCTGGAAGCCCTGCCCCACCTCGCCCAGGACCGAGTCTTTGGGGATCTTCGCCTGGTTGAATGAGATCTCGCCGGTAGGCGCGCAGTGAAGGCCCACTTTGGACTCGATGGCGGCGGTGATGATCCCCTCGTTACCCTTGAGGTTGATGACGAAGCAGGTCATCCCCTTGTGCTTGGCGGCGCGGTCGGTGACGGCGTAGAGAAGGCCCCAGTCGCCTACGTGGGCGTTGGAGATCCACATCTTCTGGCCGTTGATCTCCCAGTGGTCGCCGCGGTCGGTGGCGGTGGTCCCCATGCTCACTACGTCGGAGCCGGAGTTGGGCTCGGTGATGGCGAAGAAGCCGAAGGATTCGGCGCTCACCCAGTCGGGGATGAAACGCTCTTTCTGCTCCTTGGTGCCGAACTTGTTGACCGTGAGGGAGGGGCCTATGTTCTGCATGTTCAGCGGCAGCCTTGAGGAGCCGCTCACGGTGGCGAGCTGTTCGGCAAGGATGACCGACTCCAAAAAGCCGCAGCCGTTGCCGCCGTATTCCTCAGGAAGGGCGCAGCCGAAAAAGCCCAGACCGGCCATCTTCTTGACCAGTTCGGGGCGGAAGGTGTGGTTGATCTCGTCTTCCTTGAGCGTAGGCAGGATCTCTTTCTGCGCGAAATCCCTCGCCATATCCTGCATCATCTTTTGTTCATCCGTCAGCCCGAACCTCATTGGCCACCTCCTCAGTTATTGTGTTTCGCAAATGCCGTTTTGTAATTTAGTACTAGAATACCAATTTGCTGTCAAGCACTAAATGGTAGTGGAGTACCGATTTATGGAACCAGGTTCTAATCGTGGGGTAAATGGCCGTAGCAGGAGAAAAGGCCCAGAGGTAGTCCCCGGGCCTTTTCAGCAGGTTTCCTCCCGCGGGAGGGGGGAGACTCTTTGTCCCCCTCCCTTGACGGGAGGGGGTCAGGGGGTGGGTGAAGTTGCCATCAACTGAGCTACTGGCACCCTCCCCCCCACCCTGACCCTCCCCCGCAAGGGGGGGAGGGAGGGTTCAGGCTGAGGTATCCACCAGGGCCAGTTGTGCTAGCCGCCGCAGCAGCCGGAGGCGGAGCAGGAACATCCGCCCTCTTCTTCCGGCTGCGCGGGTAAGAGCGCCTCGGTCAGCACGTAGGCCGCCTGGAGCGCGGAGGTGGGGCAAAGCGGGAAACATTCCTTGCAGTCCCAGCACTCCTTGGCCGCTACCTCGGGGATGAAGCTGATCTCGCGCCTGGGGCCTCGGTCCATGTACCCTATGGCGTTTTTCTTCTTCACCTCGGCGCAGTACCTCACACAAAGCCCGCACAGGATGCAGAAGCTCGGATCCTTGTCGAATCGGTCCTTGTCAGCACCGTACTCCTTGGCTAGCTCGATAAGCTGCGGGGCATCGGGGGCGTGGGCCATCATCTGCTCCACCAGCACCTTGCGTATCGCGTAGAGTTTCTCGGTGCTGGTCTGTACCACCATGCCGTTTTCCACCGGGTAGAGGCAGCCGGCGACGAGAGTCTTCCTGCCGTTGCTCTCCGCCTCGACGGTGCAGATGCGGCAGGCGCCGTACGGCTCGAGCTTCTCGTGGTGACATAGGGTGGGGATGTGGATCCCTACCGTGTTTGCCGCCTCAACTATGGTCATCCCCTCCTGGGCCTTGACCTCTTTTCCATCTATCTGCAGGACGATTTCGCTCATGATCTGTTCCTTTTAGCGCTGCCACAGATTCCCTCACCCCGGCCCTCTCCCAGAGGGAGAGGGAGAGTCGGGAAAGAGTGAGAGACTCTATCGTTGTCGTTAAGCTATGGCCCTTGCCGATTGAGGGGGCGGTTCCGGCACCGGCACGCCGGAGAGCTTGCTTATCGCATGGAACGCCGCCGGGCAGGCTTCGATACAGGTGCCGCACTTGGTGCACTTCTCCTGGTCGATGACGTGGATGGTCTTCTTGCCACCCTCGATGGCGGTGGCGGGGCATTTCCTGAGACAGCTGCCGCACCCTTTGCACTTCGCCGGGTCGATGTGGAAGGCGATCAGCTCTTTGCAGGAAAGCGCCGGGCACCTCTTCTCCTTGATGTGGGCCTCGTACTCGTGACGGAAGTACTTGAGCGTGGAGAGGACCGGGTTCGGAGCGGTCTTGCCAAGGGCGCAAAGTGCCGCACCCTGGGTCGCCATGGCCATGTTCTCCAGGAGTTCGATGTCCCCTTCCTTACCCTTCCCTTGAGTGATGGCGGTCATCACCTTGAGCATCTGGCGGATACCCTCGCGGCAGGGTACGCACTTGCCGCAGGACTCGTCGCTCAAAAACTCCAGGAAGTACCGGGCGATGTCGACGAGACAGGTGTCCTCGTCCATGACGATCATGCCGCCGGAACCCATCATGGCGCCCATCTTCATCAGCTCGTCGAAGTCGACCTTGACGTCGAGGTATTCCTCGGGAATGCAGCCGCCGGAAGGGCCGCCGGTCTGCACCGCCTTGAACTTCTTGCCGTTGGGGACCCCGCCGCCGATCTTGAAGATGATGTCCCTGAGCGGCATCCCCATGGGGACCTCGACGAGGCCGGTGTTGTTCACCTTCCCTACCAGGGAGAAGATCTTGGTCCCCTTGCTGCTCTCGGTCCCGATGGAGCTGAAGTAATCGGCCCCCTTGTTGATGATCACCGGGATATTGGCCCAGGTCTCGACGTTGTTGATGTTGGTCGGCTTGCCCCAGAGGCCGCGGACTGCCGGGAAAGGGGGCCTCGGCTTGGGCTCGCCGGGCTTTCCTTCCAGCGACTGCAGGAGTGAGGTCTCCTCGCCGCAGATGAACGCCCCCGCACCCCGGTGCACCTTGACGGTGAAGTCGAACCCGGAGCCGAGGATGTTTTTCCCCAGGAAGCCGTGTTCCTCCGCCTTTTTTATGGCGACGGTCAGGTTGTCTACGGCGAGCGGGTATTCCTGCCGGACGTAGATGTAACCCTCACTCGCGCCGATGGCGTAGGCGCCGATCAGGAGCCCTTCGAGCACGGTGAAGGGGTTACCCTCCATGAGGGAGCGGTCCATGTAGGCACCCGGGTCCCCCTCGTCGCAGTTGACCACGACGTACTTTTGGTCCCCCGGCGCGTTGCGCGCGAACTCCCATTTGGTCCCCGAGGGGAAGCCGGCGCCGCCGCGTCCCCTGAGCTTCGCCCCCTTGACCTCGCCGATCACCTCTTCCGGTGTCATCTGCAGCAGCGCCTTGGCCATGGCCTGGTAGCCGCCGACGGCCAGGTAATCCTCCAGACTCTTCGGGTCGATCTTGGTGTTGAGACCTAGGATGAGGCGCTGCTGGTTCTTGTAGAAGGGGATGTCGTGCTCGTGGCTCGACTTGTCGCCGGTGTTCGGGTCGACGTAGAGCAGCCGCTCAACCAGCTTCTTCTCCTTGAAGGTATGGGAGACGATCTCGCAGACGTCCTCCGGCTTGACCTTCAGGTAGCTGATCCCTTCCGGGTAGACCACCACGATGGGGCCCTGCTCGCAGAAGCCGTGGCAGCCGGTCCTTCTGATATCGACCTGATCCTTGAGCCCGTGGCTCTCCAACTCGGCCAGGATCGCGTCGGCGACCTTCTCGCTCCCCGTGGCGTGGCAGGCGCTGCCGGAGCAGAGCGTGATGCAGGGCTTCTTGTCATCCCTTTTGGCCAGGATGGCTTTCCTGAATGCTTCCAATTCTGCGGGCGATTTTATCCTTGGCATAAGAGATCCCTTACTCGTAGTTTTTCAGCACTTCGGCCGACTGCGCAGGCGCCACGTTGCCATGATACTCGCCGTCGATGACCATGACCGGCCCCAGCGCGCAGCATCCCAGGCAGTTCACGGTTTCGAGGCTGAACTTGAGGTCCGCGTCGGTCTCGCCGGCCTTGATCCCGATCGCGTCGGAGATGGTGTCCAGGACCCTCTGCGCGCCACGGACGTGGCAGGCGGTGCCCATGCAGACATGGATCTGGTGGCGCCCCTTGGGGACCTGGCTGAAGGCCTTGTAGAAGGTGGTGATGTGCTGGATCCGGCTCATCGGCACGTCCAGCCTCTCGCCGACGCGGTCCAGGGCCTGTTTCGGGAGCCAGTTGTGCTCGCTCTGGATGTCCAAAAGGATCTGGATCAGCGAGCTCTGCTCGGCGTTATGCTTGTCTATGATGTTGTCTATCTTCGAGATATCCATGCACATGGTGGCCGTCCTTCTTATAGGGGTTAGCTTTTCCTCTACCAAAATCCTTCAGCTCTCGGGGCTGGGTTGCAGGGAGGGGGACAGGCACCTTCGGAGCCAGTCCCCTAAGGAGCCAGTCCCCTTCCCCGTTCTCGCCTAAGCCAGCGCGTACGCGTTCAACCCCTCGTCGTACTTGACCAGCCCTTTCCTGCTCGATGACTTGATGTGCCTGTTGACGTCGGCCGCGGTGAGATTCAGCGCCGAGGCGATCTCGGCTGTTGAGAGCGGCTTATCCTTCAAAAGGAGCGTCATCTGGCTCACGGCCAGGTTGTCCGTCACCAGGTTGTTAAAGAGCGACTCCAGCTCCGCGGAGGCGAAATAGGCATCGTACTCCTCCTCGGTCTTGAAGCGCTGCCTGATCCTCTCCCTCTCCACCAGTTTCACGTAGGGGACCAGGTTGTAAGCCGCTTCCATCCTGAGCTTTAGGGAACGCTCGTCGATCCCCTCCCCCTTGCCCAGCGCACCCAATTCCTTGAGCCTCTTGCCGAATTCGTTCATCACCTCGGCGTAGCGCATCCCCTCGGAGGCCGAAATCCACTCAAGCCTCAGGCGGTCGGGGTTGATGCCGATCTTCTCCAGCATCTTCTTGGCGATATGCACGTTCTTCAGTACGTCGTAGTTACCCTCGGTTACGTAGTGGCATTCGCCGGGCCAGCATCCCCCGATGAACACCCCGTCGGCGCCTTGTTTGAACGCCCTGAGGATGAAAGCCAGGTCCACCCTGCCGGTGCACATTACCCTGATGATCTTTGTCTCTGTCGTATATTGCAGTCTGGAAACTCCAGCCAGGTCGGCAGCGCCGTACGCTCACCAAGTGCACAGGAAACCGACGACCCTGGGCTTATGTTCTATTCCGGTTGTCATTGTCTACCTCCTTTCCAGGCATCTCTCCTGGTTTTGTTTAGTGAAGCGCTGCGTCGATCTGGGCGAATATGGCGTCATCGGTGTAGTGCTTCAGGTAGATCGCCTGGGTCGGGCACTTGGCGTTGCACAGGCCGTCCCCTTTGCAAAGGATCGGTTCCACATGGGCCTTTTTCCCCTTGGGGGTGTCCACGAAGCTGATCGCCCCGTACTTGCAGGCGGTGATGCAGGCCCCGCAGGATACGCAGTTGTTCTCGTTGACGTCGCAGACCGAACCGGAGGCGGTGACCGTTTCCCTGGAGAGGATCCCCACCGCGCGCCCCGCGGCCCCCAGGGCCTGGCTGATGGTCTCGGTCAGGTGCTTCGGGTAGTGGGCCGTGCCGCAGAGGAAGACGCCGTCCGCGCTGAAGTCCACCGGCCTCAGTTTCACGTGGGCCTCCTGAAAGAAGCCGTCCGGGTTGTTGGAGACCTTGAAGAGTTTCCCCGCCTCCTGGCTTGCCTCGGACGGTATCACCGCCGCGGCGAGCACCACGAGGTCCGCCTCAAGCTCCATCACCTGCCCCAAGACCGGGTCGGGCACGGTGACCTTGAAGCCCGCCCCTAGCGCCTCGACCACCGGCTTTTTGTCAGCCTCGTAGCGGATGAACTTCACGTTCTGGTTCGCCGCCTCGCGGTAGTAGACCTCTTTCAGGCCGTAGGTGCGAATGTCGCGGAAGATGATCTGGACCTCGATCTCGGGGTTGATCTTCTTCAGCTTCAGGGCGTTCTTGATGGCCTGGCTGCAGCAGACCCGGCTGCAGTAGTTTCGGTCGGTCTGCCGGCACCCGACGCACTGGATCATCACCACGCTTTGGGCCGCCTTCACCCTTTCACTCTCCGCGACGATCTCCCCTTCCAGCTCCAACTGGGTGAGGACGTTCTCGTTCTCGCCGTAGAGGTACTCGGTCGGCTTGTATTCGGCCGCGCCGGTGGCGAGAAGCGATACCCCGTGCTTCACCTCGCGCACCCTCCCCTGGCTCTCCACTTGGGTCGTGAAGTTGCCCACGTAACCCGTGACGTCCAGGATGGTGGAGTCGGTCCAGACGTGGATCGACGGGTGGCGGTACACCTTCTTGACCAGATCCTCCAGGAAGGGCTGGATCTCGGTCCCCTCCAGGGTGTAGTGGAGCCTTCTCGCCAAACCGCCCAGGTCGTCGTCCTTCTCGACGAGATAGATCTCGAAGCCCTGCTCCGCCATGTTGAGCGCGGCGGTCATGCCGGCGACGCCCCCCCCCACGACGAGTGCCGTGTGGTCCACCGGGAGCTGGAATTCCTGCAAGGGCTCCAGGTGCGCGGCGCGTGCTACCGCCATCCTGACGATTTCCTTCGCCTTTTCGGTCGCGTTCTCCTTCTCGCGGGAGTGTACCCAGGAGCAGTGCTCGCGGATGTTGGCGAACTCGAAGAAGTACTGGTTCAGCCCCGCCTCGCGGCAGGTGTCCCTGAAGAGCGGTTCGTGGGTCCTAGGGGTGCAGGCCGCCAGCACCACGCGGTTCAAGCCCTTGGCCACGATGGCGTCGGAGATCTGCTTCGCGTTTTCGGTGGAACAGGCGAAGAGGTTCTCGCCGGCCCAGGAGACGTTCGGGAGCGTCGCCGCGTACTCGATCACCTCGGGGATGTTGACCACGCGGCCGATGTTGGCGCCGCAGTAGCAGACGACCACCCCGATCTTCAGCTCCTCCTTGGAGACGTCCTTCTCGTCGGGGTAGACCCTCTCCCGCTCCAGCTTGTGGCGCCGGTAGGAGAGTAGCTCTCCGCAGAGCGCGTCGGCGCCGCTGGCGGTCAGGACCGATTCGGGGATGTCCAAGGGGCCCTGGAAGGCGCCGGAGACGAAGATCCCTTTCTTCGAGGTCTCGATCGGGTTGTACGGGTTGTTCTTGCAGAACTTCTGGTCGGTCAGCTCGATGCCGAACTTCGTGGCCAGCGCCTCCACGTCCTTCGGGGGGTTGAGGCCCACCGAGAGGACCACCATGTCGAATTCCTCCTCCTTGACCCCCTGGTCGACGGTGGAGTAGCGGATGGTGACGTTCTTCGAACTCTCGATCTCCCTCCCCACCGTGACGTAGCTCCTGATGAAGCGCACGTCGGGGAGCTTCTCGGCCCTCTGGTGGAACCTCTCGAAGTCCTTGCCGTAAGCGCGGACGTCGTTGTGGAAGATGGTGGCCTCAAGGCTCGGGCTGTGGTCCTTGGCGAGGATCACCTGCTTCTGCGAGTAGGCGCAGCAGACGGCCGAGCAGTAGTTGTTGCCGCCGGGGATCACCTGGCGCGACCCCACGCACTGGATCCAGGCGATCTTGTGCGGGTGCTTCTTGTCGGAGGGGCGCAGCACCTCTCCCTCGTAGGGGCCGGTGGCGCAGAGGATGCGCTCGAAGTCGAGGCTCGTCACCACGTTCTGCATCTTGCCGTAGCCGAAGTCGTTTCTGAGCTTCGGGTCGAAGGTGGAGTAGCCCGGGGAGAGGATGATGGCGCCAACCTCGATCTGGAAGGTCTCCGGCTTCTGGTGCAGGTCGATCGCGTTGGTCTTGCAGGCGCCGACGCAGATCTGGCACTTCCCTTCCTTCAGGTAGAGACAGGTCTCCGGGTCGACGTAGGTGACCAGCGGCACCGCCTGGGAGAAGTAGATGTGGACCGCCTTGTTCTCGGAGAGGTTCTGGTTGAACGGGTCCGGGATCTTGACCGGGCAGTAGTCCACGCAGATGTTGCACCCGGTGCACTTCTCCTCGGAGATGTACCTCGGCTTCTTGGTGAGGGTCACCTTGAAGTCGCCCGCCTCCCCTTCCACCCGATCCACCTCGGTGTAGGTGATGATCTCGATGTTCGGGTTTCGGGAGCACTCGATGAACTTCGGGCTCTCGATGCACATGGAACAGTCGTTGGTGGGGAAGGTCTTGTCCAGCTGGGACATCTTCCCTCCCAGGGCGGGAGACTTGTCCACCAGGAAGACCCTGAACCCGGAATTGGCGAGATCCAGCGCGGCCTGAATACCGCTGATCCCTCCACCGACAATGAGTACGTCACCAATATTTCTCTCTGCGGTATTCATAGAAGTTTTCCTTCAACTAGAGTTCGTTGGATGCAAGTGACGGTGGTCAGATCACCTCGGCGATGATCTCGGTCAGATCCTTCACCTCCACCTTCTCGTCGTCGGCCAGGTCTAGGCTCGAGTCGGTGAAGTTGGTGATGCAGTAGGGGCAGGAGGTGGCGAGCACCTCGGCCCCGGCGTTTACCGCCTGCCTGAGCCTGAGGTCGGCGAAGCGCTCCTCCTTCGGGGTCTCCATCCAGATCCTGCCGCCGCCACCGCCGCAGCAAAGGGCGGATTCGCGGTTGTCGGCCATCTCGGTGAATTGGAGGCCCGGCACCTTTTTCAGCACGTTCCTCGGTTCGTCGTAGACGCCGTTGTGACGCCCCAAGTAGCAGGGGTCGTGATAGGTGACCTTCTTGGCGAATTCCCCCTTGATGGTGAGCCTCCCCTCGTTGATGAGCTGCTCGATCAGCTGGGAGATGAAGACCACCTCGAAGTTCACCATGAACTCGGGGTACTCGTTCTTGAAGGTGTGGTAGCAATGCGGCGAGGAGACGATCACCTTCTTGACGCCGTTGTCGATGAAGTTCCTGATGTTCTCCTTGGCGAGTTTCTTGAAAAGCTCCTCGTTGCCGGTCTTCCGGATGCTTTCCCCGCAGCAGGTTTCCTTGTTGCCGAGGATCCCGAACTTCACCCCCGCCTTGTTGAGGATGGTCGCGGTGGCCTGGGCCACCTTCCTCATCCTGGGGTCATAGCTTAGGTAGCAGCCGGTGAAGTAGAGGGCTTCCATCCCCTCCTCGTACTGCTTCACCGGGAGCTCCTTGGCCCAGTCGCCCCTTTTGGCGCGCTCGCCGCCAATGGAGTTGCCCTCGCTGGTCAGGCTCGCCACCACGTTCCGGATGGTGCTTACGTGGCCGGGGTAGACGTCGTATTCCGCCCCCATCGTCCTCAGGGCGATTCCCGCCTCGATCTGGTTCACACCCCTGGGACAGCGGCTGGGACAGGTGCCGCAGGTGCTGCAGCGCCAGATCTCTTCCTGCTCGATCTCGGTGAGGCCGAAGACCCCCTGCCTGACCACCTTGCGCATGCTGAACTGCCGTACCCGGTTCCAGGGGCAGACCGAGTCGCAAAGACCGCACTGGTAGCAGTATTTGAGCGAATCGCCGCCCTTTTCCTTGATGACATCGATTATCTCTTTGAATGGAGTCACGGTTTCCACGATAGCACCCGTCCTTTGTTGTTAGCGTCGTTAGCCTTTGGTGATCTGGCCCACCGTATCGAGGAGCTTCTCGGTCCCGAACCTCTTCATCAGTGACTGGAGACCGATCTCCAGCTCCTGGTTCTTCATGTCGTCGGCCGGTTCCTCGATCTCGCGCTCGGTCACCGACAGGGCACCGACCAGGCACCACTTGACGCAGAGCGGTTCCGGCTCGCCGTCGCAGAGGTCGCATTTAAGCGGCAGGCCTGAGTCCGGCTCACGGAAGAGGTCGCGCGAGGGGCAGGAGGTGCGGCAGAAGCCGCACTCGTCGTACTCCTTGCCGTCGATGATGAACTTGTCACGCCCCATGCACTCGCTTTCGGTGTAGTCACCGGCGTAGAGCGGGATGTAGATGTCGCGAAGCGGGTCGCGCACCACGCGGACCCTGGAGCGGGCCGGGTTGTTGCTGCTGTAGGGGGGCATGGCGTGGAAGGAGGAGCAGATGACCTCGCAGGCCCGGCAGCCGTTGCACTTGTCGGCGTCGATGTTTATCGTTTTGATGGTTCTTTTCTTGGTCTCACTCACGGCTGTACCCCTCCACTTAAAAGTGTCTCCTGCGTGGCCGCGGCGGTTACGGCCGGCTTGCCGTCATAGACGCCGGTCTTCTCGAACTCCCTCGCCACGTAGCCAAGCCCCAGCTCCTCCAGGGTCTCCTTGGTCGGGATGCCGTCGTCGTTCCACCCCTTGAGCTTGTAGTAGGAATCGAGAAGATCCTTCTCCAGTTCCGGGAACCGGTTCTTCCAGTGGTTCGCCGGCGGCTGCTCGTCGACCCTTCTCATGCCGCGGCGGATGTTGATGGCACGCACCAGGGTACGGTAGCGCTTGGCGGCCTTGGTGAGCTTGTCCTTGTCCATCTCGATGCCGGCGCCGGCGGAGATGAATTTCGGGTAGTTGTGGATGTGGTACGGCGGCTTCAGCGGGAAGGAGGAAAGCCCCGCGCACTGCCCCAGCGCGTCGTCGATGTAGTGCATCATCTCCTGCCAGTCCACGATGTCGCAGCACATGTCGACCGTCGGGAAGTTGGGCATCGACTTCTCGCCGCGCGGCTCCCACTGCAGGAAGATGTCCTTGAACTTGTCGTCGGGAACCTGGACCCAGTCCTTCACGAACTCCTCGCGCTGCTCCACTTTCGGGTACGGCGCCTGCGGGAACTGCCCCTCGATCTGGGTGATGTTGATCTTCTCCCCGGTGCAGTACATCAGGTAGTAGATGGGGTTCAGCATGGAGAGCTTCAAGGGGAGCTGCTCGTGCTTCTTGATGTTGTTGTGGGCGTACTCCTCGGCGCCGTTGCCGATCTTCTTCGCGGCCCAGTAGGTCCCCTCGGCCAGGATGTCGCCGATCCCCTGGCGGTTCACGATCAGGTCCAGGAGGTAGAAGAACTTCGCGTCGTTCTCATCGGGCATGCCGGGGAAGTCGCTCTGCTTCAGTATCCCCTTCTCCAAAAGCTCCATCGCGAAGGCCATCACCTGCGGGGTCGAGAAGCCGTCCAGGCCGTACTCGGTCGCCTTCTGCGCCATCCTCAGGCCAAAGTCGAGGTCGGAGAAGGCCGCCATGGTGTAGGTGAGCTTGGTGAAGCACTTCATCATGTAGGTGGGGAGCCCCTCCATGGAGATGGTGGCGCCGCACTTCATGGGACAGTTGAAGCAGCTGATGAGGCGGGTCCTCGCCTTATCCATGGTCTCTTCCCAGGCGTGGCTCACCTCGTCGGTCCAGAAGTCCTTGCGGCGGGTACGGGCGTTGCCCCAGTTGAAGTTCTCGGTGTGCCACTTCTCGTCGTGGACCTTCATCTCCTGCGGGCTCCCGAGCCCGGCCAGGATGGGCATCACGTCGGGGATCGGGTTGTCCTCGCGGTGCTTGATGTAGTCGAGCACCTCGCCGCAGAGGTTGTTGAACTCCTCGGGCTTGGCGACGCAGAGGTCCTTGGTGCCGCGAACGACCACAGCCTTGACCCCCTTGTCCCCCATCACCGCGCCGATGCCGCCGCGGGAGGCGGAGGATCTGCCCTGCTCGATGGAGGCGTAGAAGACCCGGTTCTCGCCGGCGAGGCCAATGGCGGCCACCTGGGCTCTCGGCTCGTTCAGCTCCTTCTTGATGAGCTCGGCGGTCTCGATGGCCCCCTTCCCTTTCAGGTGGGAGGCGTCGCGGATCTCGACCTTGTCGTTGTTGATGTAGAGATAGACGAGCTTCGGCGACTTGCCGCGCAGGACCACCTTGTCGTAACCCGCGTACTTCAACTCCGGAGCCCAGAACCCGCCCATCATCGAGAAGGCCATGAGCTTCGTCTGCGGGGAGATGGTGGAGACTATGGTGCGGTTGCACCCGGTGGCCGGCGTTCCGCACAGAAGGCCGGCGGCGAAAATGAGAAGGTTTTCCGGAGAAAAGGCGTCGACGTCAGCCGGGACCCGGTCCCACAGCAGCTTGGCGTTGGTTCCCAGGCCGCCCAAGTAAAGCTCGGTGTCCTTGGGATCGGTAGCCACCCTCTCGATGTTCCCCTTGGTCAGGTCGACTTCCAGCACGTATCCTGTCTCTGCATACCTCATATAGTTACCCCTTGGTTGCTAACCTTGAGTTCCGGCTCCGACGATCAGGACCGATGCCAGTTCTGGCATAAAAGTACTTTTTTACCATTTTAAGGCGTGCCGCGGAGCGCTCGCGCACCTGCCGCGGCACATCTTGATCCGCCTACCCCTACGCTCCCGGCATCAGGCTGTCCACGAGCTCCTCGGTCCAGGGGGTACCGACGGCCAACCCCTGGCGCAGCTTCACGAATTCGATCTCGCGGCCGGTCTCCTTGGTCCCCTCGTTGAAGGCCCTGAAGCCGGTGCGCGCCTCGTTCATCATGTTGAGCGCGAGCCATGCCCTGGAGTTTTCCTTGTTGGCGTTCCAGGCGTCCAGCTTCGGCTTCCTCAACTCCTCGAGGCTCTTGGTCATGCACTCGGGGAAGGTGTCGATCAGCTTCGCGCAGAGTTCATCCACCTTCTGGTCCAGCATGGAGAGGTCGATCTCCCCTTCCTTGATAAGGGCCTGCCCTTCCTTGAACTGGGCGCCGGTCCTGAACTCGCCGTGGATGACACGGCCGTACTCGTCCAGGAACTTGTCGGTGACGACCGTCGGATTGGCGACGAACTTGCCGTCGATCTTAAGCGCCGGAACCACGTCTGCGATGATGCCCAGACGCGCCGCCTTGTGCGCCGAGAACGGCTCGCACAGCGTGCCGGAGACCATGGCCTGCTCGCAGCCGATCATGACCGGGAGGAAGTCGGTAGCGCCGCCGATGGCAGCGGAACCGTGCTTGGGACCGGCCTGGCCGAAGTTGGCCAAGTCGTGCGCGACGCTGAAGTCGCAGGCCATGCCGATCTCCTGGCCGCCGCCAATCCTCATCCCGTTCACCCTGCAGACGACCGGCTTGTCGCACCCGAGGATGGCGGAAACCATGTCGTTGAAGAGCCGCATGTACTGGCGGTACTCCTGCGGGTTCCCCGCGTAGTACTCCGCGTACTCCTTGGTGTTGCCGCCGGTGCAGAAAGCCTTCTCCCCCACGCCGGTGAAGACCACGGCGTTGACCTCGCGGTCGACGGAAGCGCGGCGAAAGGCCAGGATGGTCGCCTTCACCATGTCGGTGGTATAGGAGTTGAACTGCTTGGGGTTGTTGAAGATGATCCAGGCGTTGTACAGCCCCTGCACCACGCTGCCGTCCTTTCTCTTCGCGGGACGCTTCTCGTACTTCACCATCCCGTCGCAAAGGCTCTCCACGTCGCGGTCGATCAGGTTGTGATCGATCAGATGGGACGGTGCGGTTCTCTTGATGATCTCGTCGGTAGTTGCCACGGCTTCCCCCTTGACTTCTTTTTATGGTTTGAGTTGCATGTCGAAATTTCTATTTGAGTAAATAAGTACTTTAATACCACTTTTATGTCAAGAAAAAAAACTGCTGTTTTAGGAAAATACGAAATCGTCCAGCTGCAGGTACCCCGCGTGGTCCACCACCGTACCCGGGGCGCCCTTCTCCAGGGCGCTGCGCAGCCCGGCCGGGATCTCCGTCTTTTGCAGGGTCTTGGCGTCGACCAGGACCCTTACCGTCTCGGCCGAGGCGATCACCGCCTCGTTTCCGGCGCGGCGGAAGTCGGTGACGATGGTGATCGAGCTCTTCCCCATTTCCTTAACCGCCACCGATATCTCCAGGACCTCGTCGAAACGCGCCGGTGCCCTCCATTCCATGTTCTGGCTCACCACCATGAAATCGAGGTCCCCCTGCAAAAGGCCCGGCCCCGCGAGCGCCCTCAGGAATTCGATGGTAGCCACGCCCGCGTAGTTGGCGTAGTTGGCGTTGTAGACCACCTTCTGCATGTCGCATTCGTAGTAGCGGACCCTGAGATAGTATCGAAACTGTTCCATGACCACCCCGCCTTTCCCCGACCCTGGCTCAACCGGCAACCGCCCGGCTTTATATCAGAACAATGTTTCAATTATGCTAAATTAGTATCACTATGCCGAATTAGGGTCAAGAAATAAATAATGTATACGCGATATTTCCCAGCTAACGCTTGCCAACATCTTGCCTTCATGGTACTAGATTACCAATTTCCATCCCCACCGGATCGGAACCCATCCCAACAGCGGTTCAGCCGCCTCCCTTCCCCGGGAGGAGCGCCTTGAGGCGCGGCGAAATCGCGAGCGAGTCTAGACATGAGCAAGATAACCATCAGGGACGCCATCCCGAGCGACTTGGAAGCCATCATCGCCTTGGACCGGACGCCCAACGAGGACAAGACGGGGTACTGGCAGGGCATCTTCCAGCATTACGTGGTGGCCGGCCGTCCGGACCGGGTCTTTCTGGTCGCGCAGGAAGGAAAGTCCCTGCTCGGCTTCATCATCGGCGAGGTCCGCGCCTGGGAGTTCGGCTCCCCCCCCTGCGGCTGGGTGTTCGCCCTCAGGGTGTCCCATACCACCCGTGAAGGGGGGATCGGCACCAGGATGTTCACCGAGATCTGCGAGCGCCTGAAAAAGGCCGGCGTAGACACGGTGCGCACCATGGTGGACATCGACAACAAGCTCACCCTTTCCTTCTTCCGCGGCATGGGGTTGCGGACCGGGCGCTACGTCGAGCTGGAAAAACGAATCGACTGACGGCGCCACGGGCGCCTCTATTTGGAGCGAGACGATCATGAAGCTAAACAAGGCAAGCCTTTTCGCGCTTATCTCCGTCCTGGAACTGGCCAGAGACCCGGAGCGGCAGCTTTCCACCTCGGACATCGCCGACAAGTACGGCATTTCCTCGCACCACCTGGCCAAGGTGATGCGCAACCTCGTGCACCAGGGAGTGGTCCAGGCGATGCGCGGCGTAGGGGGCGGTTACCGCTTCGCCGGCAACGTCAACCGCACCACCTTGCTCGACATCATCCAGCTCTTCGAAACGCTGGAGAGCGAACTGGATCTCCCCCACTGGAACAAGGCGGCGGAGCCGGTGGTCTCCGAGCTGCACAGCGTGACCAGCGAGATCGACACCGTTACCCGCGCCATCCTCGACACCGTCACCCTGGCCACGGTGCTGAAGAACACCAGGGCCACAGGCGAAGGTGCGGCGGAGGCGAGCCCGCCGGGCAGGATCTCAAAAGCGGCTGCAGGTTGAGAGGGGCCCGCCCCCTCAACCGCTCTCATCTCCTCCTCAGTCCCCCCTCCCGCAGGTGGAGGGGGAACTGAAAGGCGCCTGCTTCCCTACCCCCCCCCTTTTCCAGCTAAATCCTATTCATCCTGCGAGCCGCTTCCATCAGCTCGCCGCGGAAGTCCGGGTGCGCCACGTTGATCAGGTTCATGGCGCGCTGCTTCGCGGTCTGCCCCCTGAGCTTAGCGACGCCGAACTCGGTCACGACGTGGTCCACGTCGTTCTTGCTGGTGGTGACGGAGGCACCCGCGGTGAGCGTCGGCACGATGCAGGAGATGGTGCCGTTTTTCGCGGTGGAGGCGGTGGTGATGAAGGCCTTGCCGCCGCGCGACCTGTTGGCGCCGCGCGCGAAGTCGGCCTGTCCGCCGGTCCCGCTCCACTGCAGGTGCCCGAAGGACTCGGAACAGCACTGCCCCAAGAGATCGACCTGGATGGTGGCGTTGATGGCGACCACGTTGTCGATGCTCCCGATCACGGCCGGGTCGTTCACGTAGTCGACCGGGTGCATCTCGATCATCGGGTTCTCGTGCATGAAGTCGAACAGGCGCTTGGTCCCGAGCGCAAAGGTCGCCAAGGCCTTGCCGCGGTGGATGGTCTTCCTGGAGTTGTTGACCGCGCCGGACAGCATCAGGTCCACGATCCCGTCGGACATGAGTTCGGTGTGGACGCCCAGGTCCTTCTTGGTCATGAGCGCGCGGGTGACCGCGTTGGGGATGCCGCCCCAGCCTAGCTGCAGACAGGAGCCGTCGGGAACCATCTCGGCGAGGTAAGCGCCGATGGCTTCCTCGATCGGTGAAATCTTGGGGATTTCCAGTTCCTTGAGCGGCTCATGGCACTCGATGATGTGGTCCACCTCGGAGATGTGGATGTGACAGTTGCCGTGGGTGCGCGGCGCGTTGGGGTTGACCTGAACCACCACCTTCTCCGCCTTCTTCACCGCCTCCATGGTGTAGCCGACCGAGAGGCTGCAGGTGAAGTAGCCGTACTCGTCCATCGGGGAGACCACGGTTCCGGCGACGTCGACCGGCCAGTACTCGCGCAGCAGCTTGGGCACTTCGTGGAAGTGGTTGGGGACGAAGTCCGCCCAACCCTTCTGCACCGCTTCGCGCGACACGTGGCTGGTGAACCACGCGTTGACCTTGATGTGCGGGGTGGAGTCCTCGGTGAAGTAGTCGGGGCAGAGATGATGCTGCTGGTTCACCACCACACCTTCGAGCTCACGCTTTCGTGCCGCGAGCGCCTTGACGAACAAGGTCGGCTCGCCTACGCCCAGTGGAAAGCAGAGGTGATCTCCCGATTTGACAATGGTGGCAGCTTCGGCAGCCGAGCAGAGTTTTTGCCGGTATTCCTGTTCGAAGTTGCTTTTTGCAAGGGCGATAGTATTCACGGGTGCTTCCTCCTGTTTGTGGTTGTTGTGTGCGGCCTTGCCTGCGGGCTGCTTCTGGAGAAGGTTAATAGCAACTTGGGTACCAAAATCCGGATTTCCTAAATGAAACAAAAACAAAATTGGCAAAGGCGCGTAAATTCAGCAAAACAATGTTCTCCTAACTGCAACTTCACCCGGTATGCAGCCAGCCCCTCCTGTAAACGATTGTTGACACCCACAGGCGACACTTATTTTCACTTCTTGTAATTTCGCTTAGTTATATTTGTAAACAGCACCTGGTGACTGTATGCGAATTGTTTACAGTGAGGAAAACCTGTTATTGCACCTGGAGAATTGGGGCTTTCAAGGAGGGGGTTGAGGCAGAAGAATCCGTAACACCTGCGGCTGGAATAAACGGTGTTAGGTTTCCCCCTCCCCTTGCGGGAGGGGGAGAGCTGGGAAACGGGTTGATTTGCTGACAGGAGGGAGCGGCCCGGGGGCGAATGAAGCCGGGACTCAGTGGCCGGAAGAGTCGTCGTTATGCTTCTTTTGTAGCTTCTTGTACAGCCACTGCCGAGAGATGCCGAGCAGATCGGCGGCCTGCAGCTTGTTGCCGTTGCAAAACTCGATGGCGGCCTCGACCAGCAGCTTCTCGAACTCCTCGACGATGGCCGGAAGCGGCTTGCTCCCGAGCCTTGCGCGCAGGTAGGGGCCGATGTCGTGCGGGATGCCGGAGCTGCCGTCCTGGATCATCCTGGAGAGCTGTTCCGGGAGGTGCTCCTTGAGGATGAGCGGACCGGTCACCACGTTGAAGGCGCTCTCGATCACGTTGCGCAGCTCCCTCACGTTCCCCGGCCAGTCGTAGTGCATGACCACGTCGCGGGCCTCCAGGCTCAGCGCCTGGACCTCCAGCCCGAACTCCTCGTTGAACTGCTGGATGAAATTTATGCTGAGGGCGCGGATGTCCTCCTTGCGCTCCCTGAGCGCGGGGATGCAGAGCGTCACCACCTTGAGGCGATAGTAGAGGTCCTGCCGGAACTTCCCCTCCCGCACCAAGGCCTCGAGGTTGCTGTTGGTGGCGGCGACCACCCTCACGTCGACCGTTTTCGGCGCGTTGCTCCCCAAAGGTGTCAGCTCCCTCTCCTGCAGGACCCGCAGCATCTTCGCCTGCATGTACAGCGGCATGTCGCCGATCTCGTCCAGGAAGATGGTCCCCAGGTGCGCCTGCTCGAATTTCCCCAGCTGCCCCCCTTTCCTCGCCCCAGTGAAGGCTCCCTCGGCATAGCCGAAGAGCTCGCTTTCCAGCAGATGTTCCGGAATGGCGGCGCAGTTGACCTTGACGAACTGGGCGTAGCGGCGGTTGCTGGCGGCGTGGATGGCGTGGGCGAAAAGCTCTTTCCCGGTCCCGCTCTCCCCCAGGAGGAGGATGTTCGAGTTCTTGGAAGCCACCCGCAGCAGGGACTCTTTCAGGTCCTGCATCTGCTTGCTCTGCCCGACGATGCTGTTCACGTCGTAGCGCGACATCGATTCCTTGCGCGCCACGTTCCCGGCCGCCGCGCGCGTCTCGGAGGCGCCCTGCAGCCGGTTGGCGATCAGCGTGATCTCGCGGATGTCCTTGAACAGGATTTTGCCGACCCCGCCGATCACCTGGCCGTCCTTGACGATCGGATAGAGCGAGGCGTAGACCTGCTTGCCGTTCAGGTAATGGGTGATGCCGATCTGGGGGGTGGCGGTTTCCATGACCGCCGGCAGCTTCGAGGACTGGGAATTGGGGTAGGCATCGCTGACGTGCTTGCCGATGATGGCGTTGGGGGTGGTGTCGAGGATGTCGGCGAAGGCCTGGTTGACCATGACCACCACCCCTTCCCGGTCCACGATGACGATGCCGTCGTAGTTGAGATCGAGGGAGGCGCTACCCGACTGCAACAGGGCTCTCAAATCGATGGAGGGATCGGGGAGTTGTTCCGGAAGGAGCCGCAGGACGGACAAAATCCCCCCCACCAGCTGCTCCGACTCCATGGTCGGGAGAAAGTCGCAGACCAGACGCCTCTTGCCGACCTGCAGCACCTGATTGTTGAAGACGGTGCCGCTTCTCATCAGGGTGCTGAGCTCGGAGAGATCCGCCACCTCGTCGAGCCCGCACCCCAAAAGGCTCTCCGCGGGGATCCCTATCAGGTCAGCGGCGGCCGCGTCGAGGTAGGTGATGCCGAGATCGGCGTCCAGCCTCACGATGCCCGAAGCGTCACCGCAGCCGGTAGTCCCTTCCATCCCCGTTATGTCAGCGACCTGCACCATAAGCGCCTTCTCTTTCTTCCTTCATGACCTAGGTGACTGGCTCCGCCCTGGGGGACTGGCTCCGCAAGTGCCTGTCCCCCTTCTCTGCCTCCCTCCCACCTGCGGTATCAATGGAGGGGGAGCGCTGGAATCGGACTGCTTTTGATGCCATTAGGAGTCATTTGTATACATGAAATCCGGCGTTTCCGTCAATACATACAGCACGGGCTGGGTCAGCTGGCAACCGCTGCCAAGTCGATCCGCTCCGGATGGCTGTAGACATCGAAGCGGTCCGCCCGCACGTAGCCGATCATGGTGATCCCCGCTTCCTCGGCCATTTTCACGGCGGTCCCGGTGGGTGAAGTGCGCGAGGCGACAACCGTGATCCCCAAAAGCGCCGCCTTGGCGATCAGTTCGGTGGAGACGCGCCCCGAGGTGACCAGCATCATCCCTGAGAGGTCTATTCCCTTCATGAGCGCCTCTCCCGCGATGCGGTCGATAGTATTATGGCGCCCGAGGTCCTCGGAAAAGAGTACGACGTCTCCGTCGCCTACCGCGGCCGAGTACATGCCGCCGTGGGCCTGGTACCCCTGCGCCTTCCGGGCCAGCCCGTCCATCATGGAGAAGACGGCGGCGGGGGTGTAGGTTTTCCCGTTTTCTACGGCGCTTTGCGCGGCATCGACCCTAGGGACGGAAAAACTAATGCCGGTGCCGCAACCGGAGGTGAGGACAGGCTTCAGCTTTTCCGGAAGCTCCTTTTTAACCTGGGCGCTGGCGATGCCGTGATCGTCGCAGACCGAGAGGGCGTTGAAATCCTCGACCCGGTCCACGAGCCCCTGCAGCCTGAGAAACCCGGCAACCAGGAAACGGAGCTCGTGGGGGGAGGCGATCAGGGTGGCAAGCTCCCTGCCGTTCACGTGCAGAACCACGGGGACCTCGGCCACCACTTCCCTCTCAGCTGCGGTAACGGCCCCTTTTTCGTAACGATAAACAGAAGCCATCCTATCCCCCTATCCCTGCCATGACGAAGGGCGCTACGACGCCGGCTTCCTCGTCGAACCGGTGACGGCCTGGCTTGTCGTGGACGATGCGGCGGATCCCGTCGCGTAGCGAGGCATCGTCGCCGGAGGCCAGAAGCGGTCCTAGATCCACCCCTGCCCCGGACAACAGGCACCCCTTGGCCACGCCTGTGGCGGTCACCCTGAGCCGGTTGCAGGCGTCGCAGAAGTGACCGGTCATCGGGGTGATGACCCCGAGCGAGCCGACAGCGCCCTTAACTCTGAAGTTCTTGGCCGGTCCCGAACGCTCGTTTCGCTCCAGCTTCTCGATCAGGAAACGCTCCGCGATCCGCTCCAGCACCTCGCTCCCCGGAATGCAGAGCGAACGCCAGTCGGCCGCTTGGCAGGTAGGCATGTACTCGATGAACCTCACCGCGTAGGGGCGCTCCAGTGTGAGCCGCACGAAATCGAGGATTTCGTGGTCGTTGACCCCGCGCATCAGCACCACGTTTATCTTGTGCGGCGGGAAACCGGCCCGCTCGGCCGCCTCAAGCCCCGCGAGCGCCGCCTTGAGATCGCCGCCGCGGGTGATCTTGGCGAAGGTCACAGGGCTCAGGGAGTCGAGGCTGATATTCAGGCGCTGAACGCCGGCATCTTTAAGCTCCCGGGCCATTCCCTGCAGGAGTGTTCCGTTGGTGGTCAGCACCAGCTCTTCGAGCCCCGGTATCAGCGCCAACCGTTTAAGGAAGGGGACAATCCCCTTTCTCACCAGGGGCTCGCCGCCGGTCACCCGGATCTTCTCTATCCCGACGGCGACCGCTTGCTTCGCGACCCGCAAGAGCTCCTCGTAGGAGAGCACCCGGTCCTGGGGCAGGAGCTTTACACCCTGGGCCGGCATGCAGTAACTGCAGCGGAGGTTGCAACGGTCGGTCACGGAGAGCCGAAGGTAGTTGATGCGCCTGCCGTGAGCGTCGATGAGTGACACGATCTCCTCCTTTGCCGCGAGGCGGCGTCACCCCAGGTTCAAAAGTTTGGCCGCGTTGCCGCCCAGTATCGCCGCAACACCTTCCGGCGGCAGCGGCAGCCCTGCTATGGCGTCCATGTTATGCCGGATGCGCGGCATTCCAGGCCAGTCACTGCCGAAAATGGTTTTTCCCGTGTTGCGAGCCAGTTCGGGGAAGTAAGTCATGAGCTTCGCGGGGGGGAGCCCCGAAAGCTCCATGTAGACGTTTGGATGCAGCTTGGATAAGAAGAAGGCGCGGTCATACCAGAAACCGCGCCCCGAATGGGCCATGACCAGATTCAACGAGGGGAAGTCGACGGCCACATCGTCCAGATGCAGGGGATTGGCGTATTTCAGCCTGGTTCCCTTGAAGACCGAGGAACCGGTATGGATCAGGACGGGGATGCCGAGTTCCTCAGCTGCCCGGTACAGAGGGTACATCCTCGAATCGTTCAGGTAGTAGTGCTGGTAGCTTGGGTAGAGCTTTATGCCCCGGAACCCTTCGCTTTCGACCTTGCGGCGCAACTCCGCGGCCAGATCGGTGTGCAGGTAGGGGTTTATGTCGCAAAAGGGGATCAGACTCCTCCTGCCGTGGCAGAAATCGCGCACCGAGTCGTTGCTGCAGATGCCGGTGGTGACGGGGGTGAGCTCGGCGAGGATGCAGGCGTAGTCGACCCCTTCCTCTTGAAGCAGTGCCTCGAAGGCGCCCGGGTCACTGTAGCGGGCCACGTACTCCTCGTACCCCACGGGGTGGGCAATCCGCATCCAATCCACCACCCACGGGTGCAGGAAACCGTCGTACGTGGCGAGGTGCACGTGGAAATCGATCCTGAGGGGTTTCTCTTCGGTTGCCGGCATGGTTTCTCCCCCTTACATCCGTTTCAGACCCGTTCCACCACGGTGGCGATCCCCTGCCCAAGGCCTATGCAGAGCGAGATCACGCCGTAGCGGGCGTTACGCCGCCGCATCTCGTGCACGAGCGTCGCGGTGATGCGGGCGCCGGTGGAGCCGAGAGGATGGCCGATGGCAATGGATCCGCCGTTCACGTTCACCTTGGCCGGGTCTATCCCCAGCTCGCTCATGCAAGGTATGGCCTGCGCCGCGAAGGCCTCGTTCAGCTCGAAGAGGTCGATATCGCCGATGGTCAGCCCCGCCCTTTCCAGAGCCTTCCTTATGGCCGGAACCGGGCCGAGCCCCATGAACGAGGGGTCGCAGCCGGCGACGGCGCTGGAGAGAATGCGCGCCAGCGGCCGGTAGCCGAGCTCTCGGGCAAGCTCCCCTTCCATGAGGAGCACGGCGGCGGCGCCGTCGTTGATGCCGCTGGAATTACCCGCGGTGACGCTGCCGTCCTTCTTGAAGGCGGGGGAAAGTTTGGCGAGTTGCTCCAGCGTCACGTCCGGGCGCGGGAACTCGTCCCGGTCCACGACCTTCGGGTCCCCCTTCTTCTGCGGGATGACGACCGGAACCAGCTCGTCCTCGAACTTCCCCGCGGCCTGGGCCTCGCCCCATTTCCTCTGGGTCGCCAGCGCGAACTCGTCCTGCTGCTCGCGGGTGATGCCGTAGCTGCGCGCCACGTTCTCGGCGGTGTCCCCCATTCCTTCCTTGGCATACGGTTCGGTCATCCGGGGGTTGGTGAAGCGCCACCCGATGGTGGAATCGAACACCTTGATGTCGCGCGAGAAGGGGGAATCGGCCTTGGCGAAGACGAAGGGTGCGCGGGTCATGGACTCGGTCCCCCCGGCGATGAAGATCTTCCCCTCCCCCACCTTGATGGCCTGGGCGGCGCTGTTGATGGCGTTCAACCCCGAACCGCAGAGGCGGTTGATGGTGTGCCCCGCCACCGAGTGCGGGAGCCCCGCCAGGAGCGCCGCCATGCGCGCCACGTTGCGGTTGTCCTCTCCTGCCTGATTGGTGCAGCCAAGCACCACGTCCTCGATGAGCCCGGGGTCGAGCTTGTTCCGCTGCACCAGCTCCATGATGCAAAGTGCCGCCAGGTCGTCCGGGCGGACGTCCTTCAGCGCGCCTCCGAATTTCCCCACCGGCGTCCGCACCGCATCGACGATAACCGCTTCTCGCATTGCAACCTCCATATCTCGGCCGCGCCCCCGAAAGGGGGACAGGCTACTTTTTTATTTTGAAAAGTAGCCTGTCCCCTTTTGCGAAGGGGCGGCAATTTTCAAAGCCGGCAAGCCAACTTATAGATCTACTGGTCCCCGAATCGCTCAAGATCCCTCTCCGGCGGGTTTCCCCGCCGCATTGGGGGTTAAGGGGGACAGGCTACTTTTTGATTTCAAAAAGTAGCCTGTCCCCTTTTTCGTCAGATGTACTGGCCGGAATCGACCCGGATCACCTCGCCGGTGATCTTCCCCGCCGCATCGGAGAGGAGGAAGGTGACCGCGTTGGCGATGTCCTCGGGTTTCGCCAATTCCGGGAGCAGGCACTCGTTTCTGGCCCGGTCCAGGATCTCCTCGGGAAGCGCCAGCGCCATGTCGGTCAGGACCATTCCCGGCGCCACCGCGTTCACCGTTACCCCTTTGGGGCCCAGCTCGCGGGCGAGCGTCTTGGTGAGCCCAATGAGCCCGGCCTTGGAGGCGGAGTAGTTGGCCTGGCCGAACTTGCCGCGGATGCCGTTTATCGAGGTGATGTTGACGATGCGACCGTAGCCTGCGTCCCTCATCCCGGGGGCGAGAGCCCGCGCCATGTTGAAGGCGCCGGTGAGGTTCACCCCGAGGACGGAGCTCCACTCATCGTCGGACATCTTGAAGACGCTGCGGTCGCGGGTGATCCCCGCGTTGTTCACCAGGAGGGTCACCGGCTCAGGAATGGCGGCGACCGCGGCAGCCACGCTCGCCGGGTCGGTGATATCCACCTTGTGGAACTGGTAGTCCTCCGCCCCCTCGCCCGGCGCCACGTCGAAGACGTGCACGCGCGCCCCGTGGCTTAAAAGCGCGCGGGTGATGGCAAGGCCCAGGCCGCGCGCACCGCCGGTGACCACCGCGGTGCGTCCGTTGAAGTTGAGAAAGCTGCTCATGTGCCCCCCTGTCGGCTCTAACTATGGTTTGGACTCTGGGGGACTGCCGCGGGTGATAGAACGGCAGCCCCCCTTACTCCCAGGGTCGGGAGACGAGTTCGTTGGACTAGCGGTCCTGCCAGGTAGGCTGCCGCTTTTCGATGAAGGCGGTGAGGCCTTCCACCGAGTCGTGAGTCTTCATCATCTCCTCGAGGTAGAGCTTCTCGACGAAGGAGATCTTGGCCCTGATCCTTGAGGCCTTGTCCTGCCGGGCCGCGCGCACCGCGTAACGCAGCGTGCTGGCGGAAACCGGGGCCAGGTGCTTGTCGAAGTAATCCAGGGCCGCCTGGTCCGGGTCCTCGGCGATGACCGATACGAGCCCCATGAGATGCGCCTCCTCGGCGCTCACGCTGCGTCCAGAGAAGAGGAGGTCCTCCGCCTGGGCCTGCCCGATCCGCTCAGGTAAGAGGCAAGAAGCGGCAGGGGCGAAAACGGCGAGCTTTATCTCCGGCTGCCCCAGCTGCGCGTTGGGTGCCGCGAAGATCAGGTTGCAGGCGGCGACTACTTCGAGGCCGCCCCCCAGGCACTGGCCGCGCACCGCAACCAGCACTGGGACCGGGCTCTCGACGAGCTTCAGCACAAGCGCATGCAGCGACTTCAGCATCTGGGCGCAGGAGTCGGGCATATGCTCGTCCACGCTGGCGCCGAAGCTGAAATGCGGCCCCTCCGCGGTGAGCAGCACCCCCCTCAGGCGGGGTTCTTTCAGGTGCTGGTCCAGCGCCTGCAGGAGCGCCCCGATCATGGCCGCGTCGACGATGTTCGCCTTCGGACGAGCGAGGGTGAGTTTCAAAAGGCGGCCGTCGCGCTCAAGAGACACCTTGAGCGGCGAGTCGGCTGCGGCGGTTTGCGGTGCTTGGGTAGCGGCTTGGCTCATGGCGTCCTCCTAGGAAAGACCCGGCACTAAGATGGCGCGCCTGGTGAGCTTGTGGGCATGTGCGGAGGCAAACACCTGGTTGATGTTGTCCAGGGGATGCTTCTCGATGAACGGCGTCAGGGCGACCTTTCCGTCGAGCACGAGGTCGAGCGCGGCCGGATACAGTTCGGTCAGACAGCCCCAGTTCCCAAGGGCCCTGGCGTGGAACGCCATCAGGTTTGAGAGGCGCAGCTCGATCTTGTCCATGGTGAAGCCGACGACGGAGAGGGTGGCCCCGTAGGTGAGGAGGCTGAAGGCGGTCTCCTGGCCGGGGGTGCTGCCGGAGCATTCGAATATCTTCCAGCAGGTCTGCTTCAGCCCCTTCGCCTTCACGAAGTCGTTTATCGCCTTCTTCAGTTCCTTGCCGGCGATCTCGCGGGAGTTGAGGGTGAGCGCCGCGCCGTGCTTGCCAACGTTTTCCAGCTTCACCGGGTCCACGTCGATGGCGATGACGGTTGCGCCGAGAGCGTTGGCCACCTGCACCGCGTAGCCGCCTACCCCGCCCACGCCGATCACGATGGCGACGTCGCCGGGCTGGACCTCGGCCTGCACCGCTGCCTGGTAAGGTGTGGTCACCGCGTCGGCCACGACCGAGATGTCGGCAAGCTCAAGCCCTGCCGCGGCGAGGCGCTTCTCGTCGACCGGGCAGAGGGTCTTAGCCGGAACCACGATGTGGGAGGCGAAGCCGCCGTGGATGTCGTTGCCGGGCATCTGCTGCGCGCGGCAGATGGTGCCGTGACTGGAGAGGCAGAGGTCGCATTCGCCGCAGGGGATGACCGCCGGAATGAGCACCGCCTTGCCAACCCACTGGCCAGCCCCCTCGCCCGCCGTGACCACGCGGCCGCTGATCTCGTGCCCCAGCGTGAGCGGTGCGGGGTGGTTGAAGCGGACGCCGCTGTAATAGAAACCAAGGTCGGTGTGGCAGACGCCGCAGCCGGCGACCTCGACGACGACTTCTCCCGCGCCCGGCGCAGGGGCGAATTCACCCTTTTGCATCGGTTCACCGACGGCGGTCATGGACCAGCGATACGCTGACTTGGACATAAAGCTTCCTCCTTGCTTAAAGTGGTTTTTTATCGAATCGTTTTCGGTGGCAAATCCTGTTATGGTAAATAAGTACCACAATGCTTATTTAGCTGTCAAGGGGATATCTTTTCAGGAAAGGAAAAAATAAAACAGTTTTTGTGGAAATTGAGACAAGGGGAATGCGGAGGCTTAAACGGTCAGGTTCAGCGACGGTCCAGGCGCCGATGGACCTCCCTCACCCCCGCCCCTCTCCCAGAGGGCGAGGGGAGACAGGCAGCTCCTCCTGGTTCAATCCCCCTCCCCTTGCGGGAGGGGGCTAGGGGGTGGGGGTAGGTGGTTAGAACCGGTATTCCACATGATAGGTCTCGGTCTCCGGGGAGTGCACCAGGGTGTGCCCGAGGCCTCTGTGGTAACGGAGCATCGCGGCGTTTTCCGGGAGGATCTCGGCGCAGAAGCCCTCGATTCCCTGCTCTTTGGCGTGGCGCTCCAGCTGGCG
The DNA here is from genome assembly GCF_000020725.1 of Citrifermentans bemidjiense Bem. NCBI lineage: Bacteria > Pseudomonadati > Thermodesulfobacteriota > Desulfuromonadia > Geobacterales > Geobacteraceae > Citrifermentans > Citrifermentans bemidjiense. The sequence continues at coordinate 1,653,066 of NC_011146.1, read as the reverse complement.
CAGCAGGTAGCCGGCGAGCCCTTTCCTGCGGTAATCCTGGTGCACCACCACCGCCGTCTCCGCCATGTTGCTCCGGGGGTTGACCTCGTAGCGAGCCACCGCCACCATGCATTCGGCCTGGTCCTCGTGGCGAAAGGCGGCCAGCGCCATGCGGCCGCTATAGTCGACGCAGACTTGCTTTGCCGCTTCAAGGTGCGCCATCTGCAGCTTCGGACCGAAGAAGCGGTGGTAGACCGTCTCCGCGTCGAGGCTGTAGAAGAACTCCTGCAGCGTCCGCTCGTCGGTCGCCTTCAGGGGCCTCACCTGCATCGTCATTCCTCCGAAGGATCTATCCTCCTCCAGGTTCGCCGGGTACTTGTCCAGCGCCTGCCGCCACACCTGCTCGTCCTCGTAAACGTAGTGCTTCTTCTTGACGAAATCGAGCAACTCCCGGCGGTACTCCGGATGGGCTATGGAGATAAGCGCCAAGGCGCGTTCTCTTATGGTCTTCCCGTGCAGGTAGGCGATGCCGTACTCGGAAACCACGTAGTGGGCGTCGCCGCGGCTGGTGACCACGCCCGCGCCGTCGTCGATCCGATGCACGATGCGGCTGATGCTCCCGTCCCGGGCGGTGCTGCGAACGGCGATGATCGGCTTCCCCCCCCGGCTCATGGCCGCGCCGCGCGCGAAGTCCACCTGGCCGCCGATGCCGCTGTAGAACTGGTATCCGATGCTGTCGGCGCATATCTGCCCGGTCAGGTCGACCTGCAGCGCCGAGTTTATCGCCACCACCTTGTCGTTCATGGAGATGACCCTGGGGTCGTTGACGAAATCGGATGGATGGAACTCGACGCCGACGTTGCCGTCGACGAAGTCGTACAGCTTGCGGCTGCCGATGACGAAACTCGCCACCGTCTTCCCCGGATGCACCCGCTTCAGACGGTTGGTGACGTTCCCCTCTTCGATGAGCGGGATCAAGGCGTCGCTGAACATCTCGCTGTGGACCCCCAGATCGCGTTTGTCCGCTATGAACTGCAGCACGGTGCTCGGTATGGTGCCGATCCCCAGCTGCAGGCAGCTCCCGTTTTCCACCAGCCGCGAGATGTGGTACCCGATCTGCTGCTCCACCTCGTCGGGGGCCTTCGCCTCGGAGACAAGAATCGGATGGTCCGTCTCCACCAGAAGGTCCAGGCGGCTTAGGTGTACGTAGCTGTCACCGCAGGTGCGCGGCATCCGCGGGTTCACCTCGGCGATCACCAGCTTCGCCCGGTCGAGCGCGGCCCGCTGGATGTCCACGTTCACCCCCATGCTGCAGTAACCGTGTCGGTCCGGGGGCGACACCTGCAACAGCGCAGCCTGGTTCCCCCTCTGGCCCGACCGGATCAGTTCCGGGATCTCACTCAGGAAGATGGGGGTGTAGTCGGCCCGGCCGTCGCACACCGCCTGACGGATATTTTCACTGATGAAAAAGGAGTTGTGCCGCAGCCTTCCGGCATCCTTGCCGTTCAGGTATTGCCCAGTGCCAAAGGTGAGGAGCTGGATCAGTTCCACGTCGTGGAACCGGTCGGCCTGCCGCGCCAGCGCGGCGACGAGCTCCCCCGGTACCGCGCACCCCGACCCGAGAAAAACGCGCCACCCCGACTGGAGATGACGTACCGCCTCGTCCGCGGTGGTCAGCCGGTCCCGATACAACTGCTTTAGTTCTTCGTTCATCGCCTGCCCCCTCTCCCGCCGTTTCCCAGCATCCCGCCGCGCCCTCAGTTTTTTACACGGACCCTCAAAACGTTACACGAAGTTTCCCCAACAACATTAGTTTTCAACAGTGTTACAAACTTCAGCCAAAGCAATCATTACACACTTTCAATAGCTTACAAGTTCTATTCCATTTTACTAGACACTGACGCCTCTTTGGCCCGTGGCATGCAAAACATTATTTTACTTTTTCAAAATAATTCCCACGCAGCCATAACAAGGAGGTTTCCCATGCCCTACAACCTGAATCTGCCCGAGACATTCAACGCCGCGGATTTCTTTGTGGACCGCAACATCCGCGAGGGGCGCGGCGAGAAGATCGCGGTGCTCTGTGAGGAGCGCTCCTTAACCTATAGCCAGATGCAGTCAGGGATGAACCGCATAGGGAACCTCCTCAAAGGGCTGGAGGTCCGGATGGAGGAGCGGGTAGCGCTCCTTTTGCACGATACCGAGGTGTACCCGCAGGCGTTCTTCGGCGCCATCAAGATCGGCGCGGTTCCCGTCTGCCTCAACACCATGAACCGCTCCCAGGACTTCCAGTTCTACCTGAACGATTCGCGCGCCCGGGTATTGGTGGTCGAGTGGCCGCTCTTGGAGCAGATCATTCCCATCCGCGAGAACCTGCAGTTTCTCAAGCACATCGTGGTCGCCAACGGCCCCGCCGCGGGGAGTTGCCTGAGCCTCGGTGAGCTGATGGCCTCTCAAAGCGACCAGCTGGAGACCGCTTCCACCTGCCGCGACGACGCCTGCTTCTGGCTCTACAGCTCCGGCTCCACCGGCTCCCCCAAAGGGACCGTGCACCTGCAGCACGACATGGTGTACGCGGCGAAAACCTACGGGCAGAAGGTGCTCGACATCAAAGAGGACGACGTCTTCTTCTCGGCGGCGAAACTCTTCTTCGCCTACGGCCTCGGCAACGGGATCTATTTCCCCTTCTGCGTGGGCGCTACCGCCGTCTACCTCCCTTCGCGGCCGACACCAGCGGACGTCTACGCCACGGTGCGCCGCCACCGCCCCACCCTCTTCTTCGGCGTGCCGACCCTGTACGGTCAGATGCTTGAGGAAGAAGGCGCCATGGGGGGAGTCCGCTTGTGCGTCTCGGCCGGGGAAGCGCTCCCCCCAGCCTACCTGCACCGTTTCAAGGCGCGCTTCCAGCTGGACATCCTCGACGGCATCGGTTCCACCGAAATGGCGCACATCTTCATCTCCAACAGGCCCGGCGAAATCGCCCCCGGCAGTTCGGGGAAAGTCGTGCCGGGTTACGAGGCGCGCATCGTTGGGGAGGATATGCACGACCTCCCCGCCGGCGAAATCGGCACCCTACTCGTCAAGGGTGACAGCGCCGCCGCCTTCTACTGGAACAAGCACGGCAAGAGCACCGAGACCATGATGGGGCAGTGGCTCAACACCGGCGACAAGTACGTCTGCGACGAGAAGGGCTTCTTCCACTGCGCCGGCCGCTCCGACGACATGCTGAAGGTGGGGGGGATCTGGGTCTCCCCCAACGAGGTCGAGGCCTGCCTGATCGAGCATCCGGCGGTGCTGGAATGCGCCGTCATCGGGGCGCCCGACTAGGACAACCTGATCAAGCCGATGGCGTTCGTGGTCCTGAACCAGACAAAACCCACGGAATCCATAGAGGAGGAGCTGAAGCAATATGTGAAAAAATCCCTGGCGCTCTACAAGTACCCCCGCTGGATAAAGTTCATGGACGAGCTGCCCAAGACCGCCACCGGCAAGATCAAACGTTTCGAGCTGCGCAACATGCTTGTGCAGCAGCAGGCCGCCTGATTCCGGCACCCGCCCCCACCCCCTGCCCCCCTCTCGCATGGGGAGGGGGGACACAACACTGCAATGAAAAGGAGGGTTTCAATGCTCAAAAAGGTATGTCTCATTCTCGCCGCCTCGCTGCTCGCAACCACCGCGTCGGCCCAGGAAGTCGCCCCCAACGCTCCCGAACCCTACAACTGCGACTTCGACCCGGCCTGCGAAGTGGCCCCTGGCCTCTACGGGAAGATGTCCTCGCCGGTCACCAGCAAGTTCAAGCTCTCCCTGGGCGGTTTCGTCAAGCTGGACTACGTCTACAACTCGGTGAACCTCGGCAGTAACGGCGCCCTGGGGACCCTGCAACCGAACGGGATTCCCAAGAAGGGGTCGGTGGCGGACCAGCAGGACCAGTCCCTGTTCACCGCGCGCCAGTCGCGCCTGTGGTTCAAGGTCGCCGGCCCCACCTTCAAAGGGGCGAAGACCGGCGCAGTGATCGAGACCGACTTTTACGGCTCCGGCGGCAGCAACGAGTCCGCCAACATGAGGATGCGCCATGCCTACGGCACCCTGGACTGGGAGAACACCCAGCTCCTCTTCGGCCAGTACTGGGACAACTTCGGGATGGCCAACTCCTCGACGCTCGATTTCGGCCTGGGTGCCACGGCCGGGAATCCGCAACAGCCGCGCGTGGCCCAGATAAGGGTCACCCAGAAAGTGCCGCTGACGAAAGATGAGACCATGAAACTGAGCCTCTCTCTCCAGAACCCGGTTCAGGACACGAACCAGCAAAACGGCTCGGCCACCGACACCTGGGGGAGCGCGGTCAATGTTGCCGGGCAGGCGGTGCTAGTATCCAAGGCGCTGGGTGTCGCCCCCGGTTTGTGGGGACTGTCCATGAACTCGCTGCAGGCCGGCTTCTTCGGCCTGTACGGTACCGAGAGCGCGGGGCCGACCGGCAAGGAGCTTGCTTCCTGGGGCTACGGGTTTTACACCTTCGTTCCCGTCTTGGCCTCCAAGGACGGCAAGAGCCGCGCCATGACGGCGGGCTTCGAAGGGCAGGCTTACCAGGCCAGCAACATGTCCTTCAACTACGCGACCGCCACCGCCCTCGTCGGGCCGAGCAACGACCGGACCGGAGCCAAGGGGTACGGCCTCTTCGCCCAGGGGATGTTCTACCCGACCCAGAACCTGGGGCTCACCGCCGGCTACGGCAAAAGAGCCGCGTACGACCAGGCGAGCTACGCGGGAATAGCGAATTACCAGCAGTCGAGTTCGCAGATCTTCGCCAACGTAAGTTACGACATCAACGCCGCCATCAGGTTCGCGGCCGAGTACCAGAAGCTTGAGACCAAGTACGGCAACAACACCCCCAGCAGCTCCGACCAGGGCTCGGCCGACGTGTTCCGGTTCTCGGCTTTCTACTTCTTCTAGAAAAGTCCACCTTTGCGAAGGTTCTTCCGGGAATTCCGTGGAGAAGAGTCCCCCCCTCCCTTGACGGGAGGGGGGACCAAGAGCGGCTTTCCCCGGTATTTTCCGATGACCCTTCGCGAAGGGGATTTAGGGAGATTTGCAGTTGGTTCACTAGAGGTAAAGGCGGCAATTTTCTTATTCCCTTCATCCGAATAATAGGAGGTTCAACATGGAGCAGGAGACCACCAAGAGGTTGTTCAAAGGGCAGCTCGCCACCGGCTGCGCCGCCCTCATCCTCAGTTTTGCCGTCGCCGCCGTCATCTGGCCCGCCTGGTCGCTGACCGTCAAGTCCCTCTATACGGCCCTGGCAGGCCCGGGTCTCGCCACGGCGGATCCGAAATCCGCCGGGAACCTCGTCGGCGCGGTTGCCCGCGGGACCTTCTTCTGGATGGTCATCAACACCTGGATCTGGTTCACCATCGTCCTTGGCAACTACGGCAAGACCACCCTCACGACCAAGCAGCCCTGGGCCGGCATCTACTACACCCTCGTCGCCTGGTGCGTCGGCGTTGCCGCCTTCCTCGCCCTGATCAGCTTCCTTGGCATCTGGTGGCGCCCCTTCAGCCTCGCCATCATGTTCACCCCGCAGTCGCTGGAGGAGGTGCGCCTGGCCTTCGAAGCGTGGGAGGCGTCCAACTTCTACGCGCTGGCGGTCATCATCGCCCAGATCCCTATGGTTTCGCTGCTGCAGAAATGGCCCTTCGCCAGCAAGGCCGAGAAGCCTGTGGACGGCTTCGGAGCGCTCGCCATGGGGACCGCAGTAACCTGGATCGTCTGGATGGCGCTGATCGTTCCCAGCTTCATGAAGCTTGCTATCGGCGAGCACCAGATCGTCACCGCCCCCTTTGGGAGCTGGCCCGCCTTTGCCGCCTTCTGCCAGGCCTTCGTGATCTTCGCCATCATGCCGGTCGAAGGGGCCGAGCTGTACCCGATGAGGCTCTTCGCCAAGAAGCAGCCGTTCATGGGGCTGATAGGCTTCGCCATCGCCCTTGCCGCCGGCTTCATCATGCCTGCCGCGATCAAGGCCGTCGTGGCCCCGCTCAACCTGCTGCCGGGAGCTCCCCTGGATGTGGTGGCGGCGTCGCTTGAGTTGTCCGTGATCGTCTTCATGCTGGCGTGGCATCACCTGTTCGACGACTACCCGAACGCGACGCTGGTACCGAACACCGCCGCCAGGGTCTGCAGCCGCGTCGCCATCTGGTTTGGCGGAGGCACCATCTACGGTCTCATCTGGATCAAGACCTTCAAGTTGATCCCCTACGGCGCGAACGACCTGGGGCTGGGGGTCCCGCCGCTGGGGGTCTTGGCCGGGCAGTTCGCGCTTTTGATGACGCTTCTTTTCCTGAACACCTTCTTCGACAAGTGGCCGCTCGTGCGCAAGGTTAAGGAACCGGCGACCGCCGGGGCAACCGCTCCCGCCGGCGCCTCGCCGGGGCTTGAGGCGATGGCGAAGTAGCAATAACCGGAAAAGTTCCCCCTCCCGTCAAGGGAGGGGGAGACCTGGGTGCCTGTCTCCCCTCGCCCTTTGGGAGAGGGGATGGACGGAGTACCTTCGCTCTGTGGGCCAGGGGGACCAGGGGGACAGGCACCTGCGGAGCCAGTCCCCCTCATCTCACTCCAATCCGTACTCCTTGAGCCTCCTATCCAGCGTCGGCCGCGAGATGCCTAGAATCTCTGCGGTCCTCTTCTTCTCGTACCCCGTGTAGATGAGCACGTTCTCGATATGCTCGCGCTCCACCTCGTGCAGCGGCCTGATCGTCAGCGCCAGCCGCTCCTGCTCCTTCTCTCCTTCCAGGTGCAGGGATTCCGGAAGCAGCACGTTCCCGTGCGAGAGGAGCACGGCACGCCTGATCGTGTTCTCCAGTTCGCGCACGTTTCCCGGCCAGGAGTGCTCCTGGATCATGGTGAGCGTTTCCTGGGTGACGATATCCACGCTCTTGCCGGTCTCCTCGCGCATCTTCCCCAAGAAGAACTTGACAAGGAGCAGGATGTCGTCCTTTCGCTCGCGCAACGGCGGGAGGAAAAGGGTCACCACGTTCAGGCGGTAATAGAGGTCCTTGCGGAATTCGCCCGCATTGGCGAGCGCCGAGAGTTCCTTGTTGCTGGCGGCGATGACCCGCACGTCGGCCTTCAGGGTCTCTACACCCCCCACTCGCTCGAATTCCCTCTCCTGGAGAAAGCGCAAGAGCTTCACCTGGATCTCCGGGCTCGTCTCCGAGATCTCGTCGAGAAAGAGCGTCCCCCCCTGCGCCAGTTCGAACTTCCCCGGCTTGGTCCGGTGGGCCCCCGTGAAGGCGCCCCGTTCGTGGCCGAAGAGCTCGCTCTCCAGAAGCGACGGCGCGAGCGAGGCGCAGGCAACCGCAATGAAGGGGCGATTCCTGAAGGAACTGTTGAAATGAAGCGCTCGCGCCACCATTTCCTTCCCCGTTCCGCTCTCCCCCTGGATCAGCACGGTGGCGCGGGAGTCTGCCACCGCGCCGATGGTCTTGTACACCTCCTTCATGCTGCGCGAGCGGCCAACCATGATGTTCTGCTCGAAGGGTGGATCGGCCGAGTCGCAGAAGGTGACCCCTTTGCGGGCCAGGGCGCTCATGTCGAAAATCTTGGCGATGACCTGGTCCAGGTGATCGAGATCGACCGGCTTGCCCAAATGGTCGATGGCCCCCAGGCGTATCGCCTCGATGGCGGTCTGCATGTCGTCGTACGCGGTGATCATCACGACGGGGAGATCGGGGCGGCGCTCCTTTACCCGCCCCAGCACCTCGAAACCATCCATCCCGGAGAGCCTAAGATCGAGGAGCATCAGGTCGATTTCCTTCTCCAGCGCAACCTCGACCGCATTGGGACCGTTCGCGGCCGTCACCACCGAATAACCTTCTTCGGTCAGGTGCAGCTCCAGCGTGCGCCGGATGGCGATGTCATCGTCAGCTATCAAAATGGTGTTCACGGTGTTTTTTCTCCAGTTCCTGAAGGCCCCGCGAGGGGAAGTACGACGGTAAAGGTAGCGCCGGCGCCGGTCCCGCCCGTCACGGAAACGGACCCGCCATGAGAGAGGACGATGGTCTGCAGGATGGACAACCCAAGCCCTCCCCCTGAAACCTTGGTTGTGTAAAAGGGATCGAACAGCTGCTCGCACTTGTCGGGGCCTATCCCCCTCCCGGAATCGCTCACAAGTACGTAGGCCTGGCTCTCTTTGCGGTAGGCGATGACCTTGAGGGTCCTGTCACCGGCGACCCCATCCATCGCCTCCATGGCGTTCAGCACCAGATTCAAGAGCACCTGGTGGATCTGCTCGGGGTCGCAGACAAGCTCAAGCGGCGATTCGATATCGGTGGTGGGGGTAACGCCGTACTGGGCCAGGCGTTGGTCAACCAGTTGCAGCAGGCGCCGCACTATTTCGGCCAGATCGACCGTCTGCAGCCGCAGGGGGCGTGGGCGCGCGAAATCCAGAACGTCTTTCAACAGGCGGTTCAGGCGCTGGATTTCGCCGTCGGCAATGGAGAAGTTCTCGCAGAGGACCCCGGTGGGCTCGATCTTCTTGCGGATCATCTGCATGTTCATCTGGATGGCGGAAAGGGGGTTGCGGATCTCGTGGGCGAGCCCGAGCGCCAGATGCCCGACCGCGGCCACCTTCTTGGCGACGAGCAATTCGTCGAAGGTTGCCTCCAGGCGCGAATGTGTCTCGCTCAAGGCGCGGGTGTGCAGGCCGACCTGTGCGGTAAGCGTGCGGTTCCAGTGATAAAGCAGCGCGAGGAGGAATGCCGCTCCTCCGATTATGGTGACGAGGAGCGTGGTGGAGATGGCCTCCTGCCGCTGCAGGAACGAAGAGAGGAGCGCTTCGACCTCCCTTTCCGGCGTGGTCACCCCCACTGTCCAGAGCCGGTTTTCCAGGCGCACCGGGTGGTAGCTGACCAGCTTGCGGACCTTCAGGCGCGGGTCGGCCGGGTCCTCGAACTCGTACCAGCCGCTGCCGGGTTTGCCGTCCTCAGCCGAAAGGAGCAGGTCGTAAAGGCGCGGCCATTTGCGCCGCAGCGCCTCGTCGAAGGTCTGCCCCGCGATCCTGCCGTTCGGGTCGACCAGGATGGTCCTGGTGGTGCTGTCCATGAGCCAGGCCTGGCCGTGCTTGCCGATCTTGACGGAGAGGACATGCTTTCGGGCCAGCTTGTCGAAGTCGAGCGTGCAGGCGACCACGCCGTTGAACTCGCCGCGTGGGCCGTAGATCCCTCTAGCTACGATCAACTCCTTTACCCCGCGTTTCCGCCCCCCCGCCAACTGCATGAAGGGCGAGATGTACATCCGCCCCGGCTGCCGCTGGTCCCGCACCCACCGATAGTAGTCGCGCCAGGCGTAACTGCGCCCCAAGGTGAAATTGTCGTGCGGCTCTATGGCGACGGCGACCCCCTTGCTGTCGAAGACGACCAGGTCGATAACGGGGGTACCGAGCAGCGAGCCGTAGATCTTTTCCAGATGCACCTTGAGCCGTTGCGACTGTTCGCGGTCGACCTCTTTGCCGTCGAAGAGGCCGGCGACCAGTTCGAGGTTGCGGCTGAAGGTGGCGAACATTTCATCGAGGGAGTGCGCTGTGAGTTCGGCGACGAGGTACTGCTGACGGTTGTACTGTTCGAAGAAGCGGGCGCGCGCCTCGGCGCGGACCCCGTTGTTGGCGCGGCGGATGGTGATGAAGGCGCAGGCGGTCAGGCCTACGATAAGCAAAAGGGCAAGCGGGAGTTTGAATGTGCGGAAAAAGGCGGTCATGTAACGATCCTTTTCCTGGTAGGTCGACGACCTCGCCTGCAGAGCTCCTCCCCCAGCGGGGAAGGTACCTTTGTCCAGACCGTTTCGGGTGACCGGCGTAATAATGGTATAGTGGTACCATATTACACCAATTTGGTCAAGCTCAATCATGCCCTTGTCCCTCTAGGGGCCGCGCCGCGACGATTAGATCCCCTTCCCTCTACCTCCCCCCACCCCCCTACAAACTGTTTCCGAATTCCCCCTCCCTTGACGGGAGGGGGAATTTGACTCATCAGTGCTTGGCCGCCTTGGCCATGCCGTATCCCGTGGTCTGCCGGACGAACAGTTCCTCGAACATCTCTTCCTCGCGACGGTTGCGGAACAAAAAGGTAGCGGCGATGGTAACGAAGAACCCGATGGGCACGGAAAGTATCCCCGGGTTTTTGAGCGGGAATAGCGGCGCGTCGAGCCCCACCAGCGAGGTCCCTTCCTTGTTCAGCACGTAATCCGATTTCGCCTTTTCCAGCGTTTTCAACTCCACAGCGGAAAGCCCCCCAGCCTCGCTTTGCTTTTTCTCCAAGGCGAGCACGACCTTCTGGGCGTCGGCAGCCACCTTCTTGGGATAGGTCATGTTCGGCGAAACCATCAGGATCCCGATGGTCACCACGGTGCCGACCACCAAGCCGGCGATGATCCCGGCTGAATTGAACCGCTTCCAGAACAGCGCGAAGATCAGGACGGGGAAGTTCGCCGAAGCCACCACGGCAAGCGCAAGGCCGACCAGCTGCGCGATGTTGAGGTTTTCGCAGGCAATGCCGAGCACGATGGCGATGGCGCCGACGAAAAACGATGCCACCCTGGCGACCTTTATCTGTGTCCCCTGATCCGCCTTCCCCTTTTTAATGACGTTGACGTACAAATCGTGGGCGATGGCCGCCGAGGATGCGAGCACCAGACCCGAGACGACCGCGAGTATGGTGGCGAAAGCGACGGCGCAGACAAAGGCCAGGAGCAGGTCTCCGGTGACGGTACCCGCCCCGCCGCCGATATACTGCGCGATCATGAGCCCCGCCATGTTGCCCCCCTTGTCGAGCGCCATAATCTTCTGCGGGGTGACATAAAGGGCGGCGCCAAAGCCCAGGAAGGAAACCATGATCAGGAACAGGCCGATCAGGAACATGGAGGCGACCACGCTCTTTCTAGCCTCCTTGGCGTTGGGCACGGTGAAAAACCGCATCATGACGTGCGGCAGGCCGGCGGCCCCGAGGATCCACGCAAGTCCGAGGGATACCTGGTCCAGCGGGTTCTTGAAGAAAAGCCCCAGCTCCAGGAAGCGCTGGCCGTAATCGAACCCCGGCTGCGCCACCGGGTGCTTCATGACGCCACGCACGTGATCCTGGATCTGCGGGCTGGTCGCCACGCTGTCGAAGAATGCGAAGAGGCTGAATCCCGACTTCCAGAGTATCCCGACGCTCAGGACGACCCCGGTGAACATGAGGAGCGCGGCCTTGATGATCTGCACCCAGGTGGTCGCCTTCATCCCGCCCAGCGCCACGTAGACGATGATCAGGGCACCGACTCCTATGATCGAGACCTTGTAGGGAATCCCCAAAAGGAGCTGCATCAGTTTGCCGGCCCCCACCATCTGCCCGAGCAGGTAGAAGATGGAAACCACCACGGCGGAAAGGGCCGCGACAGCCCGCACTACCCGGGACGACGAACGGAAGGCGAGGATGTCGCCCAGGGTGTACTTGCCGGCATTGCGGCATGGTTCGGCGATGATGAGGAGGATGGTGAGAAAGCTGATGATGATCCCCACCGAGTACATGAACCCGTCCGGGCCGAAGAGAGACATGAGTCCGGTGATCCCGAGGAAGGTCGCGGCGGAGAGGAAATCTCCGGCGATGGCCCAGCCGTTCTGAATCCCGGAAATGCCACCGCCCGCCGCGTAATAATCGGATGCGGTGGTGGTGCTTTTCGAGGCCCAGACCACGATCCCGGCGGTCGCCGCGATGATCAAGAGGAACATGCTGATGGTGAACGTGCGGTTGGTCTGCATCTTCTTGCCGCCCGGCGCCGGCGCCGGTGCCTGAGCCTTGGCCGCCGCTGCAGCGGGCGCTTGCGGGGAAGCGGCGAGCCCCGGCGGGGCCTTGGCAGCGGCGGCTGCTACGGCATTGGGGCCGCCTGGGGCCGCCTGGGCGGACACATCGGCTGCAAGCGCGGAGGTGCCGAAGATCAGTACCATCAGCAAGGGAAGGAACAGATATCTCATTGGCATTCCTCCTTCAAGATCATCTCGACCAGTTCAGTGGTAAGGGGATCGAATTCCCGGTTGGATTTGCGCGTGTAGATGATCGCGATGGCCCAGGCCAGGACAAACTGGAACAGGCAGAACAGGTAGCCGAAATTGAGCCGCCCCATGATCCGGGCGTTGAACAGGTCGGGGAAGGATATGGCCCCGACCAGCAGCAGAAAATACGACGTCGCCCCAAAAACCCACAGCCCTACCAGAAACCTCATCTTCGCCTGGTGCAACTCCACGAACTTCGGATGGCTGGCTATGGCAGCCCAATCGATTTCCTTTTCCACCATTGGTTCCCCTCCTTTTACGGTGTCTCGCCAAAAAACGCTTCAGTTCATCTCGTTTCTCCCAGTGTCCGGTCAGGTAGTTGCCCTATCAAAATTGGTCCTCCCTCCGTTGACGCACCTCCCTCCGTTGACGCACCTCCCTCCTTCAGCCTCCCTCCTTCAGCCTCCCTCCTTCAGCCTCCCTCCTTCAGCCTTCCTCCTTCAGCCTTCCCCCACCCTGTCCCTCCCCTTCCAGGGGAGGGGACTTTCTGCCAAACTTTCTCCTATTTAATCTCGTTCCCAAGGTCCACCTTGGGAACGCAGGGCCTGCGTCCATGCCCCCTCTCCCTCTGGGAGAGGGTTGGGGTGAGGGGCTCACGCAGCTTTGGCCTCATCGAACGGCCTGCACTCCAGCGCCTTGACCAGGCCGTGGATCATGGTGTTGTACGGGGTGGGCATGCCGGCCTGCGCGCCGTACTCGACGATCTTGCCGTTGATGTAGTCGACTTCGGTCCTGCGCCCCGCCTCGATGTCCTGCAGCATGGAGGGCTTGTGGTTCCCAGCGTTCTTCAGGTAGTTGATGCAGTAGGGGTAGAAGTCGGACCCCAGCGTGAACTCGTTCGCCCTGGCCACCGCGACCCCCTCCTTGATCAACGAATCCACCAGGTTCAACAGGATGGGGTCGAGGATGATCTGCACCATGGTCTTGCCGGTCACCGCGCAGATGGCGTTCATGCAGGAGTTCATCACGGACTTGCGCCACACCTTGTCCACGATCCGGTCGGTGTGCTGGGTCTCGAGCCCCGTCCCGCTCAAGGCTTCACAGATGCCGACGGCCGCTTCGCGGGACTCAGGGTCCAGCTCCTGGAGGAAATGGGGGCGGTGATGGAAGGCGACCCGCACGTGGGCGGGGCTGAGCGGCACGCAACCGTAATTGACCACCGCGCGCATCACGGCCTTGGTCCCCAGATGCTTTGCCAGTTCCAGTTCGGTATCTATGCCGTTTTGCCAGCTGACCACGTAGCGCCCATCGGCGACGAACCCCTCCAGCGCCGAGGCTATCAAGGGGAGAGCGGTCGCCTTCACGGTGACGAAGATGACATCGGGTGGGTCGCTTACGATATCGTCGAGGGTGGTGGTCACCTTGGCGACCTTCGCCTGGAGCGAGTCGGCCCCCTCGACGATGATCCCCGGGTCAAGGGCCGGCACGAGCAGGGTGGGGACGACGTCGCAAAGGGTTACCTCGTATCCTCCCCGGGTCAGGAAAGCGGCAAGCACGCACCCGACGGGGCCGGCGCCTATGACCGCGAACTTCTTTGGCGTATAACTGCTATTTCCCTTCATGGCGTCTCTCCTTGCTCTAAAGATTTACTTGATCGAGAAGCTCTCGTTAAGCCTCAGCGGAAAGTCCCCCTTCTCAAAGGGGGGTGCCACACCCACAAATCCCCGCCCCCGGAGGGGGAGGGTCAGAGAGGGGGCCAGCCTGTTCTTCCCCCCTCCCGGCCTCCCCCCTCCGGGGGAAGGAGAGCGGGGAGACGCACCCTTTCGGCTGCTGCTCGCTACGCCGGTTGGGCCTCGGCCATGCCGAAAGACTCGGCGTCCAGGATCTTTATGCCGTTTTTCAGCATCAGCTCTATGGCCCGGTCGTTGTCGTTGAAGCGCAGCACCATGACCGCCTTGCCGGAGGACGGGCCCGTGCCGGCAAGCGCGTACATGTACTCGACGTTGACCTGGTAATCCAGAAAGAGCTTGAGCACCTGGTTGGCGAGGCTTCCCGGCCGGTCTTCGATCTCGATGGCGACGACGTCGTCGACACGAGCCGGAAGCTGTTGTTCCATGATCACGCGCCGCGCCTTGGCCACGTCCGACACCAGGATGCGCAGAACGCCGAAGCCGGCCGTGTCGCAGATGCTCAGGGAACGCAGGTTGAGGCCGGCATTGCCCAGCGCGCTGGCCGCCTGGTACAGGCGGCCGGGTGAATTTTCCAGAAAGACCGACAGCTGTTTCAGTTTCATGGATGCCTCCATCTTTCTATGTTGGCGCCGCGGGTGGACTGGCTCCGCCAGGTGCCTGTCCCCCTCCCTACCGCACACGGAATCAGGCCGTAGCGGCTCCTCCGCGCAGCGCGGCCATGTTGACGTCCTCACCCTTGCCGCGGGATATCTCCCTGACCACGCCCTCCACAACCTCCGAGTCAATGGGGAGCCCCTTCATGACCGAGCCGACCATGACCATGTTCACCGCCTTGGCGTTTCCGGCTTCTTTCGCCACCTGCAGCGCATCTATCGCCCTGGCGTCGGGGCAGGCCGCTGTTATCCGCTGCGCGACGTCGCCGGGATAGGTGGCAAGACCCGCCGCCACCGTACTCGGGTTGATGCACGCCTTGTTGTAGACGAGCTTGCCGCCGGGCTTCAGGTAGTGCAGGTAGCGCAGCGCCTCCAAAGGCTCGAAGGAGATGAGGATGTCGGCGGTGCCCGGAAGCACCACCGGCGAGTGCACCTTGGCGCCGATGCGGACGAAGGAGATGACGCTCCCGCCCCTTTGCGCCATGCCGTGAACCTCGTTTTGCTTTACGTCCATGCTGCTAGCCAGAGCGCTTTCGGCCAGCACCTTGGAAGCCATCAGCACCCCCTGCCCCCCTACCCCGGCAATGACGATGTTAAATGCTTTCATGGCTCCCTCCGCTTGCGACGGTCATGGCGTCGAATTTACAATGCTGGCTGCATACCCCGCATCCGTTGCAGATGTTGGGGTCGATGGAGACCTTCGGCTTCTCTCCCGAGCCCTTGAGTCCCAGGGCGACGCAGGAGGCCTTGAGGCAGGCGCGGCAACCGGTGCATTTCTCGGCCGAGACCTGAACCAGCGGCTTTTTCACCCGGTAGCGCAGAACGCAGGGGTTTTTGTCCACGAGGACGTAGGGGCCAGGCGTCTCCAACCCGCGCCTGATGGCGGCCTCTGTCTCCTTCAAGTCGTAGGAGTTGATCTCGAAGACGTTTTCGATTCCCAGCACCTTCACGAGCGACACCATGTCCACCTCTTTTGCCGGATTGCCCTGGATATGCCTCCCGGAACCGGGGTTTTCCTGGCCGCCGGTCATGCCGGTGGTGCGGTTGTCCATGATGATGACCAGGGCGTTCCCCGCGTTGTAGGACATGCTCAAAAGGCCGGTGATGCCGGAATGGAAGAAGGTGGAGTCGCCGATGACGGCCACCGGTTTTTCGGTCCTCCCCGCGATCTCGTTCACCTTGGCGATGCCGTGGGCAGCGCTGATGCTGGCCCCCATGCAGATGCAGGTATGCATGGCGCTCAAGGGAGGGAGCGCGCCCAGGGTGTAGCAGCCGATGTCTCCGGATACGAAGACCTTCAGCTTGCTCAGGATGGAATAAAGGCCGCGGTGGGCGCAGCCGGGGCAGAAGGTCGGGGGGCGCAGGGGGAGGTCGCCCGCAGGCGTAGTCTTCGCGGAGGTGGCCGGGGCGCCGGCAGCCTCGCGGACGATGTCGGCGCAGACCTCGCCGCAAAGCGAGATGCGGTCCTTGCCTATGTCGACCCGGATCCCCATGGCGCGGATCTGCTCCTCGAAGATGGCGTCCATCTCCTCCACCACCATGAGCCGCCCCACCTTGGAGGCGAAGTCGCGGATCTTTTGCTCCGGCAGCGGGTGCACCAGCCCGAGCTTCAGGAAGGAGGCCTGCGGGAACGCTTCTTTCGCGTGCTGGTAGGAGATGCCGGAGGTGATGATCCCCAGTTCGGGGTCGTTCATCTCCACCCGGTTAAGCGGAGACTCCTCCGCGAAGGCCTGCAGCTTCAAGAGCCGCTCCTCGACCGCGACGTGCTTGATCTTCCCGAAGTTGGGAAGCATCACGTACTTCGGCACGTCCTTCGCCAGCTCTCCCACCTTCGCCGCTACCTTCCCCTTCTGCTCCACGACCCCCTTCGCGTGTGAGATCCGGGTGGTGGTGCGCAGCATAACCGGGGTGTCGAAGCGCTCCGAGATCTCGAACCCGGCCCGGACGTAGTCGTAGGCCTCCTGGGAATCGGCGGGGTCGAGCATCGGGATCTTGGCGAACTTCGCGTAGTTGCGGCTGTCCTGCTCGTTCTGGGAGGAGTGCATCCCCGGGTCGTCGGCCGCCATCAGGATGAGGCCCGCGTTCACCCCGGTATAGGTGAGGGTCATCAACGCGTCGGCCGCGACGTTCACCCCCACGTGCTTCATGGTGGCGAGCGCCCTGCCGCCCGCAAGGGAGGCGCCGATGGCCGATTCCAGCCCGACCTTTTCGTTCGGGGCCCATTCGCAGTACACGTTTCCCAGGCGGGCGACCTCTTCCAGCGTTTCTGTGCTGGGCGTGCCGGGATAGCCGGAGGCGAAGACGCCGCCGGAATCTTCAAAGCTCAAGGCAATCGCTTCGTTGCCGGAGATTATCTTTTTCATGGTTGAGGTTCCTTTATCGCGTTGGCCGTATCGGCTGGCTGTGCGGTGGACGGGCAGGCGGCGCTGCACCTGCCCGTCCGGTTTTTAGATGTACCTGAGTTCCTTCGCCTTCTCGGTCAGCTCCTCCCGGAACATGGGGTGGGCGACGCCTATCAGGGCCTGGGTGCGCTGGCGGACGCTTTTCGCGTAGAGGTCAGCCGCGCCGTATTCGGTCACCAGGTAGCGCACGTGGTTGCGGCTGGTCACCACGCCGGCCCCGTGCTTCAAAAGCGGCGTGATCTTGCTGACCACGGATCCGTCCCTGAGGGTCGAGGTGCTCGGCATGGTGATCACCGCGACGCCTCCCTTGGAGCGGGACGCGCCGTAGACGAAATCCATCTGACCGCCGACCGCCGAGTACATCCTGGGGCCGATGCTGTCCGCGCAGATCTGCCCGGTGAAGTCGACCTCGATGGCGGCGTTCACCGAGACCATGCGGTCGTTTTGCGCCACCACGAATGGGTCGTTCACGTACTCGGTGCGGCGCAGCTCAATCATCGGGTTGTTGTGCGCCCAGTCGTAGAGACGCTTGGTCCCAAGGAGGAAGCCGCAGACGATCTTGCCCGGGTGCAGGGTCTTCCTGGAGCAGTTGACGACGCCGGCCTCCACCAGGTCGATGACGCCGTCGGAGATCAGTTCGGAATGGATCCCCAGGTCCTTCTTGCTGAACAGGTGCTTCAAGACCGCGTCGGGAATGGCGCCGATGCCAAGCTGCATGGTGGCGCCATCGGGGATGAGGCTGGAGATGTGCCCCGCTATCTGCTCGACGATCTCGGGGTCTCCCTCCTCCGCCATGTGCCTTTCTGTCAGCGGCGCATCCACCTCGACGATATGGGTCATGCGCGAGACGTGGAAGAAGGTGTCCCCGAGCGTGCGCGGCATCTTCTTGTTCACCTGGGCGATGACGATCCGCGCCGACTCGGCCGCCGTCATGGTGAGGCCGGCCTCTCCCCCCAGCGAACAGAAACCGTTTTCATCGGGCAAGGAGACGTTCAAAAGCGCCACATCCAGCGGGAGATGGCCGTTTTTGAAGAGCAGGGGGAACTCGGAGAGGAGCACCGGGGTGAAGTCGGCGCGCCCTTCGTTTACCGCCTGGCGGACGTTGGGACTGATGAACATGGTGTTGACCCGCACGTGCCCCTGCATCTCGGGCGAGACGTAGTCCTGAGGGCAGATGGTGAGCACCTGGGAGACCTCGACATCGCGCAGCTCCGGCGCACGCCTCACCAGCGCATCCAAAAGTTGCAGGGGAACGGAGGCGTTGCCGGTCAGGTAGAGACGGTCCCCGGAGTTGACCGATTTGAGCGCCTCGTCGGCGGTGGTGACGCGCGAGTTGTAGATCTCGCGCCAGTTCTTGATTTCCTTCCAGATCGTTGCAGCCATGGTAGGCCTCCTATTTCGGTTGGATCGATTTATCGACGTTTTTTCAGCTGGCCGGGTACTCGTAGAACCCTCGTCCCGCCTTGCGTCCCAGGTAGCCCGCCTTGATCATGTTGCGCAAGAGCCCCGGGGGGGCGAAGCGCTCCTGCTTCAGGTACTCGTGGAAGATGTTGGTGACGTGGTAGCCGATGTCGACCCCGGCGAAGTCCTGGAATTCGAGCGGCCCCATGGGCATGTTGCAGCCGAGCTTCATGGCAATGTCGATGTCCTCGGCCGACGCCACCCCTTCCTCGAGCAGCCGGACCGCGTCGATGATGTAGGGGACGAAGAGGCGGTTCACGACGAAACCGGGGGTGTCCTTGCAGGTGATGGAGGTCTTGCCGAGCTTTTGGGACATGGCGAGCGCGAGGTTCTTGGTCGCCTCTGCCGTCTGCAGCGCGGGGATCACCTCGACCAGCTTCATCACCGGCACCGGGTTGAAGAAGTGCATCCCGACGAAGTTAGCGGGGTTTTTCACCAGGGCCGCCATCTCGGTGATGGAGATGGAAGAGGTGTTGGTGGCGTAGATGGTGTCCTCGCCGCAGACCGCGTCGAGTTTGGCGAAGAGTTCCTTCTTCACCGCGATGTCCTCGAACACCGCCTCGAAGATGAAGGGAATCCCTTTGAAGCTCGCCACGTCCGTGGAGAAGCTGATCCGCCCCAGGGTCTCCTCCATCTGGGCTTCCGTCATGGTCCCCTTCTTGACGATCCGCTCCAGGCTTTTCACGATGGTCTTCCTGGCGCGGTCGCACGCCCCTGCGCCCGTGTCCACCACCTGCACCTTGAGCCCCGCCATCGCCGCCACCTGGGCGATTCCCGCCCCCATGCTGCCGGCGCCTGCCATTCCCATTGTGGTGATATCCTCGACGTTCATGCGTATCCTCCTTTTTGCAATCGTAGTGAGTTGGTCTCGTTATCGAAATCGTTGAGGTTATCTGCTTAAAAAGTTCGGTTTTCTCTTCTCGCCGAAGGCGGTGAGCCCTTCCTTCGCGTCGTGGGTGAGCAGGTTCGCCAGGCCGTATTTGCGCTCCACCGCCAGCGCCTGTTCCATGGGGAGGTCCACCGCTTCGTTGACCGCCACCTTGATGAAGCCAAGCGCCTTGCCGGCGCCGGAGGCGAGCCGGTGGGCGAATTCCATCACCTCGTCGAGGAAGCTCTCCGCCGGGATCACCCGGTCCACGAGCCCAATGGCTAGCGCCTCCTCCGGCCCCATCACCTTGCCCCACAAAAGGATGTCTTTCGCCTTGGCAAGCCCCACCAGGCGCGGCAGCCGCTGGGTTCCCCCCGCCCCGGGGACGATGCCGAGCCCGGCCTCAGGAAGGCCGACCAGCGCCTTCCCCGCCGCCATGAAGCGGTAGTCGCACGCCATGGCGAGTTCGCACCCCCCTCCCAGGGCGTGGCCGTTGATGGCGGCGATGACCACCTTCTTCATCCGGTCGAGGGTGTTGTTCGCGTCTTGCAACAGCTTCGAGAAGGCCTCGGATTCGGCCTGCCCCATGGCGGACATCTCCTTGATGTCGGCGCCGGCGATGAAAGCCTTCTCCAGCGCGCTGGTGATGACCACCACGTTCACGTCGTCCATCCCCTCCGCCTCGGTGAAGGCCTTGAGCAGCTCCTCGCCGAAGCCGCGACTGAGCGGGTTGGTGGGGGGACGGTTCAAGTTGATGGTGAGGACCCGGTCTTCCCGGTTCATATTGAGGAACTGATAGCCCATGGTTTCGCTCCCTTTGAAAATGGTTGATGGCTTCGGGCGGGGGCGGAAGGGACTGGCTCCGTAGGTGCCTGTCCCTCTGGCGGAACGCTTCATTCCGCCCAGCCAGCTCACCCGCCCGCTAGGGGACAGGATGTTGCAGTTGACGAAAAAGTCCCCCCTCCCCCGGCGGGAGGGGGTTAGGGGGTGGGGGTAGGTGCCACCTTTTGCGCTACTGCCAGGTTCACCCACCCCCCTGCCCCCTCCCGTCAAGGGAGGGGGAGAGCTCCTGCCCCCCTTTTCTAATTAACCTTCAAAACGAGGGAGGCTGCGGTGTCGCCTGCCGCGCAGCCGGAGAAGAGGAGGTAGCCTCCCCCCTTCTGGGCCAGTTCCTCGATCCCCTCGACGATGAGCCTCGCGCCGGTGGCGGCCTGGGGGTGGCCGAAGATGAGCGAGGAGCCGTAGTTGTTCATGCTGTCGAGATCGAGCCCCATCACCTTGGCCATGACGATGTCGTTCGCGGCGAAGGGGTTGTGGGTCTTCACCGCGCCCAGGTCGGACGCCTTGATCCCTGCCCCATTGAGCGCCATCTGCGCCGACGGGGCCACGGCCGCAGCCATGTGCGCCTTCTTGGTCCGGGCGAATCCGAAGGAGACCAACTGCACCACGACGCCCGGGTCTGCGGAGAGCTCCCTCGCCTTCTCGCGTGTGGTGACGCAGATCCCCGCGTTGCCGTCGGCCGGGTGGGTCTGGGCGCCGAAGGTGTGCACCCCGCCGGGGAGGACCGGGTTCAGGGAGGCAAGCCCTTCCCTGGTGCTGGTGACAACCCCCTCGTCGGCCTCCAGGAGGGTCGATTTCTTCTTTGAGAGCTGCACCTGGGCCGGGAACAGGTACCTCTTCTGGAACTCGCGGTCGTTGGCGAGGGAATCGAGGTACTGCTCCTGGCGTCGCAGCGTGAGCGCGTCGCACTCCTCGCGGGTCACCCCGTACTCCTTGGCCACGTTTTCCGCGGTCTGGATCATGGCCTCGCCGGCCCAGGGGTCCCTGCCGAAGTTGTCCATGACCCAGTCCTCGGCGATCTGCTGGCCGCCGGGGCCCGCGGGGTTGGGCCAGGCGGCGTGCGGGCCGTTGGAAAGGCGGTCGGCCATGAGGCACCAGCTGTTCTCGAACATACCGGTCTCAACCCCCATACCCGCCTGGTAGATGGAAAAGGTGGAGGTGGAGCAGGCCTGGCTCACCAGGATGCCGGGGGTGGCTTCGGCCCCCATCAGGGCCGCGGCCCACGGCCCGCTGTAGAACCACTGCTTCTGGTACACGGTGCTCCCCACCAGCAGGTACTCGATGCTCTTGGGGTCCCACCCCTTGCTCTCAAAAAACCTCTTGGAAGTGGCGGCGCCAAAGACTATGGAGTGTTCGTTGGCGAGGGTCCCCTGCCACTTGGCGAAGGGGGTGCTGTAGTAACCGCGGTAGGGTATGTACGCTTTCTTAAGCATCGAAGTTCCTCCTGTTGGTTTATTGTTGGCCGTCGGTGCGGATTAGATCCTGATCCTGCCGTCGACGGCAAAGGCCCCTTTTTCGAACGCCATGACCGGGTTCAGGTCCATCTCGCGGATCATGGGGAGATCGCTCAGAAGCTGCGAGACGCGCTCGATCAACTCGGTGACCGCCTCCCGGTCGATACCCTTCTCGCCGCGCACGCCGTTAAGGAGCGCTGCGGTCTTGATGGAGGAAAGCATCTCCCCCGCCTCCACCCGGGTCACCGGGGAAATCTTGAAGGAGACGTCCTTCAACACCTCGACGTAGATCCCGCCCAGGCCGAACATCACCAGGTGCCCGAGTCCAGGCTGTTCTGTGGCGCCGACGATCAGCTCCCGCCCCCCGGGGAGGAATTTCTGCACCAGGAATCTAAGCTTCCCGAAGCTCGAAAGCCTCTCCTGCATCGACTCCACCGCAGCGGCGACGGCGGCTCCGTCTTTCAGGTTGACGGCCACCCCCCCCATGTCGCTTTTGTGGTCGATCTCCTCGCAGTCGACCTTCACCACCACCGGGTAGCCGACCACTTCCGCCGCGGCGACCGCCTCGGCGGCGCTTCCCGCCATCCGCCACGGCGCCACCGGGATGCCGTAGGCCTCGAAGATGGAATAGACGTCGGTCGCGGAGAGTACCTGGCGCCCCTCCTTGCGCGCCTGGTCGACGACCGCCTGGGCCCGCGCCGCATCCACACCGCCGCGCTTTTCCGGGCGGCCGATGTCGCGCCGGCGCAGGCGTCCGTACTGGGCCAGCGCCCCCAGGGCCTTGGCGGCGTCCGAGGGGTTCGCGTAGATCGGGACCCCACCCTCTTTGAGGATGTCCCTCGTTTTCCGGAAACGCTCCTGGCTCAGGTCGGTCATGAAGTTGCAGACGATCGGCTTTTTGGCGAGGCGGTTCACTTCCACTATCTGCCGGGCCACCTCGTCGGTGTCGGTGAAGGGGGCGGTGACAAAGTTGATAAAGATGCTGTCGATACCCTCCTCGGAGAGGAACAGGTCCAGCGCACCGCGGAACGGCACTCCACCGGCCGTGGCCACCACGTCGATCGGGTTCTCCAAGGCCGCCTCAGGGAGCTGGCTCGGCCTCAAACGCTCGATCGACTCTGCGGAGAGTTTCGGCACGTCCAGCCCGCAGGAGACCAGGACGTCCGTGGCGATGACGGCCGGTCCGCCGGTGTTGGTGATGATCCCCACCCGGTTTCCCTTGGGGATCGGCTGGGTGGCGAAGGCCATGGCGGCTCTGGCCATCTCCCCCTCGTCGATGAAGGAGAGGATGCCGGTCTTCTCGAAGATGAGCTCGGTGGCGATGTCGACCCCGGCCAGCGAGCCGGTGTGCGAGGAGGCGGCCTTCGCCCCCTGTTCGGTGCGCCCGGCCTTCATGGCGAGGATAGGTTTCTTAGCCGCGACCTCGCGGGCGACCGCCAGGAATTCGCCCGGGTTCGGGAACCCTTCGGTGTAAAGGACCACCGCCTTGGTAGCCTCGTCCTCGCCGTAGTAGCTGAGGATCTCGGTGACTGAGATGTCGCAGGCGTTGCCGTTGGAGGCGTAGAAGCGCTGCCCCACCCCGAGGTCCGCGAGCGCCTGCATGATGAGCGCGCCCACGCCGCCGCTCAGCGCCACAACGGAGACGTGCCCGGGCTCGGGAAAGGTGAAGGTGAAGTTGCAGTACGCCTTCAGCGCCGGGTCGGAATTGATGATCCCCTGGCAGTTGGGGCCGAAGACACGCACCCCGAACTCCTTGCCGCGGCGCAGGAAATCGTCCTGCAGCTGCGCCCCCTCTTCGCCCAGCTCGCAGAAACCGGCGGAGTTGATGATGACCGCCTTGATCCCCTTCCGGCCGCACTCCTCGATGGTCTGCGGCACGAACTGGCTGGGGATGATGACGTGGGCCAGGTCGACCTGGTCGGGAATCTCGTCCAGCGTCTTGTAGGCCTTAAGGCCGCAGACCTCGGGTGCGTTGGGGTTCAGCGGATAGATCTTCCCGCGGTAGCCGTAGCGCTGCAGGTTGCGAATGATGACGTTCCCTATGGAGAGTTCCTTGGTGGAGGCGCCGACGATGGCGACGGCCTTGGGCTTGAAAAGTGAGTCCAGCATGGTCATTTCCCCTCCTCGAGTTGTTCGATGAATGCTTCCACGTTGGTCTTGGTCTGTTCGTCGGAGACGCAGCGCATGTCGTTGAGATCGCCGGAGATGACCAGGTACGGCAGCCCCGTCTCCGCCTCCAGGCGCTGCGGCATGCCGTAGCGGCTGTTGGAGTTGTAGGGGCAGGTTTTGGCGTCGTGGTAGACGATCCCGTCGATGCGGAATTTCTTCGTCATATCGGCCAGGTAGCGCTCCTTGTAGGCGTCGGAGCGGACGATGAAGAGTTCCAGGTACGCCTTGGCCATGCTGCGCAGCGGCTCTTCGGCGTCGAAGGCCGGGAAGATCCAGCTGGAGCAGTAGGTGGAGGCGACCACGTTGGTCTTAAGCCCCGCGAAGAGCTCGGAGTGCGGCCTGAGGCGCCCCCACACCGGCATGCCGTCCCAGTAGATGCGGTATTCCTCGCCGGCAACCGCAGCTTCCCGCGTAGCCTTTCTCTGCTCCAACTCGGCCAGGAGCACCCGGTAGTACTCGACCGCCTGCGGCGTCCCCCGGAGCACCACGGCCGGCCCCATGTGGATGGTCCCGTCGAAGAAGGTAAGGGGCGCTGGGACCGCCGTGGCAGTCTCCAGGACCTCTTTCCAGAGTTCGGTGCAGTCGCGCGAGAGAGCGACCACTTCCTTAAGCCGCGCGAGGTCGAGCGGCGCGCCGGCGATCCCCTCCAGTACCGGGACCAGCGCCTCCAACTGCCTCGTCACGTCCTCCACGTGGGCCTCGGTCACCTCGTTCACGTTCTTAGGCGAGGTGATACCGATCAACGGCACCCCCAGCTCCCGGGCGTACCAGGCGAACCAGTCCTGTACGTCGCGGCACTGGTTGGTGTTGTAGACCAGCACGTCGGGCTTGGGGACCGCCGCTATGCCGGGGTAGGCCTTGGCGAGCGGGGTGAAGCCTTTGAGGTAGGCGCCGAGATCGGAGGTGAGGTAGGAGCAGATGTCGGGCGAATACCCTATGGCGTTCGCCTCCGGGATCAGGTCGGTGGCAAGACGCGTCGCCCCCAGCATGGCGGCGTGGTTTTCCGGGAAGTGCACCGCAAAGCCCATGGCCCTCAAGAGTTCGGCGGGGCCTACGCTCGTGCACCAGGCGACCTTGCGGCTGTTGCTGGCGGACGCCTGGTTCAGGTCCAGAAAATAGTCGGCCATGATCCTGTTCATTAGGCTAGTGGCCTCTATCTTCTTCCTCGCCAGCTTGGTTTCTTCTTTCATTTCACTCTCCTTAGCAGCGGTTGCGGTACGGCGGCGGCTTCTCCCGCCCTGGCGTAGAGGGCGGCGCCGACGGCCCCTGCCAGTTGCGGGAGTTTGGGGAGGAGCACCTCGCGCCCGATCAGCTCCTCCGTCATGCGGACCAGGTACGGGTTGTGCGCCACCACCCCACCCGTCATAACCACCCGGTCGGTGAGCGAATCCATCTCCAGGACCCTTTTGATGACCGAGTAGAAGATCCCCTTGACGATGTCGCTCACCTTTTTGCCGTGCCGGATGCTTTCCAGGACCTCGGTGCCGGAGAAGACCGTGCAGTAGCTTCCCAGTTTGACCATCTCCTCCGACTGCCGGGCCAGGTCGTTCATCTCCTCCAGGGGGATGTCGAGGCGCCCGGCCATTTCCTCCAGGAAGGCGCCGGTGCCGGCCGCGCACTTGCGGTTCATCTTGAAGCTGCTCCGCCTGCCGGCAGCATCCAGCTTGACGATCTTGTTGTCCTGCCCGCCGATGTCGATGATGGAAAGCGCCCCGGGAAAGTAATGGCTGCATCCTCTCGCCAGGCACCCTATCTCCGCCTTGCTGGTCTTGGTGACGAAGGGTACGTTGGCCCTGCCGTACCCCGTCGCCACCGCCCTCTCCACGTGGGACCGCGTGGCCCCCGCCATCTTCAGCGAGATATCTAGGCACGCCGAGGCGGTCCGGCCGAAATCGGTGCCCGATTTCTTCACCGCGTACCCGATCAGGGCGCCGTCTACATCCATGACGGCGACCTTCGTCCTTGACGCACCTATGTCGAGTCCGACAAAAACAGGCTTGCTCATATCACCCGGCTCCTTTTACCGGCCCCGAAACCGCCGAATTAGTAAACTAGTGTTATACAGCAAGCATGCCAACTAATAATTCATCAAAGTTAAATCAAATAAACCATTAAAATAACAGTTATAATTTTAAGTATCACGCAGCCGACAGCGTTATATTCCTTTTGTGGACAGCGGCGATATTTCGTCGGGAGATTTAGATGAAGGGCTTCGCAGTACCCCAGAGGGAGGGAGAAGCGGCGTGAAAAGGGGAGGATTACCGGGGTCTGATGCAGCCAAGAGGGGAGAGACGATATTTCGTACAGGAGGCGATATTTCGTCGGGGGTGAAGGAGCTTATTCCCCCCTCCCCTTGCGGGAGGGGGTCAGGGGGTGGGGGCAGGTGCCACCTTTACGCTGCGGACCAGGTGGGTGAGACAGGGATCAGGAAGTTGGTTTCTCTGCAGCGGGGGGCGGTTCGAGCGTTCCGTTCTTCCTTTTGACGCCGAGTTTCTTGATCCGGGAATGCAGCGTGGTGGGTTTCATGTCGAGAATTTCGGCCGCGCCACCCTTGCCGCGGATGCGCCACCCCGTCTTTTCCAGTATGAAGCCTATATGCTTTCTTTCCGCGGCCTCCATCGTCATCGGCTCGTTTGCGGCCGCGGCGGATCCATCCAGAATGTCCACCACCAGGGTGCCGCCGTTACTGAGGATCATGGCCCGTTCCACCAGGTTTCTCAGCTCCCTTATGTTTCCCGGCCACAAGTAGCGCTCCATGATCTCCATGTTTTTCCTGGGAATGCGCTCGATGGTCTTGCCGAAAACCTTGGAGAACTCCTCCACCATCGCCCATACCAACAGCGGTATGTCCTCCTGCCGGTCGCGCAGCGGGGGGACGAAAATAGGGAAGACGTTGAGCCTGTAATATAGGTCCTCCCGGAATTTTCCTTCCTTCACTGCCTGCTTCAGGCTCACGTTGGTCGCGGCGATCACCCTCACATCCGCCTTGACCGGCTTCGAATTTCCCAGGCGCTCGAATTGCCCTTCCTGGATGACCCGCAGCAGCTTCGACTGCAGCTCCAGGGGGAGCTCCCCTATCTCGTCCAGGAAGATGGTCGATCCGTTAGCCGCCTCGAAGCGCCCGATCTGGGAGGATACGGCTCCGGTATAGGCCCCTTTTTCGTGACCGAACAGCTCCGCCTCGATGAGGGCTGCCGGCAATGCGGCGCAGTTCACCTTGATCATGGCGCGTGCCTTGCGCTGGCCGGCGTTGTGGATCGCCCTCGCTATCAGTTCCTTGCCGGTGCCGGTTTCGCCCAGGATGAGCACAGTGGAATCGGTTGGCGCCACCTGCTGTATCTGCTGCAGCACGTTTCTTATCGCCTCCGATTTGCCGATGATCTCCTCGTGCTTATATTCCACGTCGATCTGGTCGCGCAGATAGACGTTTTCCGCCTCCAGGCGGTCTTTCAGCTGTCGTATTTCCGCCAGGGCGTTCTGGATTTTCTGATCGGCCCTCTTACGCTCGAGGGCGTTGGCGAAAACTTCCCATAAAAGGCGGAGCCTCTGAGTCAGCTCGTCGGGCCACTCTTTCTTGACGCTGTAGGAAACGAAGGTGATGGCGCCGACTATGGTGCCGCCGACACTGGCGGGAATGAACATGATGGACTTGATGCCGCCCTGGTCCTTGCAGTATTGTTTTTCCCTCCAAAACTTGTCCGACAGCTCCTCAACGTCGGAGACGCGGAAGCTCTCCCCAAGCTGGATCATCTCGATCCATATCGGGATCAGGTTCATCAATTCTGTGGGGGGTGGCTTGACGCCGGGGAGCGCGTAGGAATGAGTGATGCGCAAACTACTGCGATCAGGGGTGAAGTGCCAGATGCTGCTTCTTTCGAAACCGAGGAAGTTGACGACCTTTTGCAATGCCTTTTCTATCTTTCGATCCACCTCGCTCACCGGCACGTTGATGAAGGCGGAAGAGAGGTTTGAGAGGAAGGCCTCAACCTGCAGCCGCTCTGTCTGCAGGCTCTGCCTTAGCTTCTGCTCGGTTATATCCTGAACCACCAGGCCGCAGCGGGTCACGGAACCGTCGCTTTCCTTGAGGGGATAAGAGCAGATCAACCAGGATTTCTCCTGAGGGTCGCCCGGTTTCGACAGCCGTATCTCAAGGTCCACGAAGGAATGATCCTCATGGATGGTCCGGTTCAGCAACGGCTCCACCACCAGAGCGACGAAGCGGTCGACCTCCCTTACGGTCTTCCCCAGATGCTCTTTTGGGGGCACGCCGTTGATCGACGCCATCCGGTCGTTGACGTAGATGTAGCGCAGGTCGCAGTCTATGATGGAGACACCGAACTGGGCCTGACCGAACAGCTGTTCCAAATTGCTGAATTTACCTAGGAAAAACTCCGCAGCAGGATCGCTCGACAAGGCCATGGCGTCACCGTATTCATTAAAATAAAAATGTGTACAGGATAATAGCACATCGTTTTAAAATATGCATCAACGAACGACAGGAACATTAAGGGAATCCGGAGCGGCAAGCGCATCGCAACGAACTTCGCCCAAGCTACCCGTAGATGCCCCTTCGCAGCCTGTCCTGCATCAACTCGTGCATCAACTCGTGCATCCGCTCATCGACGTTGGCGGCCGTGATTCCCGATTGCCTGCAGATCTTACGCACCGGCTCGACCTGCTCCGGGCGCTTCAGATCGTCCAGACGCTGCAGATGCCCCGTCCTCTTCCCCACCTGGAACAGCATCCGCTCTTCCGGCTCCAGCTCCAGAAACCTCCTTGGGACCGCGACCAGGCGCTCCTTGCCTGAGGGCAAAGCGCCGTTTATCTCCTGAAACAGGTTGAAGGCATGGTCGCTTCTCACCGCGCTGGCGATACCGTCGAGGTTTTCCAGGAAGGTGCCGATCTCCCGGGCCAAAACCGCGTCCGACGCGAAGCGGAAGCTCTTGTCCGGGCTTCCCGGGAAGAGGTCGATCCCTTCCCGGATGTGCAGGTTCCTGAAGCGGATGAAGTCGGGATTGATCCGGTTGATGACGTCTGCGCTCTCCTCGGCGTGCTCCCGGGAAAGCTCAGTGCCGCCCAGCCCCGCGAGGAAATATTCGGAGAGCTCGATCCCCGCCCCCTTCACCTTGAGCCCGGCTTGAACCTGCCCCTCCTTGTCCACCCCCTTGCGCACAAGCCTTAGCAGCGCTTCCGAACCGGTCTCCATCCCCACGTGGATCCGGTTCAGCCCCGCCGCGGCCAACTCCCTCAGGGCTGCGTCCGGGGTACGGGCGAGGCTCTCGGAGCGGGCATAGCAGGTGATCCTCTTCACCCCGGGGAACCTCTCCTTAAGGTGGTTGAGAATCCGCGCCAGGTTTTCGGGACGGTAGGTGAAGCAGTCGGCATCCTGCAGGAAGACCGATTGCATCCCGGAGCAGTACCAGCTCCAAGCCGCCAGCACCCCCTGATGGTCTCCCCGCAGGTTCTGCGGCGGCACGCCTTGAGCAATGTTTGTGATCAAATGGTAAATGGTGTCGATGTCGCGGATGACGTCCTCAACCGGACGGATGGAGAATTTCTGTTTCTTGTAGATGGAGCAGAAGGTGCAGCGGTTCCAGGGGCAGTTCCGGTTCACCCGGATCAGGAGGCTGTCTGCTTCGCTGGGTGGGCGGATCGGGCCCTGTTCAAATCCGGCGTATGGCGGCATGGGAAACTCCTTAAGGTGGCGTTTACCTGTTCAACAACTCGACCGCCTCCCCTACCCCGTCTAGGGTCAGGGGAAACATGCGCTCTCCCATCAGCTGCCGGATGAGGCGCACCGACCGGGTCGATTCCCACTCCTGCTGCGGCGCCGGGTTCAGCCAGACGGCGCGCGGGTACTGGGTCAAAAGCCTTGTAAGCCAGGTAGAACCCGGCTCGTCGTTGTCGTGCTCCACGCTCCCGCCGGGCCACTCGATCTCGTAAGGGCCCATGGTCGCGTCGCCTACGAAAATCAGCTTCCAGTCCGGGCCGAACTGGTGGATCAGGTCGAAGGTGGGGAGGTGGTGCTGACGGCGGCGCAGGTTGTCGCGCCACACCTTCTCGTAGACGCAGTTGTGGAAATAGTAATGCTCCAGGTGCTTGAACTCGCTGCGGGTCGCACAGAAGAGCTGCTCGCACAGCTCCACGTGGGGGTCCATCGAGCCTCCCACGTCCAAAAGCAATAGCACCTTCACCTTGTTGTGCCGTTCTGGGACCATGCGCAGGTCGAGATAGCCGGCGTTGTTGGCGGTGGCGCGGATGGTCCCCGGGAGATCCAGCTCCTCCCTGGCCCCTTCGCGGGCGAAATCGCGCACCCGGCGCAGAGCCATCTTCATGTTGCGGGTCCCAAGCTCCACCCCCCCGTCGAGGTTTCTAAACTCCCGCTTGTCCCACACCTTGACCGCCCGACGGTGCCGCGACTCCGCCTGGCCGATCCGTATCCCCTCCGGGTTGTAGCCGTAGGCGCCGAAGGGAGAGGTGCCGCCGGTGCCGACCCACTTGCTCCCCCCCTGGTGCCGCTCCTTCTGCTCGGCAAGCCTTTGCCTCAAGGTCTCCAGGAGCTTGTCCAGCCCCCCCAACGCCTGGATCTGCCGCTTTTCCTCCTCGGAGAGAAACTTCTCCTTGATCTTTCTGAGCCACTCCTCGGGGATCTCCGCGAATAGTTCGTCACCGCCGAGCGTCGCCCCCGCGAAGAACTCCATGAAGACCCGGTCGAACTTGTCGTAGTGGGCCTCGCTCTTCACCAGGATCAGGCGCGCCAGATAGTAGAACTCCTCCGCGCTGCCGAAGGCGAGCCGCTTTTTGAGCGCCTCCAGGAGGGTCAGGAACTCGTTCAGCGTCACCGGCACGCCGGCGCGCTTGAGCCCCAGGAAGAAGTCGATCAGCATCGCCTCAGGTCCTGAAGCCGAGACCCGAGCGCCGGGGCTGCCCCTGGAAGAGCTGCAGGTCCTGCTCGTTTTTGAGAAGCGCCCCGTGCAAGGGCGGGATCTCCCTTTCCTTTCCCGCTTTCTGCAGCGACTGCGGCGAAACACCTTCCGCGACCAGTATCTTCAGCCAGTCGAGGAGCTCCGAGGTCGAGGGCTTCTTCTTCAGCCCCGGCATCTCCCTCACCCCGAGGAACACCTCCAGGGCCTCCTTCACCAGAGCCCGGTTCAGGCCTGGATAATGCACCGAAACGATGCTCTCCAGCGTCTCCCGGTCCGGGAAGCGGATGTAATGGAAAAAGCAGCGGCGCAAAAACGCGTCAGGGAGTTCCTTCTCGTTGTTGCTGGTGATGATGATCGCCGGACGATGCTTCGCCTGCACCAGCTCCTTGGTCTCGTAGACGTAGAACTCCATCCGGTCCAGCTCGCGCAACAGGTCGTTGGGGAATTCGATATCCGCCTTATCCACCTCGTCGATGAGAAGCACCGCCTGCCGTTCCGACTCGAATGCCTCCCAAAGCTTCCCCTTCACGATGTAGTTCCCGATCTCGTGCACCCGCGCGTCCCCCAGCTGCGAGTCGCGCAGGCGCGAGACCGCGTCGTACTCGTAGAGCCCCTGCTGGGCCTTCGTGCTCGACTTGATGTGCCACTGGAAGAGCGGCTTGTCTAAAGCCCGCGCCACCTCCTCCGCCAGCATGGTCTTGCCGGTACCCGGCTCCCCCTTCACCAGCAGCGGGCGCCCCAGCACCATGGCCGAGTTGACCGCAAGCTTCAAATCGTCCGTGGCGATGTAGGATTCGGTTCCGTTGAATTTCATGTCGCTCATCCCCTGTAATTTATTCCCGTTATCCGCCCTATCCGCCCTATCCGCCCTAGCCCCGCATCGCTTCAATAGCCGAGCGCGGCGGAGATATCCGCTGCCCCCCGTTTCAAAAGCGGCACAAGCTCCTGCTCTATCCGCTCGCGATGAAAGCGCTGCGAGGGGCCGAGCATGCTCACCGCTCCGATGACGCGCGAGGTGTAGTCGCGGATGGGGGCGCCGACGCTGGTCACTCCCAGGTTCAATTCCTCCGACTCCACTGCGTACCCCTGCCGGGCAATTTCCCGCAGTTGGTCCTTCCAGCTCTCCGCATCGGTGATGGTGTGCGGCGTGTGCTTTTCGAACTTGTTGTTCGAGGTGTACTTGGCGATCGCCTCATCGGCAAAATGCGCCATTAATGACTTTCCCGGCGCGGTGCAGTAGGCGGGAAGCTGCACGCCAAGGGCGGGCATGACCCGCAGGTTGTGGTCACACTCGACCGAGTCGAGATTTATCACGCTGTAGTCAGACATGATCGAGACGCAGGTGGTCTCGTTGCACGCGCGCACCAACCGCTCCATGACCGTCCGTGCTCCTCCCAGTCCCCGCTGCTGGAGGGCCTTCTGGGCCAGTTCCACCGTCATGAACCCCAGTTGATACCGCTCCGTCACCGGGTCCTTGGAGACGTAGTTGCGCAGCTGCAGTGTCGCCAGCAAACGGAAGATGTTGTTCTTAGGCAGCTTGAGGCGCCGGCTCAGCTCCGTCAGACCGATCTCGTGGTCCTCCAGGAGGAACTGCTCCAGAACGTCCAGCGCGCGGCAGACGCTTCGGTTGTAGTTCGTGTTTTTCTTACCGGTTTTCATGATCCGCTTCCTCTGGGCTTCCTCCCGGGCTGGCAGCTTCCTGCGCCCCATAATAGTATTGGAGTACCCAATTACCATAAATAAAACACCATGTCAAATCTAGATAAGTTAAAGGCTCGAATCTCCCTTCTTCGTCCCCTGATGTAGTAGCCGCTGGAGAAGTGCCAAAGGCTGCTTCGACAGCCTCCCAGGATTACGGGTTTGAGAAGGCGATGTACTAGATATCATTGAGCATTGCGAGCTGGAGGCAAATGCGCACCCAGCGGAAAATAAGCTTGATCGAGCACAGCCTGGGGGTCAGGTCTTGCTTCTTGATGTTTTGGTGGCTTACTTAGGCGGAAAGAACTATCCCAGTTCTAAGAGGCCCTTGTCATGGCTCGTCCCCTACGCATTGAATTTGACGGAGCACTGTATCACGTAACTTCGCGAGGCAACGAGCGCAAAGACGTATTCCAGGTCGACAAAGACCGCACAGTGTTTCTAGGTATCCTTGCAAAGTGCTGCAACCTGTTCAATTGGGTTTGTCATGCCTACTGCCTCATGAATAACCATTACCACCTCGTTATTGAGACCCTTGACAGCACGCTTAGCAGAGGAATGCGACAGCTTAACGGCGCATACACCCAGAAGTTCAACTGGAACCACGACCGCGTTGGGCACCTTTTCCAGGGTCGATACAAGGCGGTGTTGATCGAGAAGGAAAGTCATCTCCTGGAGGCATGTCGCTATGTCGTGTTAAACCCCATAAGAGCAAAGATGATAACTACTCCACAGCAATGGCAGTGGAGCAGTTATCGAGGAACATGTGGCTTGGCTACTCCCGCTGCTTGCCTTACTGTAGAATGGGTCCTTCAGCAGTTCGGCGGAACTCGTCAACTCGCGATCAGGGAATATAAAAAGTTTGTGAAAGATGGAATAGAAGCTCCATCTCTATGGGAGGACCTAAGATGCCAGATCCTGCTTGGAGATGAGGCCTTCATTGATAAATTTAGTGAAGTGGCAAAGGGAGCTGAAGAATTGAGAGAGATCCCTCGCAGTCAACGATTCCTATCTCGTCCATCGCTCCAGGATTTATTCCTCGAATTGAACAACAAGCAGCACCGGAATGATGTGATCATTGAAGCGGTGCAGGCTCACGGATATGCTCAAAAAGAAGTTGCAGATCATCTCAGACTGCACTACGCCACAATTAGTCGAATTTTAGCCAAGAACAACGGGGAAACATCAAGAAGCAAGACCTGACCCCAGGCTAGGTGCGAGGTAGCTTAACCATGTCAAACCAGAAATCCAACGCCTTGGCGAAAAGTGTGCATTCCCGCTGGCCTGCACTGTTCGCGTTTCTTGCTCTTGGTGGCCTGTACGCCGCTTTGCCTTCCTCAATGTTGATTGGCGGCTCACGCTGGCTCCTTCTGACTATCGTTTCCTTGCTTATTGTGCCTGTTGTCATCACCTATTACCAAGCCGCTCACACTGTAAATCAGTTGCTGGGATATGTACTGAACAGCGTGGTAACAATCGCGTTGATGGTCTCGCTGGCCTTGCTGATCAGAGCCCTGCCTTTACATCTGGAAAAGCCGCAGGAGTTACTGCAATCCGCGGCTGCGCTGTGGCTGTCCAATATCCTCGTTTTCGCCTCCTGGTACTGGAGACTTGATGCCGGCGGTCCGCATAAAAGGGCCCAGCGGGGAGATCATATTCATGGAGCATTCTTGTTTCCACAGATGACATTGCCGCCAGAGCGCAGACATCCCGCCGGCCTCCAAGAGTGGTCACCCAACTACATTGATTACCTTTTCCTGGCGTTTAACACCTCAACCGCATTCTCCCCAACAGACGTCCCTGTCCTGTCGCGCTGGGCAAAAGTCTTGATGATGCTACAGTCCATCATTTCCCTGCTTATCATCGCTTTGCTGGCGGCAAGAGCAGTAAATATCTTGTGACTGATATCTCTAAGCTGGTCCCCTCGCCTCTTGAGGAGGCTGCTCATAAAACGTGATGAATAACGCTGGTCTGTCAGCTGAGTATGTCGTCCCTCCTCTCCGCCCGCGTCCCTCCCTATACCTAAGGTACAGCCAAAACCCGGATAGACGAAGTCCTTTTGACTTAAGCTCCAAAACGGTAAACCAAGTATGCATCTGGTGCGCGTACTGACTTAGATCCACATAGAGAAATGTATTTTTTTGAGGACAGAACTTTGCAGGAAAAAACGATTGTCTCCTTATCCGTGCAGTGTGAAGGAAATGGTGCACCTTCCGACGTTCCAGCGGATGCGAAAGTTAAGGCCAAGGCGGTGATTGCGGATGCCATCTCCAAACGGCAAAAACGTAAGCAGAAGACCTCCCTCATTTTTGGTGTTGCCTCCTTGATTCATAATGTTCGTATGCAGCCAGTACAGGCTTTGTTTTCATTTTGGAAAGAGAGTTCAGTGTTAATGCATATCTGCAACGGATGAAGGATCTTGCGCACGGAATCCAGCTTGATCATTAGGGTGACTTTATTTATAAACTGCCCATCACTCACCTCAAGCAGCCTTTCTTAAAGGCGACCGCTACGCTGCAACCTGCAAGGAGATTGAAATGAAACCACTTCTGCACCTAACAAGCGGAGACATCGCGGGGGCCGCTCTTGCCAAAAGCGGCCTCCCCGGTGAGGTCTTCGTCTGGCACGACATCCTCTATGACGGTCCACGCGAGCCGGGATGGCCGGACGACGCCGGGCTGCAGATCCGCGCCCGATTCATCGAGCAGTTCACCGGCGGAGGGTTGAGCAGGGAGTATGTGCTCGAAACCTTGAAGACCCAGTACGGCAAATTGGAAGGCGCGGCCGAATACAACATCATCCTCTGGCTCGACGCCTGTCTCTTCGATCAGTCGATGCTTTGCCACATCCTCGCCTGCCTGAAGCATCTTCGAGTTGAGGAAGCGTCCCTTATCTGCGTCGATGCCTTTCCCGGTATCGAGCCGTTCCACGGCCTGGGACAGCTCTCTCACGAGCAGCTTGCATCGTTCTTTGACCGGCGAAATCCGGTGACGGCGGAGCAGTTCCTTTTTGCGGAGCGGGTGGACCGGGCTTTTACGCTTCAGGATCGAGTCGAACTGGAGGCGCTTGCGGCGAGTGCAAATGCGCCGCTCCCCTGGGTTCCCGCTGCGGCAAGTAGATGGCTGAAGGAACTGCCGGACCCGGCGACGGGACTCAGTCTACTTCAGCAACTGGCGTTGGAGGCATTAGAAGCAGGTTGCGGCACCCCAGTGGAGGTGTTCAAATACGTCTCCGCGCACGATGAACCGCCGCAGTTCTGGGGGGACGTTACGCTGTGGGGAAAGATCAACGAACTGGCCGACCATGAGCCGCCCCTGGTGAGGATCGAGGGGCCGATGCCGAGGCTGCCGCAATGGGAGGGAGGGGCGGAGCTGAAGCTGTTCAAGCTAAGGCGGGAGTAAGATAAAGCCATACTGCATAACAAGGGGTTGATGTTCCGCGGCAAACCAGTTAATCTTCGACTTTCTTTTTTTGCCCAACACCCCAGCTCGAAAAAGGACAAGAAGAAGGTGACCAGAAAAACCGACGATATCTTTGCTGCGCCTCTGCAGGAAATGATCGATTTTAAATTCGATGAACGCGTAGTCGCAGTCTTTCCCGACATGATACAACGCTCGGTCCCCGGTTACGGGATGATCATATCCAACATCGGCATCCTCGCCGCCAAGTACGCCCAGGCCGGAAGTCACTGCTACGATCTCGGCTGCTCCCTCGGGGCCGCTACCCTCTCCATGCGCCAGCGAATCAGCCAGCCCAACTGCGACATAATCGCCGTCGACAACTCCCCGGCCATGATCGAGCGCGGCCGTGAACTCCTGGCACGCGATTCCCAGCCGACCGTCCCGGTGGCGCTGATCTGTGCCAATATCCAGGACGTCGTCATCGAGAACGCCTCGGTCGTCGTCCTAAACTTCACCCTGCAGTTCATTCCCCCGGAGCAACGTCTGGCCCTGATCAAGCGGATCCATGCCGGGCTCAGGCCGGGCGGCATCCTCATCCTCTCCGAAAAGATAGCTTTCAGCGAGCCGGCGCGGCAGCACTTTCACGTAGAAATGCATCACGACTTCAAACGGGCCAACGGTTACAGCGATATGGAGATCAGCCAAAAGCGGTCGGCGCTGGAAAACGTGATGATCCCGGAGACCGTCGCCTGCCACCAGGAGCGGCTGCTGCAGGCTGGCTTCTCCTCCTCCGAGCTTTGGTTCCAGTGCTTCAACTTCGCCTCCATGGTCGCATTTAAATGAGCAACTACGACGCCCTCTATCGCCAGCTAGCCGCCATGGGTCAGGAACGCTGGGCAGAGCAGCTGCAAGCGACCCTGCCGGATAAACTGGCCCTCGAAAGTACCGCCAAGATGGCCGGCTGGCAAAGCGCCATGCAATCGCTGCCGGAAATAAGCCCGTCCAGAATCGAGCTGCTGGATACCGTCACCATCGGCAGCAGCGACGACCTCGGCCAAGTCGACCGCGAAGAGCTGATGGCGCACCTCCAGGCCTTTCACCCCTGGCGCAAAGGCCCCTACAATTTCTTCGGCATCGAGATCGATACCGAGTGGCGCTCCGACTGGAAATGGGAGCGGCTGCTGCCGCACATTCAACCGCTGGCGGGACGCAGAGTCATCGACGTCGGCTGCGGCAACGGCTATCACGGCTGGCGCATGCGCGGCGCCGGCGCCGAGTTCGTCCTCGGCATCGAGCCCTTCCTGCTTTCGGTGCAGCAGTTCCAGGTGATGCAACGCTACCTTTGCGATCCGCAGCATCATGTCATCCCCATCGGCATCGAGGAGGTCCCCCCTAACCTCGCCTGCTTCGACAGCGTCTTCTCCATGGGCGTCCTTTACCATCGCCGCTCCCCGCTGGACCATCTTTTCGAGCTGAAAGGGTGTCTGCGCCCGGGTGGGGAATTGATTCTGGAGACGCTGATTGTGGAAGGGGATCGGGAGACCATCTTCATGCCGCCGGGACGTTACGCCAAGATGCGCAACGTCTGGTTCATACCGTCCATTGCGGCGATGACCTTGTGGCTTGAGCGCTGCGGGTTCACCGACATTGCCTGCGTCGACACCAACCGTACCAGCCGCGAAGAGCAGCGCTCCACCGAGTGGATGCGCTTTGAATCGCTGGCCGATTTTCTTGATCCGGACGATGCACAGAAGACGATTGAAGGGCACCCCGCGCCGCTAAGGGCGATCTTTACGGCGACGAAGCCGTAGCAACCGGGCCATGAAACAGCCGACAGTGCCCGGGGGCAGAGCTTGTCCACCTCAGTTTTGTTTGTCGGGGAGAATCGGGTTATACTTCGGGAGAAGATTAAAGAGGTAACCGCAAATTCCTAATCGGAGGCGCGTCATGAACCGTAAGTTTTGTGCACTCTTCGCAGTTTTAGCCCTCGTTGCCATCGTTGCCCTCCCGGCATCCGGTTTTGCCGGCTTCATGGATACCCTGACGCAGGGGCTCGAGAAATTCCGCGGCACTGGGAGCAACTTGGACGATTCCACCATCGTCAAGGGACTTAAGGAGGCGCTCGCCACCGGCACCACCAGGGCGGTCAAGTCCGCCTCTCAGCGCGACGGCTACTTCCGCAACGAGGCAATCAAGATTCTCGTCCCCGAGAAGCTTCGCACCGCCACGAACCTCTTGGGCAAGTTCGGATTTCAACCGCAGGTGGACGATTTCGAGCTGCGGATGAACCGCGCTGCAGAGAAAGCGGCACCCATGGCCACCGACTACTTCGTTTCGGCCCTGAAGCAGATGACTTTCGACGATGCCCGCAAGATCCTGAACGGCGGCGATACCGCCGCCACAGAGTACTTCCGGGGCAAGACCGGCGACAAGATCTTTACCGCCTTCAAACCGGTGGTGACCTCCAGCATGCAGGATGTCGGCGCCGCCAATAGCTACAGGCAGCTCCTCAAAAAACTCCAGGCCGTCCCCTTCGGTTCGGCCGCAGTCGAATCGCTGGACCTCGACAACTACGTCACCGGGAAAGCAGTTGACGGTCTCTTCACCATGCTGGGCGAAGAGGAAAAGAAGATACGGACCGACCCGGCGGCCAGGGGAACCGAGCTGCTGCGCAAGGTATTCGGGAAATAGTTCCGGCTCTGCCGATGCAGATTATTTAGAAGTATTTTGCCCCACCCTTCAGGGTGCTCTCCGGGATAGTAATGGCATCGCCTTTGACCTCTATCGGGAGATAACCGGGGTTGCAGCCGCCAGTGGCGTTGGGACCAAGACGGTCGATGGCGAACTTCTGGTTGCAGTTTATGCAGTTCATCACGCTGCCTTGCTGTTCATACCCTTTCTTTTCGCGAAAGCAGGAATCACAGGCGTTAAAAGCGGCTTTGTAACTTCCGTCCGGGGCTTTGGCCACGAAATAACTGATCTCTTTCCCGTTATCGACGTATTTGTAGAACTTCGCTTGCTCAGTCACTTTGGCAACGGGTATGGTGACGACGCCGCCCTCGATCTTCGCCGTCTCGACTTTGGAGCAGCCGAAGAAAGCCACAGACCCCACCAGCACTGCACCTGCAGCAATCGTCCCACGTACCAAACGCCCCATTCTTGTTCCTGACATGAAGATCTCCTATATTCCCGTTATTTTTTCGCGGCCCCCAAAACCTTACATCAACCATGCCAGCACGAGTCGCTACCTCTAAGTATCCGAATTCAGGATTTAAGTCGGGAAAAGAAGCTAAACGGCGCAGACGGCA
This sequence comes from Citrifermentans bemidjiense Bem, assembly GCF_000020725.1. NCBI lineage: Bacteria > Pseudomonadati > Thermodesulfobacteriota > Desulfuromonadia > Geobacterales > Geobacteraceae > Citrifermentans > Citrifermentans bemidjiense. Next base: position 1,614,203 of record NC_011146.1, on the reverse strand, counting down.
CTGAAGAATATTCAAAAGAAGCAGGAGAATAATCTACAGAGATCCAACCTGATCCCCCTCTGCCCGTGACGGCTTTCTTTACACTCCACTCCCAACTTTACACCTCTATCACTTACCCTGTTTTCGCTCCCTTAAGCCAGCACGCCGAGGGACGCAGCTGCCTGTGCCAGAGCCCTCTACCGCTCTTTTTGCTAGGCGCCGGGTTTGCCGGGCATCTCTAAGCGAGTCATTATCACTCGCAATTGGCTTGATAACAGGGTAGAGTGATGCGGCCTTTGGCGTGGAAAGCGCAGGCTTGACGGATGAGGAACTGAAACATGGCATCACTGGATTTTGAGCAGGAAAAAGAACTATTCAGGAAGTACTACGACAGGAACCACAAGCAGTTGACTGCGGCCAAGGATGCCTACGTCGGCATTGTCAGGACATTGATCAGGCAAAGCGATGTAGGTGAGGCCACCAAAATAGAAGGGCGCGTCAAGGACAAAGATGAGTGCATCAAGAAGTTCCAGCGTAAGTACCAGGGCAAGTTGGAGGCCGACGAACAACCCTACAGCATCAGTGACTTCATATCCGACTTGATAGGCGTCAGGATCGTCTGTCTCTACGAGGATGAAGTTCCCGTGGTGTCGGAATTGCTGCAGCGGCACTTCAAGATACTGAACGTTACCGATAAAACCTCTGCAGTGGAAAGCACGGAAGATTCCTTCGGCTACAAAGGTCTGCACATGGACCTGACCCTGAATCCCGATGCCGCTTACCCCTGCAAACACCTCCCGGCGGCGGAGATGTGCTTCGAGGTTCAGATCAGGTCCCTGATCCAGGACGCCTGGAGCATGCTGGACCACAAGATCAAGTACAAGAGATCGATCCCCGTAGATCTGAAGCGCAGGATCAATGTCCTCGCCGCCCTTTTCGAACTGGCGGACCGCGAATTCAAGGAGATCAGGAACGCCACTTCGGACCTGATGCAGCAGGCGACGGTCACTCAGATCGAGCCCGCCGACGGCATAGTGGAAGCGTCAGGGCAGGCGGCAGCTGCCGCCACAAAAACGGTGAACGTCTTCAACTTCCTCCCCATAGCAGGGCATTTCTTCAGGGATTTCCCTTTCGATGACCAAAAGGTGGACGATTTTGTCCAGGACATACTGGAGCGGGACGGCACTTTGCAGAAGGCCGATCTGCACCGGTGCCTGAACGAGAATCTGAAGGTGGTCAGGGAGTACAGCGAGCATGTGATCGCAGAAAACCCCAACCGTACCTTCACTGCCTACACCTCGATCAGGCATTGTCTTTATCTCTATAACCAGGAGAAATTCGAGCGGATCTTGTCGAGAAGAAACAGGGAGCGCTTCGCGGCATGGCTGAAGGTAAACCCGACAACGCAGCAGCTTGTTAATCCGGCTTCAGTTTAATCGCGGGTCGCCTCCCGGCCCTTAGCGCGCGGCAAAGACCGAGGTCGCGCGCAGCTTTAAAACCGGACGCGCGCTGAGCGCAGCGGCTACCACACTGACGACCAATACCATGGCAGAGCCGAACAGCGGTGTGTACCACATCATTCTGAACGGATAACCTGCCCTGACAGCCGCTTCGCCGGCAATACCACACAAACCGATACCCAACCCGGTGCCGATCAAGGCGCATATCCCCGCCTGCGCAAACACCATCAGGAGCAGCACCCGCGGCGTAGTCCCCATCGCGGTCAGCACCGCATACTGCCGCAGGTTCTCCTGGGTGAAGATGTACAACATAATCCCTGTCACACCGAAACCTACCGACAACGCCAAAGAAAGCATGGCCGCAATGTCGCCTACGTCTTCCGAATTGACCAGGAGCCAGCGCACCGTATCCGCCTTGAAATCGGCCGAGGTGCGGGCCCGGAAACCTGTCGCCTCCTGAATGCGCCGGGCCAACTCCGGGGCGGTTACTGCCTGTGCGGCGCTGGCAAGGACAAAGGTCAGTCTGCGCCGCTCAGGCGGCAAGATCCTTTCGGCGTTGCCGAGGGTAAGATAGATCAGCGGCCGCGGCGGAAAACGCGGCACCCCCTGCGACACTCCCACCACGACGACGCGATGGTCGTTGACCAGCAAATCATCGCCGGACCGCAATTCCCTGCTCGGCACTTCGAGATGCGGACCGTCGTGCGGCCACTGGTCGGCGGAGTTGCCAGGAGTAGCCAGCTTTCCACTGGTACCGCCGGGATCGACTACCACGGTATCGGGCTGGCGGAGCAGGCGTGAAGAAACGCCATTCCCTATGGGAGGCACGCCGGCAAGGGTAGCGTCATCGACTCCGATCACCTGGAAGGGCTGGAAGCGCCCGTTCGGAAAGCGCACCTCCGCCGTCCCCAAGGCGAGCGGCACCACGGCTTTCACACCGGCGACGCTGCGCACGCGGTTCAGCGCGGACCACGGCATGTTGCATGCCTGGTCGACCGAACTCACCGCAGGGTCCATGACCCAGACGTCTGCGGTTCCGTTCTCCGTGAGTAGCGCGAATCCCCTCGTCATGAAACCGGCAAAATACGAGGCCGCGAAGGTGACTAGAAACGATGTGAAGGCGATACCGAAGACGAGTCCGGCGAATTTTCCCCGGTCGCCGAAGAGCATCTTGAGAGCAACGTAGATCACTTCACTCACCCCCCTCCCCGGCTGGAACGCTCCATCCCCCGCCTAGCGCCTTGTACAAAGCAACCAGGGCGAGCAAAAGGTTGGTCTCGCTCTGAGCCAGCTCGCCTTGCGCCTGTAACAGGTTGCTCTCAGCCACGAGCACCTCACGGAAGTCCGTGAGCCCGCCCTGGTACCGCCCACGTGCGAAAACGACATTACGCCTATCTGCGTCCACCGCCTTTATCAGAGCTGCGCGCCTGTCCGCTTCATCCCGGTACCCGGCAAGGGCATTCTCCATATCCTCCAGGGCGTCCAGGATCACCCGCCGGTACGCGATCAATGCCTGCTGCTCTTGGGCGTCGCGCACCTCGATCCTGGCCACGATCCTGCCGCGCTGGAAGATCGGCCAGATGATGGAGGGACCGATCGACCACAACACGCTGCCGCGGTCGGAGAAATCGCCAAACTCCTCGCTAGCCAGGGCGAGAGAACCCGACACGACGAACCTCGGGTAGAGATCAGCTTTCGCGACCCCCACCCTGGCCGACGCTGCGGCTAGCTGCCTCTCGGCCCTGCGCAAGTCGGGCCGCTGGCGCAGGATATCCGATGGCGCCCCGACAGGCGGCATGCCAGAGGGGACGGGGATGATGCTTTCCGGTTGCAGTTCGCCGGCAAATGCACCTGGGGCCTCGCCCAGGAGCACGCCCAGACGGTGCAGCGCTTTCCGGTAGGAAAAGTCTAGCGATGGTAGCAGCGAGGCTCTCCGCTCGACCTCTGCCTCTGCCCGCACGACCTCGAGATCGGTTGCCATCCCGGCGGCAAATCGCGCGCGAAGCAAGGCGAGGCTGTCCCTCTGGACGGCGACGCTCGTGGCTGCGAGACGGCTTTGCCTTTGGATTCCCCGCAATTCGAAGTAGTTTCTCGACACCTCCGCGACTAAAGTAAGGACGACGCCCCCGCGCTCGTAGAGCGCCGACTCGAGATCGGCCTGCACCGCCTCGACCGCCCGACGCTTGCCGCCGAAAAGGTCGAGTTCCCAACTGGCATCGAAACCGGCCTGGAAGAGGTTCTCCGTCCCTGGAGGCTCCACCTCCCCGCCCGGTCGCACCAGCACGGGGTTGGGCGCGTTCCTGCTCTCCCTTTCCCTGGTAAAGGAGCCCCTGGCATCAAGCGAGGGGGCCAAGGAACCCGTTGCCGCTCCCCTGCGGGCCCGTGCTTCCAGGACCCGTGCTTCAGCCAGCCTCACATCCGGGTTCGCCCGCAGAGCGCGATCGATCAAAGCGTTGAGCAGGGGATCTCCGAATGCGGTCCACCAGGGGGTTTCCGCCGTCACGAGCGGGGCACCGGCTTCCTCCCCCATGCTCCAGCGTGGCGGCAGGTCCGGCCTCGGGGGCCGATAGTCGGCCGAAACCGCGCACCCCGCAAGGAGGAGGCAGAGTGCGGCGGCAAAGATGCGACCGCGCAGCGCCGTCACGGCTTCCCGACCCGTGGCGCCCGACTTCCTGCACTTTCCGGCGCAACCTGTATCCACACGTCCATCTGCTGGCCGATATAGACTTCCGGCAACCGCTCTGGGTCGAAGCGGTAGATGACCTGCAGCACCCTGGTGTCGACACGCTCGGTGCTGCTGCCGGTAAGCGAGGTTTTGCGCACCAGAGACGGTTCGATGCGCATGAAATGCAGTGAGGTGCGGAGATTTGGATTGCCTGGGACCGAAGCAACCGCAGCAGCACCCGCTCGCACCCGCCAGGCGTCATGCTCGTCGACGTCCACGCGTACGTGAAACTGCCGGTCGTCGCCCAATTCCAGCAACGGAGTTGAGGGCGCGCCGCTTGGCGCGAATTCACCCGGTCGCACCTCTACCCGCAGGATTCGACCCTGTTCCGGCGCCCGGATGGTGCGGCGGCTGGTCTCCGCCTTGAGTTGCTCGATCTCCGCTTGGGCTCCTTCCAAAGCCGCCGAGGCTATGGCGACGGCAGCACGACGTGTCTCTAGCTCCTCCAGGCTTATCGCCCGGCGGTCGGGCACGCTGTCCGCTATCCTTAGCTGAACCCTGGCCTGCTCGAACCGGGCTGCCGCCTCCTTTTTTCTGGCAAGAGCCGAGGGGAGTCGGGCCCGCAGGTCTCGGTCGTCGATCTGTAAAAGAGGCTCCCCCGCCCTCACCCAGTCGCCCCATTTTACGAAAACCCTCTTTACAATGCCCGGCACCGGCGTCCCGACAGCGACATTCCCGCTGCTCGGCTCGATGATGCCGGCACCAGCGACGAAAGAGGTAAAGGGTCCAGCAGCCGGCTGCACAGCAGGGCGGGCGGGCTGCGAAGTGCGATTTTCCCTGATGACCGCGACTACTCCGATAGCCAGACCGACGGCTGCCAGGATGGGAAGAAGATAGCGGCGGCTCACGGTGACGTCTCCCGCGTCCGTCCCGGGTTCGACTCGACGAGCATGCCGTCTTCCAAATGGGTGATGCGGTCGGCAAACCGGAACAGGCGGATATCGTGTGTCACCACAACCACTGCCCGGTCCGGCGCGAGCGCCTCGCGACGCAGCATCTCCATCACGTGGTCCCCCGAGGCATGGTCGAGGTTGCTGGTAGGCTCGTCACAAAGGAGAATTTTAGGGCCATGCACCAACGCACGCGCTACCGCCACCCGCTGCTGCTCTCCACCGCTCAGTTGGTCCGGTAGCGCATCCACTCTCCCGCCGAGGCCAATAGCATCCAACATGCGCCGGGCTTTCAAGGCAGCGTCCCTACGCGAAATCCCGTTGATCAGCATCGGCACCGCGACGTTTTCCGCGGCAGTAAGCGATGGCAGTAGATTGAACGCTTGAAACACAAAGCCGATGGCCCTGCCCCGGAAACGGGCTCGTTCGGTCGCGCTGAAATCCCGGTACACGTGGTCGAGAACCGCACACTCCCCGTCATCCGGATCGAGGATTCCGGATATCAGTGAAAGAAGAGTAGTCTTACCGCTGCCGGAAGGCCCGACCAGCATAAGCACTTCCCCGTAGCGAATTTCAAGATCCACGCCCCGCAATGCATGCACACGAGCAGCACCGGTACCGTAGGATTTTGTCACCCCTTTACAATTGACAACGGTACCATACCTATCCATGACGCCCCCGCATTCACTGGATTGTCAAACCGAACAAGTTTACAGCAAACCCCATTCAGCCGCAGACGGTAACAGCAAAGGAATGGCTGCGAAATCGGTTCACCCTCCGACGAAAAAGGGGGAGATCCGTCGGCAAAACCAGATCTCCCCCTTTATTCGAGCTTCGACTTGACACCAGCTAGGAACTACTTCCCGGACGAATTCTCTATGGATCTTCCGCCGCTTTGCATGTCTTGGCCGACACCTTTCACGGTATGGCAGGCTGACATGGTCACCATATAGGCCAGGACAACGATTGCACCTGCAATTTTGCGTTTCATAGCTTTCTCCTTTTGACGTTCCGTGCTATCTACGCCGGTCACATTATTAACTTCATCCCATTGGTCATTATACAATTTAAAAGGATCATGCCGCAACGCTTGCCTGATTCGCTCCCCGACCGAAACCCAATGGCTTCGACACTTTCAGTGCGCATGCGGGACTTTTTTTAGCCAGATGCTGTTTTCCGGCGAGTGACATTCCCCCACGAAACGACATTTTTTGCGTCCAAGTGATCATTTTTTACGCCCAAGTGATGTTTATTTGCTCCAAGTGATGCTTTTGGGCGCAAAAAGTGACGTTTTTTTGCTTCAAGTGATATTTTTTCGTTCCAAGTGATGCTTTGGACGCAGAAAGCGACGTTTTTTTCTGCCAAGCGTTACTTTGCGAGAGGAAAGTGACATCTGAGCGGGGAAAATGACGTTTTTTACTGAAACAGAAACGCTTGGCTCACGAAAATCATTTTTTTTTGGGGATGAAGTGATAATCTCCGCGGGAAAAGCTATCTTTGGTTCAGGAAGGAGAAGCGCGGACGGAGAAACTAAAAACACGCCCTTTGGACTCGATCTCCAAAGGGGCATGGGGTGGGGAGAACTTCAGGCAGGGTTGACGCTTTGCAAATAGGACCAAGGGCCGGTAATATTGCCTCGGATGCCCCTGATCTTAAGCCAGTTGGTCCTGGTGCGGTTCAACCCGGTTATCGGAATCTTTTTGCAGTTAAGCGAGAATAGCACAAGTCTCCAGTTGGACTCGACGTTCGGGTCGCCGTCACAAGCCCAAAGCTCATATCCCTTTGCGCCCTCAACCTTGCCGAGCGTAGCGAACAGGTTACCTTTTGGATCGAAAAAGACCTTGAATCCGTGAGGAGAGTCGATGATGTGGGAAGCGATGGCGGCCTTCTCCGGAGGTTTGCCGAAACCAAGTTTCTCCATCACGGTCGGATCTTTTACCGAAAGGACTTTGGCGATGCCGTGGAGAATGGCGAGGTTCTGGGTCATGACCACGCGCTCCGCCTCGCACGCCTTCACCTTTTCCGGATCCCCTTTCAGCGAGGCGGTGTAAGTCGCCTCGTACCGATTGTGGTCGGTGCCCAAGCTCTCGGGATTGGGACACAGCGACAGCATGTAGGCGAACTTTTCCTCGGTGAACACCTCAGTCAGCGCAGCGGATTTCGCAATCACTTCGGAATGGCTATCATGATTTCCAGGCATGCGAACCACCTCCTTGATTAAGTTGATCCAATACTACAAACACCTTCCCCGATGGCAAGAAATTTTTTTCGCTCTTCCCTAATTCCAACTCCTCTCCAGGAAGAACGCTTTGCGGCTCCCCCCCCCTCCCGCCTGTCGTGGGCGAAAAAAAAAGGGGCGGCCAACTGGCAGGACAAATGCGTCATGCCAGAGGCTGCCCCCTTGTCATCGTGTTTTAGGTCGGGTTATTTGGCGCCGGCCGCCTGCTTGGCGGTAACAGCCTTTTTGCGCGGAGCCTTGGCCTTGATCCCATCTTTTTCGACCACCGGATTGGCCGCAATATACGAACCGGGCTCGGCCGGCACCAGGCTGGCAAAATGGGTGCTGGCGATCTTGCGGGTGGTCCCGTCGTTGAAGTGGATAGATACGCGGTAATCGCTGACCTCGACCACTTTTCCGACCCCCCATTCAACTGCAGAGCAATGGCTGACTACGTCTCCTCTTCTGATGGACATCTCGATTCTCCCTTACCTGGTTAGCAACGTTTACTTCGAATGACCCGGATCGCTACCATACGCATGCCGGCGGCTTGCGAGGTCGAAAGCGGGTTCGAACGTTATCGTGACGGGAAATGGTTCCGTAGCTGCTAAGAGATGCTCGAAGTGGCCGTGACAGCAAGGCTAAAAGGTAGGAACGACTACGGGAACCGCTACAAAAGACGAGGCCCCTGTTTTATTGACAGGGGCCTCGTCCGTTAGTGAGCCGTATGACGGTGCAGGAACCAATGGTCCTGCCAGGTGGCTGAATCTAGACCCTGGTCACGTTGGCAGCCTGAAGACCTTTCGGCCCCCTGACTACGTCGAAGGTGACGCTGTCGCCTTCAACAAGGGATTTGAATCCTTCGCCAGTGATAGCGGAGAAGTGGCAGAAAACATCGTCGCCGTTTTCCTGCTCGAGAAAACCAAAACCCTTGCTGTCGTTAAACCATTTTACAGTTCCGTTTGCCATTACTTTATATCTCCAAAATTTCTGAATTTACCCGGAGTTGTTCCAGATTGAATCTCATCGTAACAGCTTCGAATCTACATAGCAAGCTATTTAAATATCGTTAAACCCTCCCTGGCGCGCTTTGAAAGCTGCACCCCCTTAGTTTCAAGTCACGGGAAGGGCTTTACTAAGCTCATAGCGCATCTTATTTAATGATTGATAACAGCCATTTAACATACAGAAACGGAATCGGTTTTTTCAAAAAAGATGAGGGAATTTCAAATCAACTTGCTATTGCATCATTTGTCATAGACAATAGCCCCGCTTCATACATTTGAGGAGATCATATGGCAAAGCCCAATTTCAAATTTCAAAAGCGCCAGAAAGAACTGGATAGAAAAAAGAAGCAGGACGAAAAGATGCAACGCAAGCAGGAAAGGGAGACTGCTTCGACGCAGGACGATTCCGATGAAGTCCCGGCAGCTGAAGAAGATGACATCCCCCTTCCGATTACCACTTCACACTGACCCCAACGACTTGCCCTGCCACTCCTTCGGTCAACCCGGACCGCCACGGTAAGAGGCGCAGAAGCGACCAGCGCCGGAGTCGGGTCTTTTTCACATCTGCCAATCAGCTCTTGAATTCTGCCCCGCCCGATAGTATGTTTCACATCCCCTTGCCTACCTGGCAATCCTTCGGGATACGCTACTTGTAAAACCGTTCGCGGGAGTTCCATGGGTCCGGCCAACGACGTCGAGGGGGGATCCCTGCCTTTCCATGACATGACAGGATCTGCTATTGCGAACAGGGAGATTTTAAATGAAGGCGGATTTCTACAGGGGCGCCAGCGCCAACGTCCCGATAGCGGCGAGCGTCGCGGCTTACGGCAGCGTGCTGGGGATGCTCGCCGCGCAAAAAGGACTTTCCTGGCTCGATCTTCTGTTGATGAACTCGGCGGTTTTCGCCGGTTCGGCGCAGTTCGTCATGGTGGACATGTGGTCTAAGCACCTGCCGGTGATCGAGATGGCTTTTGCCGTCCTGGTGATAAACCTGCGCTACCTGCTGGTGGGGGCTTCGCTGGGGCCGCTTTTCAGCGGACGGAGCCTTCTGTGCAAGGTCTTTTTGATGCATCTTGTCGCCGACGAGAACTGGGCCGTCACCATGACCGAACAGCGCAAGGGAACGGCAAGCGTCTGGTTTCTCTTCGGAGGCGGCGTGATGGTCTTTCTCTGCTGGTGCAGCGGAACGCTGGCGGGGCTTATGGGGGGAGGGCTCGTCTCCCATCCGGAATACTACGCGCTCGATTTCGCCTTTACCGCCATATTCACCGCGCTTGCAGTAGGCTTATTCCAGGGGAAGAAGGACATCCCCCCCTGGCTCGCGGCCGGCGCCCTGGCGCTTATCGCGCACCATTTCCTGCCCGGGAAGTGGTATATCGTCATCGGAGGGGTGGGAGGCGCCATAACAGCGATGCTGGCAGCGCCTAAGACACCGGCCTCGAAGGAGGGCGAGCATGTTCCCGCAAGTTGACACCCAGGCGGTGCTGGCGATAACACTGGCCGCGCTGGTCACCTACTCCTTGCGCCTGGGTGGGCTGCTTCTTTCCGCGCGCTTTCCGCGGACCGGGCGCTTTCGCCAGGGGATGGACGCCTTGCCGGGGTCGCTTTTGTTCGCGCTGGTAATTCCCTCGATCGTGGCAGAAGGGGCATGGGGGGTAGTTGCCGCAGGGTTGACGGCTGTCGTCATGCTGCGGACACGCAACACGCTTTTGGCCATGGTGTTGGGAATGGCGGTGATCTTCGCCGCCCGCAGGTTGACGCCGTAAATGGCGGGGACACGCTGATGGAAAATTTCGCCATGATCGGGGCCTTTGTCCTTTTGGGGATGCTCTTTCGCCGCACCGGGTTTTTTCCAAAAGATTCAGCCCAGGTACTCAACATCTTCGCCCTTTACGTATCACTGCCGGCGGTGATACTGCTCAAGGTGCCGCAGATCGTCTTTTCTCCAGAGATCGCCATTGCGGCGGCGCTTCCGTGGGGGTTGCTTGCTTTTTCCGCCTCTCTGGTGCTTTTGGCGGCGAGACTTTGGAACTGGGAGCGGCCGGTTACCGGAGTGCTGCTTCTGGTCGTGCCGCTGGGAAACACTTCTTTTCTCGGCATCCCGATGGTACAGGCTTTCTTCGGACCGGCAGGGCTTCCCTACCTGATCATCTACGACCAGATCGGCACCATGGTCATCATGGCAACCTACGGCTCCTTCATTCTTGCGGCGTACGGGAAAAACGGCGCGCTGAACCTCTCCGCTGTGGCCAGAAAAGCCCTGCTGTTCCCGCCCACGCTGGCCCTGATCGTCGGCCTTGCCTGCCGATTCTGTCCCTATCCGAAAATACTCGTGCAGTGCCTTGAGAGCGTCGCAACCACCCTGGTCCCAGTCGTCATGACCGCCATAGGGCTGCAGCTGAGGTTCAGGCTTCCGGCAACGGTAGTCGCCCCGCTTGGATTCGGATTGGGCATCAAGCTTTTGATCGCTCCCCTGGCCGCCTTGCTTGTTTGCCGGCTGGCCGGCATAAGCGGGATGGTGGTCGACGTCTCGATACTGGAAGCGGCCATGCCTCCTATGGTTACCGCAGGCGCCCTGGCAGTCGTCGCCGGGATGGATCCCGATCTGGCAGTGGCCCTGATCGGGATCGGCATAATAGTTTCGTTTGCTACCCTACCGGCGATCTTCTGGCTGTCGAGGCTTGCGGCGTGAAGCTGAAAAAAGGGGGGCCGCTTTTCAGCGGTCCCCCTTCCCTTCGCCTGACCCGGTTGCGGTCAGCCCCTATGTCAGTGGTAGAGCTCCTCTTTGGACTCTGAGAATTCGGCTGCTTTTTCCTCGGCGAACTCACGGCCTCTTTGCATTTTCTGGCTGAACTTCTCCTGTGCCTCGGCGGTCATCCCTTTCATCTTCGCAATGGCGTCACCGGTCACATCGGATACTTTCTCGCGCATTTCGTGCCCGGTTTTGGGGGCGTAAAGAAGTGCAAGCCCTGCTCCCACCAACGCCCCGGCTGAAAAGCTAACCACCTCGGCCGTGGTGCTCGTATGATGCCTTCTCATGGCTACCTCCCCGGCGATCTCTCTTCGCCGATTTGTCTGCTACCCGCTCGTTAAATCCTGTGCCCTCTGTGGCTGTACCAGCTTGTGCCGAGAGCCGCGCCTATAGCGTTGGCCAAGCTGCGCCACGCCTGCTTCCTGCCCGGGCGGGTCGTGCCGCTTTTCTTCGAGTCCCGGGCACCGCTTAAAAACGCCTTTGCCGCAGTGGCCGCCAGTGCGACCCCGCCTATCGGACGTGCCTGCTGCCGAATGATACCTCTTTTTGCCAGCGCCCTGCGCAACAGTATGCCGAGCGCGCTCATCCCCAGCGCCGTCGCGGCGCTGCCGGTGCTCTCAACGGCCAGCTGCTTCGCCTGCTCTTTTTTGTGCCCCTTACTGCTCCTTCTCATCATGACCACTGCTGCTGTCGCACCTAAAAGCGACAGCTGAAGCGGCCTTTGCTGCACCACTTCCATCACCTTGGCCACGCCCCTCCAGGCGAGCCCTTTCGCCTTGCGTACCCCCTCCCGGCGCAGGTGATTTGGCGAGAGCCTCTGCTCTATGGTTTGCACCGTTTCGGTTATATCGCTTTCCGTATGTCTGATCTGCTCCCGAAGCTTGTCCGCCGATGACTGCTCGTTAATTTTAATGTTTTCGCCCATTGTGCCGTCTCCTTCACGCTTTCCGCCGTCTGTTCAGGTTTCACCTTCATGTGCGCCAGATCCTTTTGCCCCTTGAGCACCAGCGCTATCCCCGCCCCGATGCAGACAAAAGCGACCAGCAGCGCCGCGCCCCAGGCGGGCATTACCGTCGCCAGCCCCAGCACGATCGCCGCCAGCAACACCAGCAACCCCGAGTACAGTAAAACACCGCCTACGCCTATTGCGGCTGCGTCTTTTGCAGCATGGAGTGCTTTCCCTTTCATCTCGACGCTGAAAAGCTCCATCTCCTGCCTGAACAGCATGCGCACTTCCTGCGTCAACTCAGAAACCAGTTCGCCTATCGATTTCTCACCCTTTTCTGGCATGGCTGCCTCCTTTTGTCACCTAGAGCAGGCCAGCAACAGCCGCGTTATTTCTGTGCACAGTTTAATGTTAGAAGTTTTCACCGGGCATTGCAAGGCTTGTATTGAGAGAGCGATCGATGCAGGCTTCGAGGCCGGTTTGTCCCAGCCGTATTTGATGCTACTATCACAGTTGTTCCTGCGAACCGGCATCTGTGCACATCCACTCAACTTTTTACGCCATCTGCCGATTAAGACAGCACTGTCTTGCAATTGCCACTGGAGGAAAGAGTGTCACAGAGAACTCCAGATCCAAAAATCGGCAGCGCCTTCCAAAGCAAATCGCGCTCGCTTGGCCTGTGGCTGAGCCCTTTATTGATGCTGGGCGCCTTGCTGCTGGTGTTCGCCGTCATCATCTGGTTCATCGAAGGGAACAACCGGAAGAGCAAGCAGAGCGACCTGAGTTCCAGGGCGAAAACCATCGGCGGAACGGTGCAACTCACCCTGGATGGGAACGAGAGCTACCTGGGCATGCTCGCCCTGGAGCAGGCCGCAGGGAAACTGGACCGGCCCCTGTTCCAACAGCGGGCCAGCCGCTACATCAACGAACACCCGGAACTGATCAACATCACCTGGGTGGACGCCGGCATGTTCATCCGCGACGTGGCACCTTTGGCCCAGAACCGCCAGATACTGGGGCTGCATGTGGACTTGCCGGAGCCCAAGCGCGCCTCACGCCTCGCCAGGGACCTGCGCCTGCCGGTCTACACCAGCCCCTTCCAGGCCATACAGGGAGTGACCTCCTTTGAAGTATGGGTTCCCGTCTACCGGGACGACACCTTTTTGGGCCTGTTCGCCGGGGTCTACTCCTGCGAAAAGCTGCTGGAACAGCTGGTCTCGCAGGTCCGTCCGCGCTTATACCACCTGAGCCTGGTCGACAGGTACGATTCGGTGCTGGCGTCCTACCCAGTCCAGGGGACCCTGGACAAAAACCTGTCCAAGGAGGTGCTCATCACCCCCGAGGACAGCGGCGTCGTGCTGCGCATCGAGAGGTATGAGACCGGCTCCGAGTGGCGCCTCATGATTTTGAAGTTCCTCTCTCTGGCGCTGGTCCCGGGGCTAGGCTACACCCTGTGGAACTTAAAGCGCGAGATGGACGAGCGCAGGCGGGTCGAGGAGGCGCTCAAAGAGCAGGCGATGACGCTGGAGCAGGAGGTCAGGGAGCGCAAGGCCGCGCAGGAGCATCTGCAGGACCAGGCGGTCCTTCTGGAGGAGCAGATCGACGAACGCTGGCAGGCGGAAGAGGCGCTTAGGGCAAGCGAAGAAAGACTGCGCCTCTTGCTCGATTCAGCGGGGGAGGCGATCTACGGCATAGACCTTGAGGGAAACTGCACCTTCTGCAACAAAGCCTGCCTCAGGATGCTGGGAGCCGACTCCCCGGAGCAGTACCTGGGGCGCAACATGCACGAGATCATCCACCACTCCTACCCCGACGGCACCCCGATGCCCCGAAAGGAGTGCATGGTGCACCAGACCTTGCGGGAGGAGCAGGGATGCCACGTGAACGACGAGGTCTTCTGGCGCGCGGACGGTAGCAGCTTTCCGGTCGAGTACTGGTCCCATCCCCAGGTGAAGGGGGGGAAGGTGGTGGGCGCAGTCGTCGCCTTCATCGACATCACGGACCGCAAGCGCCTGGAGGAACAGTACCGCCAGTCGCAGAAGATGGAATCGGTGGGGCGGCTGGCCGGGGGGGTGGCGCACGACTTCAACAACATGCTGAGCGTCATCCTGGGAGCCGCGGAATTGAGCAGACGCAAGCTGGAGGAAGGCGAGCCGATAGACGCCTACCTGGAGGTGATCACCAACGCCGCCAAGCGCTCCAGCGAGATCACCCGGCAGCTCCTCGCCTTCTCGCGCAAGGAGGTAGTTTCGCCCCGTCCGCTGGACCTGAACCAGCTGATCCGGGAGTCCAACAAGATCCTGGCCAGGCTGATCAGCGAGGACATAAACCTCTCTTTCACTCCCGACCCGGGGCTTTGGCTCGTCTCTATCGACCCTTCCCAGGTGGACCAGATCCTGATGAACCTGGCGGTGAACGCCCGCGACGCCATGCCCAACGGCGGCAGGCTCAGCATAGAGACCAGGAACCTCCGCCTGACCGGCGATTGCAGCCACGTCCACCCCGACGCGCATCCCGGTGATTACGTGCAGCTGACGGTGAGCGACACCGGGCAGGGGATGGACAAGGCGACGGTCGAGCACATCTTCGAGCCTTTTTTCACCACCAAGGAACTGGGCAAGGGGACGGGGCTCGGGCTTGCGACCGTCTACGGCATCGTCACCCAGAACAGGGGTTTCATCAACGTGTACAGCGAACCGGGCCAGGGGACCGTGTTCAGGATCAACCTGCCGCGACTGGCGGACCAGGCCGATGGGGCTTCCGGCCAGGAGCAGGCGGCGCCGGCGCTGTCGGGAACGGTACTGCTCGTCGAGGACGAGGAGATGCTGCTCTGGCTGGCGACGAAGCTTTTGGAGGAGCTGGGGTTCAGCGTGATCCAGGCGCCGGGCCCGCGGGAGGCGATCGCGATCTGCGAGGACCCGGGACTGAACCTCGACCTCATCCTGACCGACGTGGTGATGCCGGAGATGAACGGCAGCGAGATGGTAGCGAAGATCAAGCAGACCCGCCCCGATCAGAAGGTGCTCTTCATGTCCGGTTACACCTCTGACGACGTGGTGCAGCGCGGCATCCTGGAACAGGGGATGCAGTACATCCAAAAACCTCTGGACCTTCGCGAACTGGGAGAGAAAATCGGACAGATACTGGCGGGAAACTGAGACGGTGATGGCGGCGAAGACTACAGGAACGGAAAGGGCCGGGTGAGGATCGTGAAGATTGAAGAGTATCAAAAAGGGGAGCGGGTGACCATCTCCCCTGGCGAATATTATGTGACGGCAAAGCCGGGGGTGATCTCCACTTTGCTCGGCTCCTGCATCGCCGTCTGCCTCTATGACCGCGGGCGGCGCCTGATCGGGATGAACCACTTCATGCTGAGCAACCCCCGCTACTCCAGGGATCTGCCGTTGAACACCACGGACGCGGGGCGCTATGGGATCCACGCCATGGACCTGCTGATCAACGCCATGATGAAGAAGGGCACCTGCCGTCACGAGCTGCGGGCCAAGGTCTTCGGCGGCGCCACCATCATCAACCCGGATTCGCCGCACGACAACTTCTTCTGCGTGGGACAGGTGAACTGCAGGTTCATCCTGCAGTACCTGGAGAAGGAGGCGATACCGGTCGACGCCATGGACCTGGGGGGAGACTTCGGCCGGGTGATCCACTTCTCCAACGGGGATTTCGCGGTGCACCGCAGGAAAGTGGATTCGCTTCGCAGCGACAAGCTGGCCAAGCGCGACCGGTACTGCTGGCAAACGGCGATCGAGCAGCAGCAAGCCGCCCTCACCGAGATCGACCTTTGGTAATGGTACGCTGCCCGGCAGCTGCTCGTCCCTCCCACCTCGCCGAACGGCCTCAGCCTTGAGCGCCTCTTGATAGCTACCTTCCTGCACGGTCACCACAACATTCCACCCCATGGCTTCCTGCTACGGACGGTGCGGCAAAAAGATCTGCAATCCTGTAGTACGATTCCCTGAGATGCAATTTGAGCGCGTTACGGCAAGGTGCTGCCGTCAGCTTGTGGGAGACGGCAAACCTGCACAATTAATATGCAAAACGGTAAAAATACATGATCCATGGTGGGATATGGCCGACCAGACAAAAGTTATCCACAGCGTTATCCACCAAATTGTGTATAGCGAAGCCGCGTTGAGCTTGGCGCTAGCTTCCAGCCTGGAAAATTTATGCACTTTCCTGCCGTTTTTTGGCGTAACGCCATATCATTGACATATGTTAACGTTTGTGTGCTAATGTGAACTAAGAGCTGGGCCGGGGAGATACCTTTCAGGGACGCTTTTGGACAAAAGTGCCAGCGGGAAAGCATAGTTGAGGGTGAGGGAAAGCATGGTAGCATTTTCCGTCTATTAAGCTGAACCAATCATCTCGAATGAAGGCGTGCGCTTCAGCGCCGCTGACGAGGGGATACGAGCATGACCTGGGAACGGATGAGCATAGAGGAATATGCGGCCTTTAAGCGAAATGACGGCGACCGCGTGGTGAAGATCAAGGATACCTGGTGGGTTGAGGCGCGCCCCTTCTTTTTCAGGCCGCTCTTCCCGCTAAGCCGGGTAAATCCCCGGGTGGCCAACTATCCCGCGCAGTCACTGGTGGGGGGGGTGCTGCATCTGGTCCCGGAGCAAGTGCCGGCGAACAGCAACATGAACCTCTTTCTCTACCAAGACATTGCCGGCTACGCACTGGAGGGGATGGACAAGAAGTCGAGGTGGGTGGTGCGCAAGTCGATGGAGTCCTTCCGTGCCGAGCGCTTGACCGATGTCGAACTCTTCATCGAGCAGGCGTACCCGGTCTACCGCTCTTTCTATGAGCGGACCAAGTACTTCTACAAGAGCGAGCGGACCGCCGAAAGGTTTTTCGCGCAGTGGGCAAGGACGATCTACAGCAACCCGAAGGTGAAGGTGACGGGAGCGTACCGGCAGGAGAGGCTGAGCGCCGTGGACATCTCCTACCAGGTCGAGGATCTCATCATAGAGGACGTATTTTTTTCCGATTCCCTGAGCCAGCAGTTGAAGGTCACCGATTTCATGCTGCACGTCCTGAGGGAGCAGGCGAGCCGCAGCGACGCCCGCATGCTCTTCAGGGGGTTTCCCAGCGGCAAGGAGAGCCTGGACCGCGCCAAGATGATGAGGGGATGCCGGATGATGACGCTGCCGGCGCACTGCAGGATAAACCCGCTGGCACTCTACCTGGGAAAAACCTTGATGAACGGCAGCTACCGGAAACTGGCGGCCATGATCGCTGCGCCAGAGCAGGACGGGAAAGAGAATTAGAAGTACGCGGCGGTTCAGCCGAGGGCTGCGATCCGCTTGAGCTCGATGTTGCGCAAAAGGCCGTCGTAGGGGCGGGCAGAACGCTCCACCCCCTCGGCCTCAAGGCGCCGAGCCAACTGGTTCAGATCGACCCCAAGGCCATGAAGCCGCTCCAGTGTGGTCAGAGCCTCCTGCACCCCCTCGTCGAGGCGCCCCGCCGGCCTTTCTCCGTGGTCCCGGTAGGCGGCGATGGCTTCCAGGGGCATGGCGTCGACGGTCCCTGGGCCCAGCAGCCCTTCCCGGTTCCTCAGGCCGGCAGCGTCCCCCCCGGTCCTGGCACCGGCGAAAACCAGCCGCTGCTGCCTCGCCCCTTGCGCGGCAAGGGCCAGGTAGCGACCGCCGGAATGGATCTCGCGGTTCACCTTGCGAAACACCTTCGCGCACGCTACTCCCACCTCACCCTTTAGCGCCGCCGCCATCCTCGCCTCGCCTCCCTCCTTCTGCGCCAGCCTGGAAAGCAACGGATCCACCATGGCATCGATGCGGCCGACGGTGAGGGTGGCCGCCGAGGCGACTCCGGCTAGGGGAAGCCCGCGGGCGGCGCGCTCCGAGAGCCCGTCCTGGTAGGCCTCAGCCGCGGCCAGATAGCGGGAGACGGCGAAAACGAGGGTCACGTTGACGTTGATCCCCTCCCGGACCAACTGGCGCAAGGCGGCTACCCCCTGGCAGGTGCCGGGGATCTCGACCAGGAGGTTGGGGCGGTCGACCAGCTCCCAAAGCCGCCTTGCCTGCGCGAGCATCGCGGCGCCGTCATGCGCCAGGTGCGGGGAAAGGGCAAGGCTTACAAAACCGTCCCTGCGGTCCAGCCGCAGGTACAGGGGATGCAGGAGGTCGGCGGCCAGCCGTACATCCTCGGTCGACAGCGTCTCGTAGATCCCTTGCGCGTCCTGCCCCTGCCGTGCCAAGAGGGCGATGGCAGCGTCATAATCGTGGCCCGCGGCGATGCTCCGCTCAAGGTGGGCCGGGTTCGAGGTGACGCCGCTGACCCCGTCCTGGACCAGCGAGATCAGGGCCCCGGAGAGCAGCATGGGACGGCTGATGCCGTCGAGCCAGACGCTCTGTCCGCACTGCACCAGGTTGGTAAGCGGCGTTTCTCTCATGTCTCGCTCCTACGGTTTCGGAGAGGGTGCCTCCGGCGGTTTTTCGGGCGCCGCGCCCAGGCCGGGGCCCGCGCCCCCTGTCAATTGCAGCGCCATGCCACAAACATGGTCCACGGTGAAACCATACTCCCTCAAGACGACCTCTCCCGGGGCAGAGGCCCCGAAATCGTCGACTCCCAAGACTATCCCCCCCGACCCCAGGTAGCGGTGCCATCCCTGGGTCGCCCCCGCCTCGATCGCCAGCCGCGCCGTCATCGTAGGCGGCAGCACGAAGTCCCGGTACTCCTGCGGCTGCTCGTCGAAGAGCTCCCAACTGGGGAGAGAGACGACGCGGACCGCGAGGCCGCGCTCCTCAAGCGAATTGCGCGCAGCCAGGGCCAGGGAAAGCTCGGATCCAGTGGCGATGAGGATCAGGCGAGGCGCCCCCTGCCGCGCCTCGGCGAGGACGTAGCCTCCCCGGAGCACCCCCGCCGCCGCGCCCAGCTCCCCACGGTCCAAAGTGGGCAGCGCCTGGCGCGAGAGCACGAGGGCCACCGGCCGCCCCTCGACCTGGAGCGCCGCGCGCCAGGCCTCAACGCACTCGTTGGCGTCCCCAGGCCTAAATACCACCAGGCGCGGGATGGCGCGCAGGGAAGCCAGCTGTTCCACCGGCTGGTGGGTCGGCCCGTCCTCCCCCAGCGCTATGGAGTCGTGGGTGAAGATGTGGATCACCTTGAGCCGCGACAGCGCCGCCAGCCTGAGCACGGGGCGGAGATAATCGGAGAAGGTGAGGAAGGTGGCGCCGTAGGGAAGCGTGCCGCCGTGCGCCGCCATTCCGTTCAGGATGGCCCCCATGGCGTGCTCGCGGACGCCGAAGTGCAGGTTCGCCCCGGCGCGCCCCCATGCCCCCCCCACCGCCCCCTGCCTGTCCAGCGGGTCGAAGCTTTCGGGCTGGAAGTCGCCCTTGCCGGCGAGCGCGGTGAGCGTCGAGGGGTTCAAGTCGGCGGAGCCGCCGAAAAGTTGCGGCACCCTCTGGGCCAAGGCGTTCAGCACCTTTGCCGAGGCTACCCGCGTCGCCATC
Source organism: Citrifermentans bemidjiense Bem (assembly GCF_000020725.1). NCBI lineage: Bacteria > Pseudomonadati > Thermodesulfobacteriota > Desulfuromonadia > Geobacterales > Geobacteraceae > Citrifermentans > Citrifermentans bemidjiense. Next base: position 1,594,739 of record NC_011146.1, on the reverse strand, counting down.
CCCTTGGCGTCGGCGGGGAATTCCGGCAGAGCCTCCTGCCACCCCTGCGGCAGCTCCCCAGCCAGAACCTGCGTCAGTTCGGCGCTCTCAGCCGGGTACGCCGCGTCGTAACCCGCCATGACCGACTCCCAGGCCCGCTCCTCCACGGCGCCTTTCACCAGCGCCTCGCGAAACCGCGCCAGCGCCTCGGGCGGGATGTGGAACTGCGGCTCCTGCGGCCATCCGAGCGCATCCTTGGTGCGGCGCACCTCCTCCACCCCAAGGGGTGCGCCGTGCGCCTCGAAGCTGTCCTGTTTCTGCGGCGAGCCGAACCCGATCCGGGTGCGCACCATGACCAGGGAGGGGCGCTCTTTTTCCGCCCGCGCCTCCTCCAAGGCCCACCCGATCGCCTCCGGATCGTTGCCGTCGGCAACCTCGAGCACCTGCCAGCCGTAGGCCCTGAAGCGCGCGCCGCGGTCCTCGGTGAAGCTCAGATCGGTTGCGGCGGCGAGCGTGATGCGGTTGTCGTCGTATAGGCAGATGAGCTTTGCAAGGCGCAGGTGCCCGGCAAGCGAGGCCGCCTCGGCCGCCACCCCTTCCATGAGGTCGCCGTCACCGACAAGGGCGTAGGTGAAGTGGTCCACGAGCGTGAACCCCGGCCGGTTATAGCGGGCGGCAAGATGGGATTCTGCTATCGCCATGCCGACGGCGCCGGCGAACCCCTGCCCCAAAGGCCCGGTGGTCAGCTCTACCCCCGGAGTAAGCCCCCGCTCCGGGTGTCCGGGGGTGCGGCTTCCCCACTGTCGGAAGCGTTTCAGCTCCGACAGGGGGAGGTCGTAGCCGGTCAGGTGCAGCAGGGAGTAAAGCAGCATGGAGCCATGCCCCGCGGAGAGGACGAAGCGGTCCCGGTCGAACCAACCCGGGGAGGCGGGATTGTGCCTCAGGAATCGGGTCCAGAGCAGGTATGCCATGGGGGCTGCCCCCATCGGCATGCCGGGATGGCCACTGTTGGCTTCTTGGATGGCGTCCACCGCCAGGAAACGCAAGGTGTTGATGCAGAGCTGGTCCAGGTTCCCGGCGCTGCCCGGATTTAATTCGATGGTCATGGCGCTGCTCCTTCACATGAAGTTGTGGGGTTGTGGGGGGGCCAAGGTGTTTCCCTGGCGCTGCCGCCCCGAGCCACTATAGCAAGTGATGGAGCAAAGATGAAGACATGTTGAGCTACTCGGTGCTGTCGATGAAGCGCAGTGCCTCCTCCTGGTAGCGCTCTCCCGCCACCTTGAAGCAGGCCACGGAGCGGTCCAGGTCGGCCCAGACCTCCTCGGAGAGTTTCAGCCCCGCCGCCTGGGCGTTTTCCTCCAGGTAGCGCAGATGCTTGGTGCCGGGTATGGGGACCAGGTCGCCGCCGCGGCCCAGTATCCAGGCAAGCGCCACCTGGGCCGGGGTCGCGTCGTGGGCGCGGGCGATGTCGTTCACCATGGAAACCAGCCTGAAGTTGTGGCTCAGGTTCTCCGCCAGAAAGCGCGGGTTCTTGCGGCGCCAGTCGCAGGGCTCAAGGTCTTCAGGGGTCCTGATCTTGCCCGCCAGGAACCCGCGCCCCATCGGGCTGTAGGCGACGAACCCGATCCCCAGCTCCCGCAGCACCGGCAGAAGCTTGTCCTCCACCCCCCGCTCCCACAGGGAAAACTCGGACTGTACCGCGCTCAGCGGATGCACCGCATGCGCCCGACGCACGATGCCCGGCCCCACTTCGGAAAGGCCTATGTAGCGGACCTTTCCCTGTTGCACCAGTTCTGCCAGCGCGCCTACCGTCTCCTCGATCGGGACGGCGGGGTCGAGGCGATGCTGGTAGTAGAGGTCGATGTAGTCGGTACCGAGCCTCTTGAGTGAACCGTCGATGGCGCGGCGCACCTGGGCGGGGCTGCTGTCCAGGCCGATCTCCCGGCCGTGGGGGCCGAACCTCCAGGCAAACTTGGTGGCCAGAACCAGCCGCTGGCGCGGCACCTCCTTCAGCACGCGCCCCAAAAGCTGCTCGTTGCAGAAGGGACCGTAGACCTCGGCGGTATCCCAGAAGGTAATTCCCAGCTCCACCGCCCGGCGCAGGACGTTGATCGATGCAGCGTCGTCCCTGTGCCCGTAGACATAGGACATCCCCATGCAGCCAAGCCCCAGCGCCGAAACTTCGAGTCCCTGCTGCCCCAGTTTCCGTTTGTGCATATCCGCCTCCTGACCTTACTAGCACCTTTTGTCCAATACCAGTCTCACCAGCGGGATGGTGCTGGCGACTCCCGCCATGAACAGGCCCCACCCTGCCGCCCTGCGCCCCCTGGGGCTGAACCGGTCGGCAAACAGCAGCCCAAGCCCCGCTCCAAGGACCACTCTCGTCACCGCTATTGCCGACAGCTGCGGCAGGGTCAACTTAGCTTTTTTCATCTCTCTACCTCCAGTTGCAGGGGCACGGCGCCAACAAAAATAGCCCATATCGTCTATGGGCTATTTTCGTGGCACCGTGGTTACCGTTGCCAGAGGCCAGGGTGCTGCCGACTACCCGGTTGCACCTGGTCTGCGGCTACTTCGTGACGACGCAGTCGATGACCGCGTTGATCCTGCGGTTTTTCTGGCGCCCTTCGGGCGTGTTGTTGTAGCTGATGCGGCGGGTCGCGCCGTACCCCTTGGCGGAAAGGCGGGAGCGCTCGATGCCGAAGTTGTCCACCAGGTAGTTGACCACGTTCTGGGCGCGCTGCTGCGAGAGCTTCATGTTCTTTTCGGGGGAGCCGGTGTTGTCGGTATGCCCCTCGATCACGGCGGTGGTGGTGTTGTAGCGCTTCATGTAGTCAGCCACCTTGGCGATCTCGTTGCGGTACTGCGACTTCACGTCCGCCTTGCCGGCATCGAAATCCAGCACCAGCGCCATGCAGAGCCTGTCCGGCGGAGTAACCTGCTGCACGTCGAAGGCGCAGTCGATGATCGCCTCGATGCGGCGGTTTTTCTGTTTACCCTCGTCGGTCGCGTTGTCGGCGATGGGGCGGGTGAAACCGTACCCCTTGGCGGAAAGACGGGAACGCTCGATCCCGTACTGCTCGACCAGGTAGTTCACCACCGCCTCGGCGCGGCGCTGGGAGAGATCCTGGTTGTGATTGTAGGAGCCGACGTTATCGGTGTGCCCTTCGATGACGGCCGTGGTGGTCGGGTACTTTTTCATGAAGTTGCCGACCTGGGCGATCTCCTCCTTGTATTCAGGGCGGATGATGGCCTTGTCGATGTCGAACTCACCATGCAGGGTGATGCAATACTTGTAGTGATCAGGGGTCGGCTCGGCTGCCGGAACCTCAAGCGGGGGCTCGGGGGCAGGGGTAACCGCAGCGGGCTGCTCGACTGGAGTGGCAACGGTCTCGGCGGGAGCCGCAGCGCGCTCCCTGCCGCCGAACAGGAAGGTCAAGCCGAGGGAGTATTCCCAGTTACGGGCAAGGTCACGGCCGCGACTCAGGTGGTTGGACATGAAATCGACGAGATAGCGCCCGTCTGCCCTGAGGGCCACGTTGTCGGTCATGAAGAACTTGACGCCGCCGCCCGCTTCGGCGGTGCCATCATGGGAGTTGCCGCGTTCGTCCCTGATGGTGGTCCCACCGCCGCCGAATGCTAGATAGGGAACGACCTGAGAGTCAGCGAGGATGTTGTAGACGAGGTCGAGGCGGTACGAGTAGACGCCGACGTTGTGTTTGGTTGCCTTGTACTCAGCCTTCATGTAAGTACCGACCAGTTCCGCCGCGAAGTGATCGGTGAAGTCGTAACCCAATCGCAAGCCGCCTAACGGGCGGTTCTGCTTGAAATAGGCTTGGCGGTCGTCATCGAACCCGTAGCCGCCGACAAAGGGGGAGATGGAAAACGCCCCCGCTCTTTCCCCGGCCTGCGCGATGCTGGCTAGCGCCATCACGGCCAAGGCCATTAGACAGATAATGCTGGTGAGTTTTTTCATCCTGTTTCCTCCTTGGTTCGGAAAGATCTCCTGATCCTTCCGGTAAATTGGAGTCCCGCCATTATGGCGGACCCGGTTTCGGTTTCCGGCCTGCCGGACCGGCGGCTGGCAATTCCTTTAAGCAGTTCCGTGGGTTGCGGCGCCCTGCACCCCTTTCTAAAATTAACGGATACTAATATATACGTAATCCATGAGGTGTCAACACTACATGAGCGGCAACTAATATTTCTATTCATTACTAAAGGCCGCGCACTCGGGTCATCTCCCTCCCCTGCCCGACCTCCTCGACAGGCAATCCGGCACTGAGGTAGGCCTTGAGCCCCCCCGACAGGGCGCAGGCACGGAGACCGCGCTCCGTGAGGGTCCGCGCCAGTTCCAGCGCAGGTTCGTCCCCCGGCGTGGCGCAGCAGATCACAACGGTGCGCCCGTCAGGTATCTCCGGCAGGTGCCTGCGCGCCTCGTCATCCGTCAACAGCAGGGCTCCGCGCACCTTTCGCAGGGTGAAGTCGGCGTCGCCTGCATGCCGCAATTCGATAAAAAACAGCGGCTCGTCCGCCTTGATCAGCTCCCGAACCCACTCCGTGCTGACCGCCAGATCGCGCTCCATCCGTCCCTCCTAGTCCTCTCCCTCATCCCCCGCTTTTTCGTCCACGTGCTTTGGCCCTCTTTTGCGCCTGATGCTGAGATAAACCACGCAGAAGATTGCCAGGACGATTAAGAATGTGAGGCCTAGGGCGAATGTTCCAAAAGAATGCGATTTGACAACATGAACGGGTGGCTGTGTCTGTGCCTGTGTTTGCGTCTGTGTTTGCGTCTGCGGTTGTGTTTGCGGCTGCGTCTGCGGTTGTGCCTGGGTCTCTGGCATCGCGTGCCTCCTTGACAGATCCTGCCGCTCCACCTTGTCGCGGTAGCCTTTGGCGTCACAAGCGCCATTGTCTCTGTGATAATGTGAAGGGAGCGATACAGTGTTGATAGAACGTGCTCTGACTGAGGCGTTAAATTTTCCCTGCCTCGTGCCGCAGCACCCAACAAAAATATCTTAAAGAAATTTAATGTCAAGCCAGAGAGTGATATCTGCCGCGGTTGGATGACAATTCACATCGTTCAGTCAGACAATCTCGATGCAGTGACAGGGGTTGTCGTAGCCGTAGTCGTGACGTGAAAGGGAACGATCTTGGCGGCAGCGTGTTAGCAGACATTTGCAGGCAGGAAGCCTTGGCGGCAAGTGGCGGAAATATCATGAGACAAAAATCAGTGGGCTTTTAAGGCCAAAGGGCATATTATTTCCACAGTTTCACCTCAACATAAAAAAGCGAGTAAAACTATGAAAGTATCGGATATAGCACACCCGGCGCAGTTGCAGCAGGTAGAGGAAAAGGAATCGAAGAGCCCAGCGGCCAAGGAAAGGACGGCGGCAGCGCCGCGCAAGGGAGGAGATGTGGTCGAGCTCTCCACGGCGCTGGACCAGCAGAGTACCGTGCAGCAGGAACAGTTGCAGGCGCAGCGGGTCGCTTCGATCAAGTCCCAGATAAAGGCGGGAACCTACCAGGTGGATGCACGGCTGGTGGCGCAGAAGATGCTCTCCGGCGATTCCGGGATCTAGAGCGGGCAGTTTCCAACAAAAAAGGGCGCGTCACTTAACAGGTGGCGCGCCCTTTTGTTTTGCCTAAAGGAGGTGGGACGACGAACTTCGGCCCAAAGTTAGGGCCGGCCAGAAACAAGGTTGAGTTTGCGGATGTCGTACTCGAGGTGCTGATAATCAGGGAAGCGCCATGCGCCGCCCCAGGAAAAGCCGCGCTGCCGGAAGGCGGAGAGGAGCGGGTCGTCGGCCTGCAGCATCCCCGGCCGCAGGTCTCCCCGGTCCAGGAAGGAAGCCGAAGCGGCCGGCAGTATGCTGCAAAGCGAGCCGTTATTGCGGCAAAAATCGGCCGCGGCAAGAGCCGTGTCGCCGGAGCTGCCGCTGGCGGCGTCACCGGAAGGGACCGGGTAGGCCTCGGGGTTTACCTGCAGGTAAGGGTTCTGCCGTGGGTTGATGTCAATGGCGGCGCCATAGCTGTGCGTGGAGAAGACGCCGGGACGCCCGGGGACCTCGCGGCAGTTGAAGGCGGAGGTGTTGTTGGCAGCCATGGAAAGGAACTCGTCGGCGCCGAAGGCCTCGGCCAACTCCATGCGCTCTATGGGAAAGCGGCCGTTGAAGGCGTGGTGCAGGGAGTCCATAACGAAGGCGCAAAGCGAGGCATGAACCACCAGTTCCCCGTAATGCGGCCGGCCGTCGAATCCCCAATACGAAGTGACCAGGTAGGAGAGTTCCTCGAGGGGGACCGGGCACTCCGGGCGCCACGAACCCTTCTCCAGCATCCGCTGGCTCACCTGCGGGGGGAGCGTCACCGCGGCCGCAAAGAAACCGCTCTTCCTCTTTAGCGCCAAAAGGCGCGAGGCCTGCGTGAGGCGCAGGGCCATTTCGGGCGGGAGATCGGCCGGCAGTTGCGACTCGATCCACTGGCTCGCCAGCTCCAGCGCGGGCGCGATCGCCACCAAAAGTTGCGGCTCCTTTTCCGGGTCCAGCCACTGCATCACCTGCACCAGCTCCTTTTCCGGCATGGAGATGCACCCCGAGGTTTCCGGCTTCCTTTTGCTCTCGACATGGATAAAGATGGCACTTCCGAGGCCCCGCACCACCGGCGCCTCGTTGTACTCCGGCGCCAGCGCATATTTATATAGGGGATCCGGACGGAGAAGTTCCTCGTAGGAAGAGGCCATGGTCTGGCCGCGCCGCACCCAAAGGTTGTAATCAGGGGAATGGACGTCGTCCACCCAGAGGTCCTGGCTGTCCACCCGCTGGTACGGAAAGCGACCCTTGAATTCCCCCTGGTAGCCGAAGGCCCGGCGCAGCGGGAAAAGGCCGGATGGGGTGCGCCCGTCTCCCTCACGCTTCTCGAAGGGAGGGGCCACCCCGTTTCTACCCAGATTCACCGGCACCGGCGGCGCAGCCAGTTGCCACCCAAGGAGGCCGCGCTGCAGCGGGTATAGCGCCGCGCCCGTCGATGCGGGGCTGACGGCATCGACGTAGAGCAGTTGCCGGCTTTCGCCGAGAAGGGCCGTGTCCAGGTCCTGCTGGATCCGGCGCGGCAGCTCGCCGGGGCTGCCGCACCCTGCGGACAGGGAAAGGGCAAGGAGTGCGAAGCTGCCCAAAAGGGTGCGCAGTGGTCTCATCAGGTGCTCCTCCCGTAAAGACAGTAGATTCGTCTATACGAAGTCGCCCCGAAAGGCAAGGAAAACCTAACCTTTCCCGAGTCGAGAGACCGCTGGAGCTAGAAATCGACCAGCCCGACGATCCTGCGCAGCAGCACAAGGACGTCGCCCACATCGACGACACCGTCGGGCTGCGGAATTCCGTTCACCAGCGGGGCCAGGTCGCCGCGTGCGAAAAGCTCCGCGCTCATGGGCTCTAGCCCCAGCGATCCCCTCAGCAGCCGGGCAGCGTCCTGCAGGTCGACGCTGCCGTTGCCGTCCAGGTCCCCCGGTATCATCTCGACCCGGATCAGGTTCCTCTGCGCCACGACCGATTCTCCCGCTCCGCCTCCCCCCCTGGCCCTGATACGGATCACGCCGGTCCGTGAAAGCGTCACCTGCTGCTCGAACCCACCCGCCGAGATCAGCGGGGTGAACGGCACCCCATCCACCTCGAGGGTGACGCTCCCCGGCTGCTGCAGGGTCGTGCTGCCGCGGATGGTGAGCGACTGCCGCTCGGTGCGCAGGTCCTGTGCCGGCTCTGTGATCGCTATGGCAGGTCCGCCCGGCGATAACGTCACGCTCCGCTTCACCCGTGAACTCCGCCCGGAGAGCTCGGCCGAGATCTCGATGGTGTTCACCCCTTCGGAAAGGTAGGCGCTGCCGGTGAAGCTACCTTGCTCCACCCCCAGCAACTGCGGCGACGACCCGTTCAACCAGAGGGTGACCGCGCTCCCCGGGGTGACGCTCCCTTTCACGGCGCAGGAGGGGGTGTCGGTGACGCTATTGTCCGCCGGGAAAACCACCGAGATCACCGGCGCCAGGGGGGCAAGCGTGATGTTGAGGGTCCGGGTGGTCCGGTTCCCGGCACGGTCGAGGGCGGAGACGCTGACCGAGTTGGACCCGGGGGCGAGAACGACGGCGGAGCTGAAAGATGCCGCCTCGGCGGTCACTTCCTCCCCGTTCACCGTGAGGGTGGCGATGCCGGAGAGGTCGGATGCTTTTCCCATGAGGCTCAGCACCGGGTTCGAGGTCACGGCCCCGTCCGAGAGCGTGGAGAGGGAGAGCTCCGGCGCCACCCCCTCGCTGGCTACGGTCAGCGGCTGGGAAACCGGGAGAGCGGGCTCGAAGTCGTTGTTGCCTGTTTGCCGCGCGGTGATGACGCAGGTCCCCGCCCCGACGATGGTGACCATGTTCCCGGTCACTTCGGCGACCAGGGGATCGGAACTCGCGTAGCTCACGGGAAGGGCGCTAGTGGCACTTGCCTGGAGGGGAAAGGGGGGATCCCCCACCACCTTCTGGGCCAGCGAGGAAAAGGAGACCCCCTGCCCGCTCTTGTGCACCACCAGGGGCTGCAACCTTTCGGGCGCCGGTTCCAGGCTCCCGGTCCCCGGCTGCGACACGGTGATCACCGCGCTTCCAGCGCCGGTTATGGTGACTGTCTGCCCGTTCACCTGCGCCACCTCACGATCCGAGCTCGCAAAGCTCAAGGTGAGTCCGCTGCAGGCCGAGGCGACAATAGTAAAGGGGGGGTCGCCGAAGGTCCGCTCCGGTATGGGGGGGAAGTAGATCTCCTGGCAGGACCTGAAGATGCGCAACGTGCCGTCGACCGGCAGGAAACGGTAGTTTTGCGAAGAGAGCGTCCCCAGGGCGGCCGCGATGGCATACTCCCCGACGCTGCTCTCAAATAAGGCCGCGGTCGAGAGCGAGGGGCTCCCCGAAAGAACCGACACCCCTTCCCCCTTGACGAACCCAAGGTAACTCGCGCTGAGCGCGGGGTTGGGCGTCAGGAAAGCGCGGACCTTGTCGTCGGCGACGACGCGAAGCGGAGCCTTGGCGACGGTAAAGGAGACGGTGACATCTTCCGCGGGCTCAAAGCTGTCGTCCCCCCCCTGCGAAACCGTGATGGTGGCGGTCCCGGCGCCGGTGATCTGTATCTCTCCCCCGACCGCAACGGCGACCCCGGGGTCGGAACTGGTGTAGGTCAGCGGCAGGCCGCTGGTTGAGCTTCCGCCCGGGTCGAAGTCGGGGTCGCCGTAGGTCTTGTCGCTGAAATCGCCGGGATCGATGGTCTGCTCCTGCTTGACCGGCGCCGGGTTGAGATAGAAAACCCGGATGGTTTCCATGATCGGGCCGGCCCCGCCCCTGTGGTTGGTCATGTACCCCCGGGCGCGCAGGAAACGGGTGGCAAGCGTACCCGAAGCGCCGAGGTCGAAGCCGTTTCCGGAGAGCTCCCAGTTCGCCGTCCCGGCGACCCTCTCAGCCGGCCCCAGGGGGAGCCACTCCACGCCGTCCGGAGAATGCTCGAAGGTCACCCGGGCAAATTCCGGGCCCGTCCCGCGCCGCTCCCAGCGCACCGCCTTGCCGTCCGGCTGTACCGCCACCTCTTGCGGCGCCCACCCGTCGCTGAAGCGCTCCAAAACCCTCTTCTCGATATCGTCGCCGATGCTGCGGAAAGCGCCCGCCATCACCAGCTTGCCGTCGAGCTGCTTGCCGACTGCATTCACCATGTTGAGGTTGTAATCGGCCCTCTTGCCGCCGAGGAAGCCGTAGTCGAAGTCCGGGTCGAGCACCCCCTCCGGGGTCAGGCGGGAGATGTGCCATCTCGCAGCCGTAGTTTCCTTGCCGTCTCTGACCGTGTTGAAGTTCCCGGACACGACCATGTTGCCGTCGGTCTGCACGGCGATGGCGTAGAAGGAGCCGGTGAGCTCCCTCCCGTCAGGCCTGATGTATGTGGTTTCGACGTTGAAGGTGTTGTCTATGGCGCCGTTGTTATCGATCCTGAGGATGTGCCTTTTCCAGCTCTTGCCGTCGGGGCCGGTATAGGTGGAGGTGAAGGTGCCGGCCACCATCAGTTTGCCGTCGGCGGTCTGCTGGATGGTGTTGATCATGCCGGAGCCGAGCTGCAGTTCGTTAAAGCTTTCGTCCTGGGTCCCGTTTTCGTTCAGGCGCAGCACCACCCCTTCGGTGGTCCCGATCACGACCTTCCGCCCCTGCACCGTCAAAGCCGTGATCTCCCCGCCGATCAGGGAGGGGGGCAAGGCGTACACGTTTGCCGCGAAGGCGGCGTCGAGATCGCCCGCGTGGTCCACTTTCGCCAGGAAAAAACGAGGGTTCAGCTCGGCGCCGAATTCGTCATATGCGGGGTCGGAGCTGCCGCCTGCGATGAAGATATCCATCTTCGGCGTTTGGTCCGGGAGCGTATCGCCCGTCGGCGTCATCCCGACTGCGCGGGCCATCTGCAGGCCGGGCATAACCTCTCCCGCGATCAACAGGTTCATCTTGGCATTGAAATCTAAGTCGAGATCGCCGTTCGATTTAAGGCGGAACACCTGGTTTTGCGGCGCCCCGTTCATGGCGCCGAATTGCCCTGCAACGAGAATGTCCCCGTTCAGATAGGGCGCTATCACCAGGACGCCGTTGTTCAGCTTCAGGTTTCCCGGCGGATCCAAGTCGAGGCTCCAGTCCTTTTCCAGCCTGGCGAAACGGTTTCTGAGTGTGCCGTCTACGTTGCTGAAGAGTCCGCCTATGTCCATTTTCCCGTCCGGGTGGGCGTAGAAGGTGAGGATGTTGGCGCCAATGTCGGCGGTATCCATGAGCGAGACTATCTTGGTTCCGATCGCGACCGCATCCTCATCGAGATGCCCCTCGGGGTAAAACCGGGCCAGCTTGGTGCGGGGGGCGCCTGCTACATTATCGAAGTCGCCGGCGATAAGGATCTTGCCATCCAACTGCACCAGGGCGGCTGCCACCTTCAGGTCCGGGGCGGGGTCGAAACCGTCGAGGGTGCCGTCGATATTGAGGCGGGCCGCATGGTTGCGGGAGGAAGCAGGGAGGGCAGGGCCGGGTTTAGCTATCTTGGTGAATTCCCCGCCGATGACGATCTTGCCGTCCGGCTGCAGCGCCACGGCGGCGACGCCGCCGTCGGGAGCGGGATTGAAATCGTCTATGGTCCCGTCGCCCGCGGTGCGCGCCAGGTGCTCGCGGGGGTGGAATACCCTCCCCGGGCCGATATGGATACCGGTGAAATCCCCCCCTAGCACCAGCCGGCCGTCCACCTGCACCGCCAGCGCCCGTACCGGCCCGTCGGGATAGGCGCTGAAGCTGGGATCGGGTAAACCGGCGCTGGTGAAACGGGCCAGGTACCCGGCGCTCCCTGTGAAGCTCCCGCCCGCCACCACCTTCCCGTTTTGCAGCGCGATGGCGAAGACCTGGCCGCCGCTTACCCCCCCCGAAAAGCTGGATTTAAGGGTCCCGTCGGCGAGCGAGATTTTGGCGATGTTGCTGCACGGGGCGGTGTGGGAGACCTGGCTGAAGCTCCCGCCGACGACGATGTCGCTGGAGCCTTGGGGGAGGACCAGCGCGTTCACTACGGCCGCGGCCGAGGTGATAGGATCGAAGTCCTCTAGAAAGCCGTCGCCGCTTCTTATCCGCGCCAAGGCATTGCGATCCAAGTCCCCTTCAGGCGTGGCGATCTTGGCGAACGCCCCGCCGATGAAGATGGAGCTCAAGGCGGAATTCGCCTGGTTCCACTGGATGGCGATGGCGTTCACGCTCCCTTGGGGATTGTAATTGAGGGTGGTATCGAGGGTGCCGTCCGGGTTCAACCGGGCCAGATTGACCCTGGTGGTCACGGGAGTGCCGCCGGTCAGGGTGAAGGAGCCGCCGATGATCACCTTGCCGTCCCACGGCTGCACCGCGACGGAGCGGATCCCGGCGCCGCTTATCTTGACGCTGCTGTAGATGTCGAAGCCGTCACGCAGGGACGAGACGGCGGCTTGGGCGCGGCCGGCGAAAAGCGAGAGAATAAGTGCGACCAGCAGGAGCAAAAGCGGTCTTGGCTTCATCTTAATCGTCTCCGGTTTGATAGGTCAGCGTTCCTGGATGTGGACGATCTTCTTCACCGGACGCAGCCCGCTGTTGGACACAAGCCTGATGCCGCCCGGCTTGCCGACCACGCCGCCGCTGCGCCTGTTGTCCCTTTGCTTGAACCCCTCCCCGAGATCCAACGACTGCAGGCTACCGGTCGCCACCCGCACCAGCGCCCTCCCCTTGATCAGTCCATCCGGTGTTTGGGCGCCGGTATTGTAATAGACGCGCCAAAGCGAGGAGGCGCCGAACTGGCAAGGGTCGGTGCTGGGCTTGAAGGTAGTGAAAAAGACGGCCCCGCTGGCGCTGGCAGTCGCGGAGGTGAGAAGCCTCTCGTCTCCCAGCGTCCCGGAGGCGCGGTCAAGATCGATGCGCCATCCCTTCTTGTCCTTCATCTCTGCGGTTTCCCCGCTTTGATCCGCCAGATCGGAGGTGAGGACTTTGGTCTTCTCCCCAGGCTGGGCAAGACAGGTGGCGTCGAACCTGTCTTTTTTCAAGCTTCCCTCCGCCTTCGGATAGCAGGGCTCCTTCACCCCGTACAGGGCGAGCCGCGGCTTGTCCGGACCATTGAGGCCGTCCTCCTTGAAGAAGTACCTCCCCCCTCCGAAGAAGAGCCAGAGGTTCTTATCCTTGCGGTCCTGAAGCCGCGCCACACCGCTCGTCACCGGGCCGATGCCGTCGATCAGCGGGTTCCAGACCCACTCCGCCGGGTTCTTGCTTTCCCTGGTGACGATCCTCCCCACCCCGCCGTCGCTCCAGGTGCCGGAGGTTTCGTGCTTTTTCGTGTAGCCGACGTAGAGGGCGTCGTCCTGGTAGTTGCCCAAGGCGCTGCTATCCCACTTGTCCGCGTCGATCCCTCCTCCGTTCAAGGAACCGGCAAAGGCCTTCTCTACATTTGTTTCCATGGTCCGCAAGAGTTTTCCGGTGGCAAGGTCGAGGACGAAGAACCTGAGCGGCTGGCTGGAGCGCCCGAGAAACTGCTGTGAGCCGGTGTCGACCGGGCCGGTCGGCCCCGAGCCGAGGACGGCGAACCAATTGCCGCCGGAGCGCACGATGGCGCTGCCGGCCGTGGCGAAGCCAAGCTGCGGGTCGCTGAACTCCCAGAGGAGCTTCGGTTTTTCCGGGTCGGTGATATCCAGGGCGAAATAAGAGGAATAGCCTACCTTGTCCGCGGCGGTGCCGGAAGGCAAGGGAACGCAGTTGGCGCCGCTAACGCAGGTTGCGCCCCCAAGCCCCATTCCACCGATGAGGACGGTGCGCCAGCTGTCGCTCCCGTCCCCGCTTCCGATCTGCACGTCGGCGAGGGTGATACCGCCGTCGACGTAATAGAGGTGGCGGTAGTCGGGATGGGTCAGGTACTTGAGGTAGGGAAGAGCGTTCTTGGGGATGAAAGCCCATTCCTCCTTGCCCAGGCTCTCCCCTTTGAGGCGAGCGAGCGTGTCGCCGGTGACATCGGGGTCGAGCGTCCCCAACCGGAAGGCGTGCAGCATCCCGTCGTTGGCGCCTACGTACACCATGCCGCGCGCCTTGTAGGAAGCGGTGTCTGTGAATTCGCCGTAGCTTGTGTCGCCGTACCCCCTTGGCGCCGGCAGCTGATAGCTTCCCAGCGGCACCGCGGACTGCATTTGAGGCGAGGAGGAGATGATGTCCCCCAGTTTCCAAACCGAGGTTTTGTCCTGGTTCACCCCCGGGACGGCTAGACTGCGGTTCCTGTACCCGGCGATCTTGCGCCCCCTGATGTATTCAATTATGTCGTCGGCTTCCTTAGCCCCCCCTGCCTGCAAAAGCCGATGGATACCGGTACTGTTCGCGGAGGTATCGAGAGCGGCGGTGCTGAACTCGACCAGTTCGCCGGAGAGCTGCGTGTAAATGGTGCGCGTCGACGAGCGCCTAAGCCACAGGCTCCGCCCCGCGCGCCAAAGGCTCCGCACGTCGTCCAGCGAGACCTCCGCGGGCTGGTCCGTGATGAATCTGTCCTCGTGCGCCGGGGTGCTGTCGCCGATGCCGTCGCCGTTTTTGTCTTTGAGCAAATAGGCATGGCTTTCGTTTCCGGAGCTGTCATAGACAAGGTCCAGCACCAGGTTTTCCTTGAGCTTCAGCGTCTTTTGCTCCGGCGTATCCTCGCGGATGGTGTTCTTCTCCCCGCTCATGATCCCGATGAGAGGGTCGATGTAGTACCAGAGGGCCTGCATCTCCCCGATCCAGGCGGCGGAGGTCTTCCCCTGGTCGAAGCTCTTCAAGGGGTGGAACTCGTCCTGCAGATACAGGGCACCGTTGCGCTCGCCGGTGGAGAGCATGGCGGGCGAGGTGCCGGAACCTCCGGCTATGTCCTGCATCATGCCGCGCAACGCCTTTTCCAACTCCGCCATGTCCTGCGCGTTGGCAATCTTCCCCCCCCCGTTGGCAGCTGTCATCTGCATCATTTTTTCCGGGACCGCCTCCGTGCCGGGACATCCCCCTGCCGCGTCCCGCTCCGCACAGGGGGGGCCGGTATAGACCACGTAGGTCGAGATGTAGTCCTTGTTGTTCACCAGCGATTGCGAGAAGTCCGTGATGTTCTTATGCCGGGCAATCCAGGCGAGGTCGTCGAGGTTGTAGCTTCCCTGGAACGGTGGACGCTCTTTCCCGACGGTCGTCAACGAGGCAGGCATCCCCTTCCCGCCTCCCCAGCGCATGACCGCGTCGGCTACCAAGTCATTGACCGCCTTATGCAGATCCGCGGACGAAGTGCCGTCCGTCAGGATGAGGACGTTGTTCTTCTGGCAGGTGTAGCGGGAAGGACTCGTCCCAAAATCGCCCTCTTGCAGGCGCAGATCGCTGCGGCCGGAGAAGTAGCCCATGGCGTTGTAGAAGGATTCGGCGAGAGGGGTCCAGGCATCGGCCCTGATCTGGTCGACCGTCGCTATCAAGCCGGAAAGATGATTTCCCACCTCGGGGGCTACGGCGGCCACAACCTTTCCCCCGTCGCTTCCCACCGCGTGTTCTACGCAGCTGTACTGTTCTTCGCAATCGGAGGAGCTTTTGCATGACCGTCCCGAATCCACCCCGCCCTTCACGCAGTGCTTCACCTTGCAGGGGATATCCCCGTAGGCGAGCTCCCCGGCCGCCTTGCAGTCGAAAGCTGCGCCGCTGTCGTTGAAGATCATGGCTCCGATGTTGATGGCCGAGGAGAATTCCTGGATCACCCCGGCCGGCGGCGACGGGAGCACTACCTGTGCCTGTAGCGTTCCCGTCACCGTCCCGAGGTTTAGAAGCCCCAGCTCCAGGAGGTAGGCCGGGACTTCCATGTTTCCCGACATGCCGGCGCTGTCCAAAGGATCGGTGGCGGGCGCCTCCTTTACCGCCTCCTGACAGAACTCCTTCGCCTTTATTTCCGTTTCACCTCCGTCCTCTATGCCGTGCCCGTCCCAGAACTCGCCCAAATAGGGATAAGTTTTGCTACTGCCGCAGATACGGTCGTAGAACTCCGCCCTGTCGGGTTCCTCATTGTAGATGTTAATTATTCTGAGCCTGCAGTCGTCCGCGACCATGGTGGTGAAAAATTTCTTGGGTTCGAGAAGACGGCCGAAAAAGCAGCTGGTCATGGCGTCGTTGTAGGTCCTGTAGGCGCTTGGGATCTTCTTCCCCTCTTCATCTACACCCTGCCACCAGTTGTTCGCGCCGAGGCAGCTTAAGCCCCCGATGCGCAGGCGGTCCTTGATCTTCCCAGCCTGGAAATCCCTCATCGCCTGGGCGCAGGCCTTGGCGTTGTACGGTCTGTCGTAGATTTCGATCCGGGTCGCTCCGCCGGCACGCTCGGGGCCCTGGTAGTCCGTGTCGGAGGCGGCAGGGCCGCGCACGGCGAAGGTGACCTGGGAGGCCTCGGTAGCGACCTTGATGTACTTCTCCCCCCCGGCAGCCACGGCTTTCGGCCTGTAACCTGCCGGTGTTTTCGATGTATTTGCCGCCGGTCAGCACCCGTTTTTGCAGGTCCAGTTTCGACATCGACAGCCAGTTGAGGAACCTGCCGCTGGCGAGGAAGCGGTCCACCGTGCGAGGTTTCGATTGATCGACGTCAGCCGCCATCCCGACGCAGAGATAGCCCTTGTCCACCGTGTTGCAGCCGCCTGGAAGTTTTGCGCTCGTGGTCTTGAAGCCGCCGGCTGCCAAGTCGTAGCTGTAGACGACCCCTTGGTCGAAGTATCCGGAGTACGACTTTGAGTCGGAGTAGGTGTCGTCGATGCAATAGGCGTTGGGATCGGTATAGGCCAGGTCGTAGAGGCTAGCGGAGTTGTCCAGCATGAGCAGCAGGTTGGGCTTTACCCCGGCTCCTGCCGACGGGGGGACGCTGCAGTAGGGGAGTCCGGGAAATGCATCGGCTGCGAAGAGCCTCCCCGCGACAGCCAGCAGGCAGACGTTCAGAATGCAGAGCCAAAACAGGACACGGGGCAACGCGGTGCAGACCACTCTACCTTTTTTCATGGCTCCCTCTTCTCAAGACGTACCGGCGCAGTGATTTCCCATGAGAAGCAGAGCCGACGACGCCTTAGATTATAATTTCCTAAGCATAACAGGCGTAATCGGAAAAAAAAGTTACTGCGGCTCTAATTTGACACCCCAGGCGAGCGGGTTAACATTCAACTGTCCGTAATATCGAGCCGGAAATGTTCTGCCTCGGAAGGACTCCCTCGGCAGAATCGTCTCCGTTTTGTGGCACCGGTCCAGGGCCGGATGGAGCATGGGACATGAAAGATCTTCAGCAGTGGGCAGAGGGCGACACCTTCGGGGATTTGCTGAAACGGCGGGGGGTAACCAGGCGTGAATTCCTCTCCTTTTGCGGCAAGATGGCGGCGCTGATCGGCACCGGCGGGGTCTTCGCGGGAAGCCGGACCGCATGGGCGCAGGAACTCGCCGGGCGGCTGGAAGGGGCGCGGCGCCCGAGCGTGGTCTACCTGCAGTTGCAGGAGTGCACCGGCTGTCTGGAGAGCCTGCTCCGTTCCGCGAGCACCCCGGTCGAGGAACTGGTCCTGGAGCAGATCTCGCTCGACTACAACGAGCTCCTGATGGCTCCCTCGGGAGAGGCGGCCGAACAGGCGCTCGCCGCAGCACAAGGAAAGCCGCACCTCCTCTTGGTGAACGGCTCGGTGCCGCTCAAAAACGGCGGGGTCTACTGCACCATCGGCGGCCGCTCCGCGCGCGACGTGCTCGAGCGCGCAGCGGCCAACGCCACCGCGGTCGTTGCCATAGGCGCCTGCGCCGAGTACGGCTGCGTCCAGGCCGCCGCCCCCAACCCCACCGGCGCCGTGGGGGTAGCCGACGTGATCAGGGACCGCCCGGTGGTGAACGTAAGCGGCTGCCCCCCCATCGCCGAGACCATCAGCGCCACCCTCACCTACTACCTCGCCTACGGCCGCACGCCGCCTCTGGACGGGCTGGGACGCCCGCTCTTCGCCTACGGCCAGCGCATACACGACAAGTGCCCCCGGCGCGCAAGTTTCGACGCCGGGCAGTTCGCGGAGCGCTTCGACGACCAGAACGCCCGCCTGGGGCACTGCCTCTACCGGCTGGGGTGCAAGGGGCCGGCCACCTTCGCCCCCTGCGCCACCATCGAATGGAACGACGGGTTGAGCTTCCCGATCAAGGCGGGGCATCCCTGCCTCGGCTGCACCGAGCGCCACTTCTACGACCGGATGACCCCATTCTACCGGCGCCTCCCCGGCATCGTGGTCCCGGGGCTCGGGGTGGAAGCGACCGCCAACACCATAGGCGTTGCGGCCGTCGCCGCTTCGGTCGCCGCGGTCGCGGTCCACTCCGCAGCGACGGTGATAGCGAAGCACCGGGCGCGCCGGGCCGAGCCGGAAAGCCTGCCGCTGGCGGTACTGGGAGACAGGAAGGAAGCTGACGAGAAGGAAAAGGATTAGGCCTTCCCGAGCGGCAAGGAGAAACCAGATGGCAACAGAGCGCATCGTCATTGACCCGATCACCAGGATCGAGGGGCACCTGAGAATAGAGCTTGAGGCGGAGGGGGGGAGAATCGGCAACGCCTGGGCCTGCGCCACCCAGTTCCGGGGAATCGAAAAGATCCTCGAAGGACGGGACCCGCGAGACGCCTGGGCTTTCGCGCAGCGCATCTGCGGGGTCTGCACCGGCGTCCACGCCATCGCCTCGATACGGGCCGTCGAGGACGCCATCAAATGCCGCATCCCCGAGTCGGCAGAGTTGATCCGGAACCTGGTCTCCGGGATGGCGACCCTACAGGACCACGTCATGCATTTCTACCACCTGCACGCCCTTGACTGGGTGGACGTGATGAGCGCGCTTGCCGCCGACCCAGCCGCCACCTCGCGCCTTGCCGCCTCCGTCTCCCCCTGGCCCAACAACTCCGCCTCCTGGTTCAAGGAGGTGCAGCAGCGGGTCGCGACCTCGGCCAAGGGAGGGCTCGGGATCTTCGCTTCCGGCTACTGGGGGCACCCCGCCTACCGCCTCCCTCCCGAGGCGAACCTGATGGCGGTCGCCCACTACCTGGAGGCGCTCAAGTGGCAGCGCGAGATCATCAAGCTCCACACCATCTTCGCCGGGAAGAACCCCCACCCCAACTACCTGGTGGGGGGGATGGCGACCTCCATCAACCTGGACAACCAGCTCACCATCAACAAGGTGCGTCTGGACCAGTTGGGGGAACTGATCCGGGAAGCACGCCGCTTCGTCGACGAGGTGTACTACCCCGACGTCATGGCCATCGCCGGCTTCTACCCCGAATACGCCTCCATCGGCGTCTCCTCCCCCACCCTCATGGCCGTAGGCGAGAGCGCCTTCTCCTGCGCCGGCACGCCGGCCGGAAAGCCGGTCGCAGCAGGTCTCCTCATGGACGGCGACTACCGAACCTCACACCCTTTCAACCCCAGGATGGTCGCCGAGTACGTCTCCTCCGCCTGGTACCTCTATCCGGAGGGGGACCGGCAGGGGCTGCACCCGTGGCAGGGTAGGACGGAGCCCAACTACACCGGTCCCAAGCCCCCCTACCGCCAGCTTTCCGACCAGGAGAAGTACACCTGGTGCAAGGCGCCGCGCTACGACGGCCGCCCGGTCCAGGTCGGCCCCAACGCGAGGATCATGCTGGCCTACGCCCAGGGGCACCCAGATACGGTGCAGCTCGCCAACCGGGACCTGGGAAAACTGAAAGCCGGGGTCGAGGCGCTCAATTCCACGCTCGGGCGCACCTACTGCCGCGCCCTGGAATCGGTCATCCTCGCCCGGCGCATGGAGGAATGGTTCGCGGCCTTGAACGAGCGGATCAGGTCCGGCGACGTCTCCACCTTCAACGCCGAACTCTGGGAGCCGGAAAGCTGGCCCAAACAAGCGCAGGGAATGGGTTACCTGGAGGCCGCGCGCGGGACGCTCTCGCACTGGGTGGAGATAGAAAACGGGCGCATCGCCCGCTACCAGTGCGTGGTTCCCAGCACCTGGAACAGCTCGGGGCGCGATCCCAACGGCCTGATGGGCCCCTACGAGCAGGCCCTGGCGGGGGACAAGAAGCATCCGCTGGTCGACCCCAAGCGCCCCGTCGAGGTGTTGCGCACCATACACTCCTTCGACCCGTGCCTATCCTGCGCCGTGCATCTGCTGGTGCCGGGGGGGCCGGCGTTTGAGGTGAAAGTGCGATGAAGATCTTCGACATCCCCGAGGACGAGATCCGCATCGAGCTGGGGGACCCTGCCCCCTTCGACGGCGGGAAACGGCGCGAGCTGATGCTGGCCGCGGCGCTCGGCGCCCCGGTCGGCACCCGGGACCCGGTCGACCTCGCCTTGTTGAGCGCGGCCTCGCGCAAAGAGGACCTGCGGCACTTTGAGCAGACGGCGTTCACGCCGCTGGAGCCGCGACTGGCGCGGAGCATCGCGCGGGTGCGCCGGGTGGGAACGGAGGAGGAAGAGTTGATCGCACGCGGCGAGGTCGACGCCATCCTGTACCTCTGCCGCGCCGACGAGGCGACCCGCTTCCGGGCGGAGTTGCAGGCCGAGATGAGGATGACCCGCGGCTACCGCGCGCTCGGGATCGCCAAGGCTAAGCCGGAGCCGAAGGGGAACGAGAGCTGGACCTTCATGGGGTACATCCCGGTCCGCGCCACGCGGCATAAAAGCACGCACAGCGAAGAGCCCGCCGACTTCAACTACGTCACCGTCTGGGACTGGCAACTGCGCGTACTGCACTGGCTTTCGGTCTTCCTGATACTGGTGCTGTCGCTCACGGGCCTCTTAATGGGGAGCAGCCGGTTCATCTACGGCGTTACGGAAGGGTATTCCAACTACCTGAGCTGGCTCAGGCTCACCCACTTCGTCGCGGGGTGGTTCCTTCTTTGCGCCGCCATCCTGCGCATAGCCGGGCTCTTTCTCGCCTCCAACCGCTTTCAGCGCTGGTACGCCCTCTTCCCGGTGAAAAAGCGCGACCTGAACAACCTGGTACAGGTGGTGCAGAACTACCTCTTCTGCCGTTTCGAGCGCCCCCCCCACTACATCGGCCACAACCCGCTGCAGCAGATCGCCTATACCGCCATCTTCGGCGTCGGCCTCGCCGCACTTTTCACCGGGTTCGCGCTCTACGCGCTCTACGCACCGGACCATTGGCTTTTGCGCTACTTCGTCTGGTTCGACGATCTGTTCGGCGTGCAGTACCTGCGCCTTGCCCACCAACTGATCATGTGGATCTTCCTCGCCTTCATCCCGATCCACGTCTACCTCTCCATCCGCGCCGATACGGTGGAGCGCGAGGGGGCTCTCTCCTCCATCGTCAGCGGCGGCCGCTGGTGCCGGAAAGGAACAAAATTCGAGGACGGTTAGATATGGGAACCGGTGTCAGGTACCTGGGAAGAATCGCCTCGACGGCGGTTATAGCGCTGCTATTGTGCGCTGCGTCAGCCGGCGCCGCCAAGCTCCGCTCTCTTTGCGAGATCAACTACCCCAGCGACTCGCGCATCCCCTGGAGTTGCGTGAAGCTCAAGTGGGGCGATACGCCGCAGGCGCTGTTCGGCGACCACTGGAAGGACGTGCTCCGCTTCAACCGGCTGGACCGGCGCCATTTCCTGGGCGGGGCGAAGGTCAAGGTGCCGAAGAACCTGGCGCAGGTCAGGGACTTCAACCCGATGCCGCTCACTTACCCGGATGCTGCTAAGGAGCCGAAGTTCATCATGGTGGACCAGGCCGAGATGTTCCTTGGGGCTTATGAGTACGGCAAGCTGGTGTACTCCTTCCCCATCGCGCTCGGCATCCAGGGGAAGATGGTTCCCAACGGCACCTTCCGCATCGACGCCGCCGACCGGCGCCACCAGTCGAACCTTTACCAGGTGGAGGAAATCGGCCGCCCCTACCCCATGCACTACGGGCTCAGGTTCTGGGTCGACAAGAGCAAGGAGGATTGGCCGACCTACTGGATCCACGGCAGGGACCTTCCCGGCCACCCCGCCTCCCACGGCTGCATCGGCCTTTACGACGAGGAGATGCAGTACGACTATTACCGCAGCTACGACCGCAAGGTGTACCGGGACAAGTACCGCCCGCTCACCCGCCCCTTCCTGGAGGACGCGAAGACCCTGTACCAGTGGGTGGTGCCTGCGGCGAGCGACCCGGGAGAGTTCCACAAGATAAAAAACGGCCCGCTGGTTCTCATCACCGGCAGGCCTCCTTCCTGAAGTTATTTGGGAAAAAGGACAAACGAAAGGCAGGATATACGGAAAAGGCCGCATCCGACACCGGAAGCGGCCTTTTTTTCAGTTGGAGCGATGGCAGGGACGGAGGCGCCCCTGCCGTTCACGATTGGTCAACGCCAGTGGATGCAGGAGACCGGGCAGACGTCGATGGCGTCGTTTTGTATCTCCTCTTCCGATGCGCCAGTCTGATCATAGCATTCGGCTTTGCCGTTGTCGGCGAACCTGAACACTTCCGGCACGTTGTCCGTGCAAAGACCGCAACTGATGCATACATCCTGATCGACCCAAGGCTCTCGTGCCATGGTAATACCTCCTCGTTTTTGGATTGGTTTTGCTACGACGCCTATATGCTCTTCTCGAGCTTCTTCCTCTGCTCTTCCAGCTTTTCCAGCGCCATGTCGAGGGCGGACAGCAGCATCTTTTTGGAATCCTTGCTGAGGTTCGCCTTCTCCTCCACGAATTCGGTGGCGCGGCTGGTCGCGGTATCGACGAAATCCGAGACGGTTTCGGCGAAATCCGAAACAGCTTCATTAGCTTTGCCGGTCACCTCTTCGGCCAGCGAAGAGAGGTATTGCCTGGTCTTCTTTCCCGCCTGCGGGGCCATCAGGAGCGCCAGCCCGGCACCGATCAAGCCGCCGACCAACAGAAAGACGGCATCCCCTCCTGTGCAGCTTTCTTTGTGTCCCATTAGTTTTCTCCTTGATCCGGGTGGTTTTAATTACAGCGGTAATACTACCACAAAATTAAATTCTTCAAATGTAAAGCCTTTTCTTCTGCGCCAGGATTTTCCTTTCCTTTGCCTGCTTTAAGTTGGTTGCCAACGGTTTTAGCTTGAGCTTTTGGCCGTTCCGGTTTCCTCAGTTTTTTCTGCGTGGCTAACGGTTTCACGGTTTTACCTCTTTTATGACACGCAGCTTATGTGTAAGATGTCGTTTCCCCTCTAATAAGGACACAGGAAGGAAAGCTGCCATGAACGTCGAACAAATGAAGATCGTCGTGAAGGAGATCCTCTCCAAGACCGACCTCACCCCTTGCATCGTGGGACACCGCGGCGTCGGGAAGAGCGCCGGCATCATCCAGAGTTGCCGCGAGTTGGAGCGGCGCTACGTTTCGCTGCGCCTGGGGCAGATGGAGGTCGGCGACTTGGTGGGCATCCCCTTCCGCAGCGGCGAGGTGATGCAGTGGTCGCGCCCGTCCTGGATCCCCGGGGGCGACGAGCCCCCGACCGTGATCCACTGCGACGAGTTGAACCGCGCCCAGCAGGAAGACACCCTGCAGGCGATCTTCCAGTTTGTCGAGCCCCCCGCCGAGGGGATGCTTCGCGCCATCCATACCCACAAGCTCTCCCGCCGCCACAAGGTGGTGGTAAGCATCAACCCTCCCGACGGGAGCTACCAGGTGGCGACGCTCGACCGCGCCCTGGTGGACCGCATGGTGATGCTTTACGTCGAGACCGATTATCAGTGCTGGGCCCGATACGCGCAAAGGCGCGACCTCGCCGGCGAGGTGCGGCAGTTCCTGGGGGGAAACCAGAACCTCCTGGCCAAGCAGGGTATGCCCATGGACCTGCAGGTCGAGCCGAGCGAGCGGGCCTGGGAGATGGTGAGCACCCTGAAGCAAAACTGCAGTTTCCCCGCCGAGCTGGAGATGGAGGTCTACGCCGGAGTGGTGGGGAGGGAAGCGGCCATCGCGTTCATGCGCTGGCTCTCCGACCGCCAGGGGCGTCCCTTAACCGCCCCCGAAGTCCTGAACGACTGGCCGGCCGTGGCAAAGCGGGCCGAAGTGCAGCGCGACGACGTGCAGGCGGCGACCATCAACGACCTCACCGCGACCCTGCAGGTTTTCCCGGAGTTGAGCGACGAGCAGGAGGAGAATCTCGTCGCCTACATCGCGCTGCTGCCGCGGGACCTCCGCTTCGGATTCGTGAAGACGCTACTGAAGATCCCCGAAGTAGCCCTCCGCCTGGTCCGCGACAAGCACGACCACGTGATTTACGACGCGATCCGCGCCATCAACCAGCAGGCGGGGTGACCGAGGTGTCCGCAGGCATGCTGGAAAACGCCGTGGTCAGGCTGTTACGCGAGCGCCCCTTTTACGGGCACTTCCTCCTGAACCTGCGCCGCGAGGAGCGGCCGCTTCGGGGAAAACCCGCGGGAGTCACCATCCGAAACGGCACCCCTATCCTGGCCGTCGACCCGGCCTCTTTCGGGGCCTTTTCGGCGACCGAGCAACAGGCACTTTTGGAGCACCTGGTAAAGCACCTTTTGCACCTGCACATGCTGCGCGGCAAAGGGCGCAACGCGCACGACTGGGACGTCGCCTGCGACCTCGCCATCAATCCGGGGAGTCCAGGGCTTCCCGCCGACGCGCTGTACCCCGCTCAGTACAAGATGCCCGACGGCCTCGCCGCCGAGGAGTACTACCAGCAGTTGGTCCCCCCCTTCGACATCGGCAACCTGGATGGAAGCGGGTTTGGCGACGCGGAAAAGGAACGGGAAGGTGCCGCGGGCGCCGGAAAGGGCGACCCCGCCGCCTCGACCCTCGACGACCACGCCCTCTGGAGCGACGCCGACAGCACGCCGCTTCCCTTGGCGCAGGAGATGCTGGCTACGCTCACCCGAGAAAGCCTGCGCGGCAGCGATGGCGAAGCTCCACCCGAGATCAGGGAGGTAGTTGAAGGGCTTTTGCGTCCCTCCCCCATCCCCTGGCGCCAGGTGCTGCGGCAGTTCGTCGCCACCGCCGGACGGCTGGGGAGGGAGGGGACCTGGATGAGGGAGCATCGCCGCTTCGCGCATGTCACCCCCGGAACCCGTAAGCGCCACCGCCTCAACCTGCTGGTCGGCATCGACGTGAGCGACTCAACCAATTCGGTGGAGCTGCGCGAGGCGTTCGCCAGGGAACTGGTCCAGATTGCGCGGGGCCGCGACGCCTCCATCACCGTCCTTTACGCCAACAGCAAAATACAGGAAGTGGAAGCCTTCAAGGGGAGTGCCTTCGCCCCCGAACGCTACGACGGCGGCGGCTTCACCGATTTAAGGCCGGTGTTCGCCTATGCGAGGGCCATGCATCCCGTTCCCGCAGCGGTGATCTACCTGACCGACGGCATCGGGCCCGTTCCCGAGCAGATGGAACTGCCGACCCTCTGGGTGCTGACCGCCGAGGGGGAGAAGCCGGCGCCCTGGGGCGTCGAACTGAGACTGGAGGTTTGAGCTAATGAAAGATACAGTGCAGCCGATGACAGCCGAATCGGTGGGGGAGCTTTTGAGGGAAGCCGGGGCCGAGGTGATGGTCAGGTCCGGCAGGAGTGACAGCTACAGCGCTCCGAGGGAATTTTCCTTCGAGGTAAAGGCGCTTTTCGAAAACGGGATGGGGCTTCACGTGGTGGCGCGCCAGTTCAACTATCGCGACCCGTGGGAAGCGGATGGGCGGGTAAACGACCTGGTCGACGTCATGCTTTTGCGCGACGGAGCTCTGACCCCGCTCCCCAAAGGCTACCCCTACTTCCAGGGTATCGACGAGGAATGCGGCCTCGACGAGGAAAAGCTGCGCGAGGTGATCGACTGCGTGAAAAAGGTGAACGTGAAGCTTTATCTGCTGCAGGAGATGACGGGAGATCTTTAAAAAAGGGGGACAGGCTACTTTTTGATTTGAAAAAGTAGCCTGTCCCCCTTTTCAGTAAAGAGGTCAATCCAGGCAGCGGAACACCTCGGGACTACAGAGATAACTGCGCAGGGCTCGGAGTTTAAGTGGCACTCCTGCTCGAAACGCTCGGCCTGGGCCAGATCGATGGGCTAAAGGGAGCTAAAGGGGACAGGCTACTTTTTGATTTGAAAAAGTAGCCTGTCCCCCTTTCAGTAAAGAGGTCAATCCAGGCAGCGGAACACCCCGGAGCTCCAGAGGCAGCTGCCGCACGGCTCGGTGTTGACGTAGCAGTCCTGCTCGAACCGCTCGGCCTGGACCAGGTCGCAGGGAGAAGTGTTGCATTCGGCGCAGGAAGGGTAGTCGTGGCGCAGCACGTTTTGCCGGTAACGTAGGAACTCCTCGGAATTCCAGATCTCCAGCACGCCGCGCTCGGCGACGTTGCCGAAGACCCGTGGCTGCACGGCATGTTCCCAGCCGTTGGCGAAGGAACGGCAGGGGTGCCAGAGGTGATAGCAGGGGTGCATGCCGCCGTCCCAGGAGACAAAGGCGCTCCCTTTTTCGACGAAACCGCAGCCTCTCTTCTCCCTGCGCGCTATCTCGGGAAGTCTCAGGTCGATCCCCGTATTGCGCGCCACCTGGACCGCCTCCTCGAATATCCCCTGGCTCTGCTCGATGCGGGCGGTGTTCATGGCGAAGAGCCTTTTCAGATCGAGCGTGATGCCGCGCTGCTGCGCGTCCGCTTTCATGGCCGCCACGAAATCGATTATGCGCCGCTCCTCGGTGGACTTCTTGTAATTCCAGAGGATGTCGAAGTAGCGCCCTATCTCCACCCCCTTAAGGTCTGCCTTACTCTGCCAGCACTGGAACAGCGTGATCGCCTCGTCGCTGCAAAGGTCGTAGCTGCAGTTTTCCAGGTGCGGTTCGTCGAAGGGGTGCAGATGGGAAACGATGGCGAAGGCTACGCCCCGTTCCGCGGCCCAGGAAAGCGCCGCCGGCAGCTGCGCCAGGTTGTCGCGCATGACCACGAATTCCACGCCGATTTCCATCTCGGGACGGCGGCAGGCGACCTTCGCGGATAGAAGCGCCTTGCAGGCGTGCTCCAGGTCGGCGAGTTCGCTTCCGGCGCGGATGGCGCTGAAGGTCGAGGCGTCGACCCCGTCCATGGAGAGGCAGATCTTGTCCACCCCCGCGTCGAGGAGCGATATGGCGCGCAGGTGCGAGAGGAGCAGGCCGTTGGATTGGAACCCGATCCAGCTCCCGTTGGGCATGCGGCTCTTGGCGTGGCTTATGTACTGCTCCAGCCGGGTGTTTATCAGCGGCTCACCGACGCCGTTCAGCACCAGGGCGTCGAGGTTCGCGAGCGCCGGTTCCAGCGCCTGGAAGATCTCCGGGGAGAGATCGCCGTCCCGCACGCTGCCGCCGGAATTCTGCTTCATGCACATGACGCAGTTCAGGTTGCAGCGGCTGGTCGCCTCCACGAACAGCTTGGAGGGGTACTCCAGGAAAGCGGGCTCTGTTGCCTGGAATTGGGAAAACGCGGCAGCGGTACATTGTCGCATGGTGATCTTCCTCTGATTCAATCCTTCGAGCGTCTAAGCCCTACCTTTCAATCCCTCTGCAACGATTTCCGCGATGTCCTTCACCTTGGTCTGCCCGCTGGCGCGGTCCTTGAGGCCGTCTTCCATCATGGTCATGCAGTACGGGCAGGTGACGCAGATGGTGCCGGGGGATCCGGCCAGCGCCTCGTTGACGCGGTTCAGGTTGATCCTCTCCCCCAGGTGCTCTTCAAGCCACATGCGGCCGCCGCCGGCGCCGCAGCAGAAGGAATTCTCGCGGTTTCTCGGCATCTCCGCGGGGGCGGTACCGGTCGCCTGGGCGATGACCTTACGCGGCGCCTCGTAGACGCCGTTATGGCGCCCGAGGTAGCAGGAGTCGTGGAAGACGATGTTCCCGCCCGTGGCCTCGTGCATATCAAGCTGCAACTTCCCTTCCCCCAGCAACTGCTCGATCAGCTCGGCGTGCGGGATGACCTCCAGTTCCAGGCCGTACTGCCGGTAATCGTTTTTGAGGGTGCTGAAGCAGTGCGGACACTGGGTGATCACCTTGGTCACCTTCTTCTCCTGGAACATGGCCACGTTCTCGCGCGCCATCTTGTCGAAGACATATTCGTTACCCAGCCTGCGCACGCTGTCGCCGCAGCACTTCTCTTCCTTGCCGAGGATTCCCCAGGAAATGCCAGCGGCGTCGAGGATCCGCGCCATGGAAAGGGTCACCTGCTTGGCGCGGGAGTCGAAGGAGCCGGCGCAGCCGACGTAGAAGAGGTATTCGGTCTGGCCCGCCTCGAACGGTTTTACTTCGTGGCCGCCGACCCATTTGCCGCGGTCGCCGGGGGCGATCCCCCACGGGTTGGAGCGCTGTTCCATGTTCTCGAAGAGGTTCAAAAGCTCCTCGGGGAAATCCGCCTCCATCTGGACCAGGTGCCGGCGCATCTTGTTGATCTTGGGCATCTGCTCGATGAAGACCGGGCAGGCGTTAAGGCAGGCGCCGCAGGTGGTGCAGGACCAGAGGGCGTCGACTTCCACGCTCCCCTCCCCTTCCCCGATCACCGGAACCGTCGCCACGCCGCCGCGCTGCAGCTGCGCGCCGTTGGCCAGGAGGTTCACCTTGATGTCATGCATTACAAGGCGCGGGTTGAGCGGTTTCCCTGTAGCGGCCGCGGGACAGGCGTTTTCGCAGCGGCCGCACTCGGTGCAGGAGAAGGAATCGAAGAGGTCCTTCCAGGTGAAGTTTTCGATGCTCCCTGCGCCGTAGACGTTTCCTTCGGCGAACTCCTCCCGCGCCTGGGTGTTGGGCGTACCGAGCCCCTTGAAGTAGCAGTTGGGGATGGCGGCGAGGATGTGCATGTGCTTGCTGTAGGGGAGGTAGTTGAGGAAGAATAGAAGCACCCCGGCGTGGAGCCACCAGGAAGCTACCCCCACGGTGCCGAGCGTTGCCGGGCTCAGGCTGGAGAGAGCGGCGGCGAGCAACGAGGAAAGCGGCATGACGTGAGCCGCGGGCTCGTGGCCCAGAGCGATCTCCGCGGCATGAAAGCCGAAATAGGCCAGCATCAGCGTCCCGATCATGGAAAGGATGGCGAACGCTTCACCAGTGCGCGCCCCTTTGTACGGCGGGGCTACCGCTCGGCGGACCAGGGCGATGACGACGGCGCCCAGGGCGAAGAGCGAGACCAGGTCGAACGCAAACAGTAGCGGCTGGTAGAGCGCCGCCGGGAGCAGCAGGGAAAGCTTCGCCGCCGGAAAGACGCCGCAGATGAGGAATTCCGTATTGGCCACGGCCAGGATCAGGAAGGACCAGAAGATGAACACGTGGTTGACGCCGAAGGGACGCTTCACCACCCTCTTTTGCAAGAAGGCGTAGACGAACATCGCCTGCAACCGGTCCCAGGTGTTGGAGAAGCGGTCCTCGGCGGCGCCGACGGTGACCAGGCTGAAACGGCGGTAGCAGCTCCAAAGGAAGATGGTGCAGGCCGCAGCCAGAAGCGGCGTAAAGATAACAGGATCAGGTTGCATAGTAATATCCCTTCTCGAAGTTAAGTCCCCTCTCCCTCCGGGAGAGGGTCAGGGTGAGGGCGGTGCTCACGCTTACGCCGGGGCGAATCCCTCATCCGCCCCTCCGGGGCACCTTCTCCCAGAGGGAGAAGGGATGGACGGGCCATGTCGTGCTGTTAAAGTCCCCTCTCCCTCTGGGAGAGGGTTAGGGTGAGGGCAGCGCCCCAACCGGGTTACCCCCCTTACGCCGCCTCGACGTCCCGGTCGGCGGGCTGGCCGCCCGGGTTCTTCGCGGCCTTCAGCTCGCGCAGCGTGGCGGTGATGGCGGGGACGACCTCGAACAGGTCGCCCACGATGCCGTAGCTCGCCACCTCGAAGATGGGGGCTTCCTTGTCACGGTTAATAGCGATGATGAGATCGGAGTCCTGCATCCCCACCAGATGCTGAATGGCGCCGGAGATGCCGCAGGCTATGTAGATCTTCGGGCGCACCGTCTTACCGGTCTGTCCCACCTGCCGGTCGCCCGGCATCCAACCCGCGTCTACCGCGCTGCGGGATGCACCGACCACGCCTCCGAGTTCATCGGCAAGCTCCTGCAGGATGGCAAAGTTCTCCTTGGCCATCATGCCGCGCCCGCCGGAGACGATGAATTCAGCCCCGGCGATGTCGACGTGCCCCGCCTTGCTGTCGCGGATCACCTGCAGCACCTTGGTGAAGACGTCGGACTCACTTAAGGGGAAGGAAGCATGGACGATCTTGCCGCTGCGGCCGGCCGTCTGCGCGGGCATCGGCATCACGTGGGAGCGCACCGTCGCCATCTGGGGACGGAAGCGGTCGCACATGATGGTCGCCATGATGTTGCCGCCGAAGGCAGGGCGGGTCTGCATCAGGTTCCGTTTGGGGTCGATATCGAGGCCGGTGCAGTCGGCGGTGAGCCCCGTCTTCACCCGGGTCGCCACAGCGCCTGCCAGATCGCGCCCCATGCCGGTCGCGCCCATGAGGACGATCTCCGGTTTGTAGCGCTCGATCAGGTGGCAAAGCGCGTCGAGGTACGGGTAAGTGCGGTAGTACTCCAGCACGGGCTGGTCCAGTAGGTACGCCTTATCGGCGCCATAGGTGAAGGCCTCATGGCAGAGGTGCTCCACCTTGTGCCCCATGACCACGGCGCAGAGCTCCACGCCGAGCTTCGCGGCGAGTTCCTTCCCCTTCCCCATCAGTTCCCAGGAGACACGGGCCGCTTCGCCTTCAGTCTGCTCCACGAAGACCCAGACGCCTTGGTAACCGGCAACGTACTCGCGTCGCGCCAGCTCCTCCGGGTCCGCCTCGTCCTCGGCAAGGTCCTGCTGCCCGGCGAGAGCCGCCAGGATCTCCAGCTCTTCCTTGGTGTAGAAGATCTCCAGGGCGGAGCCCGGGCAGGCCTTCACGCACTTAAGGCAGCCGATGCACTTGGAGAGTTCTATTTGCGGCTCACCCGCATCGCTCATCTGGATGCCGTCTACCGGACAGCTGCTCTGGCAGCGCGCGCCACAGGCGATGCATTTGCCCTCTAGGAGCCGAACCTTCCCGCGCGGCTTCTTCAGTTTAGGTTTTGCCTCACTCATCATTCTCCCCACTTTCGGTCACGTCCATCACATCCACCAAGTCCATGGCGTCCATTCAGTCCACAAGGTTTGTTAGTGACTACACCGCCAGCATGTCCCTGGCCAAAAGCCGCTCCACCAGGAGGCGCGCGGTCCCCTTCGGGTCGTTCAGGCCGTCGCCGAGCATCTCGCCCTTGCTCCGCTCGGGAGAGAAGATCCTGCTCACCCAGGTCGGCGACCCCTTGAGCCCGATGCTGTTGGGATCGAGCTTCAGCTCGCTGTTGTCCCAGACCCTCACCTCGCCCTTGGAAGCCTTCAGGCGCATCGGCACCGTTGGGTAGCGGGGGCGGTTCAGTTCGCGCACCACGGTGATCATGGCGGGGAGTTTCGCTTCCACGATCTCGTAGCGCCCTTCCAGCTTGCGCCTGACCCTGATCTTCTTTGCCAGGAAATCCAGGTGCTCGATGCGGTCCACCAGGGTAAGCTGCGAAAAACCGAGCCGTATCGCAATGCCCGGGCCGACCTGCGCGGTATCCCCGTCAATGGTCTGCTTGCCGCAGAACACGATCCCCACCTCATCGTCCTGCGCCAGCTTGCTGATGGCGGCAGCGAGGACGTTGCTGGTGGAAAGGGTATCGGCGCCGCCGAAGGCGCGGTCGGAAAGGAGGATGGCTTCGTCCACGCCGAGCGCGAGCGCCTTTCTGAGGGCCGCTTCCGCGTTGGGCGGGCCCATGGAGAGAGCCGCGGCCTTGAAGCCGTAGCGTCCCTTCATGCGCAGGCTCTCCTCCAGCGCGTGCGTATCGTAGGGGTTGATGATGAAGGGGATACCGTCGCGCACCAGCGTGTTGGTCACCGGATCGATCTGCACCTGGGTAGTGTCCGGAACCTGTTTAATGCAAGCAACCACGTACATGGGCTAAAACCTCTCTCTCCAGTTAACTTTTATCTGCTCTCAGCCACGTCCATCGGGTCCACCAGGTCCATAGAGTCCATGTGGTCCACCAAAGCTTTTAGTGGCCGTTACTGCTCCAGCGGCGCTTCCATGCGCTTGGAAATCTCCCACTGCTCCTTGAACAGGGCGAATGCCTCGCGCATGATGGAAGAAGCTTTCTTCCCCTTGCTGTCCATCAGCTGCTGAATGGCGTCCCTCTCGTCGTCGCTCATGCGGATCGAGATGATGTTGGCTTTCTTCTGGCTCCGGTCCTTCATACACTCCCCCTTGCTTGCTGCTTCCTTTTTTATGCTGCCTGTTACAGCAGCTCGATCTCGTCTGAGGGTCTTACCACTCCGCCGCTCACCACCGTGGCGAATACCCCTTCCTTAGGCATGACGCAATCGCCGGCCTGGTAGAAGATGGCGCAGCGGGTATGGCAGACCTTTCCGATCTGGGAAATCTCCAGCACCACCGGGCCTATGGCCAGCCGCGAGCCGATCGGGAGGTTGACCAGATCCACTCCGCGGGTGGTTATGTTCTCCGCGAAGTCGCCGGGCCCCACGGAGAGCCCCAGCGAGACCATCTTATCGATGCTCTCCTGGGCCAGGAGGCTCACCTGGCGGTGCCAATCGCCAGCATGGGCGTCACCGATGATGCCGAAGTTTTCCCGGACATGCACCGACTCCATCGGAGTCTTTTTCTCCCCTTTGCTCTTGCTCACGCTTACCGCGACTATCGAACCGGACATATCTCTTTCCTCCGTAATCCCTGTCCCTGATCCAGGTGCTGAAGGCTTGTTCGCTGTTCCCAACCCCTAGCCCCTAGCCCCTAGCCCCTAGCCCCTAGCCCCTGGCCCCTAGCCCCCAGCCCCCAGCCCCTGCAGTTCCAGCCCCTGCTTCACCCACCGATGCGGGACATGTTGACCGTTATCTTCTCCGCTTCCGGCTCGGCAATGTGATGCCGCCCCGGCTTGTGCGTCACGATGCGCCGGATCTCTTCCTGCAGCCGGTAGGGATCGAGGCTCTGCAGCAGCGGTTTGAGATCGACACCCTGGTCGGAGAAGAGGCAGCCGCGCATCCTGCCGGCGGCGGTGACCCGGATCCTGTTGCAGCTCTCGCAGAAGTGCCCGGAAACCGGGGTGATGATCCCGATGGCCCCGGCCGCGCCCTCTATCTTGAAGTTGCGGGCCGGTCCCGCCATCTCTGCACCCACCATGGGGAGGAGCGGATAGCGCTCGGCGATCCGCGCGAGGATCTCGCTCCCCGGCATGCTTTGCGCGTTCCACCCCTCGTCCTGCAGGGTCGGCATGTACTCTATGAAGCGCACCGTGTACGGCTTTTCGATGCTGAGGGCGGCGAAGTCCAGGATCTCGTCGTCGTTAACCCCGCGCATCACTACCATGTTTATTTTGAGGTTCGCGAAACCCGCCTTTTCTGCTGCCTCTATCCCGGAGAGCACCCGCTTCAGGTCCGCCCCACGGGTGATGCGGGCGAAGACCTCGGGCCTGAGCGAATCGAGGCTGATGTTGAGCCGCGCCACCCCGGCGCGCTTTAAGGGCTGGGCCATCTCCTCCAGTTGCAGTCCGTTGGTGGTCAGCACCAGCTCCTTCAAGCCAGGCACCCTCGCCAGACGCTCCAAGAAAGGCACGATTCCCTTCCTCACCAGCGGTTCCCCGCCGGTCACCCGGATCTTCTCTATCCCCTGTGCGATGCAGGCGCCGGCTACCCGGTAGAGCTCTTCGTAGCTCAGCATCTCTTTATGCTCGAGCTTCTCCACGCCTTGCGCCGGCATGCAGTAGCTGCAGCGCATGTTGCAGCGGTCGGTGACCGAGAGTCTCAAATAGTTTATGCGCCTGCCGTAGGCATCGATCAGTGCCATGCCGCAACTCCCAAATTCTTAATAAAGGGATCCGCCTCGTGTACTGCCTGTTTGTATACAAAGGCAATATCGATACCAACTGCGACAAAACGTCGGACAAAAGTGCGGCGTCATGGGGAGATGAGGCACTAACATAGTGAATACATGAGGAACAAAGGTTTTTCGCGCTGCTGCAGGGGAGCTTTCGAGGCAGGGATGAGATGATGTATCGCTGACCAAAACAGACGTACCACAACGGAGCAATCGCTCCATAATGGAACACGACCTTTGTTCCTTTTCAGAACGAGCCCCAAAACGGGGGGGAGAAGTCGTGTAAACATGGTGTGCGTTAAGTATACGGTATCTGACAAAAAAATAACAGATGCCGAAAAAAATGCGACTCTGGCAGATTCTGGTATGGGGTTTGCGATAACCTAGAAAACCGTTTTAGGACAGTGTATGCAACTTGGACCTACGCAATGGTTAAACAACCGGGCTTGAAATCCGGACACAACAACAGGGGGAAAGACAAATGGCATTAGGAGAGCAGACGTACGGTTTCTACATTCCGACAGTATCACTGATGGGTATTGGTTCCGCTAAAGAGACCGGTGGCCAGATCAAGGCACTGGGCGCATCCAAGGCGCTGATCGTTACCGACAAAGGCCTCTCGGCCATGGGCGTTGCCGACAAGATCAAATCCCAGGTTGAAGAGGCCGGTGTTTCCGCAGTCATCTTCGACGGCGCAGAGCCCAACCCGACCGACATCAACGTGCACGACGGCGTGAAGGTGTACCAGGACAACGGCTGTGACGCGATCATCTCCCTGGGCGGCGGTTCCTCCCATGACTGCGCTAAAGGCATCGGCATGGTCATCGGCAACGGCGGCCACATCCGCGATCTCGAAGGCGTGAACAAGACCACCAAGCCGATGCCGGCATTCGTGGCCATCAACACCACCGCAGGCACCGCGTCCGAAATGACCCGTTTCTGCATCATCACCAACACCGACACCCACGTGAAGATGGCGATCGTCGACTGGCGCTGCACCCCGAACGTCGCGATCAACGACCCGCTGCTCATGGTCGGCAAGCCGGCGGCACTGACCGCGGCAACCGGCATGGACGCACTGACCCACGCCGTCGAGGCGTACGTGTCCACCATCGCTACCCCGATCACCGACGCTTGCGCCATCAAGGCAATCGAGCTGATCGCCGAGTTCCTCTCCAAGGCAGTTGCCAACGGCGAAGACCTCGAGGCGCGCGACAAGATGGCTTACGCCGAGTACCTGGCCGGCATGGCGTTCAACAACGCATCGCTTGGCTACGTTCACTCCATGGCTCACCAGCTGGGCGGCTTCTACAACCTGCCGCACGGCGTCTGCAACGCCATCCTGCTCCCGGCCGTCAGCCAGTACAACCTGATCGCTTGCCCGAAGCGTTTCGCCGACATCGCGAAAGCCCTCGGCGAGAACATCGACGGCCTCTCCGTGACCGAAGCAGGCCAGAAGGCAATCGACAGGATCCGCACCCTCTCCGCTTCCATCGGCATCCCGACCGGCCTCAAGGCCCTCAACGTCAAGGAAGCCGACCTCACCATCATGGCTGAGAACGCGAAGAAGGACGCTTGCCAGTTCACCAACCCGCGCAAGGCAACCCTTGAGCAGGTCGTCCAGATCTTCAAGGACGCAATGTAAGAACCAGCAGCATAGCAGCAAAGCTCCCCTCCCCCTGGCGGGGGAGGGGTTTTGAATCTCCGAGCCATGCGCCGCCTAAAAGGGACCACCCTCACGGAGCCAGGCCAACGGGTTTCGCTGGAAACGGCGGAGCCTCCCTCTTGGAAAGGAGCGCCGGCACCGATGCCGGAAACTAATTAAAAGGGAGCTTGAAAAGCATGGATAAGATTTTTCGCGTCAACATGACCGACCTCACCACGAAGATCGAAGAAGTTCCGGCAGCCTGGGCGGGCCTGGGCGGCCGCGCCCTGACCTCCACCATCGTGGCCGCTGAAGTACCGCCGACCTGTCATGCGCTCTCCGCGCAGAACGTCCTCTGCTTCGCACCGGGCCTTCTGACCGGCACCGCCGCAGCCAACTCCGGCCGCCTCTCCGCAGGCGCCAAGAGCCCCCTCACCGGCGGCATCAAGGAGTCCAACGCCGGCGGCACCGCCGCGCAGATGCTGGCTAAACTCGGCATCAAGGCCCTCATCATCGAAGGCGCTCCGAAATCCGGCACCTGGTACAACCTCTCCGTAGGCATCAACGGCGTCACCATCAACGAAGAGAAGGAACTCTTAGGCGTCGGCAACTTCGCCGTCATCGACGCAGTGGAGCAGCGCCTGGGCAAGAAGACCGGCGTCCTCACCATCGGCATCGCCGGTGAACTGAAGATGACCGCGGCAAACATCTCTGTTAAGGACCCGGACAGCAAGATCCGCAGCCACGGCCGTGGCGGCCTGGGCGCAGTCATGGGCTCCAAGCAGATCAAATTCATCTCCATCGACGGTGAAGGCTCCAAACCCGTGACCATAGCAGATCCGGAGAAATTCAAGACCGCGGCAAGGGCGTTCTCCAAGGCGCTTCTCGACCACCCGGTCTCCGGCGAAGGCCTGCCGACCTACGGCACCAACGTCCTCGTCAACATCCTCAACGAAGCAGGCGGTCTTCCGACCAGGAACTTCACCACCGGCCAGTTCGAAGGGCACGACAAGATTTCCGGCGAGACCATGCACGACACCATCGCGGCACGCGGCGGCAAGGTGAAGCACGGCTGCCATGCAGGCTGCATCATCCAGTGCTCGCAGGTCTATAACGACAAGGACGGCAAGTACGTCACCTCCGGCTTTGAGTACGAGACCATCTGGGGCCTGGGCGCTGACTGCTGCATCGACAACCTGGACGACATCGCCCGCGCCGACAACCTGATGGACGACATCGGGATCGACTCCATCGAGACCGCCGTCATGTTCGGCGTCGCCATGGAAGCCGGCATCCTCAACTGGGGCGATTCCAAGGAAATGCTCCGCCTGTTGACCGAAGAGATCGGCAAAGGGACTGCCCTGGGCCGCATCCTCGGCGGCGGCGCCGGCTCCGTCGGCCGTACCTACGGCGTCACCCGCGTCCCGGTGGTCAAGAACCAGGCGATCCCGGCCTACGACCCGCGCTCCGTCAAGGGTATCGGCATCACCTACGCGACCAGCACCATGGGCGCCGACCACACCTCCGGCTACACCATCGCCACCAACATCCTGAACGTCGGCGGCTACGTCGATCCGCTCAAGAAGGACGGCCAAGTAGAACTCTCTCGCAACCTGCAGATCGCGACCGCTGCGGTCGACTCCACCGGCATGTGCATCTTCGTGGCCTTCCCGGCTCTCGACATACCGGAGTGCCTCCCGGCCCTGATCGACATGATCAACGCCCGCTTCGGCATCGCCCTTACCGGCGACGACGTCACCAACCTGGGCAAGCATGTCCTGAAGCTTGAGCGCAAGTTCAACCAGGAAGCAGGGCTCACCAACGTGCACGACCGCCTCCCGGACTTCTTCAAGAACGAGCCGGTGGCGCCGCACAATGCGGTGTGGGACTTCACCGACGCAGAGATCGACGAGTTCTGGAACTTCTAATAACCGCTCCACTCCCCGGCGTGACCAAAAGTCACGCCGGGCTTTTTCGTTTATACACACGAATTCGCAGGTGCCACATGCTGATCACGCTCAAGCTTTTCGCGACATTTAGAAACGGCAGGTTCAAGGTGGCAGAGCAGGAACTCCCCGAAGGGACCGACGTGCGGGCGGTAGTGCTGAGCCTCGGACTCACCGAGGAGGAGATCGGCATCGTCATGCTGAACGGCAGGCACGGGGAACTCGACTCCAAACTCTCCGACCACGACACCCTTTCACTGTTTCCATTGGTAGGAGGAGGCTAACATGCTCAAAGCTGTCACCTTTCTCAAGGAATCCACCCAAGCGGGGATGCTCTCCTGGAGCGCGCAGAGCCAGGCCGTGGCCCGGTTCGGCCTGAGGTACCACGAGGTCGAGGCGCTGGCCCTGGAAAACGGGATCTTCCCGGCACGCTACCAGCGCAACCGGAACATGATCTCGATCGAGGAGCAGCTGAAGCTTTTCCGTAGCCGCGTGGCGGTGATCGGCTGCGGGGGGCTCGGAGGGTACGTCATCGAAGAGCTGGCCCGCATCGGCGTCGGCCATATCGTGGCCATTGACCCCGATATCTTCGAGGAGCACAACCTGAACCGCCAGATCCTTTCCACCCCGGCGACGCTCGGCAAGGCCAAGGTTGAGGCCGCCGTCGACCGTGTGGCCGAGATCAACCCCGCCGTCACGGTTACCCCCATCAAGGACTACTTCTGCCTCGCCAACGGCTCCGAGCAACTGGCCGGCGCCATGGTAGCGGTCGATGCCCTCGACAGCATCCCCTACCGGTTGGAACTGGCAGAATTTTGCACCGTGGCAGGGATACCGATGGTCCACGGCGCCATCGGCGGCTGGTACGGCCACGTGGCGACCCAGCTTCCCGGCGACACCACGGTGCAGAGCATCTACCGCCACTGGGTAGCGGGAAAAGGTATCGAGCAGCAATTGGGAAACCCCGCCTTCACCCCGGCCGTGGTGGCGAGCCTGGAGGTGGCCGAGGCCTGCAAGATCCTCCTCGGCAAAGGGGAGCTTTTGCGCGACCGCAAGTTGAGCATCGACCTGCTGGAGATGGAGGTTCACGAGATCTCCTACCCGAAGGTGCCCCCGGTCGAACTGGTCGTCGCGGCATAATGCGGCGCGGGCTGCATAACCTGGCCGGGGGCAACCGGTCAAAGTCCCCCCTCCCCTTGCGGGAGGCTCTTCCGGGATTTGCGGGGATAACAGCCCCCCCTCCCTAGACGGGAGGGGGACGGGGGGTGGGTGAAGTCGCAAAGTATGGAAACGATGGCACCTTACCCCACCCCCTAACCCCCTCCCGCAAGGTGAGGGGGGACCAAGAGCGACGTTCCCGTGATTTCCCGTGATTTCCCGGAGGAGCCTTGAGGGAGAGGGAGAGCTGGAAATAGGCGCGAACTCCGCCTGAGAGAAACGCGAGGTATCAAATGCCAAGCTTTGAAGAAGCACGCGATATCATCCTGGCCAACGTGCACCCCCTGGGAGAAGAGATGGTTCCCCTCCTGGAGGCCGTGGGCCGGGTGGTGAAACGGGACGTCGTCGCCCCCTGGGACCTGCCTCAGTTCGACAATTCCGCCATGGACGGCTTCGCCGTTCGCGCCGCTAATTGCAGCAAGGTTCCGGCGGAGCTTAGCGTCACAGGGTTCCTGCCGGCCGGCGGTGACGGGCCGGCCGCACTAGAGACAGGGTGCGCGGTACGCATCATGACCGGCGCCCCTATTCCCCCAGGATGCAACGCGGTGGTCCCCATTGAAGAAACCGAGGAGATGGGCGACCGTGTGGTGATCCGGCAGAAAGTGCAGCCGCGGCAACACATCCGGCATCAAGGTTCCGACGTCGCGGCGGGAGCGCCGATCCTGGAGGCCGGCACCACGGTACGCCCCGCCGAAATCGGCATGCTGGCGGCCATGGGGCAGGCGCTGGTCCCGGTCCACAGAAAGGTCCGCGTGGCGATACTTTCCACAGGCGACGAGCTGATTGAATTGGGCGAAGCCCCGTCCCCCGGGCGGGTGATAAACTCCAACGCCCTCTCGCTTGCCGCCGCCGTGCGCGAGGCGGGAGCCGAGCCGGTGCTGCTGGGGATCGCCAGGGACGACATCGAGAGCCACCGGGAGAAGATACAGCAGGGGTTCCGGTTCGACGCCCTGATCACCTCGGCCGGAGTATCGGCTGGAGACCGCGACCTGGTCCGGGAAGTTCTGGCAGAGCTCGGGGCGCAGGAGCAGTTCTGGAAGGTCGCCATGAAGCCCGGCGGCCCGACCGCATTCGCCCTCCAGGATGGAAGGCCCGTCTTCTCGCTTCCCGGCAACCCCGTGTCCACCATGATCACCTTCGAACTGCTGGTCAAACCCGCGCTCTTGAAGATGATGGGCTACCGGAAGGTGGTGCGCCCGTTCATGAAGGGGATACTGGCGGAGGATGCCCACAAGAAGGAAGGAAAGACCCACTTCATCCGGGTCACCGTCAAGAAGAGGCATGGCCGCTACGTCGCCTACTGCGCCGGAGACCAGCACACCGCAATACTGAGCACCATGACCAGGTGCGACGGGCTCGCCGCCCTCCCCTCCGAGGCCACCTTCGTCCCGGCAGGAAGCGAGGTCGATCTGGTCCTCTTGAGGGACGTGGAGCTGGTGCCGGAAACCACCTCGTAGCCGCAGGCGAAACAGGAGAAACCATGTTCAACCACTTCGACGAGCAGGGACAGGCCATCATGGTCGACGTGAGCGGCAAAACCTGCACGCTCAGGACCGCGACCGCACAGGCCCGGGTGCTGCTGAAACCGGCAACCCTGGCCGCCATCCTGGAAGGCTCGGTCGCCAAGGGGGACGTTTTGGGCGTCGCCCGCCTGGCCGGCATCGCCGCGGCCAAGAAGACCCCCGACCTGATCCCCCTCTCCCACCCGCTGGCGATCCACCACGCCGCCATAGAGTTCCGGCACGACCCGGCCACAGGCGAGTTGAGGATAGAGGCGACGGTTCGGGCCTTCGAGCGGACCGGCGTCGAGATGGAGGCGATGACAGCCGCCTCGGTCGCGGCGCTCACCGT
Organism: Citrifermentans bemidjiense Bem; assembly: GCF_000020725.1. NCBI lineage: Bacteria > Pseudomonadati > Thermodesulfobacteriota > Desulfuromonadia > Geobacterales > Geobacteraceae > Citrifermentans > Citrifermentans bemidjiense. The sequence goes on along the minus strand of NC_011146.1, from coordinate 1,554,733 downwards.
GTACGACATGTGCAAGGGGAGCGACAAGTCGATAGCGATAGCGGAAGTGGTGCTGATGTTCAAGGAAGGGGGCAAGAGCGGGACCTACCGTCGCGGCGAGTCGTAGAGCCGGGGGAATCCATTCTCTTTTTGCTATATACCTTTTCCTGAATATGAGTTATAGTGCTCGCATCTCAGGAGGTGAACCCGAACATGAACGAACTATTGATGCTGGTCGGCTTCTTTGTTTTCTGGGTAGTGCTGCAGCGCTACATCCTCCCCAAGCTTGGGGTCCAGACTTGAATGTCGCCATCGTGCGCCCCCGGGGACCGGGGGAAAAAAGAGAAGAAAGAGCAGGAAAACTGAGAAAGGGCGCCGGTTGAAAACCAGGCGCCCTTTCCTTTTGCGTGTGATGTTTAGCTTAAAGCTGAAGCTTGGGAAACAGGGAATGAGGTCCCCCTCCCCTTGCGGGAGGGGCTAGGGGTGGGGGAGGATGCCACCACCTGCGACATTGGCGACTTCACCCACCCCCCTGCCCCCTCCCGTCTGTATGGACCGGGGTCAAGGTTTACAGTTGTTCGGGGACATGGTTTACACTTTTTGTTCTTTGAGATCGACTTCTGCGATTTTCTGGCTGCAGAAATAAACGCCATATTCGCCATCGCGTATGGTTGGCCGAAATGCCACCGGCTGCCCCCTGAGCGCCTTCGCGAGGCGCACACATCGGCCTTTGAATGACACCTTACCCTCGGCCTGGACCTTTCGGATCTCGTCGTCTGGGGCGTACTGAATCTCGGGCAGTATTTCTGAGTAAGTCCGCCGGCTAGGCTTATAACGCGTCATCGGAGTTTCCATACCTAGTGATTCGTGTGGGCGCTCCAAGTTGTAGCAATGCCTGAAGGTGTCGAATCTAAGCTGGCAGTCAGCTAGGTCTTCGAAGACTCTTCCAGCGATTGCTTCTGCAACCAGAGTTCTGTGAAACCGCTCGTCCTTACCCTGTGTTTGAGGATGATAGGGGCGAGAGTGGCTGACCCGTATCTCGTTTCTGATAAGCCAGACCGTTAATGGCGTAAGGTCGTTGTATTGATCGTTACCCCATGGGCTGCCATTGTCCATGGTCATTCGATATGGCAATCCATATTGCCTGAATGCCTCAATCAAAGCAGCTTTAACCGTTTCTGTTCGCTCATTGGCACAGGCTACAAGCACCACACTAAACCGGGAATGGTCATCCAGAACAGTCAACGGATGACAGCGACCATGATGCTTCATCGGAATACTGCCCTTGAAATCCATCTGCCATAGGTCGTTTGGGTATGGGTGCTCGAACCGTTGGAAAGCAGTATGTTTATCTGACTCAGCTGGATCAATGCAGCCGTTGCGGCGCAAGATTGCTGTTATGGTCGAAGGTACAGGCACCCCCTGATGCCCAAGTTTTTCAAGACGCTTACGTAGCTTACGTGCTCCCCAAGCCTGATGTTCTTCGCGAAGCTTGAGAATAGCATCTTCGGTCGCAGTGACCGTCTTATGTGGACAGGTCAGTGGCTTGCGAGATAAGTCAATTAGGCCTTCGACGCCGGTTTCAAGGAACCTGCTAATCCATTTGTAGCCGGTCGGACGGCTGATGTTAAAGCGTTTGCAAAGGAAGGCTATGTTGCTGCCTTCCTGCAACGCCAAATGAACGAACTCGAATCTCAGGGTCATAGTATCCACCGGTCGCCAAGGCATGGTCTCCCTCCTCCGAGGAAAGGTCATTCTTGGCAAAAGTGTTAACTATGTCCCCGAACATTTGTAAACCATGTCCCCAGTCTATACACCGTCAAGGGAGGGGGAGTCTATCCGCGTTTTAGTAGCGGTAGTGCTCCGACTTGTACGGCCCGTCCTTCTTCACGCCGATGTAGTCAGCCTGAGCGTCGGTGAGCTCGGTGAGCATGGCGCCCAGTGTCTTCAGCTGCAGGCGCGCCACCTTCTCGTCCAGTTCCTTCGGAAGGGTGTAGACGCCGACCGGGTACTTGCCGGGGTTGCAGAAGATCTCCATCTGCGCCAGGGTCTGGTTGGCGAAGGAGGAGGACATGACGTAGGAGGGGTGGCCGGTGGCGCAACCGAGGTTGACCAGACGCCCTTCCGCCAGGAGGATGATGCGCTTGCCGTCCGGGAAGATGATGTGATCCACCTGCGGCTTGATGTTCTCCCACTGGTACTGCTTCAGTTTCGCGACCTCGATTTCGTTGTCGAAGTGGCCGATGTTGCAGACGATGGCGTTGTGCTTCATCGCCTTCATGTGGTCATGGGTGATGACGTCGATGTTGCCGGTGGTGGTCACGAAGATGTCCGCCTTGTCGGCGGCCCATTCCATGGTCACGACCTTGTAGCCTTCCATCGCCGCCTGGAGCGCGCAGATCGGGTCGACCTCGGTCACCCAAACCTGGGCCTGCAGCCCGCGCATCGCCTGGGAGCAACCCTTGCCCACGTCGCCGTAGCCGCAGATGACCGCGACCTTGCCCGCCACCATGACGTCGGTGGCGCGCTTGATCCCGTCCATGAGGGACTCGCGGCAGCCGTAGATGTTGTCGAACTTGGACTTGGTCACCGAGTCGTTGACGTTGATGGCCGGGAACTTGAGCGTCCCTTTCTCGTGCATCTGGTACAGGCGGTGCACGCCGGTGGTGGTTTCCTCGGTGACGCCCTTGATGCTGGCCGCGGTCTTCGAGTACCAGCCGGGGTTTGTCTCCAGGCGCTTCTTGATGGCGGCGAAGAGGAACTGCTCCTCCTCGCAGGTGGGGTTGGCGATGACGGAGGGGTTCTTCTCCGCGTCGCTTCCCAGGTGCAGCAGCAAGGTGGCGTCGCCGCCGTCGTCGAGGATCATGTTGGGGGCGCCGCCGTCGTGCCACTCAAAGATCTTGTGGGTGTAATCCCAGTACTCCGCCAGCGTCTCGCCCTTGTGCGCGAAGACCGGGATCCCTGCAGCCGCGATGGCCGCAGCCGCGTGATCCTGGGTAGAGAAGATGTTGCAGGAAGCCCAGCGGACCTCGGCGCCCAGAGCGGTGAGGGTCTCGATCAGCATTGCGGTCTGTATGGTCATGTGCAGCGAGCCTGCGATGCGCGCCCCTTTGAGCGGCTGGCTCGCGGCGTACTCCTCGCGGATCGCCATGAGGCCCGGCATTTCGGTCTCGGCGATGATCATCTCTTTGCGGCCCCAGGCCGCCAGCGACATGTCCTTTACGATGTAATCGTTTTCTTTCATCGATGCTTCTCCTTTTGGTGGGTTATCTGCAACAATTCGTCATTTAAGGGGGACAGGCTACTTTTTCGTTTGAAAAAGTAGCCTGTCCCCTTTTATTCCTTTACCGCCTTTACCAGCAGGACGGGTTCTTGCCCGGCCCCGGCGGCTATCCGCTCTATCTCTACCGCGCCGAAACCGGCTGCGGCGATCCAACCCTTCAGTTCTTCTTCCTCGAAACCCAGCCACTGATCCGCCAACTGCTCGCGAGCCCATTCCCGCTCATGGCGTGCCAGGTCAGCCATGACCAGCGCCCCGCCGGGCTGGAGCACCCGCTGAATCTCACCCAGTACTGTCATAGGATCGGCGGCATGGTGCAGCACCATGTTTGCTATGACACACCCCGCCCCGCCGTCGGCTATGGGGAGATGCGTCATCTCGCCCAGCCGCAGCTCGGCTCCCTGGTTTCCGCCGCTGGTGATGCGCTGGCGCGCCTCTTCGAGCATGGCCGGCGAATGATCCACGCCGATAACCTTTGCTGCATGCAAGCATAATTCGGGCAAGAGCGCGCCGGTGCCGACGCCGATCTCAAGCACGGTTTCCACGGCAGGAATCCGGCCCAGCAGACGGTCGAGGTAGGGCGGAACCGGCAGCAGCGTGCGCGACAGGACATCCCACTGCGCCGCGTGCTGGTCGAAAAACTCAAGGCTGCGCCTGCGCCTTGCCTCCAGGGCCAGCGCCACCGCCGCGAGATCGTCGTTTCGCTCAGGAAGCCGCTCCAACTCCAGCTCGAACTGGGGACGGATGGCGCAGAAAAAGGCGTTTCCCTCTCCCGCCCGGTAGTAGCTCCAGGTTCCCTGGCGCTTGACCGACAGGACCCCCGCCTCGGTGAGGATCTTCAGGTGCCGCGAGATGCGCGACTGCCCCATGCCGAGGATCTGGGTCAGCTCCTGCACCGTGAGTTCGGCGCGCAGAAGCGCCCCCACCAGACGGAGGCGGCAAGGATCAGCCAGAGCTTTTAGTAAATCGATCATGTCCATCAACCCTGACGGTTCTATTAAATCAAGTTTTCTTGATATAGCATATGCAAGGACCGGCATCAAGCGCAAAGATGAATTATTTAGCTCCAATTTTCCTTCACCCCAAAAAAGATCCCCCTGCGGCTCAATGGCGACAGGGGGATCTTGATTATCAGTCGGTTATCGCGGCAGGACTGCCGCTGCTACTTGGCCGTGTTACGCGGCTTCCTCGTGAGAGACGGCGCCGGTTTCGGCGAACAGTTCGTCGAAAATCTCCTGCACGGTCTCGATGCGGTTCGCCTTGTAGGCGTTGGTGCCGCAGAAGATCAGGCCGCTGTCGACCTCGCCGCGCTGCGCACGGTCCAGGGACCTGACGATGCAGAACCGCTCGCCGCTTTCCTTGTAGGAGCACTTCTTGAGACAGCCGTGGCTGCAGGAGGAACCCCGGTCCCGGTCATAGTCGATGATCCCCTGCTGGTTGGTGAGAATGGCGCGCCCCGGAAGACCTGCCGGACTCATGATGAGACCGATGTCCTCCTTCTTGCAATCCAGATAGGCCTGCTTGAAGGCGTCCTCAGCGTCGCACTCCACGGTGGTCACGAAGCGGCTCGCCATCTGCACCCCGTCCGCCCCTTCGGCAAGGGCGTGCAGCACATCGGCGCGGTCCCAGATCCCGCCGGCGGCGATGATGGGGATGTCGAGGTTGTACTCGGTACGGAAGAACTCCTTTACGCCGCGCACGGTCTCGTACTGGTCGTAATCGCCGTTGCCGATGTTCTCTATCTTTTCACCCAGGTGGCCGCCGGCGGTGTCGGGATCCTCTACTACCACGGCATCCGGGAGTCGGTTGTAGGCCTTGTCCCATTTTTTGGCGATCAACTGCGCGGCGCGCACGGAGGATACGATAGGCACCAGCGCCACGTCGGGAGCGTGCGCGGTCAGTCCCGGCAAGGTCAAGGGGAGTCCCGCCCCGCAGACGAGCACCTTGGCGCCACCTTCGACGGCGGCAACGACCAGTTCCTCGAAGTCGGTGAGGGCGACCATGACGTTCACGCCGACGATGCCGTCGGGCGCAATCTCATAGGCCTTGCGCAGTTCCTCTTTGAGAGCGAGGGAGCTGTTCTTGAGATAGTTAGAACCGTTGAAAAACTCGCTGTTCAAGACGATGCCGGGTGAAGCGACAAGGCCGACCCCTCCGCACTTGGCTACGTGCCCTGCGAGAGATCCTGCCGAAATGCGCACTCCCATGCCGCCCTGAATGAGCGGGTAGCGTGCCTCGTGTTTTCCTATGCGTAACGGTTTAAACATGTCTTCCCTCCTGATCTGGAACTGTCACGTTTACACATTAACAGAGAACGGTGTTTGCCTTTGTAATAGTAATGTAAAACGAAGCCCCTCCCCTCCAATGAGATACCCCTTGCAAAAACGGATCTGCGATGCTACAGGTGGGTGCATGAAATCGCAAAGAAAACTCTCCAACCCGTTGATTGCACTGATAGGAATCCAGTTGATCTGGGTGGTCATGGTCATCTCCTGGGTCTACTGGTTCGTGGGCCGCAACAAGGAATTCCGCCAGTTGGCGCTGCGCTACAAGCCGGAGCTCGTGGCCCAAGGGGTGGAGTGGCTGGTACTGGTCGAGGGACTTTTGATGCTGGTCGCCGTCCTGGTCGGCGTCTACGTCATCTTCCTGTACTGGCGTCGCCAGGCGAAGCTCTACCTGCAGCAGCGCAATTACATCTCGCAACTCACCCACGAGCTCAAGTCACCGCTGACCTCGATCCAGCTCCACCTGGAGACGGTGAAGCTCAGGAATCTCCCCAAGGACAAGCTGGACGGGTTCATCGACACCATGCTCTCGGACACGGACCGGCTCAACGTGCTCACCAGCAACCTGCTGATGGCAACGAGGATCGAGTTCCGCCAGCTGGGAGAAAAGGCCAAGAAGATCGACTTCTCCGAGTTCGTCACTGAGTACCTGGAAGGGAAACGGGCGGAGTTGCCGGAGGGAGGGCGCCTCACACTCGAGGTCGAGAAAGGGATCTCGGCGGTCATCGACGTCGAAGGGATGGAGATGGCGCTTCGCAACCTTTTGGAAAACGCCCTGCTCTACTCGCCGGTATCCCCGGAAATCCGGGTTTCGCTGCGAAAAAGCGGCAAGCAGTGCCTGCTCGACTTCCAGGACAACGGCAAAGGGCTAAAGAAGAACGAGCTGAACAAGATCTTCGAGATGTTCTACCGGGTGCGCACCCCCGGCGAAAACATCCGCGGGACCGGCCTTGGCCTCTATATCGTGAAGTCGGTGGTTAATGCCCACGGCGGCAGGATCACCGTCAGCAGCGAGGGGCTCGGCAAGGGGTGCACCTTCCACATCGCGCTGCCGCTACCCGGCGGCCAGCAGCAACGAGGTTAGCGGCATGGCGGGAGAAAAGCCACAGATACTCCTGGTCGAGGACGAGATGCACCTGGCGCGGGGCATCACCTTCAACCTGGAGCAGGAAGGTTACTTGGTAAGCCACGTAGAAAGCGGCGAGGAGGCGCTGGAGAAGGTGAAGGTCGAGAAATTCGATCTCATCATCCTTGACGTCATGCTCCCCGGAATCGGCGGGTTCGAGGTATGCGAGAGGATACGGACGCTGGACTCCAGGGTGCCGGTGCTGATGCTGACGGCGCGCTCCGCCGAGAGCGACCGCATCCATGGCCTGGCCGCCGGCGCCGACGACTACCTGATCAAGCCCTTCAACCTGAAGGAGTTCCTGCTGAGGGTGTCGGGGATGTTGAGGCGTTCTGCCTGGTACCGTCCGGAGCCGGTCGAGGAAGGATATCGTTTCGGCGACAACGAGGTGTTCCTCCTCTCTTACCGGGCGCGGACCCGGCAAGGGGAGATCGACCTGACCGACCTGGAAGTGCGCATGCTCTCCCTGTTCTTTCACCGGGAGGGGGAGGCGATCCCGCGCGGGGTGATCCTGGAGAGCGTCTGGGGGTACTCGACAGACGCCGAGACGAGGACCCTCGACAACTTCATCGTGCGGCTGCGGAAGTACTTCGAGCCGGAGCCCTCCCGCCCCATCTTCTTCCAGACCGTGCGCGGGGTAGGCTACAGGTTCAGCAGGAATCCATAACGGCCGTTCAATGTTCAATGTTCAACGTTCGCTGCCCCCACCGCGGAGTCGGCAACGTCCTCCACACATCCAACAGATTGATTCACAAGAAAAGGCCCCCGGGAAAACTCCCAGAGGGCCTTTGTTTTTGAACGTCGGAACGTTGAACGTTGAACGGGTTATAAAGAAAGGCCCCCCGGAATTCCAGAGGGCCTTTTTTGTTTTACGTAGAATGTTGAACGTTGAACCGGTTCTTACAGCCCGGCTTTTTCCCTGATGATGGCAGCCTTGTCAGTGCGCTCCCAGGTGAACTCGGGAAGCTCGCGGCCGAAGTGGCCGTAGGCAGCGGTCTTCCTGTAGATCGGACGCAGCAGGTCGAGCTGCTCGATGATGGCGCGGGGACGCATGTCGAATACCTCGCGCACGATCTCGGAGATGCGCTTGGACGGAATCTTCCCGGTGCCGTTGCAGTCGACCATGACGGAGACCGGTTCGGCGACGCCGATGGCGTAAGCCACCTGAACCTCGCACCTTTCGCAGACACCCGATGCCACCAGGTTCTTCGCCACGTAACGCCCCATGTACGCGGCGGAACGGTCAACCTTGCTGGGGTCCTTGCCGGAGAACGCGCCGCCGCCGTGAGCGCCGTGCCCGCCGTAGCTGTCAACGATGATCTTACGGCCGGTAAGGCCGCAGTCGCCCATCGGGCCGCCGATGACGAAACGTCCGGTCGGGTTGATCAGGAACTTGGTCTTGGAGTCCATCAGGTTGGCCGGGATAATCTTCTTCACGACTTCCTCGATGATCCCTTCCTTGATCATCTCGTAGGAGACCTCAGGGGAGTGCTGCGAGGAAATGACAACGGTATCCACATGCACCGGCTTGTCGTCGATGTACTGGATGGAAACCTGGGACTTGGAGTCGGGACGCAGGAAGTCGAGCACGCCGGCCTTGCGAACGTCGGCCAGACGCGACACCAGCTTGTGAGCCAACAGAATCGACATCGGCATCAGTTCAGGCGTCTCGTTGCAGGCGAAACCGAACATGAGGCCCTGGTCCCCCGCCCCCTGCTCCTTGAACATCCCCTCGCCCTCGGTAACACCCTGAGCGATGTCCGGGGACTGCTTGTCGATGGAGGTAAGAACAGCGCAAGTTTCCCAATCGAAACCCATGGCGGAGTCGTTGTAGCCGATCTCGCGGATGGTCTCGCGGACGATCTTGGGATAGTCGATGATGGCGTTGGTGGTGATCTCACCGGCGATGACCGCCATGCCTGTCGTTACCATCGTTTCACAGGCTACCCGCGACTTGGGGTCCTGGGTCAGGATGGCATCCAAAATGGCGTCTGATACTTGGTCCGCAACCTTATCCGGATGACCTTCAGAGACAGACTCGGAGGTAAAAATAAAATCCTTCATTTCCATACGGTAAAAACCCCCTTACGAAGTGTGCAGCAGGTAGCCTAAAGCTGGGGAATTGTATAGTTGCCAATTCTCTTTGTCAATAATTAAATGGGACCAATTTCAATGATTTTGGACCGATAGAGAGAGACGCAAAAGATTAGTTAATTGATTCTAATTTTTTATCGGATACAATCTGCTTTTGCTTAGCCCAATGCCACATCGACCTCAGTCTCAGCTGTTGCAGCTACAGGCCGTGCTCCTGCTAAGAGTGGCGGCCAATCGTCTGATAGCGGGAGTCCTTTGGAAAGGAGGAATTATGAGAGTATTTTTTCTTCTGCTTCTCTGCTCAGTCATCACCGGTTGCGGTTCCTCAGGCTCTACGGGAGGAAGCGGCACGGAAGGAAACGTCCTGGTACCGCAACCAACTCCCGCGCCGGCGCAGATTGTCATCAGCACCAGCGGTCCCGCCCCCGATACGGTGCTCTACGGCGCACAGTTCACGCTGGCACTTCCCAAGGCGTTAACCGTTCCGGACCCAGCGGGGAACCTGCTGCCAGCCGGCGTGCTGCAACCCGCGCCTAGCGGGAGTTTCGCCGGAGCAGCTTTGGTCGGCACCGGCTCGGAGCCGGGACAAGTGCTGCTGGTCAACATCTCCCACCCCGGTGGATTCACCGTCGGCCCCCTGGCCACCCTGAACTGTACCCTTGCTCCCGGGGCCAAAATCGCCTCATCCGAAATCGTCCTCTCCGGCTTTTCCGCACGCGACCCAGACGGCGCCCCCATCGCCGGAGTAGTCCCCCATCTTGCGCTCAAAACGCAATGAGCGGCTGACGGAATAACCGCCAGCCGCCCATCTTTCTTTCGCTGCTGCAGGATAAGACGAAGCTTACTCCTCCACGAGCCTGATGGAGTTGATGAACACCGGCTCGACAGGAACATCCTGGTGCCCCGCCTTGTTGCCGGTCTTCACCTCGCGAATGGCGTCGACCACGTCCATCCCTTCGATGACCTGCGCAAAGACCGCGTAGCCGAAACGGTCCGGGGTCTTGCCTGAATGGTCGAGGAAGGCGTTGTCCACGACGTTGATGAAGAACTGCGAGGTCGCGCTGTCCACAACCGAAGTCCTGGCCATGGCCAGGGTGCCGCGCAGGTTTTTAAGCCCGTTGGTGGCCTCGTTCTTGATGGCGAACTTGGTCTTCTTGGGCTGCATGTCGGTGTCCAACCCGCCACCCTGCACCATGAAGTTCTTGATGACGCGATGGAAGATGGTGCCGTCGTAGTAGGCATCCTTGACATAGGAGAGGAAGTTGCGAACGGAAATCGGGGCCTTGTCCTTGAAGAGTTCGATCTTGACGTTGCCCATCGAGGTCTCCATGAGTACCACGGGATTCTTTTCTTCAGTCATTGCTATTACTCCTTTTAATTTGATATGGTCACCAGTCATTGCAGTTGCAGTCTTCAATACCATACAACCACGGCCGGTGGAAACTTTTTCCTCATTGTTGACGCGCTGAGGCCTGACGGTAATACTGTAGCGACCGCGAGTGTAACAGACGGTGACGAAACCGCAGCTTTCAGCCTATACGCACAGGAGAGACACATGAGATTAACCAGTTTCACACTGTTGGCGGCACTAGCTATCTCAATCGCCACGACCCCTTTTCCCTTGGCTGCGGCGGAATTGCAGTCGCAACAGGTGGCGAAGGTCGGGGAACCCGCTCCCGATTTCACCCTGGATGCCTGGGTAGGGACCGCCCCCGGTAAGGAATTCAAGCAGATAAACCTGAAAGAGCTGCGCGGCAAGTGGGTCGTGCTCTTCTTTTATCCCATGGACTTCACCTTCGTCTGTCCCACCGAGATCAAGGGGTTCAACGACGCACTGGCGCAGTTCGAGAAGCTGGACGCCGTGGTCCTGGGCGCCTCCACCGACAGCAAGTTCTCGCACCTGGCCTGGGTGAAGCGCGGCGACCTGGGGGCCGTAGGTTATCCGCTCCTTTCGGACATCAAGAAGGAGGCCGCGCGGAAGTACGGCTGCCTGGACGAGAAGGACGGCGTTGCGCTGCGTGCGCTTTACATCATCGACCCGCAGGGAGTGCTGCAGTACCAGGTGGTGCACAACCTCGATGTGGGAAGGAGCGTGGATGAGACGCTGCGCGTGCTGGAAGCGTTGCAGACCGGCTCGCTCTGCCCGCTCGGCTGGAAACCAGGCCAGAAAACCCTTGGAAAACCTTGAAACTTTTCAAACCAAAACCCTTGACAAGGAGAACATCTGAGAACTTCTGAGAAACCGAAATCCGAGGAACCCAAACTCAAGAACAACTGAAATTCTTTTTCCCGACAACCACAGTTTTTTCGTGCCCCCCCTTTGAGATGTACGAGGCTATTGCGTCCCCCCCTTTGCGAAGGGGGGACAGGGGGGGTTCGCCTCCGACGGTTTTCCGCCCTTACCCCATCATCGCCTTCATCTTGGCGAAGAAATCTTCCGCGCTCTTCTCGGCCTCTTCGGGGGTCACTTCCTTCACCACGCCGCTTTGCTGCACGTTGAGCACTCCCCCCGGGATCTCTTCGAGAAAACGCGACGGCACGCGCTCCTCCAGCTTTCCATACTTCTTCCGGAAGAGCGTCCGGGTCATCACCAGCTGCTGCCGCGCCCGGGTGATCCCCACGTAGCAAAGGCGCCGCTCCTCGTCGATGCTGTCGTCCTCGTAGATGGCGCGCTTGTGGGGCAGGATCTCGTCTTCCATCCCGACCAGGAACACGAAAGGAAACTCCAGCCCCTTGCTGGAATGCAGCGACATGAGCGTCACCGCATCCTTGCCGTGTTCCTTCTTGTCCTTGCCGGAGAAGCGGTCCTCGTCCATCAGCGACACCTTCTCGATGAACCCGCCCAGGGTCGCCTCGGGCACCCGCTCCTCGTAGGCCGCCATCGAGTTGATGATCTGCTCCACGTTCTCCACCTTGCGGCGGGCGGCCTTGGCGTCGTCTATGGTGCGGAAGATCTCCTCTTCTATCTTCAGTTTCTCGAAAAGGGCCTTCCCTTTCTCGGCGAGCCCTCCTTCCGCCCGGAACGCTTCGGCGGCGTCCAAAAGCGTGTGGTGGAAGGCGCGGACCTTGTCCTTGATGATGTCGGAAATCCCCTCGATCTCCTCCACCCGGCTGAAGGCCTCGAAAAGAGGGATCTCCTTTTCCAGCGACCACTGGTTGATGCGGATCACGGTGCTGTCGCCGATGCCGCGCTTGGGGAAGTTGACGATGCGCAAAAGCGCCACCTCGTCCAGCGGATTTGCGATCACCTTCAGGTAGGAGAGGGAGTCCTTCACCTCCTTACGCTCGAAGAACTGGGTCCCCCCCACCAGGACGTACGGTATGTCCTCGAAGCGGAGCTGCTCCTCGAAGGGGCGACTTTGCGCGTTGGTGCGATAAAGGATGGCGAACTGGCTGTAGGGGGCGTCCTTTTTGTAACGCTCAAGCTGGATCCGCTCCACGACGCTGGTCGCCTCCTCCTCGTCGTCCTGCACGATGCAGAGATCGATGAGGGGCCCCTCCCCCGAAGCGGTCCAAAGCCTCTTCGCCTTGCGCACCTTGTTGTTGCCGATCACGCTGTTGGCCGCTTCCAGGATGTTGCCGGTGGAGCGGTAGTTCTGCTCCAGCTTGATGGTCCGGCACCCCTTGAAATCCTTCTCGAAGTCGAGGATGTTGCCGACGTCCGCGCCGCGCCAGCCGTAGATGGACTGGTCGTCGTCGCCTACGACGCAGAGGTTGCCGCACCCGGCGGCCAGGAGGTTCACCAGGAGGTACTGCGAGGAGTTCGTGTCCTGGTATTCGTCGACCATGATGTAGCGAAAGCGCTCCTGCCAGTGTTTGAGGACCAGAGGGTGATGCTCGAGGAGCTCCGCCGTCAGCATGATGATGTCGTCGAAATCAATGGCGTTAAACGCCTTTAAGGCTGACTGGTAGCGCGGATAGACGAGCCCCGCCATCATGTCGATGTCATCCGTCGGGTTGGGGGTGAACCTCCCCGGCGGGATCAGCTTGTTCTTCGCGCCCGATATGCGCCAGATGATGCTTTCGGCGTCGTACTTCTTGCTGTCGGTATTCACCTCGCGGACGATCTGGCGCACGAGCCCCACCTGGTCCGCGGTGGAATAGATGGAGAAGTTTTTCTTGTAGCCCAGGCGCTCGATGTCCCGTTTCAGCACGCGCACGCCCAGCGAATGGAAGGTGGAAAGAACGATTCCCTTCGACTGCTTGCGCCCCACCAGGTGCTCCACCCGCTCCTTCATCTCCTTGGCGGCCTTGTTGGTGAAGGTGACGGCGAGGACCTGGTCGGGCGGCACCTTCTTGTCCAGGATGAGGTGCGCGATACGGTAGGTGATGACCCCGGTCTTGCCGGAGCCGGCGCCGGCGAGGACCAGCAGGGCCCCCTCCGTGTGCTTTACGGCGGCCAGCTGTTCGGGGTTCAATCGTGACAGGTCGAGCATGAAAACCTCATCAAAAGCGGGTAGTTCCGCCGGCAAGGCGGCAGTTTCCCCCGCGGCGCGGACGAAAAAAGAGCCGCGTCCGGGAAGGCGCGGCCCAACATAGTTACCAGAACGGCAGATCCAATGCAAGCCGCTATTCCATGCCGGTTTCAATCGCCGCCGCGGTGTGCTATAAAAGCTTGCTTCAGTGCAGCCCCCCCTCACCCGCCCCCTCCAAGTGGCGGGCGGTAAAGCAGGCCCGGGCTCCTGGCACCCAACAAAGACATTAAAGACCGAAAGAGGTTCAGGGAAATGGATAAAACTGCTGCGGCTCAAAGGATCAAGTGGTTAAGCTCGGAGATCGAGCGCCACAACCGGCTCTACTACGAACAGGACATGCCGGAGATAACCGATGCCGAGTACGATGCGCTCTTCCGCGAGTTGAAGGAGCTTGAGGCCTCCTATCCCGACCTCGCCCTCCCCGATTCCCCGACCGGCCGGGTCGGCGGGCGCCCGGTGGCGAAGTTCACCCAGGTGCGCCACACAACGCCCATGCTTTCGCTGGAAAACGCCTTCACGGAGAAGGACATCGTCGACTTCGATGACCGGATGAAGCGCTTCCTGGGGCTTTCAGGCGCAGAGGAGATCGGTTATGTTTGCGAGCCGAAGATGGACGGCGTCGCGGTGGAGTTGGTGTACCGTGATGGGCTCCTCGCCATCGGCTCTACCCGCGGCGACGGGTTGGTGGGCGAGGAGGTGACCCAGAACCTGAAGACCATCAAGGACATACCGTTGCGGCTGCAGACGGAGGAGCCTCCGGGGCTCTTGACGGTGCGGGGTGAGGTGTACCTGCCGCTGGAACCTTTCAGGAAGTTCAACCAGGAGCGCGAGGAAGCGGGGGAGCCACCCTTCGCCAACCCGAGGAACGCCGCGGCAGGATCCCTGCGCCAGCTCGACTCGAAGATCACCGCAAAGCGGCCGCTCAGCATCTTCTGCTACGCCCCTGGCGAGGTGGACGGAGTCGCCTTCCAATCGCAAAGCGATTTCCTCAGCACCATCCCCACCTGGCGCATCCCGGTCAACCCGCTGACGAGGCTCGTCCCGGGCGTGCAGGGGGTGCTCGACTACTACAACGAGATGATGGAAAAGCGCGACGATCTCCCCTACGAGATCGACGGCGTGGTAGTGAAGGTGGATCGGTTTTCCCTGCAGCGCGACTTGGGAGAGAAGAGCCGCTCGCCGCGCTGGGCCATCGCCTGGAAGTTCCCCCCGCGCCAGGCGACCACGGTGGTCAACGACATCGTGCCCCAGGTGGGTCGGACCGGCGTCATCACCCCTGTGGCGCACCTTGAGCCGGTGAACGTCTCGGGCGTCATGGTCTCCCGCGCCACACTGCACAACTGGGAGGAGATGGAGCGCAAGGACATCCGCAGGGGCGATACCGTAGTGGTCGAGCGCGCCGGCGACGTCATTCCCGCCGTGGTGCAGGTGCTGGTCGAGAAAAGGCAAGGGAGCGAGACGCTGCTTCCGGTACCGCAGGCGTGTCCTGTGTGCGGCGGCGAAGTGGTCAGGATACCGGGCGAGGTCGCCGTGCGCTGCGTCGGCCTCAACTGTCCCGCGCAGGCATTGGAACGGGTGAAGCACTTTGCCGCCCGCCGCGCCATGGACATAGACGGGCTGGGGGAGAAGTTCATCGAGCAGCTTCTGAACCTGAAGCTGATACGGAACGTCGCCGACATCTACCGGCTGACTGAAGAGGACTTCATGCAGTTCGAGCGCATGGGGAAGAAGCTGGCGGAGAACCTTCTGAATTCCATCGCCGCCAGCAAGGAGCGGGAGCTTTCGCGCCTGATCTTCGCGCTCGGGATACGGCACGTGGGGGAGCACACCGCGAAGCTTTTGGCCAGCGCCTTCGGGAGCATGGAGAATCTCGCGGCGGCGAGCGAAGAGGAGTTGACCTCCATCCGCGAAGTCGGGCCGCAGGTGGCGGCTAGCATCGCGGATTTCTTCAAGAGCGAAGAGAACCTGGAAGTGCTCAGGGAGTTAAAGGAGCACGGGGTTAATCCCAGGGTGGAAGAGAAGCGGGTTGGCGGCAGGTTCACCGGCAAGACCTTCGTCTTCACCGGCGCCCTGGAGAAGTTCACGCGCGACGAGGCGAAGAAGATGGTGGAGTTGGAGGGGGGGCATGCAGCCGGCTCCGTGTCCAAGAAGACCGACTACGTCGTCGCCGGCGCCGATGCCGGGAGCAAGCTGGATAAAGCGCAGCAGCTGGGCGTGCGGGTGTTGAGCGAGGATGATTTTCTGGAGTTGATGCAGTAGGGATTCAGCGGTGCTCTTTACGGTAGTGGTAGAGCCTTTCGGTGAAGCCGCCGTTTTCGGCGAAGTCACTCGCCAGCCGGTCCATCTGGCGCTTGAGCAGGTAGCTTGCCTGGTGCGTCAAGCAGAGCAGGATGTTGGCGCTCACTTCCGCGCTGGCGCTACGAAGCGCCTGCAGCGCAGACAGCAGCGGTTCGTCGAAAAACTCAGACCTGTCAGACCTGTCAGACCTGTCTGACCTGTCCGACTGGTCCGACAATGCCTTTCCCCTTTTCAGCTTCCCGGCGAGCCTGGCCCGCATGGCGCGCACGCGCGCCGAATCCTTGTCCCAAATCTCCAGCCGGTTCTGCCGCAGATAGTCTTCGTAGTCCCTGATCAGCTCGCCCAGACTGGCCCGAGCTACGCCGGTCAGCTTCAGCTCGGTCTTTTTGGAAGTCCCGGAGGCGAGCGACCCTTCGGCTATGTTCTGGACCCCGCTGCGCGCGGCCTGCACCATCTGGTCGTGGGTGCGCGAGCGCTTCTGCACAAACCGGTCGCAAAAAAGCACGGTGCCGTCATAAGCCGCCAGCGCAACGGCGAAGCTACGCAGCTTCCGGAAGCCTCCATGAGGCAGTATCAGTTCGCAAGCCTGGTCCATACCGGCTCCTCGTTGTTGCCCTCACTTAGCCAGCTTTGCGGTGAGAGCTGGAACGAACTGCATCACGTCCGCAACTACCAGCACGTCGGCCACCTCTCCGATCGGGGCCTCTTTGTCCTTGTTGACGGCTACGATGAACCCTGACTTCTTCATCCCCGCCAGGTGCTGGATCGCCCCACTGATGCCGCAGGCGACGTAGAGCTTCGGGCTCACAGTCTGCCCGGTGGTACCGACCTGATGCCCGGCGTCGATCCAGCCGCTGTCAACCACGGGTCGACTCGCGCCGACCTCGCCTCCCAAGACACGCGCCAGCGCGGCGATGACCTCGATATTCTCCTTCTTGCCGATACCGCGCCCGGCGCTCACTATCACCTCGGCCCGGCCGAGATCCACCCCTTTGGGCGGCGGTGGCTCATAGCCTAAAAACTCTACCTTCCCCTCCCCCTCCACGTCGATCCGTTGCAGCGCCGGCGAGCCTCCCGGCTTTACTGCCGGAAAAGCTCCCAACTGCAGGGTGAGCACCACGGGAGAACCGACCGGCTTTGCCTTGCGCCGCATCTTCTGACTGCAACAGGGAAGCTCGAAACCGTCCTCGGCGACCGCCACCACCTCGGAAAGCTGCGCCACCTTGAGCCCCGCCGCCACCCGCGGCGCCAGATCCCACCCGTAGGAGCTGTGCATCAACACCACGTAATCGGGCTTTTCCCGCTCGACTGCGGCGAGCACGACCAGCTTGTGCTGGTCGGGATTGCATTCGCCGTACTTGGCGACGTCAGCCAGGTACACTGCCCCCCCGCACTCCGGGAGCTCTCCCTCTTTCCCCACCAACAACACGGCAACGTCCGCGGAAAGCCGCGCCGCGAAACCAAACAGCTCGTAGCTGTAATCCAGAATTTTCCCGTCCCTGCACTCAGCTATCAGCAACGCTTTCATATCTCCCCCTAGCGTAAAAGCCCCGTCTTGTCCTTGAGTATCCCGATCAGCTTGTCCACCTGATCGGCGACGTCCCCTTCGAGGACGACGCCGGTCCCCTTCTTGGCAGGAGCGTAGAAGCCCGCCATCACCGTCCGCGGCTCCTCGTGCAACAGTTCGGACACCGGGACGGTCAGGATCTCCTTTTTCTTGGCCTTCATGATGTTGGGGAGCGTCGGATAGCGCGGCTGGTTCAGGCCCAACTGGCAAGTCACCAGGGCCGGGGTCTTAAGCCTCACCACTGCCCTCAGTCCCCCTTCGAGCTCCCGCTTGACGGTAACTGACCCCTCAGCGTATTCGAAACCGATCACGGTGGTGGCACAGGAATACTCTAACAGTTCGGCCACCATGGTTCCCACCTGGGCTGAGCCGCGGTCCTGGGACTGCAGCCCGGTGAAGATCAGGTCGTAGTTCTCCCCTCTGGCGCTGGCGGCTATCGCCGAGGCGATCTGCCAGGGATCTTTCAATTGGGAGGCGCTGTCCTGCACATGTATCCCCCGGTCGCACCCCATGGCGAGCGCCTTCTTGATTCCCTCCACCACCCGGTCTGGTCCCAGCGACAGCACGGTCAACTCCGGCTCGCCTCCCAGCTTTTCCTTGAGCCGGACCGCCTCTTCGATGGCGTATTCGTCGTACTCGTTGACGCGGAAGGCCATGTCTATCTCCGAGTACCAGACGCCAGAAGCATCGGGCCTGAATCTGGATTCCATGTCGGGGACCTGCTTTATGCACACCAGGATTTTCATGATTATCTCCTCCAGACCATTAATTGCCATTCCCCGATGCCGGCGCAAGGTCTGCGAAAGCAACATAGGAGAGGATATAGGACGACGTACCGCTGTCAAATGAACTAATGAAAGGTGCAGCGGTCGCCGGCTTCGGTTCGCGAAACTGACGAAGGATTTTAATAAGGAATGCCGTGTGGGATATCTAAGGGAAAGGGTAACGCCGCCGGAGGGGGGGCCGCATGCCGGGATTGACTGCCGGATGAATCAGACGTCCATGAGCTCTACCCTGTTCCGGCCGGTTTGCTTGGCCCGGTACAGCGCCTCGTCGGCCTGGCGGAACAAGGAGTCGATGTTATCGATACTGGGCGAGGGAAAGGTCGCCACGCCGGCGCTGATGGTCAGGGTGAGATCTTCCATGGGGGACGGGAAAGCGAATTCCAGCACCGCCTGCCTCAGGCGCTCGGCCACCATTTTCCCTCCTTCCAGCGAAGTCCCTGGCAGGACCAGGACGAACTCTTCGCCGCCATAGCGGGCGGCGCTGTCGTAGGCGCGCAACTGCTTCTGTGCCAGCCCGGCGACGGAAGCAAGCACCACGTCACCGTTTTGATGGCCGTAGGTGTCGTTCACGTTCTTGAAATAGTCTATGTCGATGATGACCAGCGAGAGGTTCTCCCGGTTGCGCCGGGCGCGGAAGAATTCCGATTCGAGTACCTCTGTGAGGTAGCGCCGGTTGAAGAGGTTGGTCAGGTGATCGATGTTGGTGAGTCTCTTTAATTGTTCGTTCGCCTTTTTCAGCTCGTCCTGCAGCGACTTGATCTTCAGCTGTACCTTGACCCGTGCCACAAGCTCGCCGGAATCGAACGGCTTGGTGAGATAATCGCTCGCCCCCTGCTCCAGCCCCCTAATTTTTGAGTTGAAGTCCATCATGCCGGTCAGCATGATGATCGGAAGCCCCAGCAACTCGGGTCTCGACGCGACGAGCTGCAGGAACTTGTAGCCGTCCATGCGCGGCATGTCGACGTCGCAGATCACCAGATCGGCCTTCGACTCGATCAGCGTCTTGAAGCCTTCGAGCCCGTCCCGCGCCTCGCAGTATTCCTCGAACAGTCCGACATCCTTGAGCGTCCGCACAACCTGCTCCCGGATGGCAGCGGAGTCATCGATCACGAGCACACAGCTGGACATGAAATCTCCCCAATAGCCTCAAATAATTCTTAACCGATTGAACGACAGGTACAGCGCCCCATCTTCATGCCTGGCTTGCTGTGCCAAATAGCATCATGCTGCAGGGATGGGGACGGCGACGAAGCACATATCGTCATTGTTTGTGGAAAGGCTTAATAAAGATGTAGATTATCAGCAGGAAAGGAAAGGAAGAAAAAGCCGCTACGAGATTACCGGCATAGAGCTGCCAAGTACCAAATCCTACGACGGCCAGGGTGAAAAAGATGATAAAAAGTGCGGCAGCTTTATTCATAGCGGGGATACTAACCAATATGCGAAGGCCTTGTCCAGTATTTAATGTACGGCAAAACCGCAATGTGACGGGTCTCAGCGTTACGGGGTATTCCAGTCCCAGCAGAACTTCAGTTCATCCTCGGTGACGAACAGTTCGCAGCAGGTTTTTTTGAAGGAAGCTTGGTCGGCTGCGCCATCCACTTCCTCCTGAACCGCTTTCTCGATCTCGGAATCGGAAAGATCCATCTTTTTCTCGAAGGAGCCCTCGATGAGCCCCTCCCGCCACCCGGCCTCCTTCAATTGCTTCTTGAACAGTCCGACATGGATCGCGTTGTTGACGCCGTAATCGACCAGCAAAAGCACGTTCTTGGCCATACCCGCCTCCGGTAACCGCTGTGATGCCGCCAACTAACCCTTCTGGCCCGATTTAGCTTACCACAAAAGCCTGCGCGCCGACTCGAACTCCAAAAGCCTCCCCGAGAGCGGGTCCCGAAACCGCACGCGCCTTGCCAGGAGTTGCAACGGCCGGTCGAAGTCGTCGGGCTGTTGGGGCTGAAGTTGCGGGTAAAGGCGGTCATGCAGAATTTGCAACCCGAGCCCGCTCATGTGGACCCGCAGTTGATGAGTCTTCCCCGTCACCGGTGTCAGTTGAAAACGAGCAGCGCCATCTCGTTGCTCCACCAACCGGATGAGCGAACGGGCGTTGGGGGGACCTTGCTCCGTTCGCATGGTGAACCACGGTTCCCCATGCACCAGCCTGTTTTCCACCAGCCATTCCGCCTGCCCCGGCTCTACCGGAGCTGCCGATATCGCCTCATAGCTCTTTTCGATGCTCCCCTCCCGGAACAACTCGCCGTAACGGCCGCGCGTTTTCGGGTTGGCGGAGAAAAGGACGATCCCGGCGGTTTCGCGGTCGATCCTGTGCAGCGGTACCAGGTCGTGGATGCCGGTAGATTCCCTCAACCGGTGCAGGAGGCTTTGGCTGAGGTACTCTCCCCCCGGCGTCACCGGCAGAAAATGCGGCTTGCATGCCACCAGGAGTTCGTCGTTTTGGAACAAGATCTCCTCGGCAAAGGGGATCACCTTCTCATTCTCGATCTCCCTGAAGTAGAAGATCCTTTTTTGGGGAGCGTAGCTGCTGGCGCTGGTGATGGGAGTCCCATCCTCGCCCAGGACCTTTCCCTGGGCTATGCGCCGCTCCCAGCAGCTGCGACTTACCTTTGGGAAACGCCCGACCAGAAAGTCCAGTACCGACGGGTACGGCTGCTCCATCCGGGGCATGGTGACTGTGGCGCGATACGGGGAGATCCCCATGCTGTCGTCTCCTTTTTGCTGTCGGTGCCGTATGCAGTGCCGGAATCGCGGGACTGGGAGGAGGATGAACGGGCGCAGCATAGCACGTAAGAAAGGAAAAGGGGACAGGCTACTTTATTTTTCGAAAAAGTAGCCTGTCCCCCTTTTTGGCGCCGGCAAAAAAAGGGGCAACCCGTCGGTTGCCCCAGTACTGGACGGCCCGGCAGAAAGGACCGATCACAAAGGTTGAATAGCCAGCACGGCACACGCATTGATCCGGAAAAGCCTGCCGGGGAGCCTTGAGTTAGCGTCACAATGAGCAATCGTTTTATTTATCCCAAGATCAACAAAAACGACCTTCTGCCCACGCCCGCGCAGCCTATGGCTCTGACAAGCAAAATCCCAAAACTCTGCCACTTTTGACAATCGCGCTTTTCATTGATACACGAAAAACATTGTTTTGTAAATGCCAGTTTTACACCTGGAAAGACAGTTCTGTTTCAACTGCCACTGAAGCGGCGGCAACCGTCACGACACCCGGCGAGTTACCATGGGGCGACAAGCGCCGCTTAGCTTCCCGCAGCAGGGCAAAAGAAATTGACAGCCGGAGCGCCATGCACTAGATTATCTTTAATTTTTTGCCCACGAGGACTCAAATGGACGACATCAAGGATGGCGAAGAAATAACCCCGATCGGGGATCTCGCCATAGCACTCGGACTTACCACCAGGACCATCCGTTACTGGGAGGAAGTCGGCATCATCGAAAGCGTGCAGAGAAACGACGGCGCGACGCGCGGCTTCACCCCGTACTACGTGCGCCGCATCAAGTTCATCATCAAGCTAAAGGAGCTCGGCCTCACCATCAAGGAGATGCAGGACCTATACGTAGCTTACGGTGAAGCGAAGCAGACCGAGCGCATGGTTCCCCGGCTGGTGGAGATACTGGACGAGCACATCGAGAAGATAGACGAAAAGATGGCGAAGCTGGCGTCACTTAGAAAAGACATCGTCTCTTACCGCCAGAAGATTTCCACCAAGTTCGGCGCCGGCCGTGACGGCGACGGCAACAAAAGTGACTCGTAATCACCGCTTTCCTTACGGGGCATCGTCCAGCGGCGACGCCCCTTTTCCTTCTTATCTACCCGACTCCCCCCTCACCCCAGTTGTCATCCAAGCCGCCTCAGGCGTGAGCGCGAAACTGCCGTGACCTTCATCGCAGACCTGCACATCCATTCCCGCTTTTCCATCGCCACAAGCCGCGACCTCGACCTGGCCTCCCTCTGGCACTGGGGACAGTTGAAGGGGATCCGCGTGGTCGGTACCGGAGACTGCACCCACCCCGTGTGGCTTGGGGAGTTGGAGCGGGACCTGGTGGCAACCGAGTCCGGTTTGTTCCGGCTGCGCCACGCCCCGCCGCAGCACCTGGTTCCCGCCAACTGCCGCGCCGAGGTCCTCTTCATGCCGACCGCCGAAATCAGCTGCATTTACCGCAAGGGGGGGCGCACCAGGAAGGTGCACTGCCTGGTCCTGCTCCCGGACCTGCAGGCGGCGCACCGGCTCAACCTGCTCCTTTCCCGCATCGGCAACCTGGGCTCCGACGGCCGGCCCATCCTGAAACTCGACGCGAAGGAGCTGTTGCAGATGGTGCTGGACGCGGCTCCCGAGGCGCTGCTGATCCCGGCGCACGCCTGGACCCCGCACTTCTCGGTGTTCGGCTCCGGCTCCGGCTTCGACTCGCTTGCCGAGTGCTTCGAGGAACTCACCCCGCACGTGCACGCCATCGAGACCGGACTTTCCTCCGACCCGGCCATGAACTGGCGCATATCGGCCCTAGACGGCATCACGCTCATCTCCAACTCCGACGCGCACTCCGCGGCCAAGCTCGGGCGGGAGGCGACGGTGTTTCGGACCGACCCCTCCTACCGCGGGATCCGGCAGGGGATAATTGAGGGAAACGGGGTGGCATCGACCATCGAGTTCTTCCCGGAGCAGGGGAAGTACCACGCGGACGGCCACCGCTGTTGCGGGGTCCGCCTCACCCCTGCGCAGACTATTGCAAACGGCTACCGCTGCCCTGCCTGCGGCGCCAAGGTGACGGTCGGGGTGCTGCACAGGCTGGAGCTGCTGGCGGACCGGCCGGAAGGGGCAAGACCGGAAAACGCCCCCCCGTTCCAGTCGCTGATACCGCTTCTGGATCTGATCGGGGGGGCGCTTAAGGTGGGGACGGGGACGAAAAAGGCTCAGGCGCTTTACTTCCACCTGCTGGAGCTGATCGGCAACGAGTTCCACATACTGAGAGATGCGCCGGTGGGGTTGATAGAGGAGGCTGCCGGCGCCACGCTGGCGCGCGGCATCGGCAAGATGCGCCTGGGCGAGGTGGAGATCGATCCCGGTTACGACGGCAGGTTCGGGATCGTCTCCATCTCCCCTTTGGCGTGAAGAAGGTTATTTCAAAAGCTCATCCAGCTTCTTGGTGTCGGCGCCGATGACCTGCTCCCCCTTGACGAAGAAGGTCGGGGTCCCCTGGATACCCACCTTTCTCGCCAGTGCGAGGTGCTCCTGGGCCAGCTTCTTCACCTCGGCGCTCGCCGGCTTGGCGGAGGCCGGAATCTCCTCGCCCAGCATCATGGCGTCATAGGCCTCGGCCTTGTTCTCGGCGGAAAGGATGTACTCGATCTTCTTGATGGCCGCCGGGTGCGCCAGCGGCGCGAAGAAGACGTACCTGGTCACGTCGCTTCTCTTGGTGAAGTACTCGGAAGCCTTCCTGCAGTACGGGCAGTCGGGGTCGGTGAACTCGATGACCGTCTTCTTGCCGTCCCCCACCTTGACCGCCTTGTCGAGCGGCAGCTCCTTGACCGCTTCCATCGCCTTGGCCGCCACCTGCGAGCTGAGCGCCTGCTTCCGCTCCGCCGTACGGCTCTTGAGGTCCTTCCCCACGATCTCGCCGGTGAGGATGAGATCCTTCTCCGGGTAGTAGTAGAAGATGTTGGGCCCGGAAACGACCTCGTACACACCCTTGATCTCTGTGGGGGTCATACTGTCGAAGGGGACCTGGGGGAACGCGCTGCGAAAGGCGTTTTCAGGGGAGATCGGGGCGGCGAACGACACACCTGCCAGAAGAAGCAGCACCGCTGCGGACAAACAAGCTGCCAGGATTCTCCGAGTAAACCACATAAGGCCTCCATTCTAGTTAATTAAAATTGCTGGCCGAGCCAGCGGCAACTATAGCATATGTTTCAGGAAAGGTGGGAGCGCGAGGAAATTTTTTCGGCGTCGAAGGCGGCTTGGGCAGCACCCAGGACACCGGCGTCCGGGCCGAGGGCGCCCTTGACGACGCAGGCGGCCGCCCCGGGAAGCGCAAGGGTGCGGGAGCATATCTCCCGGCGCATCGCCGGGGCCAGTAGCTCGAAACTCTCTGACACCCCTCCTCCCAGCACTACCGCTTCCAGGTTCAGCAGGTTGAGCACCCCGGCCACGGCGATGCCCAAGTAGCGGCCAGCCCCCTCAAAACGGGCGACAGCCGCGGCGTCCCCGCTCACCGCGCGCCGGGCGACGGCAGCGGCGCTGTCGTTTCCCGCGGAAATGGCGGTGGCAAAGGTGTACTGCTCCAGGCACCCCCGGTTGCCGCAGCCGCACGGGCGCCCCTCCGGTTCCACCGTCAGGTGCCCCAATTCGCCGGCCAGCCCGTTCGCCCCGGTCCAGAGCCGGCCGTCAAGTATCAGCCCCGCCCCCACCCCCGTGCCGATGGTGAGCATGAGCCAGGAGCGGTACCCTTTTCCCGCGCCGAAGCGCTGCTCGCCGACGGCGCAGGCGTTGGCGTCGTTTAGCACCAGCACCGGCACCCCCAGGGCGCGCGAAAGCTCCGCGCCGAGGTTTACCCCCTGCAGCGCCGGGAGGTTGACGCTGGAAAGGACCGCACCTTCACCCGAGACGAGACCGGCGACACCGATGCCGACGCCGGCGACCCTGACTCCCCGGGCCAGCGCCTCCCTTTGCAGCTGTTGCACCCTCCCCTGCAGCCGGGCTACAAACGGCGCGGGAGCCGTCACCGTCTCCGTCGGTTCGCTCACCCTGCTAAGCACCGCGCCGCCTTGGTCCACCAGGGCGAAGCGAAGGTTAGTCCCCCCGACGTCCACCCCGATACAGACACTTTCCATCACCCCTCCACTGCCGCCTGGAAAAACGGTAGCAGCCGGTCGTAAGTCGCCAAAAGCGCCTCCGGGATCACCCTGACGTCCGCTACCACAGTCATGAAGTTGCTGTCCCCGTACCAGCGCGGCACCACGTGCAGGTGCAGGTGGTCCTCGACGCCTGCGCCGGCGGCCTTGCCGAGGTTTATGCCGATGTTGAAACCTTGAGCGCCGCTGGAGCGGGCCAGTATGTCCCGGCAAAGAGCCACCTCGCGCATCAGCTCCAGCAGTTCGTCCGCTGTCAGTTCGCCCAAGTCGGCGCTGTGGCGGTTAAGCGAGATCAGCAGATGTCCGTTGGAATAGGGGTAGCGGTTCAGCATCACCCGCGAAAGCCGGGTGCGCCTCAAAATCAGCAGCTCCCTGTCGTTACCTTGCGCACAGAAGATGCATTCCGTCGCCGGCGGCTGAGTCAGATATTCTACCCGCCATGGTGCCCAAAGATTGTCCATCGCACCCCTCCGTTGCCCACTGACTGAGGGCTTGGTCGAAGAACGGCAGTCAATGCCGCAACAGAATTAATTTACAACGACCGCATGCCATTGACAATGGAATCGACAGTTTTGACAGCGACAAGAAGCTCTTTTCGAAGCTCAATGCCTTTAGCATTGCATTACGCGCCGCTCATTGTAGCGGTCCTGCGCCATGCTATACTTGTGGCCTTTCGGCCCTGCACCTCGTCTTAACAACCCGGACCGGAACAATGACAGATAGTACTTGTTTGGTCAATGAGCTGATAGCTCCAGGAGGGTAATTTATCTTGAGGAGGTAGCAATGACAAAGAAAATGGACGCTCTCGAATACCATGCAACCGGGCGCAAGGGGAAGATCGAGGTCATCTCCTCCAAGCCGTGTCTTACCTCCCGCGACCTCTCGCTTGCTTACACCCCGGGTGTCGCCGAACCGTGCCTTGCCATCGAGCAGGATCCCGAGCTCGCCTACCAGTACACGGCGAAGGGGAACCTGGTCGCAGTAGTCTCCAACGGCACGGCGGTCCTGGGGCTGGGGAACATCGGGGCCATCGCCGGCAAGCCGGTCATGGAGGGGAAAGGGGTCCTCTTCAAGCGCTTCGCCGACCTGGACGTCTTCGATCTGGAGGTGAAGTCGGAGAACCCGGACGACGTGATCAAGGTGGTGCAGCTGCTGGAGCCCACCTTCGGCGGCATCAACCTCGAGGACATCAAGGCGCCGGAGTGTTTCTACATCGAGGAGGAACTGAAGAAGACCATGAACATCCCGGTCTTCCACGACGACCAGCACGGAACGGCCATCATCTGTTCGGCGGCGCTCATCAACGCGTTGTCACTGGTCGGCAAGAAGATCGAGCAGGCAAGAATCGTGATCAACGGCGCCGGCGCCGCCGGGGTCGCCTGCGCGAACCTCATCCTCTCCCTGGGAGCAAGAGCGAAAAACCTTTTCATGTGCGACACCAAGGGGGTGATCTACAAGGGGAGAGCCGAGGGGATGAACCCTTACAAGGAGCGCCTGGCAAACGACACGCCGCTGCGCACGCTCGAAGAGGCGATGCGCGGGGCCGACGTCTTCATCGGGGTCTCCGCCAAAGGCGCCGTCACCCAGCAGATGGTGCGCGAGATGGCCAAGGACCCGGTGATCATGGCCATGGCCAATCCCCACCCGGAGATCACTCCGGAGGAGGTGCTCTCGGTCCGCTCCGACGTCATCATGGCGACAGGCAGGTCGGACTACCCGAACCAGGTGAACAACGTGCTCGGCTTCCCCTTCATCTTCCGGGGCGCGCTCGACGTCAGGGCCAGCACCATCAACGAGGAGATGAAGAAAGCCGCGGTTTTAGCCCTGGCGGAACTGGCGCGGGAGGATTGCCCCGACTCGGTCTGCCGCGCCTACGGCAACGAGAGCTTCACCTTCGGGAGAAACTACATCATCCCCAAACCGTTCGACCCGCGCGCGCTTTTGCGGGTGGCCCCGGCGGTGGCCCAGGCGGCCATGGATTCGGGGGTCGCCCGCATGCCGATCGAGGAGATGGCCAAGTACACCGAGTGGCTCGAAGCGCTGCAGGGGCGCGCCAAGGAGACCATGCGCCAGATCATCAACAAGGCGAAGTGCGACCCCAAGAAGATCGTCTTCCCGGAAGGGGACAACGAGAAGATCCTGAGGGCGGCCTACGCGCTGATAGAGGAGGGGATCGCCCATCCCATCCTGATCGGGAACAAGGCCAAGGTGCAGGAGAAGATAGCCGAGCTGGGGATGGAGCTTAACGCCACCGTAGTCGATCCCGAGACCTCGGAACTGACTGAAGGGTACGCCGCGGAGCTTTACAGGAAACGCCAGCGCAAGGGGGTGACCCTCTCGGAGGCGCGCCGCATCATGCGCCGCAAGTCCAGGAACCATTTCGGATCCATGATGGTGCACATGGGGGACGCGGATACCCTCCTCTCCGGCATCGACTCGCACTACCCCGACACCATCAGGCCGGCGCTGGAGATCATCGGCAGGCAACCGCAGCTCTCCGGCGTGCACGGCATGTACATGATGGTCTTTAAAAAGGGGATCTATTTCCTCGCCGACACCACGGTGGAGATCGACCCGACAGCCGAGGAGCTGGCCGAAACCGCCCTCCTTGCGGCGGAAAAGGTGAAGCTTCTCGACATCGTTCCCCGTATCGCCATGCTCTCCTTTGCCAACTTCGGGTCGGTGAACCACGACCTCACGGTAAAGGTGAAAAGGGCGGTGGAGATCGTCAAGCAGAAGGCGCCGGAGCTTGAGATCGACGGGGAGATGCAGGCGGACACGGCGGTGACCCCGGAGCTTCTGGAAAACTACACCTTCTCCACCCTCACCGGTCCCGCGAACATACTGATCTTCCCGGACCTCAACTCCGGTAACATCAGCTATAAGCTTTTGCACCGGCTGGGCGGGGCCGAAGCGATCGGGCCGCTTTTGATGGGAATGAAAAAGCCGGTCCATGTGCTGCAAAGAGGGGACGATGTCTCCACCATCGTGAACATGGCGGCGATAGCCGTGGTCGACGCCCAGAACCTGTAGCGGGACGGGGTACCCTGCGCCGCCCATCCCTCGCTGGACATCCCATCACCATAAAGGAAAGGGGCACCGTGAATACGGAGCCCCTTTCTTAGTCGCGCAAGGCTTCTTTTCATTGCCTTGTCCCCGGCTTATTTGCTATACATGGACGCTGTGTCAGCAGGTAATCAGGTGAGAAGGACGGGCAGTACCCATGGATGAAGTCTTAGCGCCGCTTGACGAAGCGGCCCAGCCGATAAAGCCCAACAAGCAGTTCATCACCGGACTAGTGGTGTCTCTGGCACTGCACCTTTTCTGCGCCGTCATCCTCATCGGCCTTCCCGGCGGGGGCGAACCGCCGCGGCCGCCGGTCACCTACGTCGACCTCAACTCCATTCCCACTCCTCGCCCCGCGGCTCCGGCTATACAGCCTGCCGCTTCCGAACCGGAACTTCCCGAGCCCGATCCCGCCAAGGCCGAGCCGATACCGGTCCCCGAGACCCCGCCCGCACCGCCGCAGCAGGTCGAAGTGCAGCAGCCTACGGCCCAGCCCGCACCGCCGCAACCGGCGCCCGCCGAAGAGAGGTCCGCGACCACCTTCGGGATGGGGCTCACCAAGGGGTACTTCAAGAGCCTGAGCGACGGCGACACCCTCCGCCCCGATGTGAAGGCTTACTACCTGGAAATCTTGCAGGGAGTGAACAACAAGTGGTGGCTGGAGCAGAAGGACCAGAAGGTGAGAACCATTGTAGTTAACATAAGCGTGGCGAGAAACGGCGAAATCGTGGGGAGCTTCATCCTGCAGAGTTCGGGGAACATCGTCTACGACCGGATGGTGCAAAAGACCCTGGAGAGTTCGGGTCCCTTGCCGCCGCTTCCTGCCAGCTTCCAGGGCGACGTCTTCAACGCCCCCATCCGTTTGGTCCCCCCGCTGAACCTGATGGCCTGGTAGCGGCCGCTACCCTTCTTCCAGTTCCAGTTCGATGATGTCCAGCCGCTCCTCCCCGGAAAGAGCGGAGAGCCTCCGAGAGGCGTCATGGCACCCGGGGTTGGCGCGAACAACCTCCCGGTACAGCTCTATCGCCTCGTCCGGCGTTCCCGAATCCTCCAGCAGCACGGCCAGCTCGTAGGCGATGCAGACCCGCTCCGGCTGGGAGATCACCTCCAGGGATAGGCCTCGACGCAGCAAGTCCTCGGCCCGGTCCGCCTCCCCCTTTTCACGGTAGCAGATGGCCTGCAGCGTAAGGCAGTCCAGCCGCCGGTGAGGGTTACGCGCAGCGGTGTCGAACTCCTTGATGGCGCCGCCGCACATCCCCATCTCTTTATAGCCGATCCCCAGATCGTAGTGCGACTCCAGCTCCTCGATGTCCAACTCCGCCTCGGGAGCATCCCCGCTCTCCGGATAGATCTCCTCCCACCCGCGCAACCGCTGCGAGAGGGCGGGCGCCGCCGCGTCCATCCGAGCTGGCTCTTCGTCCTGCGGCGCCTCCGTAGGGGCCTCCCAGTCCTGCACCTCCATAAGCTCCGGTGCTTGCACTTGGGGCAGCTCCTCCGCTTCCGCAAGTTGCTCCGGTTCAGGGAGATCTTCCAGTTCCGGCAGGTCTTCCGCCGCGGAAAGCTCATCCGATTCCGGCTGTTCTTCCCAGGGGAGGTCCGCGCCCGGTTCCTGAGGCAGGCTCAGCTCCAACGCCGCAGCGTCGATATCCAGCTCGACCACTGGGGCCGCCTCCTGGTCCAGCGGCTCCTCTTCCAGCGACTGCACCACTTCATCGAAGTCGAGTTCCAGGGAAAAATCGAGCTGCAGGTCGATCCCGTCCTGCGCCTCGGGCGGCAAGGCAGGCTGCTTCGCTTCAGAAACGGGAGCGTGTGGCACATGGGATGCGGCCTGGAAATCGGAGGACGCCACGGGGGCGCTCTCCAGCGGCAGATCGTCGTCCAGGTCGAGCTCTATCTCCTCTTCCCATGAGGCAAGCGCGGGAGCTTCGTCGGTAGCGGCGGTGGCGACAGCCGGTTCCGGCTCCCAGGAGCCGACGGGGGGTGCCGGTTCCGCGGCTACTGCCGGCAAGGGCGGATCGAGAGGATCGGGGAGTTCTTCGCCGGCATCCCCTTCCCCCCCGCTCTCCCAGGGCGCCGGGACGTCAGCAGCCACGCCGGGAATATCGCGGCCACAATCGAGCGCTTCCAAGGCGCCCGGCGTTGCGGCGTCCATTTGCAGTGGAGCAGCGGCGGAAGATTCCCCCGGCTTGCCGGGGAAAAGCTGCTGCAGGCGGAAGGCGACCACGTCCGCATCCGCTGAGTGACCGCGTGCGCGCAGCGATGCCGCCAGTTGCTCAAAGGCCGAATAGGAGTCGTCCTTGGCACCGGTAGCGAAGAGGAGTTCGGCATGTTTGAGGCGAGTGGCGCAGTGTTCGGCATCCACGCCCAGCATCTGTTCCACGACCTTGAGCGCCTCTTTGAGGGCGCCTTCTTTTTCGAACTGGGCCGCCACCTGACCGTACTCGGCCAGCGCGTTGCCGATCAGCCCCTGTTGGTGGTTCAGGGAAGCGACGGTGAGCGCTACCGCGGTGTTGCCCGGCGAAAGACGCTGTATCTGCTTATAGATGGCGATCGCCTTGAGGAAGTAGGAGTTTTCAGCGTAATGCTTGCCGATAAACTCGTACTCCTGGATCGCCTCTTCCTTGCGGCGGTCCCGCACCAGGAGTTCGGCCAGCCTTTGACGGTAACGGACATCGGAGGGATCCAAGGCCACCACTTGCTGGTAATCCTTGATCGCCTTGTCGATCTGCCCTTTAAGGACGAAGCGTTGGGCACTCTCCAGAATTTTTTCTTTTTTCGTAGCCACTTATAGCCTCATTAGACCAAAAAATCCGAGCTTCTAAAACTAAAGCAAACCGCGTCCGGTGTCAAGGACCATGCTGACGCAGTTCCCGGACTATTTCCTTCAATCTCGCCAGCTCTTCCTTTCGCAGCGGCCTGTCTCGGTAGACGGCGCCGCCGTAAACGGCTGCGAACTCGCGGATCAGGGGATCGTCCAGGCGCGACGACAGCTCGAAGAGCCCTTCCTCCCCGCTCGCGTCCCCCGGGTAGCGCTTGCGCGCGGCCCGCAGCATCTGCCTCAGCACCCTCTCCTCCTGGCTTGCCGGCCTCTTCTTGAGCCACAAACCAAAAGCCGCCAGCGGCAACATGAGCAACAACAGCGCCAGCGAGCCGCGCAGGAAGCCCGCAGGGAGACGCAGGTCGCGCGCCTTGCTCCCGGCCCGCCTCACCAGCGCGATCTGCTTGTCGAGGTCGTAACTTACCACAGCCTTGTCCCAGTAGAAGCTGATGGCATCGAAGTACATCGAGATTCCCCTGGCGGAGGCGGCACGCCTTGCCGACCCGAGCGCCCAGGCGCTGGGATCGACCGTCTGCCACCCTACCCCGTCGAGGTACGCTTCGACCCATACGTGCGCCATGTCCTCGGTCACCAGGTAGTACCCACCCATGTCGTTGTAGGTGCCGCCGCGGTACCCCCCGACCAGCCGGGACGGGATGCCGGCTACTCTTAGCAACGTGGCGTAAGAGGAGGCGAAGTATTCGCAGTTGCCCCGCCTTTTGTCGAAGAGGAACGAGTCCAGCGGCTGGGGGCCGACCGGGAGCTCGGTGTTGGCATAGGT
This sequence comes from Citrifermentans bemidjiense Bem, assembly GCF_000020725.1. NCBI lineage: Bacteria > Pseudomonadati > Thermodesulfobacteriota > Desulfuromonadia > Geobacterales > Geobacteraceae > Citrifermentans > Citrifermentans bemidjiense. The sequence goes on along the minus strand of NC_011146.1, from coordinate 1,523,305 downwards.
GATCCTCTGGTTGCGGAAGAATGCTTCCAAAAGCCGCATCCGCTCCGGGGGACCGAGGCCGGCTCGGGCGAGTTCCCGCCCCTTGGCCAGGATGCGCTCGGGGAGCGTCGCGGGAAGCTGCAGGTAAAAATCGCGGTCTATCCCTCCCTTCACCTCAAGGGGCGTGCCTAGGACCGAGGTCGCTACGTACTTCACCTTCCTGTCCAGCGGCCGCCGGGAAGTGAAGACGGCGTCGTTGGCCTCGTCGTGGCGCAGCCCCGAGATGCTGCGGGTGGTATTCAGGGCGAGGAGGTAGGAGCTCTGCGAACGCTCCGGGTAGATCTCCTGTAGCACCGCGCCGCCCCTTTGGACCGGTGGCAGTTCCTCGGGGACCGGAAGCCTCACCCACGAATCGCCGCGGAATCCGTTCAGCACGACCCCGCGCCAGTAAAGCTTGTCTTCCGGGAGCCTGCCGGTTATGGCCCTTAGTACCGCCCCTTTCACCTCGGTGACGCTGGCCGCGTCTCCAGGCTGGACGCGGTCGGAAAGCCCGGTCTTTTTCCCTGCCGTCGCGTCCAGGAAATGCCACAGGGGGTACTGCGTCCTCGGCAAGAGCACGAAGAGCACGAGCAGGATGGGGAGCGAGGCCACGGGCATAAGTACCGAGACGGCAAGCACCTTCTTCCCCTGGTCAGGGGCAAGGGCGATGGCGGGGTCGTGGGCATGGAAGGTGAGCAGCACCAGCGAAACAGCCATGAGGAGCAAAAGCAGCAGCAGGTAAAGCAGGAAGATCGCGGAAATCTCGTAAAGCGACGAGGCGGCCAGGCAAAAGAGCGACAGCGCGAAGGCCTGCAGGTAATGCCTGCCGCTTCTCTCGCCCAAGAGCCTCACCGCCAGAAAGAGCACCAGGAGGTCCCCGGTAACAGGTACCAGGCGATTCACGCTGAAGCCGATGGCGTAGTAGAGAAAGAGCGCGATGGAGAGGGGGGTGAGCAGGCGCGCCGGCAGCGCGCGGCCGGTACGCTGCAGGTAAAACGCCCCCATGAGCGAGACCGGAAAGAAGTAACGGGGGAGCGGATCCAGGTACGGCTGCAGCGGTAGGTACCCCAGAAGCGCGATGCAGCCGGCAAGAAGGTTCAGCAGCTTTTCAATCTTTAGCTTCGCCATAAAGGGCAAGTTCTCCCAGAAGTTTGAGCCGGTGCCCGCGGGTAGGCGCCGCTGGGGCGATCACCTTCTCGCCCAACCTGAGCCCTACCTGACGCCCCCCCTTCACCAGGCGGTTCACCAGGAAGCAGCAGGCGCAAAGCCGCTGCTCCAGGTCGCGGCCGGGGATGCGCTCCAGGTCCAGGGTAAGCGGCTCCCCCGCCGTCGCCGAAAGCTCCTTTACCTTGAAGACGTCGTGTTTGGCGGAGAGGCGCCAGTGGATCAGCTTGAGCGGCTCCCCTCCCCGGTAATCCGAGATCTTGGCGAGGTCCCCCTCGTAGCCGGGGGCCGCGGCCGCGACCGCCTCCCCGGTATCCGGCTTGCCACCCTGCAGCGCAAGCCCAAGAGGCCGCGGCGCGGGAAAGACGATGAAGGTCGCGGGAAGGTCGATCCGGCTGTAGCGGATGAAGAAATTCACGGGGAAACGGGAGCTGATCACCGCGCTGGGGAGGCTGCTGCTGCCGCGGGAGGAAAAGGTGAGGAAAAGCGATGCCGACTCAGGCCGGCGCGGCTGGAGCATGAGAAACCAGACGAAGCCGGACGAGACCCCGATGTCGATGAGAAAGGAGGGAAGGAGTTTCTTGCGGTTCTCCAGGTGCACAGACAAAGGCGTCGTGGTGCCGGCGTAGACTTCGTCGGGAAGCTGGACCCGGGCGGAGAGCCCCCGGAGGTTCAGCCAACCAAGGACACCGGTCACCGCCATGAACCCCAGCATGGCGGCCACGATGAGAAAGAGCAGGTTGTTCCCGGTATTGACTGCGGAGACGCCCAAAAGCAGCGTAGCGGCGATGTACAGCCCTCCCCCTTTGGTGAGCTTTATGTGAGGGGGAGCGGTATCTCTTTTAGGATCGCGTTTAATATCTGCTCCTTGTCCACCCCTTCGTGCTCCGGGCGGAAAATGAGGCGGTGCGGGCAGACCGCGTGCGCCACATCCCGTACATCCTCCGGCGCTACGAAGTCCCGTCCGTTCAGGTACGCCGCGGCCTTGGCGGCGTCGACCATCCCGATGCCGCCGCGGGTGGAGAGCCCGGCCTGGATCAGGGGATAGTTCCGGGTGGCCTTGATGATGGCGTAGACGTAGTCGGTCACCTTCTCCCCCACGTAGACGTCTTTCTTCACCGTCCCGATCGCGTCGACCAGCTCCTCGTGCGTCACCAGGGAAGGTATGTGGAGGATTTCGTCCCTGATGCTCCCCTGCCTCAGTATCCCCTTCTCTATCTCCTCGGGGGGGTAGCCTATGCCGGTCTTGATGAGGAAGCGGTCCATCTGCGATTCGGGAAGCGGATAGGTGCCGACCTGCTCCACCGGGTTCTGGGTGGCTAAGACCAGGAACGGTTCCGGGAGCCGGTAGGTAACACCTTCCACCGTCACCCGGCGCTCCTCCATAGCCTCCAGGAGCGCGCTTTGCGTCTTCGGCATGGCGCGGTTGATCTCATCCACCAGCACGATGTTGTTGAAGACCGGGCCCTTGATGAAGTTGAAGCGGCCGGTTTCCCTGTCGAAGACGGAGAGGCCGGTGATGTCCGAGGGAAGGAGGTCGCTCGTGCACTGCACCCGGCCGAAGGAGAGCCCCAGCGCGCCGGCGAAGGCTAGCGCCATGGTGGTCTTCCCGAGCCCCGGGATATCCTCCAGGAGGATGTGCCCGCCGGTCAGAAGCGCCATGAGGCTCAGCCTCAGCGCCCGGACCTTCCCCTTCAGGTGCTGGCGGGAAAGCTCCTCCAGCACGTTGTTCATCTCGTCAACCCTTGGAAGTCGGCTCAATCCTTTACCTCCCCGGCCAGTTGCCAGCCCTCATTATACCGACAGCCCCGGAAAATAAACAGGGGCGCCCGACGACGCCCCCTTGACCTTACCCTGTTCTTTCGTCCGACTAGATCTCCGGCTAGAGCTGCCCCATGAACTTGTGCGTCTGGGGGATGACCCGGACCTCGTTCAGGCCCGAGCAGAGTTCCTGGAGTTCCAGCATCCTCAGCGCGGGGAGCGCGACGGCGCCGCTTCCGAGTGTCATCGGCTGCAGGATGAGGGGGATGCCGGGGTTCACGGCCATGATCATCTGGCAGGAGCGTTCGATCTCCCAATCCTCGGTGCTCTGGTCGATGACGATCTTCACGAAGACGCTAGTCTTCGAAGCCGTTTCCAGGAAGGCGCGGTGCGCATCCCAAAGATTCACGCAGCCTGAGGTGGAGGGGAGCTTGAAATCCATGCCGATGTAATCCAGGTGCGGCATGAGCGGTGCCAGCTGATGGGCGAGGGTCCCGTTGGTCTCCAGGTAGACCGGAAGCAGCGTTCTCAACACAGGAAGCCACTCCTTCAGCTCTTTCGCGTACAGTAGCGGCTCTCCTCCGGTAACGCTGATGGAGTGGTGGATGCCGGGCCACCCCTCGGTCCAGCTCTCCAAAAGCGTGGCGACCCGCTCCAGTCCGACCGGGTTCGGCACCTTGAAGAAGTCCCGCCGCCCAGGGGTAAGTTCCAGCAGGCACTCCTTGGGCGTCTCGCTCATGCCGGGAGTATCGCAAAAGGAGCAGTTCAGGTTGCAGCCGGCAAGCCTCAGGAACACCTGGCGCAGGCCGACCAGGACTCCCTCGCCCTGGATCGAGGAAAAGCACTCGACCAGAGGGGCGCGAAGACCGTTACTCATAGTAGCTCGCGGCGGCGAAATCCGACTCCCACACGGTGACCATCTCCACCTTCACCTTGTCGCTGCCAAGGATCTTGGTCAGCTCATGATAAAGGTAGCGCGCGATGTTCTCGGAAGAGGGGGAGACCTCCAAGAAAGGGGGGAGCTCGTTCAGGTACTTGTGGTCCAGGGTCTTCAAGAGGGTGTTGGTCTCCCGCTTGAGGATCTTGAAGTCGATGCCGAGCCCCGCCTTGTCCAGTTCATTGGTCGTTACCGATACCTCGACCTTCCAGTTGTGGCCATGCAGGTTCTCGCAGTCCCCCTGGTAGTTGATCAAGTTGTGGGCTGCAGCGAAGGCAGTGTGAATGGTGAGACGAAACATGCCACCCTCCGGGGTTTTCATTATTAACAACCGGCCCAATATAGCATAAAAGACAGGCTAAGGTTAAGGTTAAGGTTGAGGTGTAGCGGATTTAATTGGACATGCGGGGCTCGGGAGAGATCAACGCGGAGCCGCTGCCTGACCGGTTTCAGATGTTTATGCTCTCGCCCGGGGCAAGCCTCGGAGACGCGGGGGTGGTGAACGACGTGTAGGCGAGCACGAAGAAGAGAAAAACCAGGGAGAAAAGCAGCAGGATGCCCGGCATCAGGCGCGCCCTCGGGTGGGGTGCTTCGCTCTGCAAGAGACCGATAGCGGCTACCAGCACTCCGAACCCGCCCAGGACGCCGGCCAGGAAAAAGCCGAAGAATACCAGCCGCGCCTCCCCGTCCAGCCCGAGCAGGAAGAACCGGCCCAGGCTGTCGTGGAAGAAGGTGGCGACCATGAGGGAGATGATGCTGGCGCAGATGGCCCTGATCCCGCTGCGGACGGTTTTTTTACGCATGGAGTGCTGACCTCGGTTCCGATGGGCGCATCATTCGCACCAGCTCACGTCCCCTACCCCTTTCCTGAGGAGTTCGGGAGAGTCGCCGATGAGGCTTACCACGGAACTAACGTCGGCGGAGAGGTCGCCGCCGTCGACCACGAGATCCAGGAGTTTCCCGAGTTCGTGCTCGACCTGCCAGGGATTGCCAATAGGGTCTTCTCCGGAGAGGTTGGCGCTGGTGGTGACGATGGGGTGGCCCAACTCCTTCACTATGGCAAGGCAGATGTTGTTGTCGGGCATGCGGATGCCGACCGTTCTCTGCTTGGTCGTGACCAGGTCCGGCACCACGCTGTTCGCCTCCAGGACGAAGGTGTACGGGCCAGGCAGCAGCCGGCGCAGCTGTTTGAAGGCGTAGTTGGAGACCCTGGCGTAGCGCGAGATCTCGGATATGTCCGAGCAGATGAAGGAAAAGGGTTTCTTGCGGTCGCGCTGTTTGACCTGGTAGATCCGCTCGATTCCCTTCTTGCTGAAGATGCTGCAGCCGATGCCGTAGGTGGTGTCGGTCGGGTAGGCAACCACGCCTCCGTTTTTCAGTATCTCCACCACCTTGGCTACCAGCCGCGGCTGCGGATTGTCGGGATTTATTTCCAGGAGCATGTCTAGTCACCGGGTTTAATCTCAGAAGAGGCGCATGGACCAAGTGTGGCGTCTTCTGGATCAGGATGTCGTCCACCATAGTTCGCGTCGGCGCACCACAGTCTCAGGGCGGTGTTATATATAATATATAAACGTGGCCCCGTCCACCATTGATCTTAGCTGTTCAGCCTCGTTGCCGCTACATCCTTTCCTCGGACTCCCCTGATCCAGCCATGCCGTGCTGTCTGCAAGAACAGGCAAGAAACTGTTCCTTCCTGCCTGCCGCGAAGAAGCCGCGCGAACTTCCTAGAGATGGTAATCCCCTGCCGCTTCAGGCTGATAGAGAATCTTCTTCACCTTCAGATTCTTCATCCCTCCAGGTACGGGCCAGGTGATGCGGTCTCCGGTTCTAAAACCGATCATAGCGGTACCGACCGGTGCCAGAATCGAGATCTTGCCGCTGGCCAGATCCGCCTCGTTGGGAAAGACGAGCGTGTAAACCAACTCTTCCTCGGAATCGAGATCCTGCAGGCAAACCTTCGAATTCATGGTGATCACGTCCGGAGGGATGCCCGCCGGATCCACCACTTCAGCCCGGACCAGTTCTTCTCCCAGTTCTTTCAGGTTCTTGCTGTCCCGCGTCTGGGTGGAGCGCGCCTTGTCGATCAAAGCCTCCAAACGCTCCATGTCGAATTCGGTTACGACTACCTGCCGTTGCGCCTTCTGGGTATTCTTCATAGTGAAACCTCCTCAATGTTAGTATCGCCGCCGTCAAGCAGCGGGGAATCAGTGCCAACGGTTCAGCATAAGCATGACCGGCAGGATTGCTCGTGCCCCCTCGACCACTGAGTGGCGCGGGTTGTCGGCAACGCAGATGCTGATGCCGATCCGCTCTTCAAGATAGCGTCGCACCCCGGGGATGAGAGCGCCGCCGCCGGTCAGGCAGATCCCGCTGTCGATGACGTCGCATCCCATTTCGGCAGGGAGATCCCGCACGAACAAAGAGAGCTTTGCGGCGATCTCTTCCAGCACCACCTCGATCGATGCCGCGACCGCGACGCTCCCAGCGTCTTCCGGAGATCGGGCAAGGCCGCAGCGGCGCATCAGGTCGTCGGCAAGGTCGTCGCCATACTCGCCGCCGATGTTCTTCACGATGGCCGAGCGCATCCGGGCGCACCCGATCCTGACCGCGCAGCAAGCGCGGATTTCGCTGGAGCTGATAATCGCGCAGTCGGTCACGCCTTCACCTATATCCACCACCATCCTGGCGTAGGGCGAGGAAACGTCGATCCCTGCGCCAATCGCGGCCGCGAGCGGTTCCGGGATCACAGCGGCCGATGCTGCCCCGGATCTCATAATGGAGTCGACCAGCAGCTGTCGCTCTTCATAACGTGCGTCGCTGGGAGCGCAGGCTAGGACGCAGGGCTTGACGATGCCGCAGACCCTGGCGCGATCCAGTAGAGGCTTCAGGATATGCCATGCCGTCTCCCCGTCTACCACCACCCCTCCGCTAAGAGCCCTTTTCCTGCCGATCATCGACGGTTGTTCCATCAACCGGCTCCCTGCAGCTATGCGCGTAGTTGCGGTTCCGACATCCAAGGCGACGTGCGGCCTCCAGTAGGTAGGCTTTAACAAGGGAATCATGACAAAGCTCCATAAAAAAAGCCCCCCACTGACTGTGTCGGTGGGGGGCTTTGGGAAAACATGCTGTTTAAGCCTATACGATCCCCTCCGTCACAGTGACAGACTGCGCGTCACGACGTACCGGAACGATTTCCAGAAGAGAGAGGATCTGCTTGAACTGTGCATGAATGGGTGCCATCTGTTTCTCCGTCGTTTTTTAACAGCCTTGAATCTATCAGAATAAGCGAATTGAGTCAATCCGCTGCACCTCTGTCTGCCGCGTGAGCGGCCGTTACTAAAAGAGCGTGCCTACTGCCAGCCTAAGCGCCCGGGTTAAGACCGAGCAGGGGCTCGTGGACGAAGAGTCCGTCCTTCTGGATCAGGATGTCGTCGAACCACAGCTCGCCGTCGCCGGCCAGTATCTTCACCATGTCCCAGTGGACCGCGGAGCGGTTGCCGTTGTCGCATTCGTCGTAGGCCTGCCCGGGCGTGAAGTGGATGGAGCCGAAGATCTTCTCGTCGAAAAGGATGTTGCGCATCGGCACCGTGATTTTCGGGTTGACGCCGATGGCGAATTCACCGACGTAACGCGCCCCCTCGTCGGTGTCGAGGATCCGGTTCAGCTCTTCGTCCATTCCCGGCGAGTTGGCGCGGACGATGCGGCCGTTCTCGAACTCGAGGCGGATGTTGTTGAACTCCTTCCCCTGGTACACGGTGGGGCAGTTGTAGGTGATGTACCCCTGCACCGAATCGCGCACCGGCGCGGTGAAGACCTCGCCGTCGGGGATATTGAGGCGCCCGTCGCACTTGATGCCGGGAAGCCCCTTGATGCTGAAGGAGAGATCGGTGTCCGAAGCCTTGATGCGCACCCGGTCCGCCGCGTCCACGCACGCCTTGAGCGCATCCTGCTTCCTCGACTCCTCCTCCCAATCCATGCAGCAGGCCGCGAAGAGGTAATCCTCATACTCGTCGAGGCTCATGCGCGCTTCCTGGGCTGCCGACTGGGTCGGATAGCGGGTGATCACCCAGCGGGTGTGCTTCACGCGCTGGTCGATGATGGGGCGCACCACCTTGGACCAGGCGATCATGCTGACCTGCTTCGCCTTGGCCATCACCATGGAGTTATCCGACGCCGTAAGCCCGATGTAGACGTTCGCCTGCTTCATGAAGTCCAGCTTGTGCTGGGGGAAGTAGGAGAGCTGCTCGGCGCTGGCCAGGTTGTAGAAGTAGCGGTTGATGTCGGGGATGGTGAACTCGTACTCGACGTACTTGGCGCCCCGCTCCAGGCAGAGCGCGTAGAGCTCCTTGACCAAAGGTGCGCCTTCTGTGCCGGCGCAGGAGATGAGCACCACGTCGTCTTTCTGCACGCGTGCCGAGTAATCGACCAGGACTTCAGCGAATTGTTTTAAGCGAGGATCTTTCATGTGCCTGCCCCCGATGGTTGTTCAAGAATGGGTGACGCGGCTGCCCGGCAAGACCGCCGGCAGGATGTGGTTGTAGGAAGAAGGGATTATTGTAGCAATATGAGGCCCAGAGTCTTAGTCTTAGATTAGTCTTAGTCTCAATCTTTATCTTTATCTCTATCTTTATCTGCTTCTTTCTCTATCTGCTTCTTTCTCTATCTACCCGTATGCCCGAAGCCGCCGGCGCCGCGCGCGGTGTCGCCTAACTCATCGACCTCAATGAACTCGGCACGCTCACAGCGGGCAAAAACCATCTGGGCGATACGCTCGCCGTCGCTCACCGTGAACGGCTCGCTCCCCAGGTTGATCAGGATCACCCCGATCTCGCCGCGGTAGTCGGCGTCAATGGTTCCCGGCGAGTTAACAAGCGCGATGCCGTGGCGTAAAGCGAGCCCGCTTCTCGGCCTCACCTGCGCCTCGAACCCCGGCGGGAGTTCTATGGCAAGCCCGGTGGGTACCAGTGCCCTCTCGCCAGGCGCCAGCACGAAATCGGCGGAGAGCGACGCGCAGAGGTCGACGCCGGCCGCGTGCTCGGTCATGTAGGCCGGCAGCGGGGTTGCTCTCAACCTCTTTATCCGGACAGGCAGGCTACCCATCTCAGACGTTTATGTCCGAAGCTTTGAAAGAAGGCGTACCGATCCGCCCCAGCATGACCAGGGTCAGCGCGGAATTGTCGAGGATATCTACGGCGAGGGTCTGGATGCTCTCGGCGGTGACCCGGTCGAACCCCTCCATGATCTCGGAGAGCGGCAGGGGTGTGCCGAAATAGATCTCGTTCTTGGCAAGACGCGACATGCGGTTGTCGCTGGATTCCAGGGAGAGAAGAAGGTTTCCCTTGAGCTGCTCGCGGGCACCGTCCAGCTGCTCGGCCGGGACCGGTTCTCTTTTAAAGCGCCCGATCTCGCGCAGCATGATCTCGAGGAGTTCAGCCTGGTTTTCGGGGCTCGCGCCGGCGTAGACCACCAGCGAACCGGCGTCGGCGTGGGAGGCGATGTAGGAATAGACGGAGTAGGCAAGACCGCTTTTCTCGCGCACTTCCTGGAAAAGCCGGGAACTCATCGACCCGCCCAGGATGGCGTTCATTATGAAAGCGTCGTAGCGCTGAGGGTGGCTTTGCTGAACCCCTTTGAGGCCGAGGCAGACGTGGATCTGCTCCAGGTCCTTCTCGACCAGCTCGATCCTCCGCTCGTATACCGGAGGCGCCGATTCAGTCCTGCCGTTGCCGGAGGGGACACAGTGGAGGTACTCCTCCAGGAGAGCGGTCAGCTTATCGTGGGTAAGGTTGCCGGCGGCGGTCACGATGACGTCGTCGGAGCGGTACATCTGCTCTTTGTAGGCGATGATAGCGTCTCGGGTGAGGCCGGTGACGCTTTCGGCGTCGCCCAGGATGGACATCCCCAAGGGGTGCCCCTTCCAGAAATGCTGGTGAAACAGGTCGTGGATCAGGTCGTCGGGGGTGTCTTCCATCATGTTGATCTCTTGGAGCACCACGCGGCGCTCCTTTTCGATCTCTTCGGGGTCGAAGGTTGAATGGAGGAAGATGTCGGTGAGAAGGTCGACGGCCTTGGGGAGGAACTTGTCCAGGACTTTGGCGTAGTAGCAGACGTACTCGCGGCTGGTGAAGGCGTTCAGTACGCCCCCCACCGAATCGATTTCGCGGGCGATGTCGAGGGAGGAGCGCCGTTCGGTCCCCTTAAAGAGAAGGTGCTCGATGAAATGGGCGACGCCGTTGGACTCCCGCCGTTCATGGCGGGAGCCGTTGGCAACCCAGATACCGATCGATACCGAGCTGGCATACGGGATACGCTCGGTGATGACACGTATCCCGTTATTTAGAATGGTCTTTTTAATCATGGCTAGAACTATACCTGGATTGCCATAAATTGCCAGCTTTCAAATGAGAAGGATTATTCGGTGAAAGTCAGTCCCAGAGCCTCTTTACGGGACAGCTTGATCTTGCCCTGCTTGTCGATGCCGATGCACTTGACCAGGACCTTGTCGCCCTCTTTGAGGATGTCGCTCACGTTCTTGACGCGCTCGGTGTCGAGCTCGGAGACGTGGACCAGGCCGTCGGTTCCCGGGAAGATCTCCACGAAGGCGCCGAACTCCATGATCTTTTTGACGGTGCCCATGTAGAGCTTCCCTTCCTCGGCCTCGGCGGTGAGGTTCCTGATCATCTTGATGGCGAGGTCGCAGGCTTCCTTGTTGGTGGAAGCGATGTTGATCTTGCCGGTGTCGTCGATGTCGATGGAGACGCCGGTCGCCTCGGTGACGCTCCTGATGTTCTTGCCGCCGCTCCCGATGACGTCGCGGATCTTGTCGACTTTGACCCAGATGGTGGTGATGCGAGGCGCGAAGGCGGAGAGGTCGCCGCGCGATGCCCCGATGGTCTTGGCCATCTCGCCCAGGATGTGGATCCTGCCTGCCTTGGCCTGAGCCAGCGCCGCGCTCATGATCTCGCGGGTGACGCCGCCGATCTTGATGTCCATCTGCAGCGCGGTGACGCCTTCGGCGGTACCGGCCACTTTGAAGTCCATGTCGCCCAGGTGGTCTTCGTCGCCGAGGATGTCGGAGAGGATGGCGAAATCGTCGCCTTCCTTGATGAGGCCCATGGCGATGCCGGCAACCGGCGCCTTGATCGGGATGCCTGCGTCCATCATGGACAGCGAGCCGCCGCAGACGGTCGCCATCGAAGAGGAGCCGTTGCTCTCGGTGATGTCGGAAACGATCCTGATGGTGTAGGGGAAGTCGTCATGCTTCGGGAGCACCTGCTGCAGGGCGCGCTCGGCGAGCATGCCGTGGCCGATCTCGCGGCGCCCCGGGGCAAGGCGGAAGCTGGTCTCGCCGACGGAGTACGGAGGGAAGTTGTAGTGCAGCATGAACTTCTTCCTGGAGTCGCCGTAGAGCGAGTCGATGCGCTGCTCGTCGACCGAGGTGCCGAGCGTCGCCGCCACGATGGACTGGGTCTCGCCGCGGGTGAACAGGGCGGAGCCGTGGGCGCGGGGGAGCAGGCTTACTTCGGTGGAGATGGCGCGGATGGTCTTGGTATCGCGCCCGTCGATCCTCTGGCCGTCCTTGATGATGTGCTCACGCACGAGGTCGTACTCGAGGTCTTCGATGAAACCTTTGATTTCTTTCTCGGAGCCTTCGAACTCGGCCGAAAGTGCCGCGACGGTCTCGTCCGCGATGGCGTCGATGGCCAGGTGGCGCTCCACCTTGGTCTTGATGCGGACCGCCTGCTTCATCCCCTCTTTGGCGAGAGCGGATACGCGCGCCTTCAGCGCCTCGTTCACCACCGGCGCCGGGATTTCGCGCTTCGAGGTGCCGACTTTCTTGGCGAGCTCGAGCTGGGCGGCGAGGACCGGCTGCACCGCTTTGTGGCCGAAGAAAATGGCTTCCAGCAGGTCGTCCTCGGAAACCTCGCAGGCGGAACCTTCCACCATCAGGATTGCGTCCTGGCTGGCGGCGATCACGATCTCGAGGTCGCTCTTTTCTTCCTGCTCCGCAGTCGGGTTGGCGATGAACTGGCCGTCGACGCGGCCGACCTTGACGCCGGCGATGGGGCCTGCGAAGGGGACGTCGGAAACCATCAGGGCCGCGGAGGCGCCGATCATGGAGAGGATGCCGGGGTCGTTGTCCTTGTCGGCCGAAACCACGGTCGCCATGATCTGGGTGTCGTTAAGGAAGTTCTCCGGGAACAGCGGACGGATCGGGCGGTCGATGAGACGGCAGGTCAGGGTCTCGTTGTCGGAGGGACGCCCCTCGCGCTTGAAGAAGGACCCGGGGATGCGGCCGCCCGCGTACGCCTTCTCCTGGTAGTTGACGGTGAGCGGGAAGAACCCCTGCCCTTCCTTGGCGCTCTTCATGGCGACGGCGGTGACGAGCACCATGGTGTCGCCGCTTTTGATCATGACTGCGCCGCTGGCCTGCTTCGCGATCTTTCCCGTTTCGATGGTGATTGTCTTGCCACAGCATTCTGCCTGTACGGTGTGTACCATTCTTCGGCCTCCGATTTAAACTTTTTTACGGTTGGTGTTGGGGCCGCCGATAAAAGCGCCCTGCGAGCCGGACAAGCTCCCAAGGCGGTTTTATCCACGCCCCCAACAAGAAAAAGGGCACGAGGCCCTTAAGTGACTAATGTGAAAGGCAACATACCCGTAAAGGTATGTTGCCTTTTCCTTACCTTCTGATACCGAGTTTCGCGATGATGGACTTGTATCTCTCCACATCTTTCTTTTTCAGGTAGTCGAGAAGACCCCTACGCTGACCGACTATCTTCAGCAGACCGCGACGGCTGTGATGGTCTTTTTTGTGGGTCTTGAAGTGCTCAGTCAGATAGGTGATACGCTCAGAGAGAAGCGCGATCTGCACTTCGGGAGAGCCTGTATCAGAGTCATGCAACTTGTGAGCATTGACGATTTCCTGTTTCTTTTCAGTTACCAGCATTTAATTTATCCCCCTTCGTCCTTCTAGTTTATAATTCCTGCCAGCGCCGAGGTCAAGCCGCTGCAGGTGAAACATCCGAACTTTGTACCATAGAAACTACTGTCTGTAAAGCACAATACTAGTTGAATACACGCGCCAATCGCAGCCCTTTGAGCATGTCGTACTCGGCTACTGCAGCGAAGCGCTCCCCCTGATAGAGTCGCACCTGTTCGCCCTGCTGAAACTCTCCAGTCGCCTCGGTGAAATCGGCAGCTAGCGGCACCACGCCGTTTTGCACCTTCCTCCCCCCCGCCTCGGACAGCTCCAGCCTGCGCAGGTGGTCGAGCGCCCGGTCCAGCGGGAGGATCAGGTCCTGCTGGTTCGCGGCCGCAGCCAGCGCCTCTATGCTGATGGCGTCTTTTTCGCGGAAAAGCCCGCTCCTTGTGCGCCGCAGCTCCAACAGGTGCGCCCCGCACCCAAGAGCCTCGCCGATGTCGCAGGCAAGGGTCCTCACGTAGGTGCCGCGCGAGCAGGTAACGGTGAAGCACGCCTCGGGTAGGCGGATCCAGTCAAAGCTAAGCGAGTGGATTTCCACCTCGCGCGCCTCGCGCTCCACCTCGATCCCCTTTCTGGCCAGCTTGTAGAGCGGAACGCCCCCCTGCTTGATGGCCGAAAACATGGGAGGCATCTGCTTTTGGAGACCCAGAAACTGCGGCACCAGCCGCTCCAGGTCGGCTGCTTCCAACTGCGACCAGTCGCGCTCCGCCAGCACCTGGCCGGTGAGATCCTGGGTGTCGGTGGCGATACCGAGCCTCATTACGGCGCGGTACTCCTTCTCCGACTCGTCCAGGAACTGGATCGCCTTGGTCCCTTCGCCCACGGCAACGGGCAGCACGCCTGTGGCGAAGGGGTCGAGCGTTCCCGTATGCCCCACTTTTTTCTGGTTGATGGCGCGACGCACCTTGGACACGATGTCATGCGAGGTGACACCGGCCGGCTTGTCGATCACAAAAAAGCCGTTCAGCATCAGCGCATCTGCTCCAGTCGGTCGAAGACCAGGGCCTTCACCTCGGCCAAAGTCCCCTTGACCGTGCAGCCGGCGGCGTTATGATGCCCGCCCCCGCCAAAAGAGGCGGACACGGCGGAGACGTCCATCTTCCCCTTGGACCTGAAGCCGACCTTGAATAGGCCTTCCTCGATCTGGCGGAAGAAGAGCGCCACCTGCACTCCCCTGATGGAGCGGGGGTAGTTGATGAAACGGTCGGTGTCCTGGGCGTTGGCGCCGGTCTTCTCGTACATGTCGAGAGTGACGGTGACCGAGGCGTATTCCCCGGAAGGGGAGACGGTGAGATCGGAAAGCGCCAGAGCGAGGAGCGCGATACGCTGCAGCGGCTCGCTCTCGTAGAGGTTCTCGTTCACATCCCAAGCGTTGACCCCCTTGTCGATCATCTCGCCGGCGATGGCGAACGCCTCGGGGTCGGAGTTCGAGTAGTGGAAGCTCCCGGTGTCGGAAAGGATGGCGGTGTAGATGCAAAGGGCGGCGGGATAATCGACCTCGTCGCCGGCCGCCTTGATGATCCGGTGGATGAGCGCCGCGGTGGCGCTCGCCTTGGGATCGATCAGGTTGCAGACGCCGAAGTTCTCGCACCCCAAGTGGTGGTCGATGTTGATGAGGCGGCCGATCCTCTTGTTGCCGGTGACCGCCTTACCGGCCCTGCGGAACTCCCCCACGTCGAGGACGAAGCAGACGTCGAAGTCGCGCTCCGGCATTTCCGCATAGACCTGATCCGCCATGGGGAGGAAGGAGCAGTTGTCCGGGACCGGATCGCTCAGGTACACGGTGACGTCCTTGCCGCGCCCGGAGAGGTAGTTGGCAAGGGCAAGCGACGAGCCGACCGCGTCCGGGTCGGGGCTCTCGTGGCTGGTGATCAGGAAGCTGGAGCCGTTGTCGATCTCCGCCAGTATCCGGGTTATCTCAGCTTTGCTCGCCGTCATCCGTTGCCCCTATCTCCTTCAGAATCGATTCGATATGCTGGCCGTAATCCAGGGATGTGTCGTACTTGAACAGGACCTCGGGGACAAAGCGCATCTTGAGCGCCTGCCCGATCTCCTTGCGGATGTAACCCTTGGCGGAGTTGAGCCCTGCCTCGCTGTTCTTTTTGTCCTCGTCGCTGCCATGCACGGTGAAGTACACCGTCGCCTGCCTGAGGTCCGGGGTCATCTTGACGCCGGTGATGGTGAGAAACCCGATGCGCGGGTCCTTGAGCCCCTTGATGAGGAGTTCGGAGATAATCTTGTGGATCTGCTCTCCGACCTTGTCTGAACGCTTTACCATTTTCTTTCTCTCTTGTAGGTTTCCCGTGGCTCAGACGAGCCGCAGGGTTAAGCAGTCACATCCCCGCCCCCAGAGGGTGTATGGACCGGGGTCAAGGTTTACAGTTGTTCGGGGACATGGTTTACACTTTTTGTTCTTTGAGATCGACTTCTGCGATTTTCTGGCTGCAGAAATAAACGCCATATTCGCCATCGCGTATGGTTGGCCGAAATGCCACCGGCTGCCCCCTGAGCGCCTTCGCGAGGCGCACACATCGGCCTTTGAATGACACCTTACCCTCGGCCTGGACCTTTCGGATCTCGTCGTCTGGGGCGTACTGAATCTCGGGCAGTATTTCTGAGTAAGTCCGCCGGCTAGGCTTATAACGCGTCATCGGAGTTTCCATACCTAGTGATTCGTGTGGGCGCTCCAAGTTGTAGCAATGCCTGAAGGTGTCGAATCTAAGCTGGCAGTCAGCTAGGTCTTCGAAGACTCTTCCAGCGATTGCTTCTGCAACCAGAGTTCTGTGAAACCGCTCGTCCTTACCCTGTGTTTGAGGATGATAGGGGCGAGAGTGGCTGACCCGTATCTCGTTTCTGATAAGCCAGACCGTTAATGGCGTAAGGTCGTTGTATTGATCGTTACCCCATGGGCTGCCATTGTCCATGGTCATTCGATATGGCAATCCATATTGCCTGAATGCCTCAATCAAAGCAGCTTTAACCGTTTCTGTTCGCTCATTGGCACAGGCTACAAGCACCACACTAAACCGGGAATGGTCATCCAGAACAGTCAACGGATGACAGCGACCATGATGCTTCATCGGAATACTGCCCTTGAAATCCATCTGCCATAGGTCGTTTGGGTATGGGTGCTCGAACCGTTGGAAAGCAGTATGTTTATCTGACTCAGCTGGATCAATGCAGCCGTTGCGGCGCAAGATTGCTGTTATGGTCGAAGGTACAGGCACCCCCTGATGCCCAAGTTTTTCAAGACGCTTACGTAGCTTACGTGCTCCCCAAGCCTGATGTTCTTCGCGAAGCTTGAGAATAGCATCTTCGGTCGCAGTGACCGTCTTATGTGGACAGGTCAGTGGCTTGCGAGATAAGTCAATTAGGCCTTCGACGCCGGTTTCAAGGAACCTGCTAATCCATTTGTAGCCGGTCGGACGGCTGATGTTAAAGCGTTTGCAAAGGAAGGCTATGTTGCTGCCTTCCTGCAACGCCAAATGAACGAACTCGAATCTCAGGGTCATAGTATCCACCGGTCGCCAAGGCATGGTCTCCCTCCTCCGAGGAAAGGTCATTCTTGGCAAAAGTGTTAACTATGTCCCCGAACATTTGTAAACCATGTCCCCAGTCTATACAGAGGGGGAGGGTCAGGGAGGGGGCATTTCTCTCGTTTCCGCAGCCCCCCCCGGCCTCCCCCCTCCAGGGGGAGGAGCAGTAAACGATAAGGGGAGAGGGCCTTCCGCGGCCGGGATGCCGGACGCGGGACGCCGCTCTCCCCGTTTTGTCGTGGTGCTACAGTTTGCCGGCTACCTTCTCCATCTCGAAGCACTCGAAGATGTCGCCGATTTTGAGGTCGTTGTAGTTCTCAAGCGACATGCCGCACTCGTAGCCGGTGGCCACTTCCTTCACGTCGTCCTTGAAGCGGCGCAGGCTTCCCAGCTTCCCTTCGTAGACCACCATGTTGTCGCGCAAAAGGCGGACCTGGGCGTTTCTGACGATCTTGCCGTCGGTGACGTAGGAACCTGCGACCATGCCGGCCTTTGGTACCGAGAATACCTCGCGGATCTCGGCGCGACCCAGGTACTTCTCCTTGAAGGTCGGCTCCAGGAGACCTTCCATCGCCTTCTTGATGTCGTCCACCGCGTCGTAGATGATGTTGTAGAGCCTGACGTCGACCCCTTCCTTCTCGGCGAGCGCCGCCGCCTTGACCTCGGGACGGACGTTGAAGCCGAGGATGATGGCGTTGGAGGCGCTGGCCAGGTTGACATCGGTCTCGGTGATGGCGCCGACCGAGGCGTGCAGCACGTTGAGGCGGATGGCGTCGGTGGAGAGCTTTCTGAGCGACTCGGCCACTGCCTCGACCGAACCCTGCACGTCCCCCTTGACGATCGCGTTCAGGTCCTTCACCTCGCCCTTCTGGATCTTCTCGTAGAGTTGCTCCAGGGAGAGCTTGCTGTGCTTGGCGAGTTCCGACTCGCGCAGCTTCATCTGGCGGTGGTTTGCGATCTCCTTGGCCTGCTTCTCGTCGCCCATGGCCACGAAGATGTCGCCCGCGTCGGGAACCCCGTTGAAGCCGATCACCTCGACCGGCATGGCCGGGCCTGCGGCAAGCACCTTCTCCCCGCGGTCGTTCTGCATGGCGCGGACGCGGCCGTAGTGGACGCCCGCCACGAAATAGTCGCCGCTTTTGAGTGTTCCTTCCTGGACCAGGACGGTCGCGACCGGGCCGCGCCCCTTGTCCAACTTCGCCTCTACGATGGTGCCGCGGGCGGGCTTGTCCGGGTTGGCCCTGAGCTCGAGTACGTCCGCCTGCAAAAGGACCATCTCCAAAAGCGACTCCAGGTTGATCCGCTTCTTGGCGGAGACCTCGACGAAGATGGTCTCGCCACCCCACTCCTCGGAAACCAGGCCGAACTCCATCAGTTCCTGCTTCACCTTGCCGGGGCTCGCATCGGGCTTGTCGATCTTGTTGATCGCCACGATGATGGGAACGCCGGCAGCCTTAGAGTGGTTCACCGCCTCGCGGGTCTGCGGCATGACGCCGTCGTCCGCCGCCACCACCAGGATGACGATGTCGGTGACCTTGGCCCCCCTGGCGCGCATAGCGGTGAACGCCTCGTGGCCCGGGGTATCTAGGAAGGTGATCTTCTTGCCGTTCAGCTCCACGTCGTAGGCGCCGATATGCTGGGTGATGCCGCCGGCCTCGCCGGCTATGACGTTAGCTTCGCGGATGGCATCCAGAAGCGAGGTCTTGCCGTGGTCGACGTGACCCATGATGGTGACGACCGGCGGACGCTTCAGCAGGGACTCCGGCGTATCCGGCTCCGCCTCCAGGATCTCGTCCACGTCGAGCGCCACGTTCTCGATCTCGTAGCCGAAGTCGGTGGCGAGAAGAGTAGCGGTGTCGAAGTCGAGCGGGTGGTTGATGGTGGCCATGACCCCCAGCTTCATCAGCGCGCGGATCAGGTCGGTGGCCTTGATCCCCATCCTCTTGGCGAGTTCGCCCACGGTGATGGACTCGGAGATCTTGATGATCCTCTTGATAGCCTTCGGAACCGTGATCTCGGTCTTCTTGCCGATCTGGACCTTCTCGTATTTACCTTTTCTGCCCTTGGAACGGGGACCCGGCTCGAAGACGCGCTCGCGCTTGTCGAGGATGTCCTTGAAGCTATCCTTCTTCCCCTTCCCTGCTGCGGCGGGTGCGCCCTTCTTGCCGTTTTTGGCGTAGTCGGTGCCGCCGGCAGGGGCCGGCTTTCTCCCTTTGCGGCGGTCGTCGCCCAGAAGCGGCGGCGCATCTATCGGAGCAAGCGGTGCGGGACGATCAGGACGCCCGCCGGTGGGTCCGCCGGGGCGGCCGGTGGTCGGACGTTCGCCGGGACGGCCAGGGGCGCCTGCGGGACGCGGCCCACCCGGACGGGGCGCGGGGCGCTCGGTGCCGGGGCGCTCGACGCCGCGCGGCATGCCGGGACGCGGCGCGGGGCGTTCGCCCGGGGCGGTGCGCTGGTATTCGCGGCGCTCGGCGGGGCGCTGCGCGGGAATCGGGATCTCGACCCGGCCCAGGATCCTTGCCCTGGTGGGGGTCGCCTTTTCGGGCTCCTGCTCTTCGGCCTTGGCGGGGGCCTGGGCCTCGACGGGGGCGGCCGCTGCCGGCGCCGCGGGTGCTGCCGGGGCGGACGCTTCCAGCTTCGCTGCCGGCTTCGCTACCGGGGCTTCTGCCGGTGCCGGGGCCGCGGGGGCGGCTTCCGCGGCGGGTGCCGCCGGAGCTTCCGCAGCCTTGGGAGCGGCGGCAACGGGTGCCGGCTCGGCCGGTTTTGCCTTCTCGGGCTTCGCTGCCTCGGCAGGTGCCGCTGCGGGCTTAGGCACGGGCGCAGCCTCTATGATGCGGGCGCGGACCGGTTCCGCTGCCTGGCGCGGCTTGGGGGCCTCAGCCTTCTCGGCCTCGACCTTCTCGGGCTCGGCCTTTTGCGGGGCCTCTTCCTGAGCCGCGGGAGCGGATGCGGCTTCGGCGGAAGCGGCCTCAGGCTCGACGGCCTTGGCCCGGCGGCGGATCAGGGTCGGCTTGACCCGAACTTCCTCCTGGGAGACTTCTTTGTGGGGTGTCTGCGCAGGGGCGGACAGCGCCTTGATATCCGAATCCTCAAGGACCGCCATATGGTTCTTTACCGACACACCAGCGTCGGCCAGCCTTGCCATAAGCTCTTTATTGTCTATCCCCATCTGCTGCGCCAGCTCATATACGCGGGTTTTGCTCATCTACTCACGCTCCTCCTCAAAGAAGTTCCTGTACTTTTCAATTTCCAATTCAATAGACCCGACAAAGCCGCTCTCCGTCACCACGAGGACACTCCTAAGCTCTTTGCCCAAAAGCGCCCCGAGGCGTTCCTTGGTGAACAGGGAGACGCACGGTACCCCCCTAAGCTTCGCGACGGCGCGGAACTTCTCCCCGATGTCGGCGGAGATGTCTGTGGCCAGAAAGAGGATCCCGGCTCCGCTCTTTTTCAGCTTCTCCAGCGCCTGGTCCGAGCCCGAGACGATCTTCCCGGCCTTGTTGGCCAGGGAGAGATAGGAGGCTATCCGCTCCTCGAGCTTTTCTACTACCTGCCGCGCCAGCCCTTCCGGGTCGACCTGGGCGACCTCGGTTTTGAAGCCGCGGCCGAACTGCCTTTTTTGCGCCGCCTGCTTGAGGCAGCTCCCCTTCATGCAGGTATAGGCACCGCGTCCGGGAAGTTTCTGCTGCAGGTCGGGGACTACCGTGCCGTCCGGGGCCAGCACCAGGCGAAGCAGGCTCCCCTTGTCCTTGGTCTCACGGCAGGCGAGGCAGCTTCTTTGCGGGTTGGCCTTGGGCATGCTGCGCTAGATCTCCTCTTCGGCGGCCTCGACCTGCGGCTGGGCTTCCGTCGCCTCTTCGGCCGGCTCCTCTTCCACCTCGGTGCCGTCGTAGGAGGCAAACTGCTGCAGCTCGGCCTCGGCCATGCGGGTCTCGCTCTTGATGTCGATCTTCCAGCCGGTAAGCTTCGCCGCCAGACGCACGTTCTGGCCGCGCTTGCCGATGGCAAGCGAAAGCTGGTCGTCCGCCACGATCACCTCCATGGCGTACTCCTCTTCATCGACGTACACCTTGGTCACCACGGCGGGAGCCAGGGCGTTGCAGGCGAAGCGGGCGATATCCTCGCTCCAGGGGATGATGTCGATCTTCTCGCCGCGCAGCTCGGAGACCACGTTCTGCACGCGGGACCCCCTCATGCCGACGCAGGCGCCGACCGGGTCGACGTCGGAGTCATGCGAGTAGACGGCGATCTTGGCGCGCCCGCCCGGCTCGCGCACCACGCTCTTGATCTCGACGATCCCCTCCGCGATTTCCGGCACCTCCGCTTCGAAAAGCTTGGCGAGCATGGTGGGATGGGTGCGGGAGAGCATGATCTGCGGCCCCTTGGTGGTCATGCGGATCTCGGTGATGAGCGCCTTGACGCGGTCCCCCTGACGGTAGACCTCGCGCGGGGCCTGCTCCTTGTGCGGCAAAAGCGCCTCGGCGCGCCCCAGGTCGACGATCAGGTCACCCTTCTCGAAGCGGCGCACCACGCCGTTGACGATCTCCCCCTGGCGCTCCATGAACTCGTTGAAGATGGTCTCGCGCTCGGCCTCGCGCACGCGCTGGATGATCACCTGCTTTGCGGTCTGGGCGGCGATCCTGGAGAAGCCGGAAGCGTCCATCTTCATGCCGATGGAGTCGCCGATCTCTACCTCAGGATCCTCCTCGCGCGCCTCGTCCAGCTCAATCTCGCGATAGGAATCCTGCACCTCTTCCACGACGGTAACGAATTCGAACAGCTCCACCTCGCCTTCCTCGGGATTGTAGTGCGCCTCAAGGTCGCGGGTATTGCGAAACTTCTTGTTGGCAGCGGTGAGGACAGCCTGCTCCAGCGCCTCCACTACAATGCTCTTATCGATCCCCTTCTCTTTTACGATCTGGTCGATCGTGTGCTTGAGGTTAAAGCTTGTTTCCACGTCACGGTCTCCTTCACTTGCTAGGTATAGTCAATTTTTAGAATTCGAATTCCAGGTTCGCCTTGGCCACCTTGTCCAAAGGGACGCGGGCCTTTTGCCCCTCGGTGAGATCGATGCCGATCACGCCGTCCGCTATGCCGGTGAGCTTCCCGGTAAAGGTCTTGCGCTTGTTGCCGGCTTCGTCGGCGAGCATCTCGAAGGTCTTCACCTTAATCAGGTGCCCGAGGAAACGCTCGTAATCCGCCACCTTCTTCAGCGGTCGGCATATGCCGGGGGAGGAAACCTCCAGCGTGTAACGCTCCGGCATGAAATCTTCCACGTCGAGGATGTCGGAGAGCTGCCGGCTCACGTCGGCGCAGTCGTCCAGGTTGATGCCCCCTTCCCGCTTCTCCAGGAAAACCCGCACCACCATATCGCGCCCCTCGCGCTTGTACTCCAGGTCGACCAGTTCGATGCCGAGCGGGGCGCCCACTTCCGCAATAATCTCAGTTACTCTTTCTACTACGTCGACCTTCGCCATCTCAAGGATTTCCCATAAAAAAAAGCGAGCCGGAGGAGCTCACTTTTGAGTGAACGTTAACATGTGCCCAATATTTAGCATGGAAGAGTTCTTTATGCAAGCGCTTTTTTTGAAAAACTCGGCCGTTTTCCAGCATTTCGAGCCGCGTCGACGGCTGATAGAGCGGTCATTTTGCCTGTGCAAGATAACCGGCGCCGAAGACGATGGCGCGGGGTCAATGAGTCATATTTAATATTATCTGGACTTATTTTACTCCTGTCGCTACTTTGCCTGCACCGATAGCTCTCTTTCCCTGTGCCTGCAACAGTAGTTGCAGTTGTCAGTCCAGGAAAGGATGAGGGACTTCAGGGCTCGCCCAAATACTGCCCGGCCAGCAATCGCTTCACTTTTAAACTTTTAACTGCTATATATTGACGTTGCCGAAACGGCAAAACCACCTACAGCAGAAAGAGAATCCACATGAAATACATAAGCACCAGGGGAAAGATAGCGCCGGTCGGTTTCAAGGACGCGGTCATGATGGGACTTGCCACCGACGGCGGGCTGATTCTTCCGGAATCAATCCCGCAGCTCGACCGCGGCACCTTGGCCGCCTGGTCCAAGCTCCCCTACCGCGAGCTTGCCTTCAACGTCATCTCCCTTTTCGCCACCGACATACCGGCTTTCGACCTGAAGGCGCTCATCGACCGTTCCTACGGCAGCTTCGAGCACGAGGAGACCACGCCGCTGGTGCAAAAGGACGGCGTCTACATATTGGAGCTCTTCCACGGCCCCACCCTCGCCTTCAAGGACGTGGCGCTGCAGCTTCTTGGGAACCTCTTCGAATACCTTTTGAAGGAGCGCGGGGAGAAGATGAACATCCTCGGCGCCACCTCGGGCGACACCGGGAGCGCGGCCATTGCCGGGGTGCGCGGCAAGGAGAACATCAACATCTTCATCCTGCATCCGCACCTGAAGACCTCGCCGATCCAGGCGCTGCAGATGACCAGCGTACTCGACGAGAACGTGCACAACGTCGCGGTGGAGGGGACCTTCGACGACTGCCAGAACATCGTGAAGGCCCTCTTCAACGACCTGCAGTTCAAGAAGGAGTACGCGCTCGGCGCGGTGAACTCGATCAACTGGGCGCGCGTTTTGGCCCAGGTGGTCTACTACTTCTACGCCTGGGGTAGGCTCCCGGAGCAAAAAGAGGTGATCTTCTCCGTCCCCACCGGCAACTTCGGCGACATCTTCGCCGGCTACCTCGCGAAAAGGATGGGGCTCCCGGTGGAGAAGCTGCTTTTGGCCACCAACGAGAACAACATCCTCGCCCGCTTCGTGCAAACCGGCGACTATTCGCTCGGGAAGGTGGTGCAGACCGTCTCCCCCTCCATGGACATCCAGCTCGCCTCCAACCTTGAGCGCTACCTCTACTACCTCTGGGACGAGAACCCGGAGAAGGTCTGCAGCGCCTTCGCCGAATTGCAGTCGACCGGCAGGATCGTGTTCACCAAGGAGCAGGTGCTAAGGGTGCAGGCGGAGTTCATGAGCTGCACGGTGGACGAGCAGAAGACCCTGGATACCATCGCCTCCTTCAACCGCGAAACCGGCTACCTCCTCGACCCACACACCGCGGTCGGCGTGCGCGGCGCCCTGGAATGCGCGCCGGGTCACCCGAGGGTGGTCTGCCTCGCCACGGCACACCCGGCGAAATTCGGGGATGCCGTCGAGCGCGCCGTAGGCTCACCTCCCCCGCTTCCCCCGGCACTCGCGGCCCTGGTGGGTAAAGAGACCCGCTGCGAGCTGATGGCGCCCGACCGGGAGAAGATCAAGGCGTTCGTCAAGGCCAAGGCGTAAAGAGCAGCATCAGGCGGATCGGCTCCTGCCGATCCGCCTGCCGAGGAAAACCCTACATGCCCCTCCCTCTGAAAATCGACTGGACCCTCATCGACACCGTACTGCTGGACATGGACGGCACGCTCTTGGACCGGCACTTCGACGACCACTTCTGGGTGGAGCACGTCCCCAAGCGCTACGCCGAGAAACACGGAGGCACCGTTCAGGCGGCCAAAGAGAAGCTGTACCGCATGTTCCGCTCGCAGGAAAACACCCTCAACTGGACCGATCTCGACTATTGGTCCGAGCAGCTGGGGCTCGACATCCCGGTGCTCAAGGAAGAGCTGAACCACCTGATCGCGGTGCACCCTTTCGTCACCGAGTTCCTCCTCTTTCTGCGCCAGCACGGCAAGAAGACGTACCTGGTCACCAACGCCCACGGAAAGACGCTCAACTTGAAGCTGCGCAGAACGAGGATTGGGAGCTACTTCGACGGGATAGTCTCGGCCCACGACCTGGGACTTCCCAAGGAGGATCCGGCCTTCTGGGGGAAACTGCAGCAGGTTATACCGTACATACCTCAGCGAAGCATGCTCGGGGAGGACAGCGAGACCAACCTGGAGACGGCGCGGCTTTTCGGCATCGGCTACCTGATCCACGTCGGGCGCTTCAGCTCCACCTCCGTCCCTTCGCTTTCCGAGCGCTTCCACACCATCCACTACTTCAGCGAACTGATCCCTCGCGACGGCGGCATGACGGTCAATATCTGACCGGCGGCTGCCCCTTTTTGCCGAGGCCGTACTTCTTCATCAGGTCGTACAGGGCGGGGCGGCTCACCCCGAGGAGTTCGGAGGCCCGGGTCATGTTCCCGCCGCTGTTGCCGACCGCCTCCTCGACCATCAACTTCTCCACCTTGTCGCGCGCTTCCCGCAGGGTCATCTGCCCCACCAGGGCGCCCTCCTCCCCCTCGCTCTCGCCCCCGCGATCCGGCCACTCGGGCGGGACCCTCACCAGGCGCGCCCGGTAGGAGAGGCCGGTATCCGGCAGCTGACCCGCTTGCCTGAGGACGAAGAGCTGGCGCAGCGCCATGCACTGCCCGGCGATCCCCTCTATCCCCGCGGTGGTCCGCTCCAGCGTCTTCTTCAGTGCCAGATGCTGCTCCTCGACCTCGCTCAGATGGAAGGCGCGCCGGACGATGACCTGCAACTCCGCCAGGCCCGACGGTTTCCAGTGGAAATCGTAGGCGCCTCGCTGCAAGGCCAAGTGCACCTCCTCCCGCTGCGCTGGAAAGGCGAGCAGCACGACCTTGGTACCAGGGCGCAGCTTCAGCATCCCTTCCATGATCCCCACCCCCTCGGGGTCCCCAACAGGGTCCGCGGCGAGGCCAAGGAGCACCACCTTCGGGAAATGCTGCAGGAAGAGCTTCATGGCATCGGAGCGCCCCTCTGCTTCAACGATTTCGTATTCCAGGGAAAGCCCCGATTCCAATTGCAGGCACAGGGGCTTTTCCGCCTCAACCACCAAAAGTTTTTCCATTGACGACCTTCTCATTAGTTTATTCGGGGGTCAGCATCACCTGCGGAAACGGGGAATCTCAACTCCCTCATCGCTTTGCAGCTGGAGGCGTCCCGATGAGGAACTGGAGGCATTTTTCTTTTCATTGGCGTTTTTTAACAACGAGTATTCTTATCGCACCGCTAACTGTTGTCAAGGAAAAGGATTGTCCTCTTGACGATGGCTTCCCCTTGGCGCGGCCCTGCCCTTTCTTGACACTGCTTAGCCCATGCATTACTATCGGTTGCATTTCCATGAAATCATTGACGATTCACCATGCATCAAGGGAGAAACCATGCAAAGCGACCTCAATTGGGATACGACCCCGCTCTACCCCGCCCCTTCCGCACCGGAACTTGCCCGCGCCTTCGAAGAAGGGACCGGCCAGGTGGCCGCCTTTCGCGAGCGCTACCGCGGAAAGGTGGCGGAGCTCGACGCAGAGGGGCTCCTGGAAGCGCTGAAGCAATACGAGTCCCTGCAGGAGAAGCTGGCGACGCCTCAGCTCTACGCCCACCTTCTCTTCGCCGCGGACAGCGAGAGCGACGAGCACAAGCGGCTGTCGCAGAAAGCCGAAGAGTTCGGCAACGCCATGGGGAGGGAGCTGATCTTCTTCGACCTGGAACTGATCCAGATGGAGGAGGAGCCCTTCGCGAAGCTTGCGGACGACCTGCTGCTGGAAAACTACCGCCACTACCTGCAGGTTTTGCGCAAGTTCAAGAAGCACACCCTGACCGAGCGGGAAGAAAGCCTTCTAGCGCAAAAGAGCCTGACCGGGGTGCAGGCGTTTTGCCGCCTCTTCGACGAGGTCTCCGCCTCGCTGCGCTACACCCTGGAGATGGAGGGAGAGACGCGGGAGATGACCGGCGAGGAGCTCCTGGCGCTCTTGCACCACCCGGACACAGGGCTTAGGGAAAGGGCCTTCGGCACCTTCCTCAAACGCCACGAGGAAAACGGCATCATGTTTTCCGCCGTCTTCAACAACGTCGCCTTGGACCACTCCCAGGAGCTTGAGCTTAGAAACTACAGCCATCCCATGGAGCCTACGAACCTCGGTAACGAGATCCCCAACGAGGTGGTAGAAAGCCTGATGCGGGTCTCCGAGGAGAACTACCCGCTGGCGCAGGAGTATTTCCGTCTCAAGGCGCAGCTTCTGGGCATCCCGCGCCTGAAGAACACCGACGTCTACGCCCCCATCTCCGAGAGCGACCGCAAGTACAGCTTCGAGGAGGCGCGCGCCATGACGGTCGCTGCTTACCGCGGCTTCTCCGACGAGTTCGCAGAACTCGCCGATTCCTTCTTCACCGGCAAGAGGGTCGACGTCCTCCCTCGCCCCGGCAAGAGCGGAGGCGCCTTCTGCATGGGGATGATCCCGTCGCTCCCCCCGTACCTGCTTTTGAACTTCACCGGAAACCTGCGCGATGTATCCACCATGGCGCACGAGGTGGGGCACGGCATCCACTACCTTTTGGCGCAGCGCCAGAGCATGCTCAACTACCATCCCCCGCTGCCGCTGGCCGAGACGGCCTCGGTCTTCGGGGAGATGCTGTTGACCCGTCAGCTCCTGGAGCAGGAAACCGACGTGGAGGTGAAGAAATCGCTTCTCTGCGCGAAGATCGAGGACATCATCGCCACCACCTTCCGCCAGAACGTCCTCACCAGTTTCGAGGAACGGATGCACCTGGAGCGGGCGAATGGGCTTCTGACCGCCAGCGAGCTCTGCGACATGTGGTGGCAGGAGAACGCGAAGCTCTACGGCGACGCCGTCGAGATGATAGAGCCGTACCGCTACGGCTGGAGCTACATCTCCCACTTCATTCACGCCCGTTTCTATTGCTACTCCTACACCTGCGCCGAGTTGGTGGTGCTCTCCTTGTTCCAGCGCTACCTGAAGGAGCGCGAGAGCTTCGTGCCGGTCTACCGCGACATCCTCGCCGACGGCGGTTCCAAGTCCCCCGGCGACACCCTCGCCCCTGGAGGGATCGTCTTCAGCGACCCGAGTTTCTGGCAGGGAGGGTACGATCTGCTGGGCGACCTGATCAAGGAACTGAAGGCGCTGCTGTAACTCGTCCGACAGGTCAGACAGGTCAGACCCGTCCGACAGGTCCGACTGGTCAGACTGGTCAGACTGGTCAGACAAAAACTAAAAAGGCCCGCCGGTTATCCCGGCGGGCCTTTTTCATTGCTGCTTTATGCTTCCTTATTACATCTCGTCGAACTGGAGGTATTTGTAGACGTTCGCCTTATTCGGCTCGACCTTCTCCTGGTACGCCGCCAGGTACTCGGCCGGGGTCGGGAGCTTGCCGAGGTTGACGGTGACGGCCCCCAGTTCCGCGGAGCCGAGGAACACCTTGGCGCCGTTGCCGATCCTGTCGTCGAAGTTACGGGTCGAGGTGGAGAACATGTTCACCCCGTCGGGCACGCGTGCCTGGTTCCCCATGCAGAGCGAGCAGCCGGCGATTTCTACGCGTGCGCCCATGGCACTGTAGACGGAGAAGTAAGCCTCGTCCTTAAGCTTCGCCTGATCCATGCGGGTCGGCGGGCAGATCCAGGTACGGACGTTGGGGTTGAACTTGGTCCCCCTCCAGATCTCGCCGGCGGCGCGGAAGTGGCCGATGTTGGTCATGCAGGAACCGAGGAACACGTCCTGGATCGGGGTGCCGGCAACCTCGGAGAGGATCTTGACGTCGTCCGGGTCGTTCGGGCAGGCAAGGATCGGCTCGGTGATCTGGGCCAGGTCGATCTCGATCACCGCGGCGTATTCCGCGTTGGCGTCGGCTTCGAGAAGCTTCGGCGCCTTCAGCCACTCGTTGGCTGCGTCGATGCGGTTTTGCAGGGTCTGCGCGTCCTGGTAGCCGTCGGCGATCATCTGCTTCATCAGCGCCACGTTGGAACGGAGGTAAGTGGCAACGGATTTCTCGGAGAGTTTGATGCAGCCGGCTGCGGCGCTACGCTCGGCGGCGGCGTCGGTCAGCTCGAATGCCTGCTCGACGGAAAGCTCGGGAAGCCCTTCCATCTCCAGGATGCGGCCGTTGAAGATGTTGACCTTGTTCTTCTTGGGCACGGTGAGGAGCCCCTGCTTGATGGCCCAAAGCGGGATGGCGTTGACCGCGTCGCGCAGGGTGATGCCGGGGTTGAACTTGCCTTTGAAGCGAACCAGTACCGACTCGGGCATGTCGAGCGGCATGAAGCCCAGGGCGCCCGCGAAGGCGACCAGGCCGGAACCTGCCGGGAAGGAGATCCCGATCGGGAAACGGGTGTGGGAGTCGCCGCCGGTACCGACGGTGTCCGGCACGAGGAGACGGTTGAGCCAGGAGTGGATGACGCCGTCGCCCGGCTTCAGGGGTACGCCGCCGCGCTCGATGATGAACTGCGGCAGGGTCTTGTGCATCTTGACGTCGGCCGGTTTCGGGTAGGCGGCGGTGTGGCAGAAGGACTGCATGAACATCGGCGCCAGGAACTTGAGGCAAGCGAGTTCTTTCAGCTCGTCGGCGGTCATGGGACCGGTGGTGTCCTGGGAACCGACGGTGGTCATCTTCGGCTCACAAGCGGTGCCCGGGAGGATGCCGGTGACGCCGCAGGCCTTTCCTACCATCTTCTGCGCCAGCGAGTAACCCTGGCCTGCCTTCGGCACCGGGTTAACCGGGAGGGTGAAGACGTCGGTCGGCGCGAGGCCGAGAGCCTTGCGGGCGCGGTCGGTGAGGGCGCGGCCGATGATCAGCGGGATCCTGCCGCCGGCGCGGAACTCGTCGGAAAGGGTGTTCGGCGCGATGGTGAAGGTGGAGAGGACTTCGCCCCCCTCGCTCCTGATCTCGCCCTTTTTGGAGTCGATCACGATGACGTCGCCGGTCTTCATCTTGGCCACGTCGGTCTTGATCGGGAACGCGCCGGAGTCCTGCGCGGTGTTGAAGAAGATCGGCGCGATGACGCCGCCGATGATGATGCCGTCGCGGCGCTTGTTCGGGACGCAGGGGATATCCTGGCCGATGTGCCACAAGACGCTGTTGCAGGCGGATTTGCGGGAAGAACCGGTACCCACGACGTCGCCCACGAAAGCAACCTGGAACCCATCAGCCCTGAACTTGGCGATGGTGGCGTTGCCGTCCGGGAAGCGGGTCTTGCCCATGGCGAGCGCGTGCAGCGGGATGTCCGGGCGGCTCCAGGCGTCGCCTGCCGGGGAGAAGTCGTCGGTGTTGATCTCGCCGTCGACCTTGTAGACCTTCACCTTCACGGTCTCCGGGAGGCCCTTCTTGGAGGTGAACCACTCGGCGTTGGCCCAGGACTCGATGACTTTTTTTGCGGAGGCGTTGGATTTGGAAAGCGCCAGCACCTCGTCGAACGCGTCGTATACCAGGGTGGTGCCGCAGAGAGCCTTGACGGCCTCATCGGCAAGCTCGGCGTCCTTGAGCGCTGCGACCAGCGGGGCTACGTTGTAGCCGCCCAGCATGGTCCCGAGGATCTGGACTGCCTCTTTCTTGGAGATGAGCGGGGATTTCTTCGCGCCGGAAACGATACCGGCGAGGAAACCGGCCTTCACTTCGGCTGCGGGGTCGACGCCCGGGGAAACCCTCTCCTTGAGGAGCTCGAGCAGGAACGCCTCTTTGCCGGCCGGCGGCGCCTCCAGCAGTTTGCAAAGTTCCGCGGTCTGCTCCGGGTCGAGCGGCTTGGCGGGGATACCGAGTGCTTTTCTTTCTGCCTCTTGCTTCAGATACGCTTCAATCATGGTCCCTCCTCAGATTTTGTGCAGCTATTTACGGCAGTTATGGAGACATAGTCTTGACAGACGAGCTTCATTTGAGTGGATACTGTATACAGTTTTTACCCCGCTTTGTCAATTGCTGAAAAAGGAAGATAAAACGCCGGTTCTGACATTTCCGGCAAGGTGCCGTTTTTTTCGAAGCTGGAGTTGGCTGAAGCGGAGAGCGACGGGGTGTTGATTGGAAAAATAAATGACAGGCGGCGAAGGATGAGGGTCAGGCGTGCGGGACCAGAAGTTGCTCGGGGTGGGCGTACACGGTGAACCTCCCCACTTTCAGATAGCCGATGAGCACGATGCCTGCCTTTTGGCAGATGGTGACGGCCATGTCGGTGGGGGAAGTGCGGGAGGCGATGAGCCTCACGCCAAGGGTCGCCGCCTTCGCCGCCATCTCGGCGGAGACTCGCCCGGAACTCACCAGGAGGGTTCCCTCCAGCGGCACCCCCCGCAACAGCGCCTCCCCGGCCAGACGGTCGACGGTGTTGTGGCGGCCGATATCCTCGGCATGCAAGAGGAGCCTCCCCTCGCAGTCTCCGACAGCGGCGGAATGGACTCCGCCGTGCTTGCTGTATTTCTCAGAAAGAAGAGCCAGGCGCTTCATGAGCTCGAAGACGGCCGCGGCCGAGACCGGGGGGGAGTCGCTCCACCGGTCTTCCAAGGTCTCTGCTCCCGGGAGGCTGAAGGTGATGCCGGTGCCGCAGCCAGAGGTCAGCACAGGCTTCAGGTCGGCAGGGATTTCGCCGCGTATCCGGACGTTGGCGATGCCGTAGTCGTTGCAGACGCTCAAGATCAGGAAGTCTTCGGGGGCCGCAACGAAACCCTGGACCCGCAGGAATCCAGCCACCAGGAACCGGAGGTCGTGGGGCGAGGCGATCAGGGTGACCAACTCCCGGTCGTTCACCCTGAGCACCAGCGGGAACTCCTGCACCAAGGGGGCCTCCCCCGGGATAAGCTCGCCGTCTGCGTATCTGTGAACTTGGTTCATAAGACTCTTTTCTTCCACATCGTTTAGGTGCCCCAGCGGTTACGGGCGCCGGCCTCAGGCGGCCCCCCTGCCTGGACATCTCACCTGGGACCTCACCCTTCGAGTTCCCGCCCCCGGAGGGGGAGGGACAGGGAGGGGGCTTTCGCCGGCGGCTCCAAGGCCCCGCCGGGGGGAGGAGCGAGGCTACTTCACCCCGCCGATGCAGAGATACTTGACCTCGAGAAAGTCCTCTATGCCGTACTTGGATCCTTCGCGCCCGATGCCGGACTCCTTGACGCCGCCGAAGGGGGCAACGGTGGTGGAGATGAGGCCGGTGTTGATGCCGACGATACCGTATTCGATCGCCTCGGCGACCCGCCAGACTCGGGAGACGTCCTGGCTGTAGAAGTAGGCGGCGAGGCCGAACTCGGTGTCGTTGGCCATCTGTATCGCCTCCTCTTCGGTCTTGAAGCGGAACAGAGGCGCCAACGGCCCGAAGGTCTCCTCTTTCGCCACCAGCATCCCGGGCTTCACGTCGGTCAGGACGGTGGGCTCAAAGAAGCTCCCCCCCAGTGCGTGGCGCTTGCCGCCGGTCACCACGCGCGCCCCGCCGGCAAGCGCGTTCTGAATGTGTTCCTCTACCTTCTCCACCGCTTTCATGTCGATCAGCGGCCCTTGCTGGGTCTCCCCTTTCAGGCCGTCACCGACCTTCATCTTGGCGACGGCTTGCGCGAGTTTATCCGCGAAGCGGTCGTAAACGCCGTCCTGAACCAGGAAGCGGTTGGTGCAGACGCAGGTCTGGCCGGTGTTGCGGTACTTGGAGATGAGCGCGCCCTCGACCGCGGCGTCGATGTCGGCGTCGTCGAAGACGATGAAGGGGGCGTTGCCGCCAAGCTCCATGGAGACCTTCTTCACGGTGCCGGCGCACTCTGCCATCAGCTTCTTCCCGATCTCGGTGGAGCCGGTGAAGGTGAGCTTGCGCACGATGGGGTTCGCCGTCATCTCCCCGCCTATGCCCGCGGCGGAGCCGGTGACAACGGAGAAGACGCCGTCGGGAACCCCGGCACGGCGGGCAAGTTCGGCTAGCGCCAGCGCCGAATACGGAGTGGCGGTCGCGGGCTTTACCACCATGGTGCACCCGGCAGCGAGCGCGGGCCCCGCCTTCCTGGTGATCATGGCGGAGGGGAAATTCCAGGGGGTTATGGCGGCGCAGACGCCGATCGGTTCCTTCAGGACCACAATCCTTTTATCGCTTTGATGCGGCGGGATCACGTCGCCGTAGATCCGTTTCGCCTCCTCGGCGAACCACTCCAGAAACGACGCGGCATAAACGGTTTCGCCCCGCGACTCGGCCAGCGGCTTCCCCTGTTCTGCGGTCATCAAGACGGCTAAGTCCTCCTGGTGCTCCAGGAGCAGCTCCGACCAGCGCCTGAGGATGGTGGAGCGCTCCTGCGCCGTCTTCGCGCGCCACTTGGGAAACGCGGCGTTGGCGGCTTCGATGGCGCGCCGGGTCTCGGCGCCCCCCATCTTGGGGATGGTTCCGAGTTTCTCGCCGGTGGCGGGGTTGGTGACATCGATGGTCTCGCCGCTGTCAGCGCCGGTCCATGCACCGTTTATGTAGCAGAGCAGCTGGAAAAGATTGCTGTCCTTGAGAACTAACATCGGCTCCTCCCCTTGGAAACTCATATATGATTTCGACGGCTTGAAGGTTAACGCCGGCTGATGCCGGGGCAGATTGTGTATACCTCATCCGTGATCCGGCGGCAACAGGAAAAACCTGAGTGAATCCCGCGCCCCACGACGCAGATGCCCCCAAGGCTCTAGGTCAAGCCGAGGGGGCACCAGGGGGAGGGGACTGGCTCCGCCAGGTGCCTGTCCCCCTTCGCTTGTCCCCCTTCGCTTCGGGGTGCTCTATCCCCGTCAGATCATTCCTTTCGCTGGGCGGACTCCTGCGATTGGGCCAGGAAGTTGGCCGTGAAGATGTAATCGTCGAGGTAGTCCACCCGGCCGTCGCCGTTTAGGTCCGCGCCCGCCGCCAGAAAGCTGCGGAAAGCCGCCTCCGACGCCGCGCTCCCCGCCGTCGCGGGAAGACGAACAGCCGGCGCCACGATGAGCGGGTATTCCTGGGAAAGCCCGTGGTAGAGCACGGTGATGCTGGCGTCGACCACACCGGCCTCCGGTCTCACCTCGACCTCCCATTCCCCGTCATCACTCCGGCTGACCGAGACGTAGCGCGCAGCTTTGAATGCGAAAACCGGCGGCCGGTCTCCGGTTTCCATGGCGATGACCAGGGTCACCGTGCTGCTGCCGTCCGCAATCGCTATGGCCGGGATCTGCAGCAGCGGGCGCTCCCCCGCCCCCTTGAAAAGGGAGGTCAGGTTGGCGAGGGTCCGCTCCCCCTTGAACTCCCGGAAACGATCCAAGACGCTCGGCAGGTGCACCGGCTGGGTCACGGCTTGCGGCGCAGCTTTCGGCTCTGGATCGCGCGGCTCCACCGGCGCGGGCTCTCTGCGCTGCGGCTGGAGTTCGGCAACTTCCTGGCGCTCAGCCTCCTGGGGCGCGCGCTTCGGCTCCGCCGGCGCGACTTCCTCATGGGGGAGCGTCACGCTGCCACCCAGAACGACAGGAACCGGGCGGCTGGGGTGCGAGGTGGCATCGATCACAAGCGGCTCGTCCTTATCCTTGGCGCCCTCTGCGGGAGGGGCCTCGGCGGAAGGCTCCCCGTGCGTCGGGGTTTGCGGATTGTCGATGGCGGTGGGGGCGATGGGAAGCTTGTTCCCTTTTTCATCGATCAAGGAGGCGGTCAGCGAAGTGATCGTGCCGGCGGAGTCCCCGACGCGTTCGAAGGTGATGGTAGCGATGACGCCGCTTGCTACCGCGATCCCGTTGGTGCCGACGATGGCAAGCCTGATCGGGTTGCTCGGATTGCTGGAGTTCAGCATGCCGTCAACGAGGCTTCCCATGGCGATGTGCGGTGTGGAGAGCGTGTTCCTGTCGTAGCCGATGGTGATATCGAGCCCGGCGACGCCTGCCATCTGCTCCCCGCGCAGCACGAATACGCCGTCGGCCGACGGCGAGGCGATGGAGAGAAACGGCGCGGCGAGCAGAGGAGCGGGAACGATCAACAGCATGAACAGTATCAATGATCGGCGGCACGCACTTTTTATGGACATTGAAAACCTCTTGACTGTGGCAGTCGGGAGCCGGATTGGAGAAAGCACCACTTTAGTCAGTGCAGCTTGAACTGTCAAGACACGTCTCATACAGTCCCCGGGCATAAAAAAAGGAAGGAATAGCGGTACTATTCCTTCCTTTCTTATGCTTTATTGTCTCCGGTCCATCAGGAGGGGAGTTTGCCCATCGTCTTCAGGATCTCCCACCCTTTCAGGAGGTCGAGCGCGCGCAGCACCTGCGAGTCGCTCTTGATCAGTTCGTCGGTCTTGTAGGGAGCCGGCTTATCCTTCTTCTCCTCGCCCCCCTCCTTTTTATCCCCTTCGAAGTGGTTCTCGAGGTCCTTCTCCCTGATGTGCATCCCTTCGCGCTTCTCGCTGGTGGCGGCAAGATCGACCTTCTCGGCGACGATATCGGGGGTTATCCCCTTAGCCTGGATGGAGCGGCCGCTGGGCGTGAAGTACCTGGCGGTGGTGAGCCTCAGGCCCGAGTTGTCGGCGAGCGGGATGATGGTCTGGACGCTCCCCTTGCCGAAGCTCTGGGTCCCCATGACAACGGCGCGCTTGTGGTCCTGCAGGCAGCCGGCGACGATCTCCGAGGCGCTCGCGGAACCGCTGTTGATCAGCACCACGATCGGGTAGTCCGGCTGCTTGGGCCCCTTACGGGAGGTGAAGCGCATCTGGGAATCCTTCTCGCGTCCCTCGGTATAAACGACCAGCTTCCCTTCGGCGATCCAGTGCTCGCTCACCCGGACCGCCTGGTCCAGGAGCCCGCCCGGATCGTTGCGCAGGTCGAGCACCAGCCCCTTGAGCTGCTTCTGCTCGCCCTGAAGGGCCTGCAGCGCCTTCTCCAGGTCGTCGTCGGTCTTCTCCTGGAACTGGGCAATCCTCACGTAGCCGTAGCCGTCGTCGAGCACCTTGTGCTTAACGCTCTTGACCTGGATGATGTCGCGCTCCAGCACGAATTCCTTCGTCTTGTCGAACCCTTCACGCATGATGGTGAGGGTGACCTTGGTCCCTTTCACCCCCCTCATCCTCTTCACCGCATCGGTGATGGTGAGGTCCTTGGTGAACTTGTCGTCGATCTTCAGGATCTGGTCGCCGGCCTTGACGCCGGCCTTGAAGGCGGGGGTGTCCTCTATCGGGGAGATGACGGTGAGGATCCCTTCCTTGACCGTGATCTCTATGCCGAGACCGCCGAAGGAGCCCTTGGTGTCGATCTTCATTTCCTTGTAGGTTTCAGGGGGCATGAAGGAGCTGTGGGGGTCCAGCGAGGAGAGCATGCCGTTGATGGCACCGTACACGAGCTTCTTGGTGTCGACCTCTTCTACGTAGCTCTTCTTGACGATGGCCAGAACGTCCGTGAACAACTCGATGGACTGGTAATCGCTGCCGCCCCCCTGGGCGGCGCATCTGCGTTGCATGCCGAAGCCGATCACCAGCGTCAGCAGGCACACGGTTGTGACAAACAGCGTTGTCTTCTTAAATTTGCTGCCTTTGAACATTTTGCCTCCCTAGGATTTTGTTGCGGTACCCTGCTTATCTGAACCAGGGGGAGGGATCGACTGGTTTCCCCTGGTATCTGATCTCGAAATAAAGCATCGGCCCTTTGCTTGAATCAACGTCACCCACACTGGCCAGGACTTCGTTCTTTGATACCTTCGCCCCGACCTTTTTCGTCATCGATGAAGCATGGGCGTAAAGACTGAAGAACCCGTCCCCGTGATCGACGATGATCATATTACCATAGCCTTTGAAATAGTTCGCAAAAATCACTTCGCCGTCATAGATCGCGTGAATGGCGGATCCGGCTGGCGCAGATACAGAAATGCCGTTACTGACAGTGAAGGAATCGAACTCAGGATGCTTGTGCCTGCCGTAGCGGTCCACGATGGTCCCCTTCACCGGCAAGGAGAGCCTTCCCTTCTGCGCCCCGAGCCCCTGGTTCGGGACCGCGACGGACCTCGGAGAGACGACTTGCGCCTTATTATCTCCCGCTTTACCGCGAGCCTTGGAACTATACGCTTTTCTACTTCTCGCTTCAAGCTTTTGGATCATGCTCTGCAGGCGTCCCGCATTGGCCTGCAATTCTTTGAGTGAAGCCTGGTACTGCTGCTTGTCCTGCCTCACTTTGACCAGGTAGTTCGCCTTCTTGCTCTTCTCTTGCTCTATCTCGCGCTTCTTCGCCTCTATGTTGCGCCGGATCCCTTCCTTGCGCGTCGCGTCCTGCTCAAGTTGCTGCTTCAACAGGTTCAGCCGCTGCAGGTTCTCGTTGTACTGCTGAAAGAGTTTCCGGTCGTTCTCCAGTATGCTCCGCATGTAGCGGAGGTTCTCTGTCATCTGCGGGAAAGACTCCGAGGAGAAGAACACCCTGAGGTTCCCGGTATCCCCTCCCTTGTAGAGGGCGGCGACGCGGCGGTTGATCTGAGCCCGCTTGCGCTCGGCCTCCTGGCGCTCGCTCTCTATGTCCACGAGCGTCTTGTCGATTCCCTTTTCCACGGAGGCCAAGTCGCGCCCCAAGGAAACCAGGCTCGACTGCTTCTCGGCCAGGGTTTTCTGGATCTGCACCAACTCTCCCGAAACCTTGGTCTCCACCTTCTGGGTTTTCGAGATGAGCCGGTTCTTTTCCTTGATCTGTTTCTTTATGGTCTGCAGCTCTTCCTTGGCCCCCGCGCCGCAAAGGGAAGGGGCCAAAATCAGGGCCAGACAGCTTATCAGTAGAATGTGACGCATGCTAGACGTTTATGAACCTCTTCAGCGAGGTCGCGCTGCCGATGAAACCGAGCAGCACGCCTCCCAGTACTACCCCAGCCAGGTGCGAGGGGGGAAGAAAGGAAAGCCCAGCCGAAGCCGGGTTGATGCCGAGGAAGTCACCGGCGTTCTTCAGGAAGGCGAAATAGCAACCAAGAAGCGCCAAAAGCGAGATCACCGCCCCTGCTGCCCCCTGCAGCACCCCCTCGATGAGGAAAGGAGCCTTGATGAAGAAGCGGGTCGCCCCCACAAGGCCCAGGAGCTCCAGTTCGTCCTTCCTTGCGTAGATGGTGAGCTTAATGGTGTTGGAGACGATGAAGAGCACCGTTATGGTGAGGAAGCCCCCGAGGAGCGCCCCCATCAGGCGGAAGAGGTTCATGAAAGAGTTGAAGCGCCTGACCCACTCCTCGCCGTACTGCACCTCGGTGATCCCCTGGATCTGCTTGAGCTTCGCCACGTAGGCCGCCACCGACTCGTTGTCGCGGTGGTCGCGGTCCAGGCGGATCTCGAGCGATGCGGGGAGCACTTCGGCGGAGATTCCCTCAAGAAGGGACTCCTGCCCCTTGAGCCGGCTCCGCAGGCGTTTCTCCGCCTCGGCCTGGCTCACGAAGAGAACCTTGGCGGTGCCGGGTATGGCCTGCACCCTCCCCTTCAGCGCGGCCACCGCCAGCGGGGCCGGCTCGGCATCGAAGTAGGCGGTCACCTGCACCTTGTCGCTCCATCCCTCGGCCATTCCGGAAAGGTTCACGTAGACCAGCAGAAAGAGCGAGGCGATGAGAAGCGCAAGCGCGATGGTCCCGACGGTGACCGCGCTCACGAAGACGTTTTGCCTGAGGTTCGCGACGGCGCGGCTGGAGTAATAGCTCAAGCGCCCGAAGAAGCCCTCCTGCGCCAGCTTGGGACGGACCGCCTTGTTAGTTTTGGACATCGGGCACCTCCACCATGCGTCCCTTCTCCAGCCGGATCACCCTGCGGTGGGAGTTCTCGATCACGCGCCGGTCGTGGGTCGCCACCACCACGGTGGTGCCGCGGATGTTCGCCTCCTTGAAGATGGAGAGAATCTGTTCCTTGTTCTCGTCGTCCAGGTTCCCGGTCGGCTCGTCGGCAATGAGGATCTTGGGGTCGTTGACCAGCGCCCGGGCCAGCGCCACGCGCTGCTGCTCGCCACCCGAAAGCCTCAGGGGGGTGGAGTTCACCTTGTCCTCCAGCCCCATCGATTTCAGGATGTGGTACACCTTCTTGCCGATGTCGCGCTTGCCCCACCCCAAAACCTCAAGGGTGATGGCGACGTTCTCAAGGACGGTGCGGTTGGGCAAAAGCTTGTAGTCCTGGAACACCACCCCGATGGAGCGGCGCAGGTAAGGGATCTCCTTCCTGGAAAGCCTGGTGACGTTGGCGCCGTCGATTATCACCTGGCCGCGGGTGGGGGAGAGTTCGGCGTAGATGAGCTTCAAGAGGGTCGACTTCCCCGCTCCCGATTGCCCGGTCAAAAAAACAAAATCCCCTTTGGGGATTTTGAGGGTTACATCGGTCAGAGCCGCAGATTCGGCCTGATACGACATCGATACGTTGTGCAGTTGGATCATTTTCCTTTAAGCCTCTTCTGTTTCGTGAGGGTTACCACTCGTTGTATGCCACGCCGTTGGACCCCATCAGGGTCGAACCACTGTGCACGTCGTAGACACCTGTGGCCGGCTCGCCCGAGTCGGTGGCCGGAGGAGCGGCGGTGACCCAGGTTTCCCTGGACTTGGTGAACGGGTCCTTCGGTATCTCCCTCAGGTATTTGTTCTTGTTTTCCACGAGCTCCTGCAGCGTTTCCGGGTATTTGCCCTGGTCGGCGTAGTACTGGTCTATGGTGGAGCGCAGGGTGTAGAGATCCTCGCGCAAAACCGATTCGCGCGCCCTGACAATACCCCACTGGTAGTTGGGCGCAGCGATGGCGGCCAGGATGCCGATGATGGACAGGACGATCATCAGTTCGATTAGCGTGAAACCACGCTGTGTCTTTGCAATCCTCTTAAACATGAGGTCACCAGTCCTTGTATTTGGTGCCGTCGATCGCCGTCCCGTCGCTCAGGGAATAGACGTCGAAGACATCTTCCCCCCCCCAGGTGGTGCTGTCGGGTTCGTCGTTGTGGGAGCGCATGCCCCAGGCCGGTTCATCCCCCTGAGGTTTGTAAAACGGGTCCGCCGGTATCCGGCGCAGGAACTTCTTTTTGTACCCCAGGTACCCCTTTATGTCGTCCCCTTTTACCAGCACCTCGAGGGTTTCCGGGTACCCCTCCGGCTTGTTCAGCGAAGCGGTGATCTTCTTCTCGTCGACGCCACGGTCATAGGTCTTCTTGTACTCATCGATGGCCCCCCTGATCTCGCGCAGGTTCCGCCTGAGCTCGATCTCCTTGCTCCGCTTGGAAGCCATCTGCGCGGAAGGGAGTATCAGCGAGGAGAGGATGATGAGTATGGACAGCGTCACCACCAGCTCGATCAGGCTCAACCCGCGCTTGTCGTCAAGGATTTTCCACATGATCTGAAAGCCTCGAAAGGCTACTGTACCTCCACTACGGACTTGAAGGCGGTGACCGGGATATCCTCGCCAGTCTTTTTGCTGAAGTTGGTGTTGTTCACGGAGACAGCGGCCGATCCCGTCCCTATCGCCTTGAAGCTGATGTTGGCCAGGATGCCGTTGGCGGTTCCGGTCGGCTCCTCGCGCATGCCGGACATCCAGATCTCACCCTTTTTCTTGTCCGCGAATGCCTGGAAAGTGGAAGGCTTCCCGGGTTGTTTCAAGAGGTTCCCCTCGGATTGCGAAATGGCGTCCAGGAGCTTTGGATCGTAAGAGAGCACGAAGACCGCCTTGTACAAATCCCTCATCCCTGATCCATTCACCTGCACGCTGAACTGGTCGTTCAGCTTCACCTTGGCCGGAAGGCTCAGCGCGATCAGCGAATCGGTCAGAAGCGGCTGTTTCGCGGCTGCGGGTGCGGCTGGAGCGGGAGCGGGAACCGGTACCGGTACCGGAGCGGGCACAGGGACAGGGACAGGCGCGGGCACCGGGACGTCCCCTGCGGCCGGAACGGCGCCAGGGGCAGGTGCTGGAACTGCCGCGGCAGCTCCGCCTGGGGCCGGGGCCGGAGCGCCGGCAGGAGCAGGAGCAGGAGCGCCGGCAGGAGCAGGAGCCGGGGCCGGAACAGGAGCCGGCACGATCTTCTGGACCGGCACCAGGTTAGGCAGCGCCCTGGGAGCGGGCTTGGCTGCGGCAGGGGCCGCGGCACCCTCGGCGGCCTCGGGGTTGACGAAGTCAGGCTCCATGAAGGAGGAATACGGCTGATGCGACGAAGGCTCGTCCTCGCGGCCGGACCAGAAAGCGGCGACGTCGTTGTCGGGAACGGTCACGCCGCGCACGATTCTGGGGGTGATGGCAAGCAGCAGCTCGGTCTTATCCTTCTTGTCGCTGGTGTTGCTGAACAAAGGGCCGAGGATCGGGATGTCGCCCAACAAGAAGACCTTGCTCTTGCTGTCGGTCTGGGTCTTCTGGATCAGCCCCCCGATGATGCTGGTCTCGCCGTCCTTGAGTGAGAGCACGGTGTCGAGGTTCCTGGTGCCGATGGTGACCACGGTGGTGGCCTGGTCGGTGCCGATAGTCTTCTCGTTGAGGATGGAGCTGACCTCGAGCCCCAGCTTGATGGCGACCTCGTTGTTGAGCTGGATGGTCGGCTCGGCGTTCACCTTGACCCCGACGTCGACGTACTGGACGTTGACGCTGACGCCGCCGCCGGAAGGCGAAGAGGTGGTGGTGATAGGGACCCTGGTGCCGACGTTGAACTTCGCCTTCTCTCGGTTCTTCACCCTGATTTTCGGGTTGGAGAGGGTCTCGCCGTTGGAGAGGGTCTTGCCGAAGTTGAAGGTGGCGTTGGGTACGGTCAAGTAGCCGTTATAACCCCTCAGGTTGAACACGTTCAACAGGTTGGACGGCCCAGCGGAAGAGGTGGTCGTACCTGTGGTGGTCGTCGTGGTGACTGCTCCCAGCGTGTCAGCCAGGAACGGGTTGGTGCCGGTGCTTCCCGGAGCTGTCACCCCCAGGGAGGTGGCGTACCGGGAGAGGAGCAGTCCGAAGGTCTCGGCGTTCTGCTTGGAGAGCTCGAACACCTCCACCTCGAGGAGCACCTCGGCATCGGGAACGTCGTTGGCCTCCAGAATCTTGCGCGCCACCTCGATGACCTCGGGGGTGTCGCGGATGACGAGGGCGTTCGCCTCCTCGTTCACGTAGATCTTCTTCACCTGGAGCATGGTGCGCACCAGGTTGACCGCCTTCTTCGCGTCCAGCTTGTTCAGGTAGAAGGTCTGCAGGAAGAGCTCTTCGTACTGCTTGACCTTGTCCGGGGTCTTCGGATAGATGATGATGGTGCTCTCGTTCAGGATCTTCTTGTCCAGCTTCTGCATCCCGGTGATCAGTTCCATCGCCTGCTGGAATGAGCCGTTCTCCAGGTGCAGCGTGATGTTCACGTCCTTCACCGCGTCGTCGAAGACGAAGTTGATGCCGGAGAGCTGGGAAAGGATGGTGAAGATCTCCTTGAGCTTGGCATCGCGGAACTTGAGGGTGATCGGCTTGTTCGACTTCAGGTTCAGCTCGAAACCGTCCAGCTTCTGGCGCTTGTTGGCGATGATGCGATCCAGCCCTTCCTTCACCTCCTTGTTGCTCGGGTCGAATTCGAGGGCGTGCTTGAAGGCGATCATCGCCTCCCGCGGTTTGCGGTTCTTCTCGAAGTCGAGCCCCTCCTGCAGGTAGGTCTGGGCGTTTCTCAGCTTAAGCACCTGGTCGGCCTGATTCTTGGCCAGGACGTGCGTGGGGTCCATGGCGTAGGCGCTTTGAAACTCCCTGAGGGCTTCGTCGTAGTTCTTCTTGGCGAAGAACTCCTCCCCCTTCTTGAAATGCGCGCGAGCCGCAGTCTCGGTGACGTTCAGAAGCTTCACCCGGTACTCGCCGATATCGGGGTTGGCAGCGGCTACCTCGGCGTACTTCACCAGCGCGGCGTCCAGGTTTCCCTCTCGCTCCAGCTTCTCCGCCTTGCTGAAAGCGGTGCGGCCGGACGTGCAGCCCGAGAGAGCCAGTGCCACCAGCATCACGGTTAAGATCAGTCTTGGTCTATGCATGCAGTTGCTCCTTAACCTATTACTTGGTGCGGCGCGCAAGCGACCTGTTCTCGACCAGAGGTATCACCATCTGCTGGTCGGTGGTCAGGGACTTAATGGTTAGAGCCTCTTCGGTCAGGTCGGTCACCTGGAACCTCGACCCGAGTTTGGAGCCCTTCTTCGCCAGGATGATCTCGTTGTTCTTGGAGAGAAACACGGTCTTATCACCGTTCTTCTTCAGGTAGCCAAGGAAAACGAACTTGCCCATCTCCGCCTCGTCCACCTGCTCCTGCGTAGGCGGCGGGGGGGGCGGGGGCACAGGCTGCGCCACCGGCATCGGAGGCGGAGGAGGCGGCAGTTTGACCGGCGGGGGCGGAGGCGGCAGTTTGAGCGCCGGCGGCGCCTCACCCTTGAAGATGGGAGAAAAGATGTTGCGCCGAAAGCCGCTGAAAGAGGTCAGCTCCTGGTCCAGTTGCGCCAGGTGCACACTGCTGCTGTCTACCACCCGCTTCTGGGCAGGCGCCTTTTTGCTCCTCGACACCGAAGCCGCCATCCCCGGGCGGTTCTTCAGCGTGGCCACCTCCTGCTGCCGGGGAGAGCGCAAGAACGAATAGCCGACGGAGGCCGCCAGGGCCAGCAGCAAAAGGAATAGCACGAGCTTCTGGCGGTTCATGCCCCCCCCGTCTTCATATACACCGTAGTCTGGACCTTCAGCGTCACCGTCTCCTCGGTCGCACTCTGGCTACCCAGCGAGATGGAGTCGACCGTGACCAGTTCCTTGTAGCGCATCAGGTCCGCGACGAATTTTTTCACCGAGGCATAGCGCCCGGAAACGGTAAAGGAAACGCCGTAGGTATCGATCTGCTTCTGCCCTTTGATCTTGGCCGGTTTGTAGGAGACCGCTTTCAGGGAAAGGGCATTGCTCTTGGCGGCGTCGTAGAGCTGGCTCATCAGCGCGGGGAACCGTTCCTTCGGCACCAGGCGTTTTTGGAACTCCCCAAGGTCGCGCATCCCGTTGTGATAGCGCGTGGCGTCGCCCACGGACTCTCCCTTGGCAATAGCGTCCCTCTTGGAAAACCACTCCACCTGCGCCTTTTCCAGCGCCGGGCGCTGCCAATAGGAGAGGTAGAGCTGCACCGACACCGCGAGCAGCAGCAGAAGAGCCAAGAAAGCCAGCGATTTGCTCCTGGCGGCCATGATGTCGCGTACGATCTGGTAATTCATCGGTAACCGACCTTGCAGGAGATGGTGAAGCCGATGCCTTGTTGGCTCTTGCCCACCTTGACCTCGCTCTGCGACAGGAGGTACACCTCCGAGAAGTTGGGAGACTGTTCCATGTTCTCCAGCAGCGTGCGCAGGTTCGAGAAGCCGTAGGCCACCCCAGCAAGCTTCAGGGCTTGATCTTTCAAGACCGGCTCCACCTGGGTCAGCGCGACCCCGGCGGGCACCACCCCTTCAAGCTTGTCCAAAAGCGCGAGCCAGTTGAGGGTCTTTTTGTCGATGATCTCGTTGGCGAAGGCGACACTGCTCTCCAGGGACTTCAACTGCTCCGGGCTCACCGGAGCCGCGCCCGGACGCGCGCTGTTCGCCGCGGCGCTGTCCCGTTTGATCGTATTGAACTCGACCTGGTTGTTGGCGATCTCGCGCACCTGGTAAACGAGAAGCGCCGCCAGCACGAGCCCGGCGCCGAAAAGCGCCGCGTTCAGCCGGCGCATATTGAGATAGCGCCGGGTAGCCAGGTTTATGGTCAGTTTCATGGCAGGCTCCTCAAGGCAGCGCCTATCGATCCAGCCAAGGCGTGCAGTGCCGGCC
Organism: Citrifermentans bemidjiense Bem; assembly: GCF_000020725.1. Classification (NCBI taxonomy): domain Bacteria; kingdom Pseudomonadati; phylum Thermodesulfobacteriota; class Desulfuromonadia; order Geobacterales; family Geobacteraceae; genus Citrifermentans; species Citrifermentans bemidjiense. The sequence goes on along the minus strand of NC_011146.1, from coordinate 1,479,474 downwards.
GGTCCAGCCCCAGCGCCGGCGCCTGCTGCACCATGCGCTCCAGGTCGAGCAGCACCGGCTCAAGCCCAGAGGCCTCCGCCACCAGGGCGCGGAACGACTCGGCGTCGGCGGGGGGGGCCATGCAAAAGACTTCTTCCACCGTCTGACCCGGGAAACGATCGCCGTAGACCAGGAAGGAACTGTTCACCTCGCGGTAGAGGTTCTGCACGTCGCCGACCCCTTCCTTGGTGCGGTAGAAGCTCAGCACGCCGGCGTGGAAGATCAGCACCGTCATCGCCCCCTGGTAGAAGGTGACGAACGCGCCGTCGTCGGAGATGTCCAGCCGCGGCGCGAAGAGGCGATAAAAGTTGAAGGAGGTGAAGTCGATCTGTTTGGGCTCCAGCCCCGCCTGGATCAGGAGTTCCTCGTACTGGGTCACCACCGCCCGCGACACCAGCGATACCAGCAGGGAAACAGCGCCGCTCTCTTTCTCCTCGAGGGTCTGGTAGTCCAGGTGCACCGTGCCGATGTCGAAGGGGAGGCTCTTTTTGAGCTTCCAGCGGATTACGTCCAGCCCCTCCTCCCGGCTTCTGAAGCGTGCCTCCAGGTCGAGCAGCACCACGCGCCCCACCGCGTCCGGAAGCGAGACGCTGACCGAGCGCTCTCGAGTCAGTAGACGGAGATGCGCTTCCCTGAGCGCGGTGACGAACCCCTTGGGGTCGTTCACGTTCGGTTCCCGGCGCGACAGGGTCAGCATACCGGGCGCAAAGGGGAGGGAAAGCCCCGTCTCCACCTTGGGTGTTTTGCCGCCGCTCACCATGGCGAAGCTGAGCCCGCCGGCGGAGATCTCGAGTCCCAGGCCCTTCCTGTTCGTTAGCATGGCTGGCACCTACTCCACGAAAGTGACACGGTTGATCTCCTTTATCGTGGTCTCGCCCGCCAGCACCTTGGCTACCGCGCTCTCCCGGAGGAACATGGTTCCTGCAGCCTTGGCGGCCTTTTTGAGGGCGGCCACCGGTGACTTGGCGATGATCAGTTCCCTGATCTCGTCGTTCAGGTCCAAAAGCTCGACGATGGCGGAGCGGCCGCGGTAGCCGGTACCGTTGCACTCGTCGCATCCACGGGCCTCGTAGAGGGTCAGGCCGCGGGTGCTTTCCGGGTCGATCGCCGACTCGCGCAGTTCGTCGTCGGTAACCGTCACCGGCTTGCGGCAGGCGGGGCAGATCTTCCTGACCAGGCGTTGCGCCATGACGCAGTTAAGGCAGGCCACGAAGTTGTAGGGGTCGATTCCCATGTGGGTGAAGCGGCCGATGACGTCGAAGACGTTGTTGGCGTGCACCGTGGTGAACACCAGGTGGCCTGTGAGCGCCGACTGCACCGCGATCTGCGCCGTCTCCGAGTCGCGGATCTCACCCACCATGATCTTGTCCGGGTCGTGGCGCAGGACGGAGCGCAGGCCCCGGGCGAAGGTGAGCCCCTTCTTCTCGTTGACTGGGATCTGGGTGATGCCGGAGAGGACGTACTCGACCGGGTCCTCGATGGTGATGATCTTTTCCAGACCGGTATGTATCTCGGTCAAGGCTCCGTAGAGGGTGGTGGTCTTGCCCGAACCGGTCGGCCCGGTTACCAGCACCATGCCGTAGGGCTCCTTGATCATCTTCCGGAAGCGCTTGATCTCGCGGGGCGCCATCCCCAGCGTCTCCAGGGTAAGCCCCCGCAGGTCGCTGGCGATGCTCTCCTTGTCGAGGATACGGATGACCGCGTCCTCGCCGAAGGCGCTAGGCATGATGGAGACGCGGAAGTCGATGGACTTGGAGCCGATGCGGACCTTGAAGCGGCCGTCCTGCGGGATGCGGCGCTCCGAGATGTCCAGTTCGCTCATGACCTTGAGACGGGAGATGAGCGGCCCCTGGAAATGGGAGTCGATGGGGTCGGTGGCCTTGTAGAGGACGCCGTCGATGCGGTACTTGATGAGGACGCCGTCCTGCGCGGTCTCGATATGAATATCGGAGGCGCGCCTGGTGAGGGCATCCAGTATGGTGGAGTTCACCAGCTTGATGATGGGGCTCGTGTCCGCGGTGACGTTCTCGACGGAGAGAATCTCCTCCCCTTTGTCGGTCTCGGTCACCAGCTGCAGCATGAAGTCCTCGGAGACCTCCTTCAGCACCCGGCTGGTCCCCTCGCCCCGTTTCAGATGGTAGGCGATTTCCGATTCGGCGGCCACCTTGAAAAGCAGCGGGCGCTCGAGAAGGAGCGCCATCTCATCCAGCTGCAGCACTGCGGTGGGGTCTGAGATGGCCACCACCAGCAGGTCCCCCTGCAAATCCAGCGGCACGAAGTGGAAGCGGAACGTGACCTCGGGCGGGATGAAGTTGAACAGGGACTCGTCCGGGCGCACCCCCTTCAGGTCCACGTACTCGAGGCCGAACTGCTCGGCGAGCGCCATGGCCAGCACGATGTCGCTGATCAGCCCGTCGGCCAGGCAGATGATCCCCAGTCGTTCCTTGGTGCTATGCTGCTTGTCCAGCGCGTAGGCGAGCTGGTCCTGAGTCAGGTCCCCCCGCTCCAGCAGGATGTCGCCCAGTCTTTTCTTTCGGAAAGGTTTCAGCATGATCCCTCTAGCCGACAGTGCTGGCGATCTTGAAGATCGGCAGGTACATGGTGACGATGATGACCCCGATGACCACACCCATGGCCACCATGATCGCCGGTTCGATCGAGGTGGTCAGTACATGGAGATCCCTTTCGATCTCCTCTTCGAAGTAATCGGAGATGTCCGATAGCATCTCCTCCAATGAGCCGGTGGTCTCGCCGACGGTGAGCATGCGCAGCGCCAGTGGGGGCATCAGCTTCATACCTTCCAGCGCGGTGGAGAGCTTGCTCCCCTCCTCTACGCGATGCACTGCAAGGAGCAGGCCGCGCTCCAGGACCTTGTTGTTGAGCGTCCCCACCGACATCCGCATCGCCTCGACGATGGGGATACCGGAGCCCAGCACGGTGGCCAGGGTACGGGTAAAGCCGGCAAGGGCGTAACGGCTGGTGACGGCACCCAGAAGCGGGGTCTTGATCTTGAAGCCGTCCACCGTATAGCGTCCGGATTCGGTCTGGCTCCAGCGCTTGAAGAGGGTGATCGCCACGCCCCCCAGCAGCAGAAGTAGCGGCAGGTAGTGCCGCAAGAGCCCGGTGAAATTGATCAGCATCTGGGTCGGGAGCGGCAAAGCGGCGCCGGAATCCGCGTAGATGGTACTGAAGGTCGGCACCACGTAGATGAGCAACAAAGAGACCGCCACCGCCGCGACCGTGACCAGGATGGCAGGGTAGATAAGCGCGCCGATGACCTTGCCGCGGAACCCCTCGGTTCTCTTGAGAAAGGCGATGTAACGGCGGATGGTCTGCGGCAGGTCCCCGGTCCTCTCCCCGGCCCGGACCGACGCGATGTAGAGATGGGGAAACACCCTCGGAAACTTCTCGAAGGCGGCGGAGAGCGCCATTCCACCTTTCACGTCCTCGCGTATCGCCGACAGTATCTCGTTGAGCTTGCCCCCTCCCGACTCCAGGATGGTGTCGAGCGCCTGCAGGATGGGGAGTCCGGCCTTGAGCAGTACCAGGAGTTCCTGGTTGAACAACAGCAGCTCCTTGTTGCCGATCTTCTTGCGCCCGATCCCCGATTCCAGCAGGAACTGGAACGGCTTCTTGCGCACCTCGAAGACGACGTACCCTTGCTCTTCCAGGCTCTGCCGGAGCAAGCCGGCGTTGACCGCGTCGAGGTCCTTGACCAGGATCTTGCCGTCGGAGGCGCCTATTTTACAGGTAAAGACGGGCATAAGGCACTATGAGTACCACAAATAGGGCTGAATTAAAACTTAAAAGAAAACCAATTCTGTCTACTGCGGCGGTCAGGCCTGAGTCATGCCGACGATCCACGCGACGAAACAGACGAGCACGCCCGCTCCCCATTTGAGGGCGGCGGAGCGGTCGAAGCTGTCCCGGGCCGGAAAGGCCTTGAGGATCAGCAAAATAGTGCAGGCGACGAAGCCCCAGAGCCCGGCGAGGCAGATTATGGACCAAAGCGTATCGGACATCACACCCTCTCCTTGGGCAAAAGGCCCCGTAACAGCGAGCCGAACTTCAGCTTCCATACCATCACCACCGCCTCGCGCACGATCCTCTTGGACATCTTCGAGGTGCCGGCGTGCCGGTCAATGAAGATGATGGGGACCTCGCTGATACGCAGCCCCTTTTCCTTGCAGCGGTAGTTCATCTCGATCTGGAAGGAATAGCCGTCCGAGCGGATCTTGGTGAGATCGACGGCCTTAAGCGTCTCGGCACGGAAGCATTTGAAGCCGCTGGTGCAGTCTGAAATAGTAAGGCCGGTGATGACGCGCGTGTAGACGCTGGCGAAGTAGCTCAGCATGAGGCGGCGCAGCGGCCAGTTCACCACGCTTACCCCGTTCAGGTACCTGGAGCCGATGACCAGGTCGGACTGCTTCATCTCAGCGAAGAAATAGGGTATCACCGCGGGATCATGGGAGAAATCGGCATCCATCTGTACCACCACATCCGCCCCGAGCGCCAGCGCACGGGCGAACCCTTCACGGTAGGCGGATCCAAGCCCCATTTTTCCTTTCCGGTGCAGCACCATCACCCGGCCGGTCTCCGCCGCCAGCGCCTCGGCCACGTCCCCGGTGCCGTCCGGGGAATTATCGTCCACGACCAGCAGTTCAAGGGCGGGGTCGAGGGAAAGTATCTGCCTGGCCAACATCTCCAGATTGTCCCTTTCGTTGTAGGTGGGTATCACCACGATCGGTTTGATGGGTTTCAAGAGGGACTCGCTTTCTATTCCTAAAGTAGACGAAAAAAGACTGGAAAGATCCCGCCACCGCGCGCTGCGCCTGGAAAGGACCTCGCAGAGGATAAACGATTTGCCTTTACTAAGTCAAGACAAAGGGGGGCAACGCAACGGACTGGCAAGACAGATGTTTCTAAGGGAAGCGCGCGGCACAAAAGGCAGGTGCGACTGGCACAACTGCCGATCGCAATAAAAAAGGGAAGATCGCGTTAGGCGAACTTCCCTTTTAATGGCGGGGTTGACGGGGCTCGAACCCGCGACTTCCAGCGTGACAGGCTGGCACTCTAACCGACTGAGCTACAACCCCAAGACTTGAAGACGGTTCAACGTTCGAAGTTCAACGTTAACCGCCTTGTTCTTGGGTCCATGGTCCCAACGTTGAACCTTGAACGTTGAACCTTGAACGGATTCTTGTGGTGGGTGAAGAGGGGATCGAACCCCCGACATCCAGCTTGTAAGGCTGGCGCTCTCCCAGCTGAGCTATTCACCCATTGAATATGTATGGCGGGGTTGACGGGGCTCGAACCCGCGACTTCCAGCGTGACAGGCTGGCACTCTAACCAACTGAGCTACAACCCCGCATGTACAGCATTTCCGGCAAAAACAGGGTTAGCTGTTTACCAGGTCCTTCAAGGTGTTGCCCGGCTTGAACTTCGGCGCAGACGAAGCGGCAATCTCGATCTTCTTGCCGGTCTGCGGATTCTGGCCGGTCCTGGCGGCGCGCTCGGCGACGCTGAAGGTACCGAAACCTACCAAGGTCACCTTGTCGCCGGTGGCGAGGCAGTTGGTCAGTGCGTCCAAAATTCCCATGAGGGACTTCTCAGCATCAACCTTGGTTAACTGGGCTTCTTCTGCTATGGCGCTTACCAGCTCTGCCTTATTCATTGATCCTCCCGGTTTGCATCGCAAAGTGAAGACATCTTATACCAGAGCGCCGTCTCGACTGTCAACCTTTTTTCTGCGGCTTTTTTTCTAATGTGGCACAACCGAATTTTCGGTCGCGGCGACGGCAGCATCACCGTAGATCGCCGCCGGAGCAAGCCCCACCGGCGCGAGGAGCGCGTACCCCAGCACCTCGTCCATGTGGGCCACCGGGTGCACCGTGATGCCGGCGCGGATCTCCTTGGGGATCTCGGCCAGGTCCTTCTCGTTCTCCTTGGGGATCAGCACGGTGCGGATACCCCCCCGCCCTGCCGCCAGGAGTTTCTCCTTGAGGCCGCCGATGGGGAGCACCGTGCCGCGCAGGGTCACCTCGCCGGTCATGGCGATATCGCGTCTCACCGGCCTCCTGGTAAGCGCCGAGGTGAGCGCGCAGGCCATGGCTATCCCGGCCGAGGGACCGTCCTTCGGTATGGCCCCCTCCGGGACGTGGATGTGGATGTCCAGATGCTGGTAGAAGTCCTTGGCAAACCCCAGAAGCTCGCCGCGGGAACGGACGTAGGTCATGGCGGCCTGCGCCGATTCCTGCATCACCTCGCCCAGCTTGCCGGTCACGGTCAGCTTCCCCTTGCCCGGCAGCGACACCACCTCGATGTTCAGGAGTTCTCCCCCGACCTCGGTCCAGGCGAGACCGGTCACGAGCCCCACCGCGTCTTCGAGCCCCGCCTCTCCGTACTTGAACCGCGGCGCACCCAGGAAGCCGGCTATCTGGCGCGGCTGCACGGTGCGACGCAGCTTTCCGCCGCCGGCGACGGCGAAGGCGATCTTGCGGCATACGGCGCCGATCTCCCGCTCCAGGTTCCTGACGCCTGCCTCGCGGGTGTAGCGGCGGACCAACTCAAGGACGGCGGCATCGGTGAAGCTGATCCCCTTCCCAGCGAGCCCGTTTCCCGCCGCTTGTTTGGGGACCAGGTACTCGCGCGCGATGGCAAGCTTTTCGTGCTCGGTGTAGCCGTCCAGCCGCACCACCTCCATGCGGTCCAGAAGCGGCCTCGGTATGGTGTGGCTCGAGTTGGCGGTGGTGATGAACATCACCTGCGAGAGGTCGTAGTCGAGGTCGAGGAAATGGTCGTTGAAGCAGTTGTTCTGCTCCGGGTCGAGCACCTCCAGAAGTGCCGAGGCGGGATCGCCGCGGAAGTCGGAGCTCATCTTGTCGATCTCGTCCAAAAGAAAGACCGGGTTCGAGGAGCCGCACTTCTTGAGCGACTGGATGATCCGGCCGGGCATGGCCCCGACGTAGGTGCGCCGGTGCCCCCTGATCTCCGCCTCGTCGCGCACCCCGCCCAGCGAGATCTTCACGAAGTCGCGGCCGGTGGCCTTCGCGACCGAGCGGGCGAGCGAGGTCTTGCCGACCCCGGGAGGGCCCACCAGGCAGAGGATGGGGCCCTTCATCCCCGGGGCGAGCGCGCTCACCGCCAGGAATTCGAGGATCCTGAGCTTCACCTTCTCCAGGCCGTAGTGGTCGGCGTCCAGCCGCTCCCGGGCTACCTTCAACTCCCGGTTTTCCTCGGCGTAGGCGCCCCAGGGAAGCGCCAGGAGCCACTCCACGTAGTTGCGCACCACCGAGGCCTCGGCGGACATGGGGGACATGAACTTAAGCTTCTTGATCTCGCTTTGCACCTTCTGCTTGGCCTCGGGCGACAGCGGCAGCTTGGCCGCCTTCGCCTCCAGGGCGCGCAGCTCCTGCTTGAACTCGTCTTTCCCCCCCAGCTCCTTCTGGATCGCCCTGATCTGCTCGTTCAGGTAGTAATCCTTCTGGGTCTTCTCCATCTGCTTCTTGACCCGGGCATGGATCTTCTTCTCGATCTGCAGGATCTCGATCTCCGCCCCCATGAGCGACAAGAGTCGCTCCATGCGGCGCGCGGGCTGCACCGCGGCCAGAAGCTCCTGCTTCTGTGCCACCTTAAGGTTCAGGTGCGGGGCAATGGAATCGGCCAGGCGCGAGGGGTCCGCGATCGCCTGCACCGACTGCAGGATCTCGGACGGCACCGAGCTGTTCAGCTCGACGTAGCTTTCGAAGGAGGCAAGCACCCCGCGCTTCAGCGCCTCGTTCTCGCTGTCGTTGCCGCTTTGCTCCTCGAGCACCTCGACCTCGACCTCGAAGTATTCGCTGTTGTCGGAGAAGGAGGCGATGGAGCCGCGCCGCTTCCCTTCCACCAGCACCTTCACGGTCCCGTCGGGGAGCTTCAGGAGCTGGATCACCTGGCAAAGGGTCCCGACCGTGTAGATGTCTCCAGGCTCGGGGTCCTCGGTCTTGGCGTTTTTCTGCGTGGCCAAAAGGATCAGCTTGTCGTTTTGCGCCATGGCCGCCTCTAGGGCGAGCACCGACTTCTCCCTCCCTACGAAGAGGGGAATCACCATGTGCGGGAAGATAACTATGTCCCTTAATGGAAAGAGAGGGAATCTTTCCGGATTCCCCCTCCTTTTACCTCTGGTTCTGGCTTTCTCAGTCATGTTTTCCTGTATGCTCAGGCGCTTTCCGCCACGTTCTCGTAGACGATGATCGGCTTTTCCTTGCTGTAGATCACCTCTTCGTTGATGACCACTTCCTTCACCATGCTCTGGGAAGGGATCTCGTACATGATGTCCAGCATGGCGTTTTCGAGGATGGAGCGCAGGCCGCGGGCGCCGGTCTTTCTCTTCAGGGCCTCGCGGGCTATGGCGACCAGGGAGCCGTCGGTGAACTTCAGCTTCACGTGCTCCATATCGAAGAGCTTCTGGTACTGCTTGATCAGCGCGTTCTTCGGCTCCTTGAGGATCTGGACCATCGCCTCCTCGTCGAGCTCGGAAAGCGAGGCGAGCATGGGAAGGCGCCCCACGAACTCGGGGATGAAGCCGAACTTGAGGAGATCCTCAGGGGTCACCCCGGCCAGCAGTTCGCCCGCCTTCTTCTCCACCTTCTTCTTGACGTCCGCGCCGAAGCCGAGCGTCTTGACCCCGATCCTCTGCTGGATGATGCTGTCCAACCCGGGGAAGGCCCCGCCGCAGATGAACAGGATGTTGGTGGTGTCCACCTTGAGGAATTCCTGCTGCGGGTGCTTGCGGCCACCCTTGGGGGGTACGCTCGCCACGGTACCTTCGATGATCTTCAAAAGGGCCTGCTGCACCCCCTCGCCCGACACGTCGCGGGTGATGGAGGGGGAGTCGGACTTCCTGGCGATCTTGTCGATCTCGTCGATGTAGATGATCCCCTTCTGCGCCTTCTCCACGTCGTAGTCGGACGCCTGCAAAAGGGTCAGGATGATGTTCTCCACGTCCTCGCCGACGTAACCCGCCTCGGTCAAGTTGGTGGCGTCCGCCATGGCGAAAGGCACCTTGAGGATGCGGGCCAGGGTCTGCGCCAGGAGCGTTTTGCCGCTGCCGGTGGGGCCAAGAAGCAGGATGTTGCTCTTCTGCATCTCGACGTCGCCCGGCTTGACCGCGGCCTCGACCCTCTTGTAATGGTTGTACACGGCGACAGCCAGTACCTTCTTCGCCCTGGACTGGCCGATCACGTATTCATCGAGGACTTCCTTGATCTCCTGCGGCTTGGGAAGTTTCCTCACATCGGTAGCGGTGGCATCCTCCAGTTTGGACTCCTCCGCGATGATGTCGTTGCAAAGCTCGATGCACTCGTCGCAGATGTAGACCGTAGGCCCCGCAATCAACTTCTTTACCTCTTCCTGGCTCTTCCCGCAAAAGGAACAGATCAGCGTGTCGGAACGGTCATCTCTTCTGCTCAATTGGCACCTCCGGTGACGACGTTTCTAGTCACAATGGCATCTATGATGCCGTAATTCTTGGCCTCTTCGCCCGACATGAAGTAGTCGCGCTCGGTATCGGCCGCTACCTTTTCCACGCTCTGGCCGGTGTGCTCGGCCAGAAGCGCGTTCAGTTGATCCTTCATGCGCAGGATCTCTTTGGCGTGGATATGGATGTCCGTCGCCTGCCCCTGGAAACCGCCCAGGGGCTGGTGGATCATGATGCGCGAGTTGACCAGCGAGTACCGTTTCCCCTTCTCGCCGCCGGACAGAAGGAACGCGCCCATGGAGGCGGCCTGCCCGACGCAGATGGTGGAGACCGGCGCCTTGATGTAGCGCATGGTGTCGTAGATGGCCATGCCGGCGGTAACCACGCCGCCGGGGGAGTTGATGTAGAGGTGGATATCCTTGTCCGGGTCCTCGGCCTCGAGGAAGAGGAGCTGCGCTATCACCAGGTTCGCGACGTTATCGTCGATGCCGCCGCCCAGGAAGATGATCCTGTCCTTCAGCAGGCGCGAGTAGATGTCGTACGACCTCTCGCCCCGGCCGGTCTGCTCCACTACTATCGGTACAAGCATGGACACTCCTATTTAATTTCCGCCTTGGGGACTTCGGTCACCTTGGCGCGGTCAAGGATGAACTGCACCGCCTTGTCTTCCCTCATCTGGGCCATCAGGTTGTCCTTGGCCCGCTCGTTGGTCTTGTACAGCTGCGTCACCTTCTCCAGGTCCTGCCTGGTCTGCTCGGCGATCACGGAGAGCTGCGCCTCGAACTCCTCTTCGGTCGGCTCGATCTTTTCCTTCTCGGCGACCGCGTCCAGAAGCAGCGAACCTTTTACCTGCTCACGGGCGTTATCGCGGAACTGCGCCTTGTAGCTGTCGTCGGTCATCCCCATCATCTCCAGGGAAAGCCTCTGGGAGGCGAGCCTCTGCTTGGTGCTCTCCAGCATCATCTGCGCCTGGCGGTCCACCAGCGCCTCGGGAACCTCGAGCTCGTTCTTCTCGATCAGGGCCTTGATGAGGCGGTCGCGCAGTTCGGCGTTGATGCGGCTGACTTCCTGGGCCTCGTTCATCTCGGCGAGCTTGGCCTTCAGCAGGTCCAGGGTCTCGAACTCCTCGCCGAACTCCTTGGCGAAGTCGTCGTTCAGTTCCGGAAGCTCCTTCACCTTGATCTCCTTGATGGAGACCTCGAAGTCCGCAGGCTTGCCGGCCAAGTCGGCGTTGCCGTACCCTTCCGGGAAGTTGACCTTAATGGTGCTGTTGGTGCCGACGGTCATGCCGACCATCTGCTCCTCGAAGCCGGGGATGAAACGCCCGGAGCCGAGTTCGAGCTGGAAGTCCTCGGCGGAGCCCCCCTCGAAGTAAACGCCGTCCATGGCGCCTTTGAAGTCGAAGGTAACAAAGTCGCCCATGGCCGCTGCATGCCCTTCGGGTGCCGGACCAAGCTGGGACATGCGCTCCTGCATCTCCTTCAGGCGCGCGGCTACGACGGAATCGTCGATCTCAAGCTTCTCTTTGACCACTGCGAGGCCGGTGTAATCCTTCACCTCGACTTCAGGGAAGACCTCGACGGTGGCGGAATATTTGAAGGACTCACCCTTTTTCAGCGGGTTGCTCTCGATAGCCGGGTACCCTACCGGGTTCAGCCCCTGCTCGCTCACCGCGCTGAAGTAGCTTTCCTGGACCAGGTTTTTCACCACGTCCTCGGCCATCTTCTCGCCGTAGTGCTTCTCGATCAGGCTCATCGGGACCTTGCCCTTCCGGAACCCCTTTATGGCGGCATGCTTTCTTATTTCGGCGTAAGCTTTGTCAACTTCAGCAGAAACTTTGTCTGCCGGGATTTCGAAGTTCAACTTCTTCTTGATGCTGTTGACCGATTCAACACTGATCTGCATGAAAATTCCTCTCTTTTGTTCACATTATAGGGCAGGCTCTCTGCCGTAATGCCTGATGGCATGGGGTCTGGGCGGGAATTCTGGTGACGGGTCGTCGGGGCATCCGCAGGGGAAGCTGCCTCCCGTAAGAGGCTAGGGAGCGGCGCTCGTCGGCCGGCGCACGCAACAAGAGCGTAAGGTACCAAAGGGGGAGGGAATTTGTCAACACAGAATTAGATTTGTTCTATCAACGATTTAACCTGCCGCAAAGGGGGGAGAGCTCCCGCAACTAGAAGGCGCGAAAGGCTCCGCCGCGCCCCCGGACAGAGCCGGAGGCGCGGCTGGCGCTTTTAAAAACTAGTAGGCCTCGTGATCCCCGGCCAGGGTCTCGGCGCTGACCCGACCCCGGAAGAGCCGGTATACCCAGATCTTGTAGGCGATCACGATCGGCACGAAGATGAAGGCGACGAAGGTCATGATGCGCAGCGTGTAATCGGAGGAGGAGCTGTTGTATATGGTGAGGCTGTACAGCGCGTCGAGGTTCGAGGGTATCAGGTTCGGAAAGAGCCCGATGACGCCGGTGAAAACCACGCCTAGGATGGTGGCGCAGGATGCCGTGAAAGCCGCCAGGGTTTTCCCCTTGGCAAGGAACAGGCGCACGGCTAAGAGCGCTGCCACGGCCAGGAGCGGCACCACGGCGAAGACGGGGGCGGCGAGGTAGTTGTCGTAAAGCCTCGTTGCGAAATAGCTGTAGCCCAAAAAGCCAACGGCCACCACCAGCAGCGGAATCCAGGTTGCCTTCGCCGTCTCTTCGGCGCGACGGCTCAGGGCACCGGTGCTCTTCAGGGCCGCGTAGAGCGCGCCGTGCTCCAGAAAGAGCAGTACGAAGAGAAGACCGCTCACCACGCCGTATGGGTTCAACAAGTAGATGAGAGAGCCGTGGTAGCCCGCCTCGTCCATGGGGAGACCGGCGAAGATGTTGCCGAAGGCCACCCCGAACAAAAGCGCCGGGATAAAGCTTGAGATCACGATGGCCCAGTCCCAGCACCCCTTCCAGAGCGCGCCGTCTTCCTTGCCGCGGAACTCGAAGGAGACCCCGCGCACGATGAGCGCGAAAAGAAGCAGCAATAACGGGGTGTACAGGTAGCTGAACATAAGCGCATAGGTGGTCGGGAAGGCGGCAAAGGTGGCGCCCCCGGCGGTCACCAGCCAGACCTCGTTACCGTCCCATACGGGGCCGTAGCTGTTGATGAGGACGCGCCGGTCGGTATCGTCTCTGCCCAGCACGCGGTGCAGCATGCCGCCTCCCAGCACGAAACCGTCCAGCATGAAATAGCCCCCCCACAGAACACCCCAAAGCACAAACCAAACGATATGCAGATCCATTTGCTCCCCCTATTTTCCGAATGCGCCGGTGGCGCCAATGGTCGTTTCTTCCGGCCCCTTGCGGGCGAACTTCGCCAGAAGGTAGATATCGACAAAGCCTAAAAGCCCGTAAAGGAGCGTGAAGCCGAGCAGCGAACCGATCACCTGAGACAGGTCGATGCTCTTCGACACCGCGTCCGAGGTCCTCATGAGACCATAGACGATCCAGGGCTGCCTCCCCACCTCGGACACCACCCACCCCAGTTGGTTGGCGATGTAAGGGAGCGGGATGCAGAGGACCATCGCGCGCAGGAACCAGGGGTATTTCTCCAAAAGGTTCTTGCGGTGGAAAAAGATGGAGACGGCGGCGAGGACGATGAAGAGCGTCCCAAGCCCCACCATGGCGCGGAAGCTCAGAAAGACCGGGAGCACCGGCGGGCGGTCCGCCTTCGGGAAGGAATTCAACCCCCGCACCTCGGCGTTCAGGTCATGATAGGCCAGAAGGCTCAGCATACCCGGAACCGGGAAGGCGGAGACGAGGTTGCACTGGTTCTTCTCGTCGGGAAACGCGATCAGGTGCATGGGGGCGTTGCGGCAGCTGTCCCAGATGGACTCCATGGCCGCGAACTTGGCGGGCTGGGTCTTGGCGACGTCGACCGCGTGGAAATCCCCGATGACGGCTACCATCAGCGTGGAGGCAAGGGCGAAGACGGCAGCCATGCCGAAAGATGCCTTGAAGAAATCGCGGTTGCGCCCCCTGAGCAGGTGCCAGGCCGACACCCCCATCACGAAGAAGGCGCCCACCGTGTAGCCGGAAACGATCTGGTGCCCGAATTTCAAAAGGCCGAAGGGGTTGGTGATGAGCGCCATGAAGTCGACCATCTCGGCGCGGCCGTTTCTAAGGACGTACCCCACCGGGTGCTGCATCCAGCCGTTGGCGAGCAGGATCCAAAGCCCCGAGAGGTTGGTCGCCAGCGCGACGATCCAGATCGAAGCCGCATGCATCTTCTTTCCCACTTTGTTCCAGCCGAAGGCCCAGACGCCTATGAACACGGACTCCAGAAAGAAGGCGACCGTCGCCTCGATGGCGAGCGGGGCGCCGAAGATGTCCCCCACGTAGCGGGAGTACTCGGCCCAGTTCATGCCGAACTGGAACTCCAGGGTGATGCCGGTCACCACCCCCAGCGCGAAGTTGATCAGGAAGAGCTTCCCCCAGAACTTCGTCATCCTCTTGTACATCTCGTTGCCGGTGACCACGTAGCGGGTTTCCATGGCGGCGACGAGGACCGACAGCCCCAGGGTCAACGGGACAAAAATGAAGTGGAACATGCTGGTGACGGCAAACTGCAGCCTGCTCAAGGTCAATACATCCATCTGTGCGCTCCTTTGAATATTAAATGCACGTTTTGGGGCCGGGGGCCCGTACTTCTATCATTAAAACCGGTTCAAGCCAATAGTGTATACGGGATAAACAGGACCTTCTTTATCTCATTTGTCGGCAAATTTTTTTCAGGCCGCGCGCCTACTGCTGCTCCGGGCTGCGCGCCAGAGAGTCGATGGTCACCCCGTCCAGGATGCGCACCACCTCGGTCTGCACCTGCTTCCAGACCCCGTGAACGCGGCAGGGGCCACCCCTGTCACAGGCGCTTCCCAGAAGGCAACGGTTGGGAAGGATCGGTCCCTCCACCGCCTCTACCACTTCCCGCAGCGTGATCTGCGAGGCGGGGCGGGCGAGAACGAAGCCACCGCCGGTGCCGCGAGAGGAAGTAACCAGCCCCAGCTTCGCAAAGCTCTGGAAGATCTTGGCCAGGAAGGTCTGCGGGACCTCGGCCGCTGCGGCGATCTCGCTGATCAGCGAAACACGGCCAGGCGGCTGCTGTGCCAGGTAGATGATGCCACGTATGGCGTATTCACCCTTTCGGGTCAGTTCCATCATAAGAACACCTTTAGGACCAAATTTATCCCTTTTATAGCGGAGCATCCGGAACCTGTCAAGCGGAAACTCCAGGAAAATTCTCGGCGGCTATCGGGGGAGCAACGATGGCGAACCTGCAAGGTCAGGAAAACGGGGGGCGGGGGGACGACGAAAAAAGGGGGCCGCTTCTGCGGTCCCCTTTCATGGGCGTGTGTGCATTCGGTTGTATCAGCCGAGCAGGCTGTTGAAGTTTCTCGCTCTGTTGGCCAGGATGGTCGGGTCCAGGACCTCTCCGCAGCAGGTGCATTTCCAGGCATCGAAAGATCTGACGAAGTCGTAATATTTTTCGGCAAACATTCTACCTTTGCATTTAGGACATTTCATAAACCTTACCTCCCAACAAAAAGTTGATTAAAAGACTTCATGTGCGGAGCTATATTTCACCTTGCATGCCAAGATAAAGATTATGAATTGATTGTAATCTAATGAAAGCTTTGCCAAAGCGTAACCTACGAAAAAAAAGGGATTTACGAACCATTAGAAATATCTTTTAATCGCCTCCAGTTTTGCCGGCCCGATCCCCGGCACCCGTAACACCCCCTCCAGGGAGCCAAAAGCGCCATTTTCGTGACGCTCCGCCACGATCCGTTCCGAAAGCACAGGTCCTATCCCCGGCAACAGCGCCCATTCCTTCGCCGACATCCGGTCCGGGTCCAGCGGCACCTGCAGCAGCATCCTTTCCTGAGCTCCCATTTTTGTGATTGAAATCACGGCGTTTTTTCCGTCGGGAATGCTAAGGTTGAGGACGTCCCCGTTTTGCAGCAGCGCCGCGCCCCCTGCCGGGAGCGCTCCCAGAGGCTCCGTATCGGTAACCGTCATTTTTATGGCGCTACGCACCGAGGTACCGTCGGGAAACCGATACACGCCGGCGCGGGGAAATCCTCCCGCCAGTCGCACCGTGACACTTTCGCCCCGCGCACACAAAAAGGCCGCTTCCTCACCCCTCGGGGCAGGAAAGCGGCCTTTTACATAGAGCGTTATGGAGAGGAGCAGGGCGAGACACCAGATGGCGAGTCGGCTGCTCGTCGGCATCACTGCCTCGGCGCTGCCGCCTCCTCATCCTTGTGGAGCTTGAATTCAATGGCATCGATCAGGGCCTGGTAGGAGGCCTCGATGACGTTGGAGGAAACGCCGACGGTGCCCCAGCGCCCTTCCTTATCGCCGGATTCGATCAGCACCCGGATGGAGGAGGCCGTCCCCTGCCCTGCCGGGAGCACCCTTACCTTGTAGTCGTGGAGCTTCACGTCCCGAAGCTTGGGATAGAACTTCTCCAGCGCCTTCCTGAGCGCGTTGTCCAGCGCGTTGACCGGGCCGGACCCTTCCGCCGCCGTGTGCTCGATCTTTCCCCCCACCTTCACCTTGATGGTAGCCTCGGAGATCGGCTGCTCGTCCTCGTGGCGCTTCTCGTCGATGACCCTGAAGCCGATCACGGAGAAGAACTTGCGGTGCGTGCCGAGCGCGCGCTTCATCAGGAGCTCGAAGGAAGCCTCCGCCCCCTCGAACTGATAGCCGCGGTTCTCCATCGCCTTGATGTCTTCCAGGATCTCCAGGGTCACCGGATCCTTGCTGTCCAGGTTGATGTTGAACTCGGTCGCCTTGGCGAGGATGTTGGCGCGCCCGGAGAGGTCGGAAACCAGCACCCTGGTGGTATTTCCCACCAGCTCCGGCCTCATGTGCTCGTAGGTCTCGGGGTGGCGCTGGATGGCGGAGACGTGCACGCCCCCCTTATGGGCGAAGGCGGAGTTGCCGACGTACGCCTGGTGCTTGTCGGGCGCCAGGTTCGCCAGTTCGTAAACGTAGCGGGAGAGGTCGCGCAACTGGCGCATCTGCTGGTCGCTCACGCACTCCATCTTCATCTTCACCTTGAGGGCCGGGATGACGGAGCAGAGGTTCGCGTTGCCGCAGCGCTCGCCGAAGCCGTTGATGGTCCCCTGCACCTGGACGATACCGCTTTGCACAGCGACTATCGAGTTGGCGACGGCGCACTCGCCGTCGTTGTGGGTATGGATGCCGAGCGGGGTGGTGATCGCCTTTTGCACGTCGGCCACGATGCTGGCGACCTCGAAGGGCATGGTCCCGCCGTTGGTGTCGCAGAGGATGATGCAGTCGGCGCCGGCCTGCTGTGCCGCCAGCAGGGTCTTGATCGCGTACTCCGGATTCGCCTTATAGCCGTCGAAGAAGTGCTCGGCGTCGTAGAACACCTCAGGCATGCGCGCCTTCAGGTACTCCAGCGAGTCGAAGATCAGCTCCAGGTTCTCCTCAAGCGGGATCCTGAGCGCCTCGTGGACCTGGAAGTCCCAGCTCTTGCCGAAGATGGTGACCGCATCCGCCTCGGACTGCACCAGGGTGCGGATGTTCTGATCCTTGTCCGGGGTGATCTTGGCGCGCCTGGTGGAGCCGAAAGCGGCGATCTTCGCCTGGGAGAGCTTCTCTTTCTTGATGTCCTTGAAGAAGGCGACGTCCTTGGGGTTGCTCCCGGGCCACCCTCCTTCAATGTAAGCGATGCCCGTCTCGTCCAGTTTATGGGCGATGCGGATCTTGTCCTCCACCAGGAAAGAGATGTCTTCTGCCTGCGTTCCGTCCCTAAGCGTCGTATCGTACAGTTTCACCAAGCTCATATCACCCCATCCTTCACAAAAAACCGTTCAACGTTCTACGTTCAACGTTTGATGTTCAGCATTTTAAAGGTCACCGCCATACGTACGCCGCCCGATGTCCCAAGGCCTCCGGCTGCAGGGGGACGGGCACCTTGCGGAGCCAGTCCCCTGCACACAGAAGGTTCCGAAACCTCGAACGTCTAACGTTGAACGGGTGTTATTTCGACAGGCCGAAGACGTCGTGCAGCACCCTTACGGCGAGTTCGGTGTATTTGGCGTCGACGACGACGGAGATCTTGATCTCCGAGGTGGAGATCATCTGGATGTTGATCCCTTCTGCGGCAAGCGCCTTGAACATGGTTGTCGCGACCCCTGCGTGGCTCCTCATGCCGAGGCCGACGATGGAGACCTTGCTCACGTTCTCGTCGGAGAGGACTTCCTTGGCGTTGATCGCCTGGGCGGTCTCCTGGGTGATGGCCAGCGCCTTCTTGAATTCGGCCTGGGGCACGGTGAAGGTGAAGTCGGTGGAACCGGCCTCGCTCACGTTCTGAACGATCATGTCCACGGAAATATTGGCATCGGAGAGCGGCGACAGGATCTGGGCGGCGATCCCCGGCTTGTCCGGAACCTGCATCACGGCTATTTTCACTTCATCCTTGGCATAGGCGATACCCGAGACGAGTACTGCTTCCATATCTTTATCCTCCTTGGTAACCATGGTTCCGAGATTTTCGTTAAAGCTTGAGCGGACATGGACGTCGACGTTGTACTTGCTTGCGAATTCGACGGAGCGGATCTGGAGCACCTTGGCGCCCAGGCTGGCCAACTCCAGCATCTCCTCGTAGGAGATGCGCTCGATCTTCTTCGCGTCCTTGCAGATGTTGGGATCGGTGGTGTAGACCCCGTCAACGTCGGTGAAAATTTCGCAAACGTCCGCTTTCAGAGCCGCCGCGAGAGCGACCGCCGAGGTGTCCGAGCCGCCGCGCCCAAGCGTGGTGACGCTGCCGGACTGGTCGACACCCTGGAAGCCCGCGACGATGAGGATGGTCCCTTCCTTCAAATCGGTGCGCATCTTGGCGTCGTCGATCTTCTCGATGCGTGCCTTTGCGTAGGCGCTATCGGTCTGAATGGGGACCTGGAAGCCCAAGTAGGATTTCGCTTTGTACCCCATGGATTTAAGGCACATGGCCAGCAACGCGATGGAAACCTGCTCGCCTGCTGCAACCAGCACGTCGTATTCGCGGTTGTCCGGGAATTCGCAGACTTCGTTGGCAAGGGCCACCAGCTTGTTAGTTTCGCCGGACATGGCAGAGACTACCACCACCATGTCGTTGCCGGCATCGTAGGTTTTCGCCACCCTCTTAGCGACGTTACGAATCCGTTCGACGGAACCCATCGAGGTGCCGCCGTACTTTTGGACCACCAAAGCCATGTCAGTCCTCCTTATACTCAACTGTTAATCCCCGGAAAGCATCCCCCGGTGGTTAGGAGGTACCTTTATTAGCAAGAATAGAGTTCACGGTCAAAACATTTTTTTAAGTAAGAGCGGCCAAGGGACCGGAATCGGAAAATATTCCTCTCGCTGGTGGGATCGGTAAAAAAAACAGCCCCGCATCATGAGACGAGCGGGGCTGCGGCTTGAAACAAGTTGCCCGGCCTTTGACGCGGCCGGGCAACCCGCTGTTTGAAGATGCTGTTTATAGCAAGAGATCAGGAGGGGAAAAGGGCTTCCAAAACGGCATTCGGCCGTGCCCCTTCGGCGTGAAAGGAAACGCAGCGCCCCTCCCCGCGGTGGCTCAGCTCGACGGTGAGGAGCTCTTCGGGGACCTCGTCTTCCAGGCGCTCGGCCCACTCGACCACGCAGGCCCCGTCGCCGGAGAAGTACTCCTCGAAACCGAGGTCGGCCACCTCGTCCGCCCCTTGCAGGCGGTACAGGTCGAAGTGGTAGAGCGGAATCCTCCCCTGGTAGACGTTCAAGATGGTGTAGGTGGGGCTTGTCACCGGCGTCTCCGGGTCCACCTCGAGCCCCAGGGCGACCCCCTTGGCGAACTGGGTCTTCCCCGCCCCGAGCTCCCCAACTAGGGCGACGAAATCCCCCGGCTCCAGGAGCCTGCCGAGCCTCGCCCCCAACTCCACCGTCTCTTCCGAGCTTTTGGTCTCCACGCTTGGCATCGGCTACCCGATCATGGTCTTCACCATGTCGATGCGGCCGATGATGCCGACCACGCGCCGTCCCTCCACGACCGGCACCGCCTGAATCCGTTTGCTGGTCATGATGTCGGCGACCTCCGAGACCGGCG
The DNA here is from genome assembly GCF_000020725.1 of Citrifermentans bemidjiense Bem. Classification (NCBI taxonomy): domain Bacteria; kingdom Pseudomonadati; phylum Thermodesulfobacteriota; class Desulfuromonadia; order Geobacterales; family Geobacteraceae; genus Citrifermentans; species Citrifermentans bemidjiense. The sequence continues at coordinate 1,459,857 of NC_011146.1, read as the reverse complement.
ACTCGGGCCCCACGCTGAAGACCTCTTCGGCATAGATCTCCCCGACGGTCTGCGCCGTCATCTTCTGCAGTTCCTTCTCGAAACGCTTGTCGCTTTCCAGGTAGATGACCCAGTCGAAGATGGAGACCACGGTGGGGATGTGCAGGTTCTTGTCCTGCTCGATCAGGTCGCTCTCCGAGACGATGCCGACCAGGAGCCCCCCTTCATCGACCACCGGTACGGTGGAGATGCGGTGCTGGGCGAAAAGCTGGGCCAGGTCCCTGACGGTGGTGTCGCGGCGCACGGTGATGACCTCTTTGGTCATTATGTCTTTTGCTTTGAGCATGGTGGTTCTCCCTTTTATTGCAGTTCAGTGCATCATGTTGCGGCCATAAGCCGCTGCAGCGCCCTGGGGAGGGCCTCCTGCACGTCGGTTGCGACCATGCCGCGCGTACCCATTTCCTCAACCAGGCAGTCCGCCGCGTAGCCGTGGAGGAAAGTCCCTAAGCGGGCGGCGGCAAAGGGGTGGTACCCCTGGCCCAAAAGGGCGGCGATGACGCCGGTCAGGACGTCCCCCATCCCCCCGGTCGCCATGCCCGGGTTGCCGCTGCCGTTGATACTGACGCCGCCGTCGGGCGCCGCCACGATGCTGCGGGCCCCCTTGAGGACGAGGTAGACCTGGAAGCGCGCGGCGAAGTCGCGGGCGCAGCCGATGCGGTCCGCCTCGACCTGCGGGATCGAGAGCCCGGAAAGCCTGGCCATCTCCCCGGGGTGCGGCGTCAAAAGCGTCACCCTCCCCCTCCTTTGCAAGAGAAGCTCAGGTGCCGCCGCCACCGCGTTCAGCCCGTCGGCGTCGATGACAAGCGGCGCCTCCAGGAGGGCGAGGAGCGAGTGCACCAGATAAACCGTGGAGTGGGCGGTCCCAAGCCCCGGGCCGAGCGCCACCGCATCCTTCCCCTTGGCGACGGATAAGAGTTCATCGAGCGCCCCCGCCAGGAAGTACCCCTTATCCTCCCGCCCGACGGCAATGGTCATCGCCTCGGTCGTCTTCGATTCCAGCACGGGGTTTAGCGCCGCGGGAATCGCGAGGCTCACCAACCCCGCCCCGCTCCTCAAGGCGCTTTGGGCGGCCATGGCCGCGGCACCGGTCTTCCCGGCGCTCCCGGCGATGATGAGGCAATGCCCGTTGCTCCCCTTGTGGGCGAGGACGCTCCTTTTGCGGATCATCCCCCGCGCGCTCTCTTCGTCCACGAACTCGCAACCGGGCGCCTCGTCGACTACAGCCTGCGGCATGCCGATATCCGCCACTGCCAGACGCCCGCCGAACTCCGCTCCCGGGTAAAGCACGTTCCCAAGCTTCGCCAGGGCGAAGCTCACCGTTAATTCGGCGCGCACCGCCCGCCCCAGCACCTGGCCGTTGCCGGCGTCGATCCCGGAGGGGAGGTCCACCGCGACCACCGGGACCCCGCAGGCGTTGACGATGTCGATGGCCTCCCCGTAGATCCCCCCCACCTCGCTGTTGATGCCGGTGCCAAGGAGCGCGTCGACGACGACGGAGGCGCTTTTGAGGAGATGCTCCTGCCCGGAAAGCCCATGGGGGAGCGTAGTAACCACGCCTGGGTCAAGGCGCTTAAGGTTGGCGGCGGCGTCCCCGGTCACGGCTTCCGGCGAGGCAAGTAGCAGCACCGGCGCCTCCCACCCCCTCTGCGAGAGGATCCTGGAGATGACGAAACCGTCGCCGCCGTTGTTCCCTTTGCCGGCGACGATGACCGCCTTTTTCCCGACGCCGTCTCCGAAGCGCTCGGAGATGGCGTCGGCGCACGCGGTGCCGGCGCGCTCCATGAGCGCAAGCCCCGGGATCCCGAACTCCCCGATGGCCCTTTTGTCGATCGACTGCATCACCTGTCCCGTGACCACCTTCATCTAGCGCTCCAGTACCACCATGGCGACGGCGCATCCCGCGTCGTGCGACAGCGACAGGAAACAGGAGCAAAGCCCCGCCTGCCGGAACAGCTCCTCGGCGCGCCGGTAAAGCCTGAGCTCCGGCTTGCCCAGCTGGTCGTTGACCACTTCCATGTCCTTCCAGGAGATGCCGTCGCGCAGGCCGGTCCCCAGCGCCTTCAGGAAGGACTCCTTGGCCGCGAAGCGGAGCGCGTAGTGCTGCGCGCTATGTTTCTTAGCGGAGCAGTACTCTATCTCGGAGGGTGTGAAGATCCTGTCGAAGAGGGCATCGTTCCCCTGCTGCAGGAACTTCTCGAACCTCGCGATCTCAACTATGTCAACGCCCGTGCCGTAAATCACAAAAGCTCCTGTCTTCCGGGAGATCTGTCAGATCGAATCGATCTCGCGGTCCTGCTAACACTATAACCGTTCACGCTGATACTCACAACAACGGCTCACTGAGCCTTGCCGGCCGACGCAGGCAGCGCTTGCTGCCACTCGCGCAGCAACCCCGGCAGGTCGAGCGACCAGTCGGAAAGGGCCTTGGCCACCGCCTTCTCCATGGTGACCCGCTCCCCCAGGTTCTTGAGCACGTTCTGAACGGCATACCACCCGTAGCGGTTCACCATGAACTGGGCCATGGAATAGCTCTGCTGGTAGGCGAGGCCCGCCTGCTGACCGTCCATGGAGGTGAAGGAGCCGGAGAGGGTGACCAGGGGCAACTGATGCGAGGCGTCGACCAGGTTCGGGTTGCGGCCGGGGTGGACGAACTCCTTGCGCCCCTCGATCTCCGCCAGCCCCTCGTTGAGCCAGGTGGGGACGTTGCCGTGGGTGATCTCCGCGATCAGCACGTGGGTGAATTCGTGGAAGATGACGGCGCGCAGTTGCGGGGTGATCCTTGTGATCCCCCCTATCGGGAGCCGGATCTTGCCGTCGTAGAGCCCTCCGGACCAGTCGGGGCCGGCGGTCACGCTGCCGTAGTCGCGCTTGGTGTAGAGGAGCACCGGGATGCGCGCGGTCGGGAAAAGCCCGAGATCGGCGCCCACCGAATTGTAGGCGCTCTCCAGGGCGTCCAGCACCTCTCTTGAGAGCCCCGGAGGGAGCTCCGCATCGAAGCTCAGGTCAAACATGGAGCTGAACCCCTTGTCCATGCGGGACTCCACCGGTAGTTCCCGCTCCGCCTTGGCGATGAGGGTAGCCAGCATCTTGTTGTCAGGCTCCATTTCTCGGGCGCGGCGCCAATAGGAAAGCGCCCCCTGCAGGTCGCCGGTGTCGTAGCCGATCTTCCCCAGGTAGATGAGCGGATCGACGCCCTCGCCTGCTTCCTTGAACTCGCTTGCCGCCGTCAGGTAATCCTTGTCCAGGTAGAGGGCCACGCCGCGCATGAGCGTGAGCTCCCTGTTTCCCGGCAAGAGCTCCCGCGCCTCGGAAAGGCTACGCGCCGCCTTGGCGTAGCGCCCCGCGTTCATGTCGCGCTTGGCGATCTCGGTGTAGGTCAGGGCCAGGTTGACCTTGAGCGACTGCTCGTAGGGAAAGAGCGAGGAGGCCCGCTTCAGCTCGTCCAGCGCCTGCTCGTATTCGCCGCGCTCGATCAGCTGCCGGGCCTTGGCGGCATAGGTGACGGGATCCCCGGCGACCGCCGTGGCGGCGAACGCCAGCATGAGGATAAAGGCGAGAAAGGAAAGCTTCTTCATGGTCGGGACGACAGATCGGCGCCGTCGGGCCGGTCCGCCGGTTCCAGGACCAACTCCTGCGGCGACTGCCCCCTCGCCTCCCGGATGCTCCGGGCGATACCGGCGGCGTCGAGGCCGTAGGCGGCCTTGAGCTCGGCCTGCTCCCCCTGCTCCACGAAGCTGTCGGGGTACCCCAGGCGGATCACCCGTACGCCGGTGACGCCGCACTCCTCCAAAAGTTCCAGGATGGAGGTGCCGAAACCGCCCTGCAGCACGTTCTCTTCGGCGGTGACCAGGAAGCGGGTAGCCGCGAGGGAGAGGATCAGGTCGCGGTCCAGGGGTTTGACGAAACGGACGTTCATGACGGCGAGGTCCAACCCTTCGAGGGCAAGCGCCGCCGCCGCCTGCTGGGCGGGGTGCACCATGGTGCCCACGGCCAGGATGGCGCCGTCTTTCCCCTCCCGGACCAACTCCCCCTTCCCTACCGGAAGCGGCTCCAGGATCTGGTCCATGGGGACGCCCAGGCCGCCGCCGCGCGGATAACGCACCGCCGAGGGGCCATCGAGCGAGAAGGCGGTGAAGAACATGTGCTGCAGCTCGTTCTCGTCCTTGGGCGCCATAACGGTGAGCCCGGGGAGCTGCCGCAGATAGGAGAGGTCGAACACGCCATGGTGGGTCGGGCCGTCGTTGCCGACCACGCCGGCGCGGTCGATGGCGAAGACGACCGGGAGTTCCTGCAGGCAGACGTCGTGGCAGAGCTGGTCGAAGCCGCGCTGCAGGAACGAGGAATAAAGCGCCACCACCGGACGGAACCCTTCCGCGGCAAGCCCCGCCGCGAAAGTGACGGCGTGCTGCTCGGCGATCCCCACGTCGAAGAACCGCGCGGGGAATTCCTTGGCGAACGGGGTGAGCCCGGTGCCGTCCGGCATGGCGGCGGTAATGGCGACGATCTTCTCGTTGTCCTGGGCCAGCCTCTTAAGAGCCTCGCCGAAGACCCCGGTGTAGGAGGCGGGGCCGCCTTTCCCCTTGTGCACCTTACCGGTCTGCACGTCGAACGGCCCAACGCCGTGGAAAAGAGACGGGTTGGCCTCCGCGGCGGGGTAACCCTTCCCCTTCTTGGTGAGGACATGGATCAGCACCGCGTCGTCGAAACGCTTCACGTTCTCCAGGGTCTCCACGAGCTTGCCGATGTCGTGCCCGTCGATGGGACCTATGTACTCGAAGCCGAAGGCCTCGAAGAGCATGCCGGGTGTGAAGAGGGTCTTAAGCGACTCCTCGGCCCTCTTGGCTATCTTCAGGACCGACTTGCCGAACATGGGGAGCCCCTCCAGGAAAGCCTCCAGGTCCTTCTTGGCCCGGTGCACGTATTCGCTGGTTATGGTGCGGGAGAGGAGATTGGAGAGGGCGCCGACGTTTTCCGAGATGGACATCTCGTTGTCGTTCAGGATCACCACCAGGTCCTTGTTCAGCTCGCCGGCGTGGTTCAGCCCCTCCAGCGCCAGGCCGCCGGTCATGGAACCGTCCCCGATCACGGTCAGCACCTTGTTGCGCTCCCCCTTCAGGTCGCGCGCCACGGCGAAGCCCACCCCGGCCGAAATGGAGGTGGAGGAGTGCCCGACATCGAAGCAGTCGTGGGGGGACTCGGCCCGTTTGGGAAAGCCGCTGATCCCCCCGAGGGTCCGCAGCGTGCCGAAGCGCTCGTTCCTGCCGGTTAAAAGCTTGTGGGCGTAGGCCTGATGGCCGACGTCCCAGACGATCTTGTCCTTGGGGGAATCGAAAACGCGGTGCAGGGCGATGGTGAGCTCGACCACGCCAAGGCTCGGCGCCAGGTGTCCGCCGTTTGCGGCGCAGGTCTCGATGATCCGCTCGCGGAGCTCGGCCGCAAGGGTTTCCAGCTCGCTCAGCGAGAGCGCCTTCAACTGCCCCGGTTCTTTAATCCCTTCCAGGATGGACGGCATCTACGATTTCCTTTTCACTATGTACGAAGCTATGGCCCGCAAAGGTTCTGCCCGCTCGTCGAACGGCTCCAGCGCGTTCAAGGCGATCTGCACCAGTTCTTCGGCGCGCCGTTTGGACGCCTCCAGCCCGACGAGCGCCGGGTAGGTCGCCTTGCCGCGGGCCTGGTCGCTCCCGGCGTCCTTTCCCAACTCCTCGGTGGTCCCCTCCACGTCGAGAACGTCGTCCGCGATCTGGAAGGCGAGGCCGATGGCGTCGGCGTAACGGGTGAGGGCGTCGAAGGTCTCCTCGTTCGCCCCGCCGAGGATGGCGCCGGCGCGCACCGAAGCCCGGATCAGGGCACCGGTCTTGTGGGTATGGATGTAGGAGAGGGTAGCCATGTCGATGTCGTGCTTTCCCTCGCTCTCCATGTCGACCATCTGCCCGCCAACCATCCCGCGCGAGCCGGAAGCGTGCGCTATCTCGTGGATCACCCGAAGGCGCGCCCCAGGCTCCATCCCTTCGCCGTTGCAGGAGAGGAGGATGAAGGCCTCGGTTAAGAGCGCGTCGCCGGCTAAGATGGCGGTCGCCTCGCCGTACACCTTGTGGTTGGTGGGGTTCCCCCGGCGGAAGTCGTCGTTGTCCATGGCGGGGAGGTCGTCGTGGATGAGGGAGTAGGTGTGGATCATCTCCATGGCGCAGGCAGCCGGCAGGGCGGAGTTAAGCTCCCCCCCCACCGCCTCGCAGGCGGCCAGCAAGAGCACCGGGCGCACCCTTTTGCCTCCGGCAAACACCGAGTAGCGCATGGAACCGTGCAGGGACGCCGGTAGTTCCTTCCCATGGGGAAGAAAGCGCTCCAGCGCCTGGTCGACCAACTCACACTTCTGCTTCAAATATTGCTTCAGATCCATATCATGTCTCACTTTTCGATAAGTTACGTTGGCCGCGTCCCGCGGCTCTCTATTCCTCTTCCTCGAATGGCTTGGTGACGAAGCTGCCGTCGCGCTGCTTGACGAGGGTCTCCACCCGCCGCTCGGCCTCGTTCAGCTTTTTGCTGCAGAAGGCGGAAAACTTCACCCCCTCCTCGAACGCCTTCAGGGACTCCTCCAGGGAGAGCTCGCCACCTTCAAGCTTCTTCACCACGTCCTCTAGCTTTTTCAGCGCGGTCTCGAACTTCTCCACTGCCATGAATAACCCTCTCGTCCCTCTAGCCGTGCCTTTAGCGAAGATTAACGCCGCAGGCGCCGGGAATTATTAAAAAGAGATCGCCTATTATACTGATCGTGGGGGTGCCGTCAAGGAATCACTATCCTTGTGCGCCTGCTCCACGGTACAAAGCGCCGAACCCGCGGCGAAGCTCACTTCTACGCGGTCGCCGGGGGCCAACTGGCGGCTGCTGGTGACCACCGAACGGGCGGGGAGTTTCCTGGTGATGCTGTAGCCACGGGAAAGGGTGGCCAGGGGGGAAACGGCGTTCAGCGTGCCGGTGGCAAGCCCTATGCTTTCCGCGGCCACGGCGAGGCGCCGGGTCATGGCGTGGTCCAGGCGCAGCGAAAGCGTGGCAAGTCGCTCCTCCCAACGCTTTAGCGTGAGCGCCGGGGTTTGCCGCGACAGCCGCGCGGTGAGAGTCACTATCCTCTCGGAAGCGTCGTCCAGGATGAGCCCCGCCTCGCGCGTGAGCCGGGCGTCGAGCGAGTCGACCCGCTGCGCCAGGTGCCCTAGGAACCGGCTCGGGTCGGTGATGGCGCGGCTCAAGGCGGTGACCAGGGCGCGCGAGCGCTCCAGGCGGCGCTGCTGCGAGACATGGAGCCTGTGGGTGAGCGCCTCCACCTCCGCGGTCAGCTCCTTCTTGCTGGCGACGACGATCTCCGCCGCGGCCGACGGCGTCGCCGCCCGTAAGTCTGCGACAAAATCCGCGATGGTGAAGTCGATCTCGTGCCCCACCGCCGAGATCACCGGAACCTTCGAGCGGTGGATGGCGCGGGCCACCACCTCCTCGTTGAAGGCCCAGAGGTCTTCAAGAGAGCCACCGCCACGGCCGACGATCATGACGTCGAGATTCCCCACCCGGTTCAGGTCGTCGATGGCGTCGGCAATCTCACGCGCCGCCCCATCCCCCTGCACCCGGACCGGCGAGATCAGCAGCTCCACGTTGGTGAAGCGGCGGTTTAAAACGGTGAGGATGTCCCTGATGGCGGCGCCGGTGGGCGAGGTAACCACACCGATGCGGCGCGGCAGCTTCGGTATCTCCCTTTTGTGCAGCTCCGAGAAAAGCCCCTCCTTGGCGAGCTTCTCCTTGAGCTGGATGAAGGCCATCTGCAGCCCGCCGATCCCCTGCGGCTCCAGGTAGTCGGCCACCAGCTGGTATTCGCCGCGCGGCTCGAAGAGGGTGAGCCTGCCGCGGGTGAGGATGCGCATGCCGTCGCGGGGGGTGAATTTGAGGGAGCGGAAGGCGCCGCGGAACATGACGCAGCGGATCTGGGCGCCGACGTCCTTCAAGGTGAAGTAGCAGTGCCCCGACTGGGGGCAGGCGAGATTGGAGATCTCCCCCTCGACCCAGACCTGCTCGAAATTCTCCTCCAAAAGTCCGCGCACCAGCGCCGTGAGCGCGCTCACGGTGAGGACCCGCCGCTCCTTGAAAAGTTGCACTGAAACCTCCGGGACTGCGGGAAATCTGATCAAGCTGTGATGTGAACCTCCCCCTTTGCCGAAAGTTCATCGGGGAATTCCGGGGCTTGCTTGGTCCCCCCCTCCCCTTGCGGGAGGGGGAGACTATTATCCCCGGTAATCATGGAAGACCCTTGTCAAAGGGGGAACATCGGGCGCCCCTGTTAGAGTAGGAAGCGCTGTTTCGATCAATAAAACTAAATCCACACTGTCAAAGCCCGTCGCACTGTGCCTGTCACGTCCGCCGTTCTACCATGCCGCCCTGACAGTGTCAAACCGGTTGACCGTCGCGCCGTGTCGATGTTAGTATGCGCGCCATGAAAAATTACCCTTATGTAATAACCGTTTCCTCTGAAAAAGGGGGCGTGGGCAAGACCACGCTGGCGACCAACCTGGCGATCTTCCTGAAGGGGCTGGACGAGAATCTTCCCGTCTCCATCCTCTCCTTCGACAACCACTTCACCATCGACAAGATGTTCTCCATCAAGGGACAGCAGGTGCGCGGCTCCGTCGCCGACCTGCTCTTGGAGACCAGAGGCGTCGACCTTCTGCACACAGGCCAGTACGGCGTGAACTACATACCTTCCTCCACCTCGCTCCCGAGCCTCAAGGCGTCGCTCAGGGGGCCGATGGTGCTGGCGCGGCTTTTGGCCATGTCGGAGATTCCCGGCATCCTCATCGTCGACACCCGCCCGGACCTAGACGTCATGACCCAGAACGCGCTCTACGCCGCGGACCGGGTCCTGGTCCCGATCAAGGACATGGCGAGCATGGACAACTGCAGAAACATCTTCGAGCTGTTCGACAAGAGGGGACTGGACCGCAAGAGCCTGTCGCTCATCCCCTGCCTGATCGACGAGCGCATCAAGTTCGAGGGGCTCTTCAAGGACCAGAAGACGCTCCTCAAAGCCTTCGCCATCAACCGCGGCTTCCGCTGCCTCGACATGTTCATCTCCAAGAGTCCCAAGGTCGAAAGCCTCAACACGAACCCAGAAGGGAAGATCTACCCGATCCTCACCCACGGGCGCGGCACCGACGTCTACGGCCAGTTCACCGCGCTGGGACAGACCTGCCTCAACGAGTACTATCAGACCGAGGAGCCGAGAGCTCTTTTGTACGACAAGTGGCAAAACGAAGAGAACAAGCGCAAGAAGGAAGAGTACTTCGGGAGGCTTTCCGGGCTTAAGAGCCAATGCATGGTCTGCGGAAAGGAACTGAAGCAGGGGTCACAGGTTTCCTACTACTGCGAGAGCTCGGACGGAGCCGCGAGCGGCTTCATGGAAGCGGACTGCTTCACCGGCTTCCTGATCTCCACCATCTTCAAAATCGACAGGGAACTTCCCACCGACGACCCGACCCGGATGATGATTCACCAGACCGCGCTGGAGTCCGTGTTCGTGCTGAACCCCGGCGATGCCAACGAGCCGGGCAGCATCGACTTCCACCGCTTCGACCTCACCGGCAGCGAGCTGTTGAAGAAGAAGTACCCGCTGGCGCGCGCGCCGCAGCGCGACGGCTTCTCCGGGATACTGGACGGGACCCTGGTGGGATATCAAGGGGAGTTGCGCGACGCCTTCCTGATGGTTCACCCCGTGAACGGCGAAAACCCCGCCTCCATCCTGGTGGATGAGAACTATCGCGAGATGGCGAAGCTGAAAAAGAGGATCTCGGAACAGCTTTAAAAACCGGAAGCCACTCATGCAAAGGCGCAAAGACGCCAAGACCCCACCCGTGGGTTTTGACGTTCTTTGCGCCTTTGCGGCTTTGCGTGACGGCTTTGCGTGATGGTTTTCAGCTGGTTAAAGCGGAGGCGTAGACGAAGGTGATGCCGGTCTTGGCCAACTCCGGCAGGTAAGCCTTCAGAGCTCGCAGGGTCGCGGGGTGCGGGTGGCAGATGGCTATCGCCCCGCCCCTTTTCCTGGCGACGGCGGCGGCCTCTAAAAGCTGCTTTCCTATCGCCCCCTCATCCTGCACGTTGTCCAGGAACACCTGCCGGGTCCCCGCCTTTATCCCCAGGGCGCGGGCGGTCTGGTAGCCGACCGAGGCGGGAGAAGTCCTGCTGTCGATGAAGAACACCCCCTTCTCCTTCAAGACCCCAAGCGCCGCCTCCATCTTGTCCGCATGCTGCGTGAAGCGCGACCCCATGTGGTTGTTGGCCCCCACGGCATGCGGCACGCGGCTGAAGTAATCGCTCACCCGCTTCGCTATCTCGGCGTCGTCCATGGTCACCAAAAGCCCGATGCTTTCCATCTTCTGCTTCGGATACCCCTCCGGCTCCATCGGCATGTGCACCATCACCTCGGCGCCAGCCGCGTGCGCGGAATCAGCCACTTGACGCGCGCGGGGAAGGCTCGGGATGATGGAATAGGTGATGGGGAGTCCTATGGATTGCAGCGTCTGCAGTTCCTGCATGCTGCTCCCCATGTCGTCGATGATTATGGCGACGCGCCCGGGCCCATGCGCGCGCGGGACAACGGCGACATGGGGTTTGGGAGCCGGGGCCTGGGCGGTGGAGAGGTTTTGCTGCACCGGCTTCGCATGTTCGGGTAGAGGGAGATGCGGAGAGGTAACCGCCGGCGCTTCGACCTTTGCCGGCGCGGCCGGTGCCGGCTCCTTGCGGCTCTTCTCCAAGAAGAACAGGGCAAGGGCGATCACGATGGCGACCGCAATCAGCGCGACCAAAGGCCTGCGCCCCCCCCCCGGTGAAGGTTTACGTCTGTTTACCGACCTGCCCTTTTTTGCCAAAACCTACCTCCGCCACTGTCTCTTTATAAACAACGACAGGGAAATAGCATGATCGTCGCAGACAATGCAAATCATTTGAGCTGTGACGCGCTTACTTCGCGGCCAGATCAGCACAACATTAAACCTTGATAAGCGACAAGATCATGCGCTATAAGAGTAGGGCTGTTTACTGGAACATTAGCAGGAGGCAATATGGCGGTAGGGTGGCAGGACAACCTGAGCATCGGCGTGTTAGAGGTAGACATTCAGCACAAGCTTCTCTTTGACAAATTCAACAGCTTCCTGAACGCGTACGCCGCCGACGGCAATACCGACCAAACGCTGCAGATGTTCTGGTTTCTGGAAGCGTATGCCGTCACGCACTTCAATGAAGAAGAGAAACTGATGCTGCAGGCAGGTTATCCTGCACTCCCGGCCCACCGGCAGAAGCACCAGGCTTTCATCGACCAGATCAACCAGTTGAAAGAGCGCCTCAAGGTGGAAGGCCTGAACCAGGCGCTGGTCACCGCTATGACCAGCTTCATAACCTCGTGGCTGATACAGCACATCTCCACCGAAGACCGCGCCATCGGCGACTTCATCAACAAAAGGCCGGCAGGATACGTCTCGGCATAGCTGGCGCCGCCGCGCGGCTTACGGCAAAGCCAAAGCCGGCATCTTCCCGCTGCCACCTCCCGTCCAGATTCGGCGTCTCAACCTTGAACGTCGAACCTTGAACGGCCTTGCTTCCCCCCCCACCGCATCTTCCCCTTCTCATATCCAGGTATGGCGTCTCAACGTCGAACGTTGAACGTCGAACGTTGAACGGCATTACGCCTTTTCTTGATCTGGATCATACATTCTTAACCCTGTCGGTGTTACTATCAGAGCTGCAAGATGAAGCGCACCTATTTCCGGATGTGCAAAGGAGACCGACCATGGAGAAAACAGCAAAGATTCCTGTCGAAGCAACCGATTCGGAAACCGTTGGCGCCGTCGTGGCCAGGGATTACCGCGCCGCCGGCGTGTTGGAAAAATATGGTATCGACTTCTGCTGCGGAGGGAACGTCCCTCTGGACGCGGCCTGCCGCGACAAAGGGGTAGATCCGCAGGCCGTGCGGCGCGAACTGGAGGAGGCGGCGGCCCGCCCCCTGGATCGCAGCCAGAATTACGACGCGTGGGAACTCCCGTTTCTGGCTGACTACATCGTCAACACGCACCATGTCTACCTGAAGGAAAGCATCCCGACCATTGCGGCCTACTCTCAGAAGATCGCCGAAGTGCATGGCGCCAACCATCCCGAAGCGGTGGAGATCGCCGCCATTTTCCGCAAGGTGGGGGAGGACATGATGCTCCACCTGCAAAAGGAGGAGGAAAAACTCTTCCCGGCGATCAAGCGGCTTGCAGAGCTGAAGGCAAAAGGAACCAGCGCCGATGCGCAGGAAGTAGCCGGCCTGAAGGAAGTCCTGGCAGACCTGAGCCACGAGCATGACGAGGTAGGAGCCGCGGTGCACGAGATACGGCGGCTCGCCAACGACTACACCGTACCCGGGGACGTCTGCAATACCTTCATGGTGACCTATGAGAAACTGAAGGAATTCGAAGACGACCTGCACAAGCACGTTCATTTGGAGAACAACATCCTCTTCCCCAAGGCGGCAAGGGTGTAAGTCAAGATGAAGCTCCACTTGCCCGCATCTCCAGGCCCGTAAAGGTCCCCCCTCCCCTTGCGGGTGTATGGACCGGGGTCAAGGTTTACAGTTGTTCGGGGACATGGTTTACACTTTTTGTTCTTTGAGATCGACTTCTGCGATTTTCTGGCTGCAGAAATAAACGCCATATTCGCCATCGCGTATGGTTGGCCGAAATGCCACCGGCTGCCCCCTGAGCGCCTTCGCGAGGCGCACACATCGGCCTTTGAATGACACCTTACCCTCGGCCTGGACCTTTCGGATCTCGTCGTCTGGGGCGTACTGAATCTCGGGCAGTATTTCTGAGTAAGTCCGCCGGCTAGGCTTATAACGCGTCATCGGAGTTTCCATACCTAGTGATTCGTGTGGGCGCTCCAAGTTGTAGCAATGCCTGAAGGTGTCGAATCTAAGCTGGCAGTCAGCTAGGTCTTCGAAGACTCTTCCAGCGATTGCTTCTGCAACCAGAGTTCTGTGAAACCGCTCGTCCTTACCCTGTGTTTGAGGATGATAGGGGCGAGAGTGGCTGACCCGTATCTCGTTTCTGATAAGCCAGACCGTTAATGGCGTAAGGTCGTTGTATTGATCGTTACCCCATGGGCTGCCATTGTCCATGGTCATTCGATATGGCAATCCATATTGCCTGAATGCCTCAATCAAAGCAGCTTTAACCGTTTCTGTTCGCTCATTGGCACAGGCTACAAGCACCACACTAAACCGGGAATGGTCATCCAGAACAGTCAACGGATGACAGCGACCATGATGCTTCATCGGAATACTGCCCTTGAAATCCATCTGCCATAGGTCGTTTGGGTATGGGTGCTCGAACCGTTGGAAAGCAGTATGTTTATCTGACTCAGCTGGATCAATGCAGCCGTTGCGGCGCAAGATTGCTGTTATGGTCGAAGGTACAGGCACCCCCTGATGCCCAAGTTTTTCAAGACGCTTACGTAGCTTACGTGCTCCCCAAGCCTGATGTTCTTCGCGAAGCTTGAGAATAGCATCTTCGGTCGCAGTGACCGTCTTATGTGGACAGGTCAGTGGCTTGCGAGATAAGTCAATTAGGCCTTCGACGCCGGTTTCAAGGAACCTGCTAATCCATTTGTAGCCGGTCGGACGGCTGATGTTAAAGCGTTTGCAAAGGAAGGCTATGTTGCTGCCTTCCTGCAACGCCAAATGAACGAACTCGAATCTCAGGGTCATAGTATCCACCGGTCGCCAAGGCATGGTCTCCCTCCTCCGAGGAAAGGTCATTCTTGGCAAAAGTGTTAACTATGTCCCCGAACATTTGTAAACCATGTCCCCAGTCTATACAGCGGGAGGGGGTCAGGGGGTGGGGTAAGGTGCCATCATATCCTGGACAAAAGGAGAAAATCATGGTTTTCGTAGTCGCTACCGTCGCCTCCCTCTGGCTCGCTCTCGTAGCTGTTTCCCTTTGCCCCATTAAATGCAGTGCCCGTTCCCGTGACCGGGAATAATCTTCATCATTAGCCGCACCGGCCCCACGCCCCGTCTTCCGAGTCGCATGAAATACCACAATCGGCCTTTGCTTCCGCCACTTTAAGCCATGATCCGGTTGACATCACCCCCCCCATGTGTATCCTTCTGTTGCTGCAATCATTAGAGCTTGGCAACTAACTAGGCAACACGGACCAAGGAGGGCGCATGACCGGAAAAACGGCTCGTCTCATCTTCTGGCTGGGAACCCTCATCTCAGCCGCCATCTTCCTCTGGATGACCTACGATTTTCACCTGCAAACCCCGAAGTACACGCACACCGACAAACTTAGCGAAGAGGTAGTGGCCGGGAAAAAGGTCTGGCACAAGTACAACTGCAACGACTGCCACACCATCCTGGGCTTCGGCGGCTATTACGCCCCGGACATGACCAAGGCCTTCTACCGGCTTGGCGAAAACAACATCGCCTCCATCGTCCAGCACCCGGAGGTGATGTACAAGAACTCCTTCAGGAAGATGCCGCAATTGGGGATAACCGAGCCCGAAACAAGGCAGCTTATCGCCTTCTTGCGCTGGACGGCTGAAATAGATAACCGAAAGTGGCCGCCGCAGGACGAGAAGTTCGTCGAGGCGTACAAGCTCAGGGAGTCGCAGCCTCAGAAGCTGGACAAAGTACACCTGGTACTGCAGGCGTGCGGCGGCTGCCATACCTTCGAGCACCAGGGGCGCAACGTGGGAGGAGACCTCACCGAGATTGCCAACCGCATCACCTACGACCGGCAGACTCTCATCAATTACATGATCAATCCGCAATCGGTGCGGCCGGGTGTGACCATGCCGCCGCAGGATGTGAGCCTGCAGACTGCCGGCACCATCGCGGATTTCTTGCTGAGCCTTAAAAGCCACAAGGAGGTGAGCCAATGAAGACGATCGAATTCGAGAGCCAGCGCGTCTCGCTTTGGTACTTCCGTCTGGCCCTGGTGCTGTTCATCCTGCAGGTCATCATGGGGCTTTGGCTCTCCATCAACTACGCCTTCACGCTGCCGCAGGAGCTGGTCAACGTCTTTCCCTTCAGCACCGCCCGTGAAATCCACACCAACACCCTGGTGGCCTGGATGCTGCTCGGCTTCATGGGGGGGACCTACTACATACTCCCGCCCGAGTGCGACCGCGAGCTTTACAGCACGAAGATCGCCTACTTGCAGTTGATCATCTTCGTGGCAGCGGCGGTCACCGCCGTGATCGGCTTTTTATTCGGTTGGACCCGCGGGAAGCCGCTTTTGGAGATCCCCTTCCCGCTGAACGCCCTCATCGTGGTGGCGGCGCTCCTATTCATAGCCAACGTCGCCATGACCATCATCAAGGCGAAGGTGAAGACCGCGCTGCAGTGGATGCTTTTGGGCGGGGTCACCTTTCTGGCGCTCATGTACCTCTTCGGCATGCCTTTTTACCGCAACCTCAACACGGATTATTACTACTGGTGGTGGGTGATCCATCTCTGGGTGGAGGGGGCTTGGGAAATAGTCACCGCATCGATCATGGCGTACATCATCATGCGGGTGACCGGGGTGGAGCGCCAGGTAGTGGAGAAATGGCTCTACGTCGAGACCGGGCTTTTCCTCTTCACCGGCATAGTGGGGACCGGCCATCACTACTACTGGATCGGGGCTCCGGACTACTGGCTTTGGTGGGGCGGCATCTTCAGCGCCCTGGAACCGCTTCCCATCGTGCTCATGGTGGTCGACACCTGGATGCACGTTCGGGAGCGCCGCAACCCCATCGTCAATCCGCTCACCTGGTACTACATCGTGGGGCTTGCCATCTACCACCTGGTCGGCGCCGGGCTCTGGGGATTCATGCACACCCTGCCACCCGTCAACCGCTACACCCATGGTAGCCAGATCACCGTCTCCCACGGGCATCTCGCCTTTTTCGGTGCTTATGCCCTGTTGAACCTGACCATCTTCTACTTCGCCATGCCGCGCCTGAAGGGGATCACGAAGTACCACGACACCGCCGGCCGGTGGGGGTTCTGGATCACCACCATCGCCATGTTCACGCTGGGGCTCGTCTTCGGCATAGCCGGGATATTGCAGACCTACCTGGAGCGATTCCTCGACATAGGCTACAGCACCGCCCAGCAGACCATGATGCTCTGGTTCAGGATCGCCTTCGGCGTCGGGCTCGTCTTTTTGGGTGGCGTACTCACCACCATCTGGCACCTGTTCACGCTGAAGCCTTCCGACAAGCAGGCCGCCGAGGAGGTAGTCGTCACCCCGGCAGCGAATATTTAATCATCAAATAATCCTGCGAACGCTGACGCGCCCTTCAGTTGTCCATCCCCTCGCCCCTCTGGGCCTTCGCCCACCGTAGGCTACGGTCCACAGGTGGGAGAGGGGCGGGGGTGAGGGCAACGCCCCTTGGGGTATCAAAGAACAGAAAGAAAAAAGAGGCCACGGCTGAATGCTGTCGCCTCTTTTTTTTGCGACGGTCGCCTCACCCCAGCCCATATTGCTCTGCCGGGGCGCGGCCCCTCAACTCTCCTCGCCGGTTTTATCCGTCCCTCCGTGGCAAACGGCTTCTGTGTTACCGGTTTCGTCGTTCCTTCCTTCAGCAAATCTCCTCAATACCTGAAATTGCGTTTTTTGTTGCGAAATATGTCATTTCTAAATCAGGAATGACGTTTTCGAGTCGAAAAATGCAACATTTGAGAAAAATATGAACGTTTCCTGTTACGAAATGACATATTTTGAAACGAATGTGACGTTTCCTGCTCCAGAAATGACGTATTTGAAATAAAATATGACGTTTCCGCTCCGGAAAAATGCATTTTTCCGCAAAAGCTCCGCCCCGCCAGGCGGGAGGGGGAGCGCAGAATGCTGACTGTTCGGTCCGCGAAGGGGGAAGGGATCGGCTCCTCATGGTTAGACCCGCTGCAGATCAGCCTCTATAGTATCGGGGCCGAGGTCCTGACCGTCAGGCCAACCAATTCCAATAAAAAAGACGCGCACCTGCCTGAAATAGGCATCATCCTCAAGTCTCTTGAAGAAATCGCTCCTCATACACGGCGCAACATCGAATATGCCGGTTAAACATCCTTCCTTCCCTATTTCGTCTGTTAGCGAGCGGCGGAGCCCTTACCTTCCGTACTTTCCCCCGCGCTCACCCACTGCGGACTCCGTCGCCACCTGCCTTGTTGGGCCTACTTTTTCCGTTGTAGCCATGCATTTCGCGTAGACATACTCCGGGTCAAGATCAACTCCGCAATCCCATTCAATAGTGTCGAAAGAAACCTTCACCCTTTTGAATGCATCTTCGTCTTTAAGCCTCTTGAAGACGCCAAATTCCAGAACAGGCTTCATATCCAGAAGGCCACATTCACCGTTATCAAAAGCCACTTTTAAGACGTAGTCGTTTCCCGGGATTACTTCTATCACTGCCGGATACATTTGTACCCCTTACCCCAACACCAGCTTTACCTGCTTTCGAGGGAGGTTTCCTTTTATTATCTCACAAGTCCTGATGTCGACTGAAGCCTTAAAGTCGTTGTAGTACACATGGAAATGTTGCGGCGGATGCTCCGCAGGAGAGAAATACATTCTGATTATAGTGCCGAAAAAGATGGAAATTGTTGGCACTTGAAAGTCCTTTTTTGTTTTATGGGTTTCACCCACATCTCTCGCCGGTCTTAACCGGTGCGCTAAGATCTGCCCGCCAAACCTCCCTCTGCCACCGGCTTTTTTACCTGTTTTTCGAAACAGAAGAAAACCCCTTTCCTGAATCGGACAGTGCCGGCTTTTTCATATCCCAGATGTTCATAAAGTGCCGTTGCACCGGGATTCTGCGTGAACGCATCAAATCGAATCGTTTCGTAGCCCTGTTTCTCCGCGGTCTTTTCAGCAAAATCCATCAAACGTGTGGCCATTCCTTGGCGTTGATGAGAAGGGTCGATGGTAAGACGGTGAATTACGAGTACTCTGCCGGAGTACTGCCATTTGACATCTTGGTATTCCGGTGACTGTGAATCATTGATCGAGATCATGCCGACGATTCGTCCATCAACCTCAATCACATGCATATGTTGTGAATCAACGTCACTCTGCAATATCGCTCTGTCCGGGTAGATGTCATCCCACTGATGAATCCCTTTGGCTTCCATGTGACGAGTTGCCGCTTGAACAATGTCGAGCAACGTGTCCAGTTCAGTCATCTTTGCTGGTCTTATAAGTATCATGTCATCATTGTCCGTGCTGGAAAGGGGTCGGTCCTTGACGCAGGACAGTTTTGTCTTATGTCCAGGGCTGACCCCTCTTTTCCCTTTTCCTTAAACGGATGCCGGCCCACCAACCGCGCTGAAATCAGTAGTTCCAGAACTCGCTAGCTGAACAAAACCGTCAATATCCACATATCCGGCAAGCCCTCGCTTGGTCTTTAGATCAAAGCGCAAGATGCGCCAAAAACCATGCTCAGACCCAAAATCAATGAATATCGGCTTGGTGGTGTGCCAGCGCTTGAAAAGTGTGCTCTGTCCGAACCATTGAAACTGCGCAATGCTGTCCTGGTTTGGACGTCCGCGCATGTTCGAGAAGTTGAACCTGTCCGCGTCGTTTTTACAGCCATCCACAACCCATATCATCGTCTGATAGAAGGCCTCTCTCGCCTGAATTTCATCGGGGTGAATAGTTGAACGCTGGAACTCGATCACCAGTCCCGAAGGGGTTTTCACATCGGCTATGTGCAACTCGCGAGAATCCCTATCCCGATTGGGGATCTCTTGCCAATCTTGAGGGAAGCGATTTTTCCAAGCTCGATGCCACTCAGTTTCCTGTTCCCACCACGGATCACAATGGGTTCGCGACAAATGCGCCCAATGCCAAGTGATGTGCTTTCCACATTTGGCAACAACCTCGGCGCCACAGCCAGGACAAGCAGCCCTCAGTTTTAGACTGGCCTCAATTCGTATTCCGCCTAACAGTGCAAATCGCATGTTCGCTCCTATATGCTTTCTCCGGCTTTGCTCAACGCTTCCTGGACATATGGATGTCTAGCGCTTCTGTGCATTGCCCGATGTGAGTTCCAGAGCAGTTGCTGCGATATCCCCAACATTCACTACAGACGCTTCCATGGACACTATTCTCGCCTTGGAAAACAATTGTCCTAGTCCTACCGTCTTTTGACTTGCCGACTCTGGCAATAATCGGCTTCCCCGTAGTAGAATTAAAGTTCGGTTTACTGCGGATGAACTCATACGCTTGGTCGAAAGTCTGCGCCGTTGTGAACTGATTTCCCTGTCCTCCGGTTGGATGCCCCATTTGCTCACTCCTTTCGACAGGCATTGGCTTTCCTGCACCAACGCCTCAAGGCGCCAGCGGCGGAGCGTTAGCGGAGACCGCTGTCGCCGCTGGTTAACCGGTCAAATCATTTCAGATCAACTTTTTCAGTTCGTGGAAACTCTGCATAAATTTCTATTCTTTCAATGTCTGTCAAAGCAATTTCTCTTGTCATGCCAGGGACTAATCGTGAACGCAAACCAACTAATTTATTTGCTTCAAAAAACACCGTGTCAAAATACATTTTAACTACATCATTTGTAGATTTGGATGTTATTTCTAATTGTGTATTACGATCTGGAAACAAGTATAAAAGATTTCCAGCTTTATCCCGACATAATACTTTCCTTATGTTATTCGCGTCATACTTTTGATTGAAAAATAGCGATGCGAGTGGTGATACAACATAGAAGCCTGTCGGGTTTTCCGTTTTATATTGCTTCTCTGCTACCTGATTTATGAACTCATCCGGAGTTACTAAGTAATTTGCGGTACACCCTGTCGTCAGAAGAATAACTGCCGGAATTGCAATTTTAATCTTTTCACAAATTTTTCTATTCATTGTCTCCTCGCTTAACTATGTAATTAAAGGGAAATTGCCGTCATCCCCCCTCGTCGCCGTACAACATTAAAAAGATTTGTCGATCATATTGGCGTAACCCGCTGATATCACACACTGTAACGACCGGATTTTGTGCCAATTGGGGGGATGGACAGAAAACTGTCCATCCCCCCTTCCCATCTGAATGGAACATGCATACGCTACTCATATGCAAATTTCATTTGTTCCAGCTAAAACAACCGCAATATATAGAGATCTACCATCACTGTCAAAGGTGAAGTGCGGATTGTCTTAGCCGGCAATGGCGCACACAAAAAAAGGCGCCAGGTCGTGGGACCTGGCGCAAAAGGAGCTACGCCTTACTGTTGCTTCTCGCGGCTCTATCTTCTACCCCCAAATTATGCTTTGTAAGCCAATCCTCGCAGCATCTTGAACCGATGTATTATCTGTTGCTTTTAAGCAGGTCCCTGATCTCAGTAAGCAGTATTTCTTGTTGTGTCGGTGCGGGGGGGACCTCCGGCGCTGCAGCTTCTTTCTTCTTGAGCGTATTTATTGCCTTGACTGCTGCGAAAACTGCCATGGCAATGATAGTAAAATCCACGACTGTTTGTATAAACTTGCCGTAACTAATCAGCACAGGTGGCTTTTTGTCAACCGCTTCTTTAACAACGATGGAAAGTTGTGAAAAATCAACGCCTCCCAGAAGAACTCCGATTGGCGGCATAACAACATCTCCGACGAACGACGATACTATTTTGGCAAATGCCGCACCAATTATAATACCGACCGCCATATCGACGACGTTCCCTTTTACGGCAAATTCCTTGAACTCTTTAACGATGCTCATAGTCACTACCTCCGAAAGAAGTATGGGTGAAAATCCATTCGCAATTCGACAAGATGAGTGTTTAGCGGCATCTATTCATCGCCGGAGCCGATAAACCGGTAAATACTGCCGCCAGCTATTGCTCCGATAATTGGGGCCACCCAAAAGAGCCACAATTGTGAAATGGCCCATCCTCCGACGAATATGGCAACCCCGGTACTGCGTGCCGGATTTACCGACGTATTGGTGATCGGAATGCTTATGAGGTGGATCAAGGTAAGTCCCAAACCGATGGCTATCGGCGCAAACCCTTGTGGTGCACGTTTGTCGGTCGCGCCCATGATGATAAATAGGAACATCATGGTCATCACGATCTCTGTAACGAACCCGGCTAATAGCGAATACCCACCCGGAGAATGCTCCCCATAGCCATTTGAAGCAAAGCCGGCAGCAACATCGAACCCTATTTTCCCGCTGGCAATGAGGAACAGTACAGCAGCACCTGCAATGCCTCCAAGCACTTGGGCTATGATGTACGGCAGAAGTTCTTTAGCCGGGAAGCGTCCTCCGGCGAAGAGGCCGATGGAAACAGCTGGGTTAAGATGGCACCCCGAAATATGCCCAATGGCGTAGGCCATAGTGAGAACAGTCAATCCGAAAGCCAGCGCGACACCATGCAATCCAATCCCGACATTCGGGAATGCCGCAGCAAGTACCGCACTACCACAACCTCCAAGAACCAACCAGAATGTACCGATGAACTCAGCGCAAAGTCGCTTTGACATTGTACTTCTCCTTTCTGGGTGAGGGTGCCATGCCATGGTGATAGCAAAACACCCTCTTAGAAATATTCCAAAAGGGTGTTTGCTTGTCAGCAGCCGTAGCGTTATTGCTACTTGTTGTTGCAGTTAAAGTTGGATTCGATACGCCGATTCTTTGCTTTCCCCGCTTTATCCTTGTTGCTGGCAACGGGCTTTGTAGGACCATAGCCTACTGCTTTAATCCGCTCAGGTGCGATCCCGAATTCTTTGATAAGAGAATTACGGATCGTATCTGCACGCGATTGAGACAGTTTCATATTAAGAGCTTTCGGTCCAACGTTGTCGGTATGCCCCTCAATGACACCAGTGGCATTGGGGAACTCGTTCAAGAAGTCAGCTAAAGCTTTCAATTCAGGGCGATACTGGGGCTTGAGGTCGGCCTTGTTGGTATCGAACTGGATGTTTATGACAGCAGGGCTGCACAGCTTCGGAGCAGGAGCAGGGGGCGCAACCACTACTGGAGCAGGAGCAATCACCGCGACTTTGGCTGCACTATTAGCGGTGCCACCGGCGCCATTGCAGGTTATGGTGTACTCAGTATTGTCAGCAGGGACAACCTTGACGGTACCCTGAGGCTTAACAGAGCCAACTTCCGGCTGAATTTCACAATTGGTGGCGTTGCTCGACTTCCAAGTCAAAATGGCGGCTTCGCCTTTGGTAATCGAACCCGGTGTAACCGTCATGTCTGCAGAAGGAGCGGGGGGGGCGGGAGGCGGCACAGGAGCTACTACAGGAGCCGGAACAGGCTTTTGCACAGGAACGGGTTCAACAACCGGCTTTGGTGCAGGTGCAGGTGCCGGAGCCTTTACCGGTGCCGGAGCTGCCTTGTCGCCAAACAGGAAGGTCAGGCCGGCGGTGTACTCCCAGTTGTATTTAGGCTTGTCCGGACTTTCCAATACGAACAGCTGGCGAGCGTCAGCCCGCAACGCGACCGAGTCGGTAACAAAGTACTTGATGCCCCCACCGGCATTGATGGTTGCGTCAGTAGTTCTGTCACTGACTTCAAGCCCATCGCGGCCGTGACCGTAGGTAATCCCGCCACCTCCCACTGCAAGGTACGGTACCAGCGGTCCATCCGGCAAAAAGTTGTAGAGGACGTCCAGTCGATAGGACAAGGCATTGACACTTCTGTCATTACGTGTCCCTTCGGTCGCTAAGTAATCAGCAACAGCTTCGACTTCCCAGTTCTTTGTCAGGTCATAGCCCAGGCGCAGCCCAAACACAGGTGCCGTTTCCAAGTGCTGCTCCCCATCGAACGTATAACCGCCGACAAAAGGAGAAATTGAAAATGCCCCCTCTCTTTCTCCGGCAACAGCTGTAGTTGCCATGGTAAGTACAGCAGCACAGGTTAGCATCGATGAAACAATCTTTTTCATACGTCCTCCTTTTCCGAAATAAAATTAAATGCCGAACTATATAAGCTGCACGGCATTCTGAATAACTGGTGGTGTATCATACATAGGATCAAGTGGATACCTGAAAATTACTTCATCGTATCTGACTTTAGATAAAACCGCTCGATAATCTCCTGATTTGCTTCCTGCTACAGATTTAGTAGGGCACCCATGTCACCAGTTCTTTATATGTAATACATTTTTTATCCAGTAAAACTTCTTCTATCTTTTCTGTTTTCTAGCACGTACTTCTTCGGCCGGGGTGTTGCTAAGGTGCTGGCAATGGTGATAGAAAAACCTATGCAGCAGGGCACGCTCAAAAAGGCGCCAGGTCGTAGGACCTGGCGCTAAAGGAGCTACTACCTCTTCTTGTTTCTTGTTACTTCTTGCCGCCTCTGCCACTGCTGACCTGTAGTCCGCTTCCCCTGTCGGAAAAGGCTTTATTACTGCCCGAGGCTCGCCTTGAGGTCGGCATCGACCGTGCTGATCTGGCCGATGTTGAAGTTGCTGACCAAAAACTGCAGCACGTTCGGCGAGAGATAGGCGGGAAGCATCGGACCGAGCTTGATGTCCCTGATCCCCAGGTACAAAAGCGAAAGCAGGATGACGTGCGCCTTCTGCTCGTACCAGGAAAGGATGAAGCTAAGCGGCAGGTCGTTGACGCCGCAGTTGAAGGCTCCGGCGAGGGCCAGGGCGATCTGCACTGCGGAGTAGGCGTCGTTGCACTGCCCCACATCGAGAAGGCGCGGGATGCCGCCGATATCGCCGAATTCGAGCTTGTTGAAACGGTACTTGCCGCAGGCAAGGGTAAGGATGATGCAGTCTTTGGGGACCTTCTCGGCGAACTCGGTGTAGTAGTTGCGGCCGCTCTTCGCGCCGTCGCAGCCGCCGATCAGGAAGAAGTGCTTGACCGCTCCCCCCTTCACCGCCTCGATGACCTTGTCCGCCACCCCCAGGACGGCGTTGTGCCCGAAGCCAGTCAGGATCTCCTTGCCGGGAGCGTCCGGGAGGTCCGGGCACTCAAGGGCCTTGTTGATCACCTCGTCGAAGTGCCAGCCGGCGATGTGCTTCACCCCGGGCCACCCTACCTCGCCCCAGGTGAAGAGGCGGTCTTTGTAGCTGTCGGCGGGGCGCTGGATACAGTTGGTGTTGAAGATGATGGCGCCGGGGAAAGCCTGGAACTCCTTGTGCTGGTCCTGCCAGGCGCCGCCGAAGTTGGCGTAGAGATGCGGGTACTTCTTCAGGGCAGGATAGCCGTGGGCGGGGATCATCTCGCCGTGGGTGTAGATATCGATCCCCTTCCCTTCGGTCTGCTTGAGGATCTCCTCCAGCATGCGCAGGTCGTGGCCGGAGACCAGTATCCCCTTATTCTTGCGGGTGCCGAGCTGCACCTTGGTCGGGACCGGATGGCCGTAGCGCTCGACGTGCCCCTCGTTGAGTATTCCCATCACCTTGATGTTGAGCTTGCCGCACTCCATGGCGATGCCGACGAAGTCCATCAGCCCCTTGTCGGTGTCGGTGGTGGCGGCGAGCGCGCTGTGGAAGAAGGCGAATACCTCCTCGTCGGTCTTGCCGAGGATGCAGGCGTGGTTAGCGTAGGCGGCCATACCCTTCAAGCCGTAGATGATGATTTCGATGGAGGAGAGGATGTCGGGATCGCTGTGCTGGCTCATGACTCCGCAGTTTTTACCCTGCGCCACCAGACCTTCCAGCGTATCCGCTATCACCCACGCGGCGGGACCGTCGGTGATGGCCGCGGGAGACGCCCCATGCTTCTCGCGCCAGGCTCCCTCGTACAGTGCTTTGACCTGTTCCTTCAGGTCGTAGCACCTTCTCAGCTTGCCGGCCAGCTGCACCGGATCGAAATCCACGTTGGTGACCGTGGTGAAGAGCCCTTCGATGAGATACATGTCGGCGACAGTATTGCGCGCATCCAGGGCACGCGCCTTGTCCGCATAGATCGCGAGCCCCTTGAGACCGTGGAGCAACAGATCCAGCAGGGCGGCTACCTCGGGACTTTTCCCGCAGACACCCATGACGTCGCATCCGGTTCCCTTGGCGGCCTGCTCACATTGGCGGCAAAACATGGACATATTATTTCCCCCTTTTGGCATTATAGTAATAGAAGATAACGAAATACGATCTACTATAACGACTAAGAATGTCATTTCAACCCTCGACCCAACCAAATATGGATTAATTTAAACTAATAATAGTTCTTGCCCTTTGCAATGAGAGAGGGTGACACCTGTCCTAGCCCGTTCATAGACAAAGGAAGCCAACATCTAAGGGAGATCCAGCAATGTCCAAGGAAGAGAAGCCGCTATGCAAGTGGGACAAGGAAGAAATAAAGGATAACCTGAAGGAATTGAAGAAACTGGTGTCGGCACCGCGCTTCGTCTGTCGCAAGTGCGCCCGCGCGGCGCGCAAGGAGGCGGTGCTCTGCAAGCCGGAACCGCTGGATGAGAAGAAAGGGGAGAAGTAGCGTCACGGGGGGGGAGTTGGCATAGCAAGACGAACAATAGAAGAATTCCGCCTCCTGCATAGAAGTAGATGAATCGCGGGTGCTCAAGGATGTCTCCTCCCGGTCATTGCTGTGCCAGCATGGTGACATTGTCGCCGTGCGTCCCTCATCCCGGGCAACAGTGATCCCAACGTATACCGATTCGTCACTTGCTAAACTCGGTTTGCACCATAAACTAACAAGTTGTTGCCGACTGGTTACTCTCAAACCATCTGCCACAGACAAAGCAGATACTGGAAAAGCAGGAAGGTTTAACGGTTTATGACTGGCGATCGCGAAGCTGGAGCGAACGTCGTAACGGCTGAAAGATTGATTTCCCACTCCATATCGAGGAGGCTGGCATGAATCAACAGGAAGGGTACGCGGACGACGTCGTCAAGGGGTTCATCACCTGGAGCATGGTGTGGGGTCTCGTGGCGGTCCTGGTCGGCGTGCTGATCTCGTTCCAGATCGCTTTCCCGCAGTTGAACCTCCCCCCCTACCTCACCTACGGACGGCTGCGCCCGATCCACACCAACGCCGGGATCTTCGGCTGGGGGATCGGCAGCTTCATGGCCTTTTTCTACTACATCACCCAGCGCCTCACCCGTACCGGCATCTGGAGCCCGGGCCTCGCCCGTGTCCAGCTCTGGCTCTTCAACCTGGCCATAGCGCTCGCCGCGGTGACGCTGGCTCTCGGCATGAACCGCTCCAAGGAGTACGCCGAGCTGGAATGGCCGGTGGCGAGCCTGGTGGTGGTGGTATGGGTCATCTTCGCGATCAACATCGTCATGACCATCGTCAAGCGCCGCGAGGAGCAGATGTACATCTCGCTTTGGTACATCCTGGCCACCCTGGTCGGCGTCGCGGTGCTCTACCTGGTGAACAACGCCTCCATTCCCGTGTCGCTCACCAAGTCCTACTCCGCCTACGCGGGGGCCAACGACGCCAACGTGCAGTGGTGGTACGGCCACAACGCCGTCGCCATGGTGCTCACCACCCCACCGCTCGCCATCTTCTACTACTTCCTCCCGAAAGCGACCGGCGTCCCCATCTACAGCCACCGCATGGGCGTGATCGCCTTCTGGAGCCTCATCTTCATGTACCTTTGGACCGGAGCGCACCACCTGCTCTGGGCGCCGGTCCCCGACTGGGTGCAGACGCTCGCCATGGCCTTCTCGGTGATGCTGATCGCCCCCTCCTGGGCCGCGGTCTTCAACGGCTACTTCTCGATGAACGGCCAGTGGCACCAGATGCGTGAGAACTACCTGGTCAAGTTCCTCATCTTCGGCATCACCTTCTACGGGGCGCAGACGCTGCAGGGTCCCTCCCAGTCGATCAGGACCTTCTCCGCCTTCATCCATTTCACCGACTGGGTCCCGGGGCACGTGCACATGGGGACGCTGGGGTGGGTCTCGCTGGTCCTCTTCGCCGCGATCTACTACACCCTCCCCCGCATCTACGGCACAGAGATCTACAGCATCCGCCTGGCCAACGTCCATTTCTGGCTGGTGCTCACCGGGCAGCTCATGTTCTCGATCAGCATGTGGATCGCGGGGGTACAGCAGGCGGCGATGCTGAACGCGACCAACCCGGACGGAAGCCTCCACTACAGCTTCATGGAGACCATGATCGAGATCTATCCCTACTGGCACATAAGAGCCCTGGGCGGGGTGGTGTATCTCGCCGGACTTTGCGTGTTCCTCTACAACATCTGGAAGACCGTCGCCGGCGCCAAGACGCAGGGCGCCGCGCAGCCGGCCTAGGGAGGAGACGCCATGATAGAGAAAAAACCGATCGTTTTCCTGCTCCTGGCCACCGTCACCATCCTGGTCGGCACCGTCATCACCATGGTGATCCCCTTCCGGTGGATCAACGACCCGAAGCTTGCTATCGCCTCGGTGAAACCCTACACGCCGCTGCAGTTGGAGGGGCGCGACATCTACATCCGCGAGGGGTGCAACAACTGCCACACCCAGACGGTGCGCCCGCTCTTATCCGACGTGGAGCGCTACGGCGAGTACTCCAAAAGCGGCGAGTTCGTCTACGACCAGCCCTTCCTCTGGGGCTCCCGGAGAAACGGGCCGGATCTCGCCCGGATCGGCGGCAAGTACCCCGACGCCTGGCACGTGAAACACATGAAGGATCCCCGCTCCATGGTGCCCCGCTCCAACATGCCCGCCTATGCCTTCATGAACCAGCCGCTCGACTCAAGCCTTAGCGAGCGGAAGATGAAGGCGCTCAACTTCCCCTACACCCAGGCGGACCTGGACGCGCTCAAGGGGAAGACGGAGCTGGACGCCATGGTCGCCTACCTGCAGAAGGTCGGAAACGACATCCCCTGGAGAAAGACCGGCCGCGCCGCCGTGCTGGGCGAGCTGAAGAACCCCTACCAGGACAACATGTCCGTGCTCCCGGAGGGAAAGGCGCTCTATCGCGAGCATTGCGGCCAGTGCCACGGGGAGGAGTTGAAGGGCGAGGTGGGACCGGACCTGCGTGACATGGATAAGCCGGACGCGGCCATCTTCGGCACGATCTACAGCGGCACCCAGGCCGGCATGCCCGGCTTCGGCGACTCGCTAGGGAAGGATAGGACCTGGAAGGTGGTCACCTACATCAAATCCGTGCACAGGCGCTGATATGGATCTTGCGAGCATCTACTACCTGGGAGTCACCATCCTGCTCTTCCTCGTCTTCGCCGCCATCGTGGCACGGACCTACAGCAAAAAGCACAAGGCCAGCGGCGAGGAGCCGAAGTACCGGATGATGAACGATGACCACCCCGAAGAGAACGGCAAAGGAGGACGAGATGTCCGACGAAAATAAGGAGTACGACGGCATCAGGTACCGCCCGGAAAAGAAAACCCCGCTGGTCTTCAGGATCCTGTTCTACGGGCTCATCCTCTGGGCCGTCCCCTTCATGGGGTACTACCTGTTCAGCGGCTGGAGTTCCTACGCCGAGTTCGACACGATCAAGAAGGCCAAAGAGGCCCGGCTGGCGGTCCAGAAAGAGAAACTGGAGAAAGCGGCGCCGCGCAGCGCCAACGAGGAGATCAGAAGCACCGACCTTATCGCCGAAGGTAAGAAGGAGTTCGCCGAGCGCTGCGTCGCCTGCCACGGAGCGGACGGCAAAGGGGGCATCGGCCCCGACCTGACCCGCAAGCAATTCAAATACGGCAGGACCGCCCCGGACGTTACCAGCAGCATCGTCGACGGCCGTCCCGGGGGTATGCCCGGCTTCAAGAACGACCTCTCCGGCGAAAAAGTGCAGGGGCTCGTACAGTTCGTGCTGTCGCTTTGAGGCAAGGGAACAAGCGGAGCGGGCGCCTGGCCCCCTGGCGCGAAGGCGTACAGTGGCTGGCCTCGCTCCTCCTGCTGGCGATCCCGTTTTTCCAGATAGGGGGGCAATCCCTGCTGCGCCTGGATGCCGGCAGCAGGACCCTCCTCTTCTTCGGCGCAAGCCTCCGCATCGAGGAGTTCTACCTCTTCCTCATCGTGGTACTGATCCTGGTCTTTGGATTCTTATTCGTCACCATGCTCTTCGGTCGGGTCTGGTGCGGTTGGCTCTGCCCCCAGACCACATTGTGCGACTTGGCCGACTGGATGGACGCAAGGCTTGCAGGGCTTAAGCCCGCGCTCTGGCAACGGCTGGCGCGTCACCTTTCCTACCTCGCCCTCGCAGCACTCGTAGCCTGCAACCTGGTCTGGTACTTCATAGCGCCGCCGCAGTTTTTCCAGCGTCTCATAACCGGGGGTATCGGCCCCGTCGCAGGGACCACCCTCATCACCGTTTTGCTGCTGGTGTACCTGGACCTCGCCTTCGTGCGGCGGAGCTTCTGCAAGAGCGTCTGCCCCTACGGCAGGATCCAGCTCATGACCATGGAGCGCGGCACCCTGACGCTGGAATTCGACCCGGCCCGAAAAGATGCCTGCCTTCGCTGCGGCGCCTGCGTCAGGTCCTGCCCCATGGGGATCGACATCCGCGACGGCCTGCAGGTCGAGTGCATCAACTGCGGGCGCTGCCTCGACGCCTGCCGGGAAGTGATGGAGAAGCGCGGATGCTCCGGCCTCATCCGATACAGCTTCGGCAACCTGCCGGGGGAGCCGGTCCGACTGAACCGGAAGGCCCTCCTTTTGGGGGCGGTGCTGCTGTTATTGGCGTTAGCCTTGGCCGCAGGCGTCGCGGGGAGAAAGGAAGCGACCCTGAAGCTGCAGCGTAGCGCAGGCGCCGAGGTGAAGCGGCTCCCGGACGGCTCCCTGGTCAACTTCTACACGGTCTACCTGGAGAACCGCGCCACCCGCGCCGGTTTCTTCTCGCTGAAAGTGGCGCCGCTGCCGGGGCGCCAGATGGAGCTGATCGGGCCGGTGCAAGGGTTGCAGCTCGCTGCGAACCAGAACCGGAAGGTGGACCTGGCGCTCAAGGTGAAACCGGCGCCGGCGAGGGCGCTGAACGCCGAACTGAGGCTCGTGTCGCAAGGAAGGGTGCTGGCGGCGACGCCGCTCCCGGTGGCAGTGGAGTAACGACAAGGGAGAAAGCATGACCAAGCGCACCACCAAAACCACCTGCTGCTACCGGGTCGTCCTAGTGACGCTGTTCGGCATCTTCATCGCCGGCATGGCCGCTACCTTTTTCGCCTCCGGGATGCTTGCGAGCCGCGTCACCGATCCCGACTATTACCGCAACGGGCTCAACTACGACCGCACCCGAAGCGGCGCCAGGAACCCAGGGCTCAAATGGACCCTGACGGCGACGCTTGCCGGGCGCGACCTGCTGGTTCGCGTCTGCGACGAGAAGGGGGCGCCGGTTGCCGGAGGGAGCCTTTCCCTGCACCCCGGCAAAAAAACGGACAGCTCCGCGTTGCCGCTGCAGCTTGCCGAGAGCGCACCTGGGGTATTCCGGACTTCGTTGCCGGTATCCGCCCAGAGTGAGCTTCAGGGGGTGCTCCTCTTCACCAGGGGCGAGGCCAGCGCGAGCCAAAGGGTGGTGTTCTTCAATTGACGGCCGCCCAATTCCCATGCTTTCACTGCGGAGCCGAGATCCCCGCCGGGGCGCTGGTGGAGGAGCGCGCGGACGACGCTACCTTGAGCTTTTGCTGCCACGGCTGCCACGGCGCCTACCTCGTCATCAACGGGGCCGGGCTCGCGGACTTCTACCGGCGCAGGGAGTGGCGGGAGAGTGGCCTTTCCCCGCAGGCCTTCCAGGGGAAGTACCAGGAGAGCTACCTCGCCCGCTTCGTCTACCAAGCCGGCGCTGCGAGTGCCATCGACATCATCATCGACGGCATCCGCTGCGCCTCCTGCGTCTGGCTCAACGAAAAAATCATCGGGAGGATCGCCGGAGTACAAGAAGTCCGCGTCAACTACGCCACCGGAAGGGCGCGCGTACTTTTCGACGGCTCGCGCACCTCGCCGGCGCAGATCTTCTCCAGGATCGACGAGTTGGGCTACCTCCCCCGCCCCTACACCCGCAACGCAGCTAAAGAAGTGGCGCTGAACGAGCACAAGGATCTCCTCTTTCGTTTCGGCACCGCGGCCTTTCTCTCCATGCAGCTCATGGCCTATGCCTTCGCCCTTTACGCCGGCTACTTCCTGGGCATCGACGAGCAGATGAAGAATTACCTGCAGCTCTTCTCGTGGCTGGTGACGACGCCGGTGGTCTTTTACTGCGGCTGGCCCTTTCTTCGCGGCGCCTGGCGCGGCATCGTCAACGGCTCCCCCAACATGGAACTCCTCATCGCCACAGGCGCCCTCTCCTCGTACGGCTACAGCGTCTATGCGACCTTCGCCGGCGAGGAGGTGTACTTCGAGACCGCGGCGATGATCGTCACCCTGATCCTCATAGGGAGGCTCCTGGAAAATGCCGCCAAAAGGAGGGCCTCCAGCGGGATCGAGAGGCTCATGGAACTTTGCTCCGGTGAAGCGCAACGCTTCAAGGGAGACGAGCTGGAGCCGGTCGACCCCTCCCTTCTACGTCCGGGCGACCTGATCCTGGTTTCCCCGGGGGAACGCTTCCCCGTTGACGGCACCATAGCCGAAGAGGCCACGGACGTCGACGAGTCCGCCGCGACCGGCGAGCCGCTCCCCCTTTACAAGCAGGCGGGAGACCAGGTGATTGCGGGAAGCTGCAACCTGACCGGAGCCGTCCGGGTGCGCTGCGACAGGGAGGTGGAGGAAAGCTTCATCGCCCGCGTGGCGCGCCTGGTGGAGCAGGCGCAGAGCCGCCGCGCGCCGATCCAGCGCCTGGCGGACCGGATCAGCGGTTATTTCGTACCCGCTGTCCTCACCCTCGCCGTCGCCACCTTCTGCTGGCACTACTCGGTGGGTGGGGAGTTCGGCCCCAGCCTCATGACCGCCTTGGCCGTCGTCGTCATCGCCTGCCCCTGCGCCCTTGGCCTCGCGACTCCCACGGCCATCCTCGCCGGGACCGGCGCCGCCGCCTCCGCCGGGGTTATTTTCAAAGGGGGGGACATCCTGGAGCGGCTGAGCCGGGTCACCGTCGCCGTCTTCGACAAGACCGGCACCCTCACCTGCGGGACTCCCATGCTGGTTGACGTTCAGCCGGCGCAGGGACTTTCCCGCGGCGAGGTCCTGGCGCTCGCCGCTGCGGTGGAGCGGGGCTCGCTGCACCCCATCGCGAAAGCGGTGCGCGAGTACGCCGAGGCAAACGGCATCGCCTACCCGGTGGGAGAGGAGCTGGTGAGTCTCGCCGGCGGCGGGGTCACCGGCAGGGTCGCCGGGGAAGCGGTCGCCGTCGGCAGCATCTGTTTCCTGAAGCGGACCGGCGCCAGCGGCGTCCCCGAACGGGTCGAGTCGCCGGAGGGGGGGATCGTGGTAGGGGTTGCGCGCAGGGGGCGTTACTGCGGCGCGCTGGTGTTGAAGGACCGGATCCGGGAGGATGCGCCGGGGCTCGTTTCCTACTTCAAGAGGGGGGGGATCGGGACGCTTCTATTCAGCGGCGACCGGCAGGAGTGCACCGAAAAAGCGGCGCTGGCCGCCGGGATAGATAAGGCTTGGGGGGAGCTTTCCCCGGCGGAAAAGGCGGCGAAGATCGAGAGGTTGCGCGAGGAAGGGGGAACCGTCCTTATGGTGGGCGACGGCATCAACGACGCCCCGGCGCTTTCGGCTGCCGACGTCGGCTGCGCAGTCGCGGGGGGGACCGACATCGCCATGGAGACCTCCGACCTGGTGCTCGCCAAGCCCGACCTGGAGCGGCTGGCCGAGGCCCACCGGATGGCGCGGCGCACCATGGCCGTAGTGCGGCAGAATCTGGCCTGGGCTTTTCTCTACAACGTGGTCGGCGTCCCGTTGGCCATGACCGGGCGGCTGACGCCGGTGTATGCTGCAGCTGCCATGGCGCTCAGTTCGATTTGCGTGGTCGGCAACTCGCTCAAACTTATGAGGACAAGAAATGGCTAGCTCACTTATCGCCTTGATGGGGCTGTCGCTTTTTCTCGGATGCGCATGCTGGCTCGTCTTTCTCTGGGCGGTGCGGCGCGGGGAATTCCACGACATGGAGCGCCCC
This sequence comes from Citrifermentans bemidjiense Bem, assembly GCF_000020725.1. Lineage (NCBI taxonomy): Bacteria > Pseudomonadati > Thermodesulfobacteriota > Desulfuromonadia > Geobacterales > Geobacteraceae > Citrifermentans > Citrifermentans bemidjiense. The sequence continues at coordinate 1,426,834 of NC_011146.1, read as the reverse complement.
AAACACCGGATGCTGGATGAAGACGAGCGGGAGAAGAGGCGGAAGTAGGGAGGGGAGAGGCGCTGACAATTCAGGCTGCACTTCGACCGAGGACGGGTAGCGGGTCTCCCCCTCCCTTGACGGGAGGGGGTCGGGGGGTGGGTGAAGCTGCCAACAACGTCGCATATGGCGCCCTCCCCCCCCACCCCGACCCTCCCCCGCAAGGGGGGAGGGAGCTTAAAAGCTGCAAGTGATCACGTTGCGAAGCTTGAGCATGGGATCAGAGAACGTCGCAGAAGGAGCTGGAGGTTCGATGCTGGTAGTATGGTTGGCTTTTTTGGCGGGTGCGACGGGAAGCTTCCACTGCATAGGGATGTGTGGCGGAGTGGTGGCGGCCCTTTCTTTGAGGGACAACGAGGCGCCGCTACGCGCGCGCATCTTTTCCCAGCTCTGCTACAACCTCGGCCGGGTCGCCACCTACACCCTGCTCGGGGCAGTGGCCGGACTCGCCGGCTCCGCCCTTGACCTGGTGGCGCTCAAGTCCGCCTCCTTCTGGTTTCTCGCCGGCGCGAACCTGCTGGTGGTCATGATCGGCCTTAGCTCGGCACTCGGCCTCGACGCCCTGAAGCTCTCCGTCTTTGAAAGGGGTGCTGCGAGCTTCCTCTCCAAGCCGCTCAAGCGCGCGCTCTCAGCCCGGGCCCCGCTGGCGTCGCTTCCCCTGGGGCTCGTTCTGGGGCTCCTTCCCTGCGGCATGGTCTACGCGCCGCTCGTGGCCGCGGCGGGAACCGGCAGCGCACTGACCGGCGCCGCCACCATGGCGGCCCTGGGAGCGGGAACGATTCCCGTCATGCTCGGCTTCGGCACCGCGTCAAGCGCCATATCCGGTAAGCTTCACCAGGTCATGCTCCGGCTCGCAGGGGTCGCCGTAGCCCTCATGGGAATCGCCGGACTCTGGCGCGCATTGGGAAGATAGGGCGACCCTGTTTCTTCCTCCGGACTTGGCAAGGTACAGCGCCCGGTCAGCTTCCTTGATGAACCACTCGGCGTCCTGGCCCCGCGCCACGAGCCCTCCCGACACACCGACGCTTACGGTCACCACCCCCAGCTCCGACGCCTCGTGCGGCAGCGCCTTTTCCTGCAGCATCCGACGCAGCCGCTCCCCAAGCCCCTCGGCAATTTCCGGCCTGCTGTCCGGGAGCACGACGGCGAACTCCTCGCCGCCGTAGCGCGCCGGCACCTCCCCCGCCCTCTTGAAGCTTCCCTGGAGCAGTTCCCCGAAGGACTGCAGGCATTTGTCCCCGGCCACGTGCCCGTAATGGTCGTTGTAATTCTTGAAGAAATCGATATCGCACAGGATAAGGGAGAGGTAACGCCCGTTGCGCATGGCGCGCTGCACCTCCAGCCGCAGTGTCTCGTCGAAGTGCCTGCGGTTGGCGACGCCGGTCAGGCCATCGACCCGGGCCAGCACCTCCAGCGCCCGGTTCTTCTCCTCCAGTTGCGCGGTGAGCTGCTCCAAGAGGTCCGAGTTCCGCTTGAGCTGCAGGTGGTTTCTCACCCTGGCCAGCACGATGGGCGGGCTTATCGGCTTGGTGAGGTAGTCAATGGCCCCTGACTGCAGCCCCATGGCCTCGTCCTCCTCCTTACTCATGGCGGTGACGAAGATGATCGGGATCTTTGCGGTCAGCGGGTCCGCCTTGAGCACCCGGCAGACCTGGTAGCCGTCCATCCCCGGCATCATGATGTCCAAAAGGATCAGGTCCGGCAACTGCTGCTGCACGATGCGGATGGCGTCACCCCCGTTCTTGGCGAAAAGGACGTCGTACGCCCCTTTGAGGATGCTGTAAAGGATCTCGATGTTGGCCGGCGTGTCGTCGACGATCAGGATCTTCTGCCGCAAGCTTTCATTTCCGCTGCTCATTACGATATCTCCAGGTTTTGCATGATGTCCCGCAGGATGGTGCCGGCATCGCCGAAATCGAGCGACTGCAGCGTCGCTTCGAGCCGGTCCGCGAGTTCTCCGGTTACAAGCGGCCTCATCTCTTCCCAAAGGCCGAGCGCGTTCATGTTCTGGTCCTCCAAAAGGCGCTTCAACGCCCGCGCCAGGGCCGCTACGTGTTCCAGGTCCTGGGCGCAGACCTTGATCGTCTCCCCGCCCCCGGATGCCGTCCCGACGGCCCCGCCGTATTGCTCTTCCAGGAGGCGTATCGAGTCTAGGACCTCGTGGAGTTTCTCGTGGAAATTCTCCAGCGTCTGGTGCAAGAGCGAGGCGTCGTCGCCATTGAGCGCCATCTCCAGGGAGGCGGCAGCGCTGCAGAGCCTGGTGGCCCCCAGGTTGCCGCCGGACCCCTTCACCGTGTGGATCAGGCGCTTGGCCAGCTGCAGCTCCCCTTTCGCGGCTGCCTCGCCCAGCTGTGCCATGAGCGGCTCGTTCTCCAGCCGGAACCGAGCCAGAAGCCGCATCAGCTGCGGCGTCCCCTCCAGCGTCCGCAACGCCCGCTTCAGATCCAGCCCCGGCATCTGCTCGGGGAAGCCGGTCCGGTGCCAGTCCGCCTGCAGCGGGTCGGGCTCGACGGTCAGCTCCATAGGCCCGATCCAGCGCCTGAGAGTGGCGAAAAGCTGCGGCACGTCGATAGGCTTGCTCACCTGATCGTTCATCCCCGCCTCCAGGCAGAGCCGCCGCTCCTCGCTGAAGACGCTCGCCGTCATGGCGATGATGGGAAGCCGCGCCAGGGCGGGATCGAGCCGTATGCGCCGGGTCGCCTCCAGGCCGTCCATGACCGGCATGTGCACGTCCATGAGCACCGCGCGGTAGCAAGCCTGCGGCAGGTGCACCAGCGAGAGCGCCTCGGCGCCGTTGCGTGCCACGTCCACCTTGATCCCCCCCTTCTCCAGGATCAGCCTGGCCACCTCCTGGTTGATCAGGTTGTCCTCGACGACCAGGACCCGCACACCGGTCAGAGCCGGCTGCGTATCGCTATCCGGTTCCGGTCCCTCCCCCCCCGGCGCCGCCTGCGCCCCCGATGCCGCGGGGAGGGCTAAGTGGGCGATGAAGCTGAAGGTGCTGCCGCGCCCCGGCTCGCTCACCACCCACATCCGCCCCCCCATCAGCTGCACCAGCTCGCGGCTGATGGCAAGCCCCAAGCCGGTTCCGCCGTACTTGCGGGTGGTGGAGCTGTCCGCCTGGGTGAAGGGGGTGAAGACGGATTCCTGCTGCTCCGTGGTCATGCCGATCCCGGTGTCGGCGACGGAAAAGCGGAGCGTTACCTCCCCTTGCTCCTGCGCAAGGAGCGCCACCTCGACCTCGACCTTCCCCTTCTCGGTGAACTTGATCGCGTTGCTGGCGAGGTTCAAGAGCACCTGTCCGAGCCGCAGCGGATCCCCGAAGAGCTGCTCCGGGATATCCGCGCCGCACCTGGTAACGAACTCGATCGGCTTCTCCCTGAGTGTCGCCTGCGCCACCGTCTGCAGGTCGGAGAGGACCGCCGCCATGCGGAAGGGGGTGGTTTCCAGCACCATCCTCCCCGCCTCCACCTTGGAGAAATCGAGGATGTCGTTGATTACCCCGAGCAGCACCCCGGACGCCGTCTGCGCCTTCTCCAGATAGCTCTTTTGCGTCTCGGACAACTCCGTGTGCTGCAACAGGTAGAGCATGCCGAGCGCGGCGTTCATCGGCGTCCTGATCTCGTGGCTCATGTTGGCCAAAAACTCGCTCTTCGCGCGTGTGGCGGCCTCGGCGGCCTCGGTGGCCCGGATCAGTTCGGCCTCAGCCCGCTTTCTTTCGCTGATGTCGAAGAAGGTCACCACCCCCCCCACCAGTTCCCCGTCGTGCAGCTGCGGGTAGGACCAGTACTCGACCGCGAAAGAGGAGCCGTCGCGTCGCCAGAATACGTCGTCATCCTTGTGCACCCCTTCGCCTCCCCGGAGCACCTGGTAGGCGGCGCACTCCTGCACCGGGTTGGGCTTCCCCTCGGAGGTGGTGTGGTGCATCAGCAGATGCATGTTCTTCCCCAGCAGTTGGTCCGGATCCGCGTGGCCCAGGAGCCTCGCGCAGGAGGGGTTGGCGAAGGTGCAGTTGCCCATGAGATCGATTCCGAAGATCGCCTCCGCCGTCGATTCCAAAAGCAGGCGGATCTGCTCGTCGCTCCGGATCAGCGCTTCCTCGGCACGCTTTCTCTGCGTGATGTCTTCCATGACCCCGACGAAGTTGTTGATTTCGCCGCGGGGCGATTTCACGGGCGAGATGGAGACGCTCTCCCAGTAGAGTTCGCCGCTTTTCCTCTTGTTGCGGATCTCCCCATGCCATTCCTTCCCCGAGCGCAACGTGCCCCAGAGCTCCTCGTAGAATTCCTCCGGATAGCACCCCGTGCCGATTATCTCCCTCGGGTCCCTCCCCAGCGCATCCTCCGGCTGGTACCCGGTCACCTTGGTGAAGTTCGGGTTCACGTACTCGATCCCCCCCTGCGGGTCGGTGATCATCACCGTCACCGGGGCCTGATCTATGGCCAGCCGCAGTTCGCGCGCGGCCGTCCTCTGCCTTTGAAGCTCCTGCACCATGCGGTTGAAGGCAAGCGCCAGGGTGCCGATCTCGTCGCCGGTGCTGATAGCCACCGGTTCCAGCTCGCGCTCCTGGTCCCCCATTCCCTGCACGTGTCCGATGAAGGTCAATAAGGGCGACGTGAGGCGGCGCATGAAGAGGTGGGTGACGAGGACGGTTCCGCAAAGTGAGATGAAAAGCGCCACCGCCAGGAGCGTCTTCGCTTCCCTAAGCGGAGCGTACGCCTCCCGTTGCGGGAAGTTTGCCCCGAGGATCCACCCGGTGGAATTCAAGCGCTTGAAGGAACTGAGCGAGGGGACCCCGCGGGAGGTGATGGTGTCCCCCGCCCCTTCGAAGCCGAGCAGCGCCCGGTCCAGGAGGCGGTTCGCCCCGGGCGGTATGTCCTGCTTCATGATTCGGGCGCGGTCGGGGTGGACGATCATGGTGCGCTGGCTGTTGAAGAGATAGAGGTTCCCCTCCTTGCCGATGCGCACCCCGGCCAATTTTCCCAGGTAGTTGTCGGAGAGAAGGTCGATCATGCCGCCGATCAGGCCGTAGAGCCTGCCGCGGGAGTCCAACAGGGGGACGACGACGGCGACAGTGGGGTGGCCATGATGCTGGGTGGTGATGAAGGGTTCGGAGATGACGGTCTTTTTGGTCTGCAGCGCCTTTTGATAATACTCGCGGAAGGAGTAGTCCCTGCCGATCATATCCCGCTCCATGGGGTTGATCGCCAGCAAGACTCCCTCACGGGAGAAGAGCAACAGACCGCTGTCGAAGACGGCGAGGGCTTCAGGGTGCTGCTGCAGAAACTCCTGGGCCTTGTGCGGCTCATTGAGGACTTCGGGTTTGATGGTTCCGGCGAGGGCTTCCAGCTGCTTTTGGGTGCTGTGGATCCTGGCGTCGATCTCCCCGGCGATGGTGGAGACCATGCTGAACTGCTGGCCGAAAATGGTCGTCCGGAACTGTTGTTCGAGGTACCAGCAGGCGCCAAGGGTCAGCAAAGAGAGGATCAGAGCCACCAAAAGCGAAACCATGGCGCTCATCTTCGTCGTGAGGCTCAAATTTTTCATTTAGCCAGCGTTCCTTTCCCAGTGGCGCCGGACCAGCAGGCGTCGGTCGTTCTGCCTCTTTTCGGACCCATTTCCCAATTCCTTAATTAATAAATTACCTTGCCGACGGTCCAACATGCCCTCTCCCAGAGGGAGAGGGAGTAAAAACCGCCGGTTGTTGGCGGGTCTGCGGCTGCTACACTCTTGCATTGGCAATTTTTAATTTTTTTTACAAAGGGGACGCCATGGCAGAGCAAACGCAGGAGAACGGCTATCACCGGCTGATGCAGCGCGTGAACAAGTTCCCGCAGGGGGCGCCTCCCTCGGAGCTGTTGCTCAAGATCTACGCCCTTTTGTGCAGCGAGGAGGAGGCGAGGCTTTTGAGCCGGTTGCCGCTGCGCCCGTTTTCGGCGGCCAAGGCGGCGCGGGTGTGGCACATGGACAAGGAGGCGGCGCGGGGCAGATTGGAGCAGATGGCGTCGCGGTCGCTATTGCTGGACATCGAGCGGGACGGCAAGATGGTGTACGTCCTCCCTCCCCCCATGGCGGGGTTCTTCGAGTTTTCGCTGATGAGGCTGCGGCCGGACCTGGACCAGAAGCAGTTGGCCGGCCTCTTCTTCCGCTACATCAACGTGGAGGACGACTTCATCCGCGACCTTTTCGCCGGTGGGGAGACGCCGCTGGGGAGGGTGCTGGTGAACGAGGAGGCGATACCGGAGGAGAAGGTCTGCCAGGTGCTGGATTACGAGCGTGCCAGCGAGGTGATCAGGAGTGCTACCCACATAGCGGTCGGCCTTTGCTACTGCAGGCACAAGATGCTGCAGGTGGGAAAGGGGTGCCAGGCGCCCTTGGACATCTGCATGACGCTGAACCTCGCCGCCCAGTCCCTGATCAGACACGGCGCCGCCCGCAGCGTCGACGCCGTTGAAGGGCTCGACCTCCTGCAAAAGGCGCGGGACCTGAACCTCGTGCAGTGCGCCGACAACGTGCAGCGGCAGGTCAACTTCATCTGCCACTGCTGCGGCTGCTGCTGCGAGGGTATGATCGCCACCCGCCGCCTGGCGATTCCCAACGCCATGTACACCACAAACTTCATCCAGGCCACCGACCCCGCCCGTTGCGACGGCTGCGGCAGGTGTGTCGCCATCTGCCCGGTGGACGCCATCTCGCTTGTGCGCGAGCCGGAGGGAAGCGGCATGCCGGCAAAGGCCAGGTTGAATTCCGAACTCTGTCTTGGGTGCGGGGTCTGCGCGCGCAACTGCCACAATAAGGCGGTGCGTCTTGAGGCGAGGGAGAAGCGGATGCTGACCCCGGTCAACACCGCCCACCGGCTGGTATTGATGGCCCTGGAGCGGGGGAAGCTGCAGAACCTCATCTTCGACAACCAGGCCTACCTGAGCCACCGCGCCCTGGCCGCGATACTGGGGGCGATACTGAGGCTTCCCCCGGTGAAACGGCTCACGGCCAGCCGGCAGCTCAAGTCGCGCTACCTGGAGCGCTTGATGGCGGACGTCGAGGTCACCAGGTTTTACAGGTTCGAGTGAAGATGGGGACTGGCTCCGCCAGGTGCCTGTCCCCCTTTCATGTCCCCCTTCAGCCCACCCTAGATGAGCCCTAGAAGCACCAGCCCCTCCTTGAAAAGGAGCAGCGCGAAGAGGACGAGGAGCCCCCCGAGAAAACGCATGGTGTAAAGGTAGAGCCTGCCGGATAGAAATGCCTTCGACCTTCCCACCGCCACGGCGAGGATGATCTTGGCCCCGATAAGCGACAGGTAGAAGCTCAGCACGAAGGCGAAAAACGCGGTCCAGCCGACGTTGAGCGATTTGGTCAGAAGCGGCGCGCCGACGGTGATCCAGAACAGATAGGGGTGCGGACTGAGGAAATTGGTCAGCACCCCTTTTCTTAGCGACTTGGGCTGTTCTTTGGGGAGATCCAGCTGCACGGGGCGGGTACGGATGGAATCCCATCCGGTGGCTAGGACGAAGAGCCCTCCCGCCAGGGATACGCCCCCGAGTACGCCGTGGTAGCCGGAGACCTTGACCAAAAGGAGCAGCGTGGCGAGGACGATGGGAAGGTCGGTGACGACGGGCGACAGGGCGACCCGCACCCCGGACCTGGTCCCGTGGTGCAGCGTTTCGGAGATGACCAGCATGAGCAGCGGCCCGGGGGAGAACCCGGCGGAAAGACCTAGCACGAGCCCCGCGGTGAGAAAATCCAGCATGTTGAGACGGCACCTTTCCCCGCAGCTCAGCGCTCCTTATTCGGCATGGGCGGCTGTTCCGCTGCGGTTTCCATTCCTTCGGCAACTTCCTTGATGATCCCCATCTGCACATAGATCGGCCGCACCAGTTGCCTTATGCGCGGCAGGTTCCTGGCGAAGACCACCGCCCCGATGAGGCAGCAGATGGCCCCCAGGAGCAGGGTGTCCCTGGGGCCGATCATCCTGGTCATGGCGCCGGCGCCCAGGCTGCCGAAGGGCGCCATCCCCATGAAGGCGACGGTGAAAAAGCTCATCACCCGCCCCCGCTTGTCCTCCTCCAGGATGGTCTGCAGGATGGTGTTGCAGGAGGCGACGAGCGTCATGGCCCCGTAGCCGGCCACCACCAGGGAAGCTAGCGACAGCCACAGGGTCTCCGACAGCGCGAACCCGGCTACCCCCACGGCGAAGAGCGCCGCCGAGGCCACGATCAGCCTCCCCAGTCCCAGCACAGATCCGCGGGAGGCGAGGTAGACGGTGCCGGCCAAGGCTCCGCAACCGGCCGCGGTCATCAGAAAACCGAAGGTGTGGGCGCCGCCGTGCAGGATGTCTTTGGCGAAGACCGGGACCAGGACCGTGTACGGCATCCCTGTCAGGCTCATCAGGGCGATCAGGAGCAGGATGCTTCTTATCGGCGCAAAGCCGAAGGAATAGACGAACCCTTCCTTCAGTTCGTGCAGGACGTGCCGCCTGGGCTTCGCGCTTCCGGCGCGGGGCTCGATGCGCATGGCCGCGAGGGCCAGCAAGACTGCCAGGTAGCTCGCGCTGTTCAAGAGGAAGCAGATCCCCTCCCCCACCGAGGCGACAAGGAGACCGGCTACCGTCGGCCCGATCAGCCTCGCACCGTTCACCATGGAGGAGTTGAGGGCGATGGCGTTCCCCAGGTCGTCGCGGTGCGCCACCATCTCCACCACGAAGGATTGCCGGACCGGGATGTCGAAGGCGTTCACCATGCCGAGCACGAGGCTCAAGGCCACGATGTGCCAGACCTGGACCACCCCCAGCAGCACGGCCGCGGCCAGCACCGCCGCCTGCACCATGGCGAGGCCCTGGGTGAGCATCAGGATCCGCCTGCGGTTCCAGCGGTCCGCGAGCACCCCCGCCACCGGCGAGAACAGGAAGGTCGGTATCTGGCTGGTAAAGCCGACCACCCCCAAAAGGAAAGCGGAGCCGGTGAGGCGGTACACAAGCCAGCTCATGGCGACCTGCTGCATCCAGGTCCCGACCAGCGACACGCTTTGGCCCGCCACGAAGAGCCGGTAGTTCCTGGAGCGGAGCGCCCGCAGCAGGGTTTTCATTTTGGAGATGCCCATGGTCCCCTCCTTCGCCCGCTTCACCTTGAGGAGTACCGCCCGGCGCTGTCGCTGCGCCGTTTTCCGCTACTTGACCACCCTTACCTGAACCACCGCGACATCCGGCGCGTTCCGGAACCAGCACAGGATGTCCTCCACCGCCCTTTCCACCTGCAGCCGCTCAGGGGACCCCACCGGGAGCGCATTTCCCTTCCCCCTTAATTCCCGGAACTTCTTTGCCTTCTCTTCCGCGACCCTGGACAGATGAGCCTCGACCTGCCGCCCGTTCTTCTCCGCGGAGAGGAGCAGGCGGTTCTCGTTGGCGTCGACGACCTCGATGGCTTTGTTGCCGGCAGTCGTCCCCGCAGCGATCTGTACGCCGTCGATGGAGCAGTTATTGGCGAAGTACTTGGCCTTCAGCTTCCCTTCGCCTCCGGCGGCTTTAAGGGCGGTCTTCGCCGCCAAGCCGAGCCTCGCCCCGATGAGGGAACCGGCGCAGGCATGGCCGTGGAACCTTTCCAGCGTCTCGAAGATGGCGCCGTTGCCGCTACCTGCCGGGGCAATCCGCTCCAGCGCGGCGGCCCCAGAGGGAAGCAGCATCGTCAAGATAACCACGATTCCCTTCCTGAAATTACCTGCTACTACCATCTCTGCTCCTTCCTCGCGTACTCCACCACGCTTTCCACGTGAATCGCCGTCGTGTTCAAAAAAGGTATCCCGAATTCGTCCTTCAGCAGTATCAGCGGCAACTCCGTGCAGCCGAGGATGACGGCATCTATATGCTCCTGCTCCTTCATGCGCCCGATCACCGCCAGGAGGCCGTCTCGGGTCTCGTCCTTGAAGACCCCCAGTTCGATCTCGGTCATCAGCTTCTCCTGGATGTACTGCTGGTCGGCTGGCTGCGGGATCACCACGGAGATGCCGGCGGCCGAGAACGGCGCCGCGAAAAAGTTCTCCTCCATGGTGAACTTCGTTCCCAAGAGGCCTACCCGCTTCACCCCCAGCTCCTTCGCCTTTTCCAGGGTCGCGGTGACGATGCTGATAAGCGGGATGGGGGATTTCGCCTGGACTTCGTCGAAGACGACGTGCGGGGTGTTGGCGGAGATGAAGGCGAAATCGGCCCCGGCTTTCTGCAGAGCCTTAACCTTCGCCGTCAGGAGGTAGATGAGGTTACTCCACTCGCGCCGGGCCGCCAGGTCCAGCACCTCCTGGAGGCTTACGCTGTAGATGATGATCTCCGGGGTATCGAGGGTTCCGGCTCCCCTTGAGGCTTCGATGATGCGCTTGTAGTAATCAAGCGTAGCTTCCGGGCCCAGGCCGCCAATCATGCCAATGGTTTTCATGTTATCCCGTCTCCTTTCTGTCCGATCCTCCCCGCCAGCTTGGTCAGGCGGCGGTGGGACTTCTGGTTTTGCACCGCCATGGCGAGCGCCTTCTGCTCGCCGATCACCACCACGAGCTTCTTGCCGCGGGTGACGGCGGTGTACAGGAGGTTTCGCTCCAGCATGGTGTAGTGCTGCATGGCAAGCGGGATCACCACGGCCGTGTACTCGGACCCCTGGCTCTTGTGGATGCTGGTGGCGTAGGCAAGGCTCACCTCGTCCAGTTCGGCGAATGCATATTCCACCAGCCGGTCATCGAAGTCCACGATGAGGGCGCTTTCTTCGGAGCGGATCTCGACTATGCGTCCGATGTCCCCGTTGAAGACCTCCTTCTCGTAGTTGTTCACCGTCTGGATCACCTTGTCCCCGGGGGCGTAGCTGGTGCCGAAGCGCTCCACCTTCGGCTCGGCCCTGCCGTTCAGCACCCCCTGCAACTCGGCGTTGAGGGACCTGGTCCCGAGCCCCCCGCGGTTCATCGGCGTAAGCACCTGGACCTCGCGCACCGGATCGAAGCCGAAGCGCTTGGGTATCCGCTCCCTGACCACCTGCAGGAGCTTGTCGTGGATATCCTCGGGCGTCGCCGCCGGGATGAAGTAGAAGTCGGCGAGCTCCTTCCCCTCGTCCTTCAGCGGCAGCTCACCCCGGTTGATGCGGTGGGCGTTGACGATGATCCTGGAGCCTGCGGCCTGCCGGAAGATCTCGGTGAGCCGTACCGTCGGAACCGCGCCGGACTCGATGATGTCGGAGAGGACGCAGCCTGGCCCCACCGAGGGGAGCTGGTCCACGTCCCCCACGATGATGAGGCCGGCATGGTCGGGAATGGCGGGAAGGAGCTTGTTCATCAACACGACGTCGACCATGGACGCCTCGTCCATGACCAGGAGGTCGGTGTGAAGCGGGTTCTCCTTGCAGCGCTTGAAGCCGAAGGTCTGCGGGTCGAACTCCAAGAGCCGATGGATGGTCTTCGCCTCCATCCCGGTCGATTCGGCGAGGCGCTTGGCTGCCCTCCCCGTCGGCGCGCAGAGGGTGACCCGGAGCGGCCTTCTGCCGATGACACCCAGGATGCTGTTGACCAGCGTGGTCTTACCCACCCCCGGTCCGCCGGTCACCACGACCACCTTGCTCTTAAGCGCGAGCCGAATCGCATCGCGCTGCGAGGCGGAAAGGGTGATTCCTTTTTGGCTCTCCACCCACGGGATCGCCTCTTCGGCGACGATGCCGCCCCAAGGGGGCGTGCCGGCGCGAAGCCGGCAAATGCCGGAGGCTACGCCTACCTCCGCCTTGTAGAGCGGCGCCAGGAAGACGCAGGGGGAGCCGGAGATCTGGTCGGCGACCAGGTTCTCCTCGGCGAGTTCCGCCTCGATGGCGGATTCGATTACCGGTTGAGGGATCTCCAGCAGAGTAGCTGCGCTCTCGGCCAGTTCCGCCCGCAGGCTGGCGCAGTGCCCGCCGGCCGACATCTCCTGCAGCACGTGCCGCACCCCCGCCTGGGCCCGGATCATGGAATCGGGCGCTATCCCCAGCTTGGCAGCCAGGAGGTCGGCAGTCTTGAAACCTATGCCATGGATCTCCAGGGCCAGCCGGTACGGGTTTTCGGTCACCTTGAAGATCGCTTCGTTGCCGTAGCTCTTGTAGATCCTCACGGCGCGGGCGGTTCCAAGGCCATTGGACTGCAGGAACACCATGATGTCCCGGATCGCCTTCTGCTCCACCCAGGCGCCGGCGACCGATTCCATCCGCTTGCGGCCGATCCCCGGGAGTTCCAGGAGCCTCTCCGGGTGGTTCTCTATGACGTCGAAGACCGCCGCGCCGAACGATTTCACCAGCACCTTGGCGAAGTGGGCCCCGATGCCGTGCACCATGCCGCTACCCAGGTACTTCTCGATCCCTTCCAGCGTGGTGGGGGGAACCACCTTGATGTGCCCGGCCTTGAACTGCATGCCGTGGGTCCGGTCGTTGTGCCAGGAGCCGGTGCACTCAAGGTACTCCCCCGGCGTAACCGAGGCCGCGGCGCCCGTCACCGTCACCAGGTCGCGCTGCCCGGCAACCTTCACCCGCAGCACGCAAAACCCGGTCTCCTCGCTGTGAAAGGTGACGCGCTCCAGCGATCCGGAGAGCCTGTCGACGTTTTCTGTTGGGGGTGTCTCTTTCATGGCAGTTCCGTTCGGGCTCGGCAGCGGGATAGCCACAGGCAAGCCAGCTGAAATCGCATCAGTTTTTAAGGTTCTTCGAAGAATTCAGGGAAGAAGAGTCCCCCCTCCCTTGACTGGATGTATGGACCGGGGTCAAGGTTTACAGTTGTTCGGGGACATGGTTTACACTTTTTGTTCTTTGAGATCGACTTCTGCGATTTTCTGGCTGCAGAAATAAACGCCATATTCGCCATCGCGTATGGTTGGCCGAAATGCCACCGGCTGCCCCCTGAGCGCCTTCGCGAGGCGCACACATCGGCCTTTGAATGACACCTTACCCTCGGCCTGGACCTTTCGGATCTCGTCGTCTGGGGCGTACTGAATCTCGGGCAGTATTTCTGAGTAAGTCCGCCGGCTAGGCTTATAACGCGTCATCGGAGTTTCCATACCTAGTGATTCGTGTGGGCGCTCCAAGTTGTAGCAATGCCTGAAGGTGTCGAATCTAAGCTGGCAGTCAGCTAGGTCTTCGAAGACTCTTCCAGCGATTGCTTCTGCAACCAGAGTTCTGTGAAACCGCTCGTCCTTACCCTGTGTTTGAGGATGATAGGGGCGAGAGTGGCTGACCCGTATCTCGTTTCTGATAAGCCAGACCGTTAATGGCGTAAGGTCGTTGTATTGATCGTTACCCCATGGGCTGCCATTGTCCATGGTCATTCGATATGGCAATCCATATTGCCTGAATGCCTCAATCAAAGCAGCTTTAACCGTTTCTGTTCGCTCATTGGCACAGGCTACAAGCACCACACTAAACCGGGAATGGTCATCCAGAACAGTCAACGGATGACAGCGACCATGATGCTTCATCGGAATACTGCCCTTGAAATCCATCTGCCATAGGTCGTTTGGGTATGGGTGCTCGAACCGTTGGAAAGCAGTATGTTTATCTGACTCAGCTGGATCAATGCAGCCGTTGCGGCGCAAGATTGCTGTTATGGTCGAAGGTACAGGCACCCCCTGATGCCCAAGTTTTTCAAGACGCTTACGTAGCTTACGTGCTCCCCAAGCCTGATGTTCTTCGCGAAGCTTGAGAATAGCATCTTCGGTCGCAGTGACCGTCTTATGTGGACAGGTCAGTGGCTTGCGAGATAAGTCAATTAGGCCTTCGACGCCGGTTTCAAGGAACCTGCTAATCCATTTGTAGCCGGTCGGACGGCTGATGTTAAAGCGTTTGCAAAGGAAGGCTATGTTGCTGCCTTCCTGCAACGCCAAATGAACGAACTCGAATCTCAGGGTCATAGTATCCACCGGTCGCCAAGGCATGGTCTCCCTCCTCCGAGGAAAGGTCATTCTTGGCAAAAGTGTTAACTATGTCCCCGAACATTTGTAAACCATGTCCCCAGTCTATACACTGGAGGGGGACGGGGGGGGAATCTGCAAGGGACGGAAATGATTGCACCTTTCCCCACCCCCTACCCCCTCCCGCTGTATGGACCGGGGTCAAGGTTTACAGTTGTTCGGGGACATGGTTTACACTTTTTGTTCTTTGAGATCGACTTCTGCGATTTTCTGGCTGCAGAAATAAACGCCATATTCGCCATCGCGTATGGTTGGCCGAAATGCCACCGGCTGCCCCCTGAGCGCCTTCGCGAGGCGCACACATCGGCCTTTGAATGACACCTTACCCTCGGCCTGGACCTTTCGGATCTCGTCGTCTGGGGCGTACTGAATCTCGGGCAGTATTTCTGAGTAAGTCCGCCGGCTAGGCTTATAACGCGTCATCGGAGTTTCCATACCTAGTGATTCGTGTGGGCGCTCCAAGTTGTAGCAATGCCTGAAGGTGTCGAATCTAAGCTGGCAGTCAGCTAGGTCTTCGAAGACTCTTCCAGCGATTGCTTCTGCAACCAGAGTTCTGTGAAACCGCTCGTCCTTACCCTGTGTTTGAGGATGATAGGGGCGAGAGTGGCTGACCCGTATCTCGTTTCTGATAAGCCAGACCGTTAATGGCGTAAGGTCGTTGTATTGATCGTTACCCCATGGGCTGCCATTGTCCATGGTCATTCGATATGGCAATCCATATTGCCTGAATGCCTCAATCAAAGCAGCTTTAACCGTTTCTGTTCGCTCATTGGCACAGGCTACAAGCACCACACTAAACCGGGAATGGTCATCCAGAACAGTCAACGGATGACAGCGACCATGATGCTTCATCGGAATACTGCCCTTGAAATCCATCTGCCATAGGTCGTTTGGGTATGGGTGCTCGAACCGTTGGAAAGCAGTATGTTTATCTGACTCAGCTGGATCAATGCAGCCGTTGCGGCGCAAGATTGCTGTTATGGTCGAAGGTACAGGCACCCCCTGATGCCCAAGTTTTTCAAGACGCTTACGTAGCTTACGTGCTCCCCAAGCCTGATGTTCTTCGCGAAGCTTGAGAATAGCATCTTCGGTCGCAGTGACCGTCTTATGTGGACAGGTCAGTGGCTTGCGAGATAAGTCAATTAGGCCTTCGACGCCGGTTTCAAGGAACCTGCTAATCCATTTGTAGCCGGTCGGACGGCTGATGTTAAAGCGTTTGCAAAGGAAGGCTATGTTGCTGCCTTCCTGCAACGCCAAATGAACGAACTCGAATCTCAGGGTCATAGTATCCACCGGTCGCCAAGGCATGGTCTCCCTCCTCCGAGGAAAGGTCATTCTTGGCAAAAGTGTTAACTATGTCCCCGAACATTTGTAAACCATGTCCCCAGTCTATACATCCCGCAAGGGGAGGGGGACCAAGAGCGGCCTTCCTCGTATTTTCCGATTTCCCTTTTTTAAGCAGCGGTATTAATGCCCCGAGGAGAAAGGAAGCTCGAAGGTCTGGCCGCCGCGCGACAGCCTTACCTTGGTCTCCTTGATCTCGACTACCCGGGCGCCGGCGATTTCGGCCCCCTCCCCCACCAGGACGCCGTTTAACACCGCGCGGCGCATGCGCCTTTCGTCCTGGTAAGCGATCCCCGAGATGACGATGTCCGGCGCACCCGACTGTACCGCGGCGGTTTCCCGCGGGGATCCACCCGCCCCCTCTGCCGCGGCGGGGCGATATGAAGAGGCCCGTGACGGCTTCGATCTGGCCGGCATGGTTGCGGCCTCCCCCTGCACAGAGGGGGGGAGAGCCGGGACCGCGGCGGCCGGCTGCGGTGCCGGCACGGCTATGGGAGCGGCCGGCGCAACGGCGGGTGCAGCAGGCAAAGGGGCGGCGGGAAGAACGGCTGCGACCGGCTGTGGAGCCGGAGCGACCGCTGCTGCGACCGGTTCCTCCTTTGACGTCTCGTTCCGGTTCCCCTTTAGGAACACCCCCGCGCCGATGCCGAGGCAAAGAAGCGCCGCGCCGACGAGCAGGACGGGATAGCGGGCCGGTTCCTTGGGCTGGCTGGTCTGGTGGTAGCGGAGCACCTCCGGGCGCAGGTCGTTCGCGGCGCCGCGCCGGCTCCTGCGCTCCTGTTCCATTTTTCTTAAGGCATCGAGGATCAGACTCATCTAGATTCGCCCCTGGTTGTGGGTCAAGGTTTGCAGCCCCGGCGGGAAAAAACCTCCGGCGCGCCGATACAGCATCATCAGGGTCTGCCCCCCCAGCTTCCCGTCCGCGGTCAACTGCTCCCGGCGCTGGAATTCGGCGACAGCCGCCTGGGTCTTGTCGCTGAGTTCTCCGTTAACGGCGCCGTCGTAGCAGCCGACTTGTTTCAAGAGCCCCTGCAGCAGTTTCACCCCGGCCGCCTTCTCACTAGCTTTGCCGCGCGAGGAGATGCCATGGAAATCCTTCCAGAGCAAGGTGGCGCCGCCGCTCCAGATCTGCGCGAGCTCCGCTTTGGTGAGCCTATCTTTTCCCGCCACGGCCGGCGCCACGCCGACCTCGTCACGGTCGACCTTCAAGAGGGCTATGAGCCTCTCGCCTCCCCCCGGAACGGCTACATGGAGCAGCGCCGGGGCGTCCAGGCGCGCCAGCGTGTCGAGGTTCCCGGTCACTTTCGTCGCCGTCATCCCGCGCTGGCGGGCAAGCCCGCGCAGCGTCGCCGGCTGCCCCGTGGTGGCAACAGCCGCCGGGGCCTGCCACGCCGCCAGCACCGCGTTGACAGAGGCGAGCAGGTTCTGCTGTTCGGAGGAGGCAGCAAGCCCTGCGAGCGCCGCTTCGCGCGACAGTGCGGGAGGGGGGTGCAAGGCGGCAGGTTTCTGGCGTAGCAGCGACCCGGAGAATATCGAGAAGGCGGCAATCGCCAGGATGCAGAGCGCCACCCCGGCAGACAGGGCCTTCATCGGTACGGCACGCCGCCTGCGGGGCAGCGACCTGCGCAGATCGGCTATGGCAAGAGCCGCCATTTCGGTTGAAACCTCCTTGCACTCCTTGGTGTAGGCGAGCAGCAGGGCACGGTCGCAGACCCCGTTGATGAGGCGCGGCAAACCGCCGGAGAAGCTGAAGATCTTCTTGAATGCGCCCTGCGAGAAGGTAAGCGGTTCCCGCCCGTCGGCGGCGAACCGGATCCGGTGCCGGACATAGGCGCAGGTATCGTCGAAAGACATGGGCTTCAGGTGGTAGCGCACCGTGATGCGCTGGTCCAGCTGCCTCAGTTCCTCCCGCGACAGGAGCGCGTTCAATTCCGGCTGCCCCACCAGCACGATCTGGATCAGTTTGTCGCTGTCCGTCTCCAGGTTGGAGATGAGCCGGACCTGCTCCAGCACCTCTACCGAGAGGTTCTGCGCCTCGTCGATCACCAGCACCACGGTGCGGCCGGCGCGGTTCTCCTCCAGCAGATAGGCGTTCAGGGTGGTGTGCAGCTCGCGCATGTCGTGGCTCACGCAGTCGAGCCCGAACTCCGAGTTGACCTCCTGCAAAAGCCCCAGTGGCGAAAGCGTCGGGTTGAAGATGAGCGCGGTGCGGTGGGTCTCCGGGTCGAGCTGGTTCAACAGCGTGCGCACGATGGTCGTCTTGCCGGTACCCACCTCGCCCGAAAGCTCGATGAAACCGGCCCGGCTCTCGATGGCGAAGAGCAGGTGCGCGAACGCCTCCTGGTGCGGAGAACTTAGGAACAGGAACGAGGGGTTGGGGGTAAGCGCGAAAGGCGCCTCTTTGAAGCCGAAAGATTCCCAGTACATATATCCCCATAGGCCCCGGCGAGGGGGGGAAAAGGATTCGGGTGGAAAAACGAGCCATTAGTCTATAGGTATTTGGGACGGGAGTGTCAAGCAATTACTGCTTGGAAATGAAGGGGCATTCATCCCAAGAGCTACTTGTTCTTGTATCCGACGGCGAAGTCCATGACGCACATGTTCCGGTACAAAGGATGCGATCCGCAGGCGGCGCCCGCCGTGCCGAAGGAACGCTCGAAGATGTTCTTTCTGTGTCCGCGGCCGGATACGCCGTCGTCTATGATCAGCTCCATCACCATCCGGCGCGCCGTATCGGGACCGTAGCCGATGTTCTCGGCGATGCTCCCCTGCCAGGTGCCGAAGCGCTCGATGCGCTGTTTCAGGTCGCCGCTTGCGCCGTCATGCCCCGTTGTGCCGGAGGCCGCCTGTTCCCGGACCAGTTCACCGGCCGCCTTAGCCAGCCCGGGAGACCAGGAAAGCGCGGACACGGGACGCTGCCTGGACAGAAAGGCTATCGCCTCTTCGACGGCGGCCACCCCTTCGTTGGTCATTACCAGGTTCATCGAACCCGGGAGCCGGTACCCCTTCCCGATGAAGTTCCCCCTCATCTCCTTGAGGTAGCCGGCATAGCGGGCGGGGTCGGTGCGGGCGACGTTGGTCTCGGCCAGGAACTCGCGAGCCATCTCCCCGCGCGAGGCCTGCGCGGCCGTCGCCGACAACAGCAACAAGATCCAGATCCTCAGCAGAGTTTTCATGATTTTTTCCCCTCAAGCATAGCCAGCCTCGTTTCGAACACCTTCATGGCGTCGGCCAGCGTCGCCTCGATATCGTCCCCGTACACGGTGAAGTAGAGGTAGTTTCCCGAGTAGTGGTGCCAGTTGAGATCCTCCACCAGGAGCGGCTCCAGGTAGCGCTCCATCTTCTCGTAGGGATAAAACGGGTCGCCGTTGGGCCAGGTCCGCCGAAGCTTTTGCGCCTGTCCCTCGGTCAGGGGAATCCGGTAACGCACCGAAACCACTTCAGCGTTCATCTGAACCTACCTCCTTGTGGGTGCCGGGAAAAACCCGGGGGAAGCATATAGGGAGAACCGCGCGTTGACAACGTCGCAATGTACGGGAATCGCGCCGAAGGAGCGAAAACAGCAATAAGGTAAAGCGGCGCGGGCCGCGCGTCTGCACAGGCGGGACTGAACGAGAGATGAGCGAAAGATAATTAAGGGAGCAGACTTGCTTTTTCACGCAGGTCGGCTTTATTTTTATCATGTCAATCCACCAACAACTTATAGGTGAGCATATGCGCCTTTCACTTTATTTAGAACACGGTGAGCAGTTTTCACGGGCAGCCCTGAAACTGCCGGTTCGCACTCCCATAGACATAGAGTCGAGCCTTCTCAATTGCTTCCTCGAGGTGCTGCCGGTAGCTTCGTCGCACTACGTGGGGCCGGACCACCTTCCAGGGATCGAGTTTCCTCATCCAGAAATACGGGTGGTCTTTCAGCTGAAAGAGCATCCGCAGGTTGCAGCGATCTATTCCATCGATGTCTTTGTCACCGATGCGACGCTGAGTCTGGTGAGCCATGCCCAAGGTCACACCCACGTCGATATCAACCGCAGGTCCGCGCACATCGAGCGGCTGATCTCGAATAAACAAAACGGGCTATTGGAGTTGATCGGCTGCAGTCACACCCTGCTGATCGACAGGCTGTCCCAGGCCTTCCTGGATCTGCGCGGCGCGTACCTCAACGCGCTCAACGAAGAGGGGTGCCTCCCGGTCCCGCACCACCATTAAAAAGAAGGCCCCGGGGACGACTTTAAGCCCTCCGGGGCCAGTCTCGGCTTTAGTTTCGGTTTTACACAAAGTCTGTTTTTCTCCGATTTTCTCCGTGGCTAAAGATTTGGTTGTTTTGTTTTCTCCAGATTCGCTTTTCTCAGATCTCCTCAGACGTTCTCCTTGTTAATGGTTTGCGGTTTATGGTTTCGACTTTAAGATGCAGTCCCTTTACCTCCACCACCCGCACCTTCTCCCCTTTGAGTATCCGCTCGCCGCTCACCGCGTTCCAGTACTCGCCCCGCACCAGCACCCTTCCCTCCTGGTCGATGTCGCTGTCCGCCACACCCTCCTCCCCGAGCATCCCCTCCACCCCGGTGATCGGCTTTTCCCGGTGTGCCTGCACCACCTTGGCGACCACCACGATGAAGAACCCTGCGGTTAAGAGCACCGTGGCGATGATGACGCTCCAGGAAAGGCGCAGGTACGGCTCCGGCGACGGAAAGAGCATGAGCGAGCCGAGCACCATGGAGACGATCCCCCCCACCCCGAGCATCCCGTAGGAAACCACCTTGACCTCCGCGATGAATAGGACGATGGCGAGCAGTATCAGGGCGATCCCCGCGTAGTTCACCGGCAGGGTCTGCAAGGCGAAGAACGAGAGGAGCAAAGAGATCCCGCCGATCACCCCGGGCAGGATCACCCCCGGGTTTGAGAGCTCGAAAAAGAGCCCCAGCATACCCAGGAGCATCAGCATGTACGCGACATCCGGGTTGCTGATGGCGTCTAGGATCTTGTCGCGGGTCCCCATCTCGTAGCTGGTCACCTTGGCTCTGGAGAGATGCAACACCACTTCCTTCCCCCCGCGGAGCACCTTGCGCCCTTCCAGCTTGGCCAGAAGCTCCTGCCGGTCGGCGGCGATCAGGTCGATCACCCTTTGCTGCAGCGCAGCCTCCGAGGTGAGCGAGATGCTGTCGCGCACCATACGCCTGGCGAGTTCCACGTTGCGGCCGCGCTTTTTGGCGATGCCGTCAACGTACGCCTCCGCGTCGTTGACGATCTTCGACTCCATCACCTTGTCCGGCTTTTCGCCCCCAAGCCCCACCGGATGCGCGGCGCCGATGTTGGTCCCCGGGGCCATGGCCAGGACGTCCGCCGACAGCCCTATCACCGCCCCTGCCGAAGCGGCGCGAGCCCCGGACGGCGTGACGTAGACCGCGACCGGGACGGGGCTTGCGAAGATGGCCTGCACCGCGTCGCGCATCGCCGTATCCAGCCCCCCTGGCGTGTCCAGCTCGACCATGAGGAGCCGGTCCCCGCGCTTTCCCGCCGCCTCCAGGCTCTGCTTCAGATAGCTTGAGGTGACCGGGTTGATCGGGCCGCGCACCGAGATGACCGCCACCTGCGGTTGCTCCCCGAAAAGCCGCATCGGCAGCACTAGCCCCAGAACCAGCAACGCCAGCAATAAGAGTCTCTTCACGGAACCTCCTAACCTACCCTTCCTCCCCCTCGGAAACTGCGTCGGCTCACCCGTACCCGGGAGCGATCAGGGCGCCGCCAAGGGAGATGCGTGCTGGTCCGGGTAAAGCTTGGCGATCTGGAGGAAGGAATCCAGGCAGCATTCCAACAGCACCTCGACCAGTTCCGGGTCAAACTGCTTGCCCGCCTCTTCCTTTATGGTGTCGAGGACCTTGTCGCAGTCCCAGGCGTCCTTGTAGCACCTGCTGCTGGTGAGCGCGTCGAAGACGTCGGCTATGGCGACGATCCTGCCGAAGAGCGGGATCTCCTCCCCCCGCTTGCCGCGCGCTCCCCCCTGTTCCGTCTCGAACCCGGGCAAGGGTTGGCGGGTGCGCGGATCGATGTGCCCGGGGTACCCCTTGCCGTCCCATCTCTCATGGTGGTTTATGATCACCACCGCCGCCGACTCGTCGAAGTCGGAATAGATGTCGCTGAAAAGATCGGCGCCGTAGACGGTGTGCTGCTTCATGATGGCGAACTCTTCCGGCTTGAAGCGTCCGGGTTTCTTCAGGATGGTGTCCGAGATGGCGACCTTCCCCACGTCGTGCAGCATGGCCGCCATGCGCAGCACGTCGCGGTTCTTGTCGATCTCCTGCTGCGACAGCCCGTTTCTCGCAGCCCACGCCTCATAGAGCGCAACGGCGTAGGAGGCCACCCGGTTCACGTGCGGGCCGGTCTCCTTCGGGTCGCGCATCTCGGCCATCCGGTTCATCCTCAGGATGATCTCCCGGGTCATCTTGGCGCGCTCCACCGCATTGGCCGCGGCATTGGAGAAGTAGGTGATGATATCGTCGTTATTGTCGGTGAAAGGAACTACGCTCCCGCAGGCGTCCATGGCGTTGATCAGCTGCAGCACGCCTATCACATCGCCCCGGTGGTTCTTGAGAGGGACGGTGAGCATGGAGCGGGTACGGTAGCCGATCTCGTCGTAGCGGCTGTTGAAAGAAAAGGGGTAGACCGGATCGATGCAGGAGACGTCCGGGATATTGAGGATGGAGCCGTTCAGGGAGACATAGCCGGCTATCGAACTGCTGCTGATGGGAACGGTGAAGGTCGCATAGGGGAGTTTGCGCCCCACCGGCAACCGGCGCTGCATGGTGTCGTTCTGGGCGTAACTGAACTTGAGCAGGTCACCTTCCTTCACATAGATGGAACCTGCGTCGCAATTGGTGAAGCGGCGCGCCTCTGTCAGTATCTTCTCCAGAAGCAGGTCGATATCTTTGATCTGCGATATCTCCAGACCGAGATGCAGTGCCTTGATCAGCTTGCTGTCTGGTCCATTCATAGTCTCAGCCCCTCTTCAAAGAGTAAAACCGGCTTAAAGCTCGCGGTATTGTTCCACTAAAGAGGGGTTTTTGCAACATCTAAGGCAGTAAATGCAGCGTTGCCGCCTACTGTTCCTGCTTAAGGTTCTCCCGGGGCGGGGGGGGCGAATTCCTTAGGAGCGCCACGTACTCCACGATCTCGTCAAGCTGCTCTCCCGTTATCAGTTCCTTCGTGAAGGCGGGCATCGCACCGGCTCCCGCTCGGACCTGCGCCTTGATCATGAATCCCGGCAACGGCTTGTTGTTGAGGGCAAACCCGAGCCCCTTCTCCCCTCCGGGATGGCACTTGTTGCAATTGGCCATGAAGGCGCGCTCCCCCCGGGCCACCCTGGCGTTGTCGATCTTCAGCGGCTCCGAAATAGGTTCCCCGCGCTTGGCGGAGCACCCGGCGCAAAGCGCCAGCGAAAGAGCGGCTACCATTACAATGCGCATTTTTACCCCCCTATTTTTGTTCTTCCCGCGTGGTGCGCCACAAGACGCCAGTATTTTTCGGAACCCAGCAACAGCAGGTACCCAATTCTAATTAGCCTAAGCATGGGTTATTCCTTATTGGAAATTTTTAATCGCGCAAGTATAAAAAGGGGAACCTGTCCTGTCAAGCGAATCGATACGTTTGACGGCCCTAGCCCTCTTTGTATAATTGGCAAATTCTAACCAAAGGAGGTTCAACGTGAGCTTTAATCCTTTCAAGGAACGCGGCATCGCCGCAGACAAGCAGCTGAGGAACTGGCAGGAGCTGAACGTCAAGCCCTACGACAAGAACGAGGTGCATCCCTACACCAAGGCCCGCATTATCCTCATGAACGGCGTGGAGGTCGAGGGGGCCATCTTCTCGCACCAGTTCGCCCGCAACTGCAACGCCCCGGAACTAAAGAAGCAGTTAGCCCTCACCCGCAGGGTCGAACAGCAGCAGCAAAAAACCATCAACTGGCTTTCCCCGGGAGACGAGTCGCCGCTTGAAACCACCATCGGCTATGAGCAGGTGGCGGTCGATCTTACCGCCTTTCTCGCCGCAAACGTCCCCGATCAGTACGTGAAGCAGGTCTTCGATTTCGGGCTTCTGGAGGACTTCGACCACCTGTACCGCTATGCCAACCTCCTGGAGATGACGCAGGGGGTGAAAGCGGAGAAGCTGGTCGGGAAGCTGACCGAGATCACACCGGGGCGCCCCACCGTCAAGGAGCACCGCCACCCCTTCGACGACGTCAGGAAGCCGATGAACCGGATGGCCGCCGACCCGCTCACCAAGCTCTACACTCTCACCCTTTTGGCCGGCGAGCAGCAGACCATGAACTTTTACATGAACATCGGCAACACGCTGCAGGACCAGGTCGGGCGGGGGTTATACCAGGAGATCGCCATGATCGAGGAGCAGCACGTCACCCAGTACGAGTCGCTGCTCGACCCGCAGACCCCGTGGATCGAGAACGCGCTCCTGCACGAGTACAACGAGTGCTGGCTCTACTGGTCCTTTCTGCAGGAAGAAACCGACCGCCACGTGAAACCGATCTGGGAACTGCACCTGGGCATGGAGCTCACTCACCTCCAGAACCTGGGCAAGATCGCCGGCAAGATGGGGGTAAACTTAGATCAGGTGCTGCCGCAGACCTTCCCCGCGCCGTTGCAGTTCAAGTCCCAGGTGAACTACGTCAGGGAGATCCTGGCCACCCAGATCGACTACAACGCTTTCGAAACCGAGATCGGCCCGCCGGACCAACTCCCGGAAAACCGGCGCTACGTCGAGTGCCAGGACCTGCTCAACGTAAAGGGTGCCCCGAGCGAAGAGGTGATCAAGATGAACCAGCGCAAGAATGGGCAGGATTACCGCCTGGAGCTGGCGGGGCAGCACCCCGTCAAGGAGCTGCGTCAGAAGAAATAGCGGATACCGCCCCTACCCTACCCTTTCGGAACGCATGAGCTACTCCCGTCGATAGGAAGCTCCCGCCGGGTGTGCATCGAAGAAGAAATCCGACCGCCTCCGTACCAACGGAGGCGGCTTTTTGTCTGTTTTCCTAGTCAGTACGGCCACTTATATTTTTTTACCAGAGGGTGAAAAAAATAGTTTGACATTTAATCGATTCGGAACTAGTTTAATATCAATCGATAGCACATCGAATGTATAGCAGGAGAAACACCATGGAAGAGAAAAAAAATTCATATCGTGCGCTCAATACCTACACCAAGCTGATGCGGGCTTCCGAGTCGGTAACCAGCAGGGTGGGTCGGAAGATGTCCGAGGCGAGGCTGACCATCAGCCAGTTCGGAGTCCTGGAGGCGCTGCTCCACAAGGGGGCCATGTGCCAGCGCGACGTGGCCGCGAAGATCCTCAAGAGCACCGGGAACATCACGCTGGTCATCGACAACCTTGAAAAGCAGGAGCTGGTCAGGCGGGAGCGCAGCCTGGAAGACCGGCGTTATTACACCGTCGTCCTCACCGACAAGGGACGGGCGCTGATAGAGGTCGTTTTCGCCGAGGTCGAGGCTGCCATCGTGTCGGAGATGAGCGTCCTCACGGAACAGGAACAGGAAACGCTGGGAGAGTTGTGCAAGAAACTTGGAATAAGGGAGGGACAGGGATAACAGAGAGCGCCTTTTTTTTGAGAAAACAGCTTAACGTTAAAGCGTATAACTTAAAACCATCCAACAATAACCTGTAAAAAGGAGTACACCATGAAAAAGATCATCGCATCCATCGCAGCCATAGCAGCACTGGCCCTTCCCGTTGTCGCCTCTGCCTCTACCTGGAATATCGACCCCGACCACTCCAACGTCGGTTTCAAGGTGCGCCACCTGATGGTCTCCAACGTCAAGGGGAGCTTTGAGAAGCACCGCGGCGTTCTGGAGCTGAACGACAAGGACATAACCAAGTCCAAGGTTTCCGTCACCATCGACACCGCATCGGTCAACACCAATGTCGCCAAGCGCGATGAGCACCTGAGGAGCGCCGACTTCTTCGACGCCGCCAAGTACCCGACCATGACCTTCACCTCGAAAAAGGTGGCCAAGGCCGGCAAAGGCAAACTCAAAGTGACCGGCGACCTGACGCTGCACGGCGTGACCAAGGAAGTGGTGCTGAACGTGGAAGGGCCGGCCAAGGAGAGCAAGGACCCCTGGGGCAACCTGAGAAGCGGCGTGGTCGCCAGCACCAAGATCAACCGCAAGGATTTCGGTCTGGTCTACAACGCGGCTCTTGAGACCGGCGGCGTCGCAGTAGGCGAAGACGTCGACATCAACCTTGAAATCGAGATGATCAAAGCGAAGTAACTTGCTGACCGGCCGTAAATAAAAAAGGAATCCCCGTCACTGAAGCAGATGGGGATTCCTTTTTTTGTGTTCGCTGTCGCCGTCCTGGAAGCTTTTCTGGAGCCTCGCCACCTTCATGACAAAACATGCATGCTCCTCCCGAGGGTGCGCAGGGAGCTTTTCACCAGTGGCCGATCAAGCGCACCTGGCGGCCCGAAGCGGAAATCCAGAATTGACCGTTCAGAAGCTCACCGGCAACGGAACCGGTACCGGCCCCGAGAGCATCGGCCAAAAGATCGGCCCAGCTGAAGTGGTAGCCTGAAAACTCGTCCACGCACTCGATGATGAAACCCGGCACCAGAGCAACGCCCGAGGACACCGCCATTCTCTCGCCCGGCCCCATTTGTGTCGCGGTGTGATAGGCGACGCTGTCGGCAACAAGGCCCAAGGCAGAACTCCCAGCGAAATGCGATACCTTGTCGGGCTCAATTGCCAAGGAAGGCTTGGCAACAAGTATAAGCATGAGCAAGAATACCGTTCTCATCGTGACCTCCCTGAATAGTTGTGACTCACCGCACAACGTTAATGATACCGGAATTTTCATGAATGACACGGGGGCGAGCAGCCGTTCCCTATCGCTCCGTTGGGAAAAGAGCCCCCACTTGCGCCCCCTGCGGCGCCAGTTGGACAACCCGTACAAAGGGATTCGAGGTTGCAAAACGATGCACGAGCTTTCACGGAAAAAAAGGGTTACCCGAAATCGGATAACCCTTTGAAATAATTGATGGTGCGAGAGAGGGGACTTGAACCCCTATTCCGTGAGGAGCCAGATCCTAAGTCTGGTGCGTCTGCCAATTCCGCCACTCTCGCGAAGATAAAACAGCAAACCCCGCTAATAAACGGGGTCTGTGGTTATTTGGGGTGGATAGTGGGGATCGAACCCACGTATGAACGAGTCACAGTCGTTTGTGTTAACCGCTTCACCATATCCACCATATTCAATTTTGGTACGCCTGAGAGGGTTCGAACCTCTGACCTACGGCTTAGAAGGCCGTTGCTCTATCCAACTGAGCTACAGGCGCAGAGAAGGACTGCTTGAGTGGTCGGGGTGAGAGGATTCGAACCTCCGGCCCCCTGCTCCCAAGGCAGGTGCGCTAGCCAGGCTGCGCTACACCCCGATTCAAGAACCACGTTTATAGCACAGCATTTATGGCTGTGCAAGCAGATTTTTCCAGTAAACAGCAAAACGGATTGGCTCGAACAATTCAAAACAAAAAAGCGCTTGCACAGTGATGAAACGATAAAAGGGATGACTGCTAAGAACAAAGCTTATGCCTAATCCCCTGCATCCCCTGCATCCCCTTTATCCCTGTTAGAGAGTCTTTTTTGCTGTCTTGCTTTTCTTTGCGTCTTTGCGTCTTAGCGTGAGACGTCTTCCCGTTTTTGCAGCGCCTCTTTGAGCATCTGCATGGCGCGGCCGCGGTGGCTGATGGTGTTTTTGATCTCCATCGGAAGTTCGGAGAAGGTCTGCCCGTGCTCGGGAACCAGAAAGAGCGGATCGTAGCCGAAGCCCCCCTCCCCGCGCGGCGCATCCAGTATCTCCCCCTTTAGCATGCCGTCGAAGGTCTGGCAGCTTCCGTCTGGGAGGCAAAGGGCGATGACGCAGTGGAAGGCGCCGGTGCGCTCTTCGCGCGGCACTCCGGCCATTTCCTGCAAGAGGCGCGCGTTGTTGGCGGCGTCCCCGGCCCCCTCTCCGGCAAAGCGCGCCGAGTAGACGCCGGGGCGCCCTCCAAGGTGGTCGACGCAGAGCCCGGAGTCGTCGGACAGAACCGGTTTACCGGTGAAGAGCGCGGCGGAGCGGGCCTTTTTCAGGGCGTTCGCCTCGAAGCTGTCGCCGTCCTCCTCCACCTCCGGAAGCCCCGGGAAGTCGGCAGGGGAGAGGATGGTCTCCACCACCCCCTCCAAAAGCTTCTCGAATTCGCGCAGCTTCCCCTTGTTCCCCGACGCTACCAGGAGCTCTTTCATGCCTGCAAAGCCTCCTGCTGGATCTCGAAGAGGCGGGAGAGGCCGAGCATCGCGTGCCTGCGCATGGCGTCCATCTGGTCGAGGGTGAAAGGCTCCGCCTCGGCAGTCCCCTGCACCTCGACAAAGCGCATGGACGAGGTCATCACGAAGTTCATGTCGACTTCGGCGGTGGAGTCCTCGGGGTAGTCGAGGTCGAGGAAGGGAACGCCGTCGACGATCCCCACGCTTACGGCGGCGACCGCCTCCCTGAGGGGGCTCTTCTCGAGTTCGCCGGCGTTGACCAGGTTCTGCAGCGCGTCCGCCAAGGCCACGTAGGCGCCGGTGATGGAGGCGGTGCGGGTGCCGCCGTCGGCCTGGATCACGTCGCAGTCGATCACGATGGAGCGCTCGCCCAGAAGCTCCAGGTCGACCACCGCGCGCAGCGACCTGCCGATCAGCCTCTGGATCTCGTGGGTGCGGCCGGAGAGTTTCCCCTTGGCAGATTCGCGCTGGTTCCTGGTGTGCGTGGCGCGCGGCAGCATGCAGTACTCCGCCGTGACCCAGCCGCTCCCCTTCCCTTTCAGAAACGAAGGTACCCTCGCCTCGACCGTTGCGTTGCAGATGACTTTGGTGTCCCCAAACTCGACCAGGACAGAGCCCTCGGCGTGCTTCAGGTAATTGCGGGTGATCTTAACTTCTCTCAAGGCGTTGGCCGCGCGGCCTTCTCTGCGTATCATGTATCTCCATCCTCTCTGGGTAAAAAGTTTAGGGTTTTTCTTTGGAACCTGCTTCAGGCGGTGCTGTCAGCCGCGGGGTGAATATGACCTTCCCCGCTCCACCGTTGTCATAAATCTTTGGCCCGGCCGCCCCCCACCAGTTGCCCGGCGCCCGGAACTCCTCCTTGCCGGCGTTGTAAACGTCGTAGCCGTTGTCGTGGATGGCGTTGTCCCAGGCGACGGAAGAGCCGTCGAAGACCAACAGGCCGCTGTTGCCGTTGCCGGTCATCTGGTTCGCCGTGACCCTTATCCGGGATGCGGTGAGCGAAATGCCGTAGTCGCTGTTGCGCGCTACCTGAACACCGGTGACCGCCCCTTCGCTCTCGTACAGGGTGATACCTCTGGCGTTGTCCGACACAGCCCCCCCTTGCAACCTGACCCGGCAGCTGTCGCACGAGAAAGCGGAGCCGTTCATGGAAAGGCTTCCCTCCTGCATATAAATGGAACTGCGCTGGGCGACGAGCCCTTTGCGGTTTCCAATCAGGTTCAGGTTGCGTAGGGTCGCCTCGCTCTCGGAGAAGTTGAGGCCGGTATCGCAGTCGCTGGCCCCGCCCCCCTCCATCACAACCAGGGCGTCCTGAAACCTCATCCCGGTCTTGCTCCGCTCGGCCCGCACGCTCTTCAGCGTCAGGTTGGAGAAAATAGCTTCGAGCCCGGTCTGCGCGGCGTCGATGCGGCAGTTCTCAAGGACGTTTCTCTTCTCGCTCCCCAGGAGCATCACCCCCTGCCAGTCCCCTGCGGCGGGCACGGCAAAGCTTGAGGTGAAGACGATGGGGGATTCCTTGGTTCCGGCAGCCGCCAACCGCCCCTGCACCACGAGCACCGCGCCGGAAGGCTCCTTCCCCCTGAAGCGCAGTACCGTCCCAGGCTCGATGGTCAGCGTCGCCTGAGGCGCAATGGTTACCGCCCCTTCCACCAGCACCACCCCTTTCCAGACGGTGTCCTCGGTGAGCACGCGGTCGCCGTAGCGAAAAGAGGGGATGAACTCCGCTTCAGTCCTTGGTTGCGCCGCTTCTGTCTTTGGTTGCGCCGCCTCGGCCGCGCCCGGCGCAGCGGCAGGTGTGGGCGTCGCGGCCAAAACGGGCGCGCCAAAGTAAAGGGCCCCCACTAGCAGGAGGCCCGGCAGACAATGTATGCGGTATCGGTTCATGGCGCGGGGATCTGTAGGCTTTCCTGGTGATAGACCTTGTTCTTGCCGCAGCGCTTGGCAAGGTAAAGGAGCGAATCGACGATGTTGAAGAGTTCGTCCATCTTGTCGGCATTGTCCGGATAGCTCGCCACGCCGATGCTGACGGTCACGCCGCGGCCTGACCCGTCCACGGGCCGGCTCGCAGTCCCGGCCTGCACGCTTTCGCGCAGACGCTCGGCGGCGAGGATAGCCTTGTCAAGCGTGGTCTCGGGGAGCAGCACGATGAATTCTTCCCCGCCGTAGCGGAAGGCGACGTCCACGCCGCGGATGGTCTCCAGGATGATCTCGCCCATGAGGGCCAGCAACCTGTCGCCGGTTGCGTGGCCGTAGCTGTCGTTGTAGGACTTGAAGTCGTCCACGTCCATCATGATGATGGAGAAGGGCTTGTGGTAGCGCTTGGCACGCCCCATCTCCTGCCTGAAGTATTGCTTGAAGTAGCGGTGGTTGTGCAGCCCGGTGAGCGAGTCGGTGATCGCCAGTAGCTTGGTCCGCTTGTGCAGCGTCGCGTTGTGTATCGCCATGGCGGCGAAGGAGGCGAGGATCGAGAGCATGTTCATCTTCTCCCGGTCGAACTCCCTGGGCTTAAAATCGTCAAGGTAGAGTATCCCGACGATGCGCGACTGGAAGATGAGCGGCACGCAGACCAGAGAGCGGATACCCTCGTTGAGCGCTATCGGGTTCTTGAAGAACGGAGTCTTCTCCGTGTCCTCGATCAAGAAGATCTCCCCCGCAGAGAGCACTTGTTCGGTAAGCCCGCCCGGGGCCACCTCCCAACGCTCCTTCTTGACGAAGTCCGCCGTCAGCCCCGAGTGGGCATGCAGGCTCAGCTCCCGCTTGGCGTCGTAATAAAGGGCGACGCTTCCGGCGGGGGTCTCGGCAAATCCCATGGCACTGTTGAGGATAGCCTGCAGCACCGTATCCAGATCGAGCGTCGAGACGACCGCCTTGGCGACCTCTATCAGGTCCTTCAGCGCCTTAACCTGCGATTCGAGCAATTCTTTTTGGGTACCGCAACTACACTCGGACATGTCAGCTCCGTCGAGAAATTTAGAAGCGGATATTAATAGCACAGCGCCGGCCATGTTGTAAATGGCATAGGGAGTTATCCGCCCCGATGCCAGAGATTTTTCCGTCCGCCGCCTTTTAATGTTTTAGCTCTTGACTTCGTCATACATCTTGTGGTTTATTCCTGGCCGGCCACTAAATGTGGTGTCGGCGCAACCAGCATGGTGACATGATATTTATCCAAGGAGAACGAAACGTTATGAAGAAAACAGTCGAGAAGGGAGTAATACCGGGCCTGACCAAGAATGCATTGACCGTACTAGAGAAGCGCTACCTGAAGAGAGACCAGACCGGCAAGACCCTTGAGACTGCCTCAGACATGTTCCGCCGCGTGGCGACCGCCATCGCGCAGGCCGACGCCGTTTTCGACAAGAAAGCGGACATCGGCGCACTCTCCGACAAGTTCTACAACATGATGACCAACTTCGAGTTCCTCCCCAACTCCCCGACCCTGATGAACGCCGGACGCGAGCTGGGTCAGCTCTCCGCCTGCTTCGTGCTTCCGGTGGGCGACAGCATGGAGGAAATCTTCGAATCGGTCAAGTACACCGCCCTCATCCACAAATCCGGCGGCGGCACCGGCTTCTCCTTTTCCCGCCTGCGCCCGGCCAACGACGTGGTCATGTCCACCACCGGCATCTCCAGCGGCCCCCTCTCCTTCATGAGGGTTTTCGACGTCGCCACCGAGACCATCAAGCAGGGGGGCACCCGTCGCGGCGCGAACATGGCGATACTGCGCGTCGACCATCCGGACATCATGGACTTCATCATGTGCAAGGCGGATCAGCGCCAGCTGAACAACTTCAACATCTCCGTCGGCATCACCGAGGCGTTCATGAAGGCCGTCGACGCGGACGAGGAGTACACCCTTTACAACCCGCGCGACAAACAGCCGGCCGGGAAGCAGAACGCCCGCAAGGTATTCAACCGCATCGTCAAGCAGGCCTGGGAAAACGGCGAGCCTGGGATCATCTTCCTGGACCGCCTGAACAAGGACAACCCGACCCCGCACATAGGCGAGATCGAATCCACCAACCCCTGCGGCGAGCAGCCGCTGCTCCCCTACGAGTCCTGCAACCTGGGCTCCATCAACCTGGGCAAGATGGTCATCCACGGCAAGGTCGACTGGGACAAGCTGAAAGAGGTAGTGCGCACCTCCGTCCACTTCCTTGACAACGTCATCGAGGTGAACAACTACCCGCTGCAGCAGATCGACGAGATGACCCGCTCCAACCGTAAGATCGGCCTGGGGGTCATGGGATGGGCGGACATGCTGATCATGCTCGGCATCCCCTACGGCTCCGAGGAGTCGGTGGAACTGGGCGAGAAGGTGATGCAGTTCATCAACGACGAAGGGCACGCGGCGTCCCGCCAGCTTGCCAAGACCCGCGGCGCCTTCCCCAACTTCAAGGGCTCCGTCTACGACAAGCTCGGCGCAGAGCCGATCCGGAACGCGACCGTCACCACCATCGCTCCGACCGGCACCATTTCCATCATCGCCAACGCCTCCTCCGGCGTCGAGCCGCTCTTCGCGGTCTCTTACGTGCGCCAGGTCATGGACAAGAACATCCTGGTCGAAGTGAACCCGCTTTTCGAGAAGATCGCCAAGACCGACGGTTTCTATACCGACGAACTGATGCAGCGGATCGCCGAGCACGGCACCGTTCAGGACATAAGCGCCATCCCCGAGGCCGTCCGCGAGGTATTCGTCACCGCGCACGACATCACCCCGGAAGAGCACATCACCATGCAGGCTGCCTTCCAGCGCCACACCGACAACGCCGTCTCCAAGACCGTGAACTTCCCGTGCGAAGCCACCATCGAGGACGTCGAGAAGGTCTACCGCCTGGCCTACGAGAGCAACTGCAAGGGGGTCACCATCTACCGTGACGGTTCCCGCGACGAGCAGGTTCTCTCCGTCGGCAAGAAAGAAGAAGTAAAGGCCGCAGCACCGGTGCATGTCGAAGACAAGCGCACCGGCAAACGCGAGCGTCCCAAGGCGCTGAAGGGTTGGACCTACCAGATGCAGACCGGCTGCGGCCCGCTCTACATCACCATCAACGAAGACAACACCGGCCTCTTCGAAGTCTTCACCACCATGGGCAAAGCCGGCGGTTGCGCCGCCTCCCAGTGCGAGGCCATCGGCCGCATGGTGTCTCTTGCCTGGAGAAGCGGCATTCAGGGGCGTCAGGTAGTGAAGCAGCTTCTCGGCATCTCCTGCCACGCGCCGAGCGGATTCGGCGACAACAAAGTACTGTCCTGCGCCGATGCGGTCGCCAAGGCGATCCAGTCGCACCTCTCCCTGACCGGTGCAGCCGACGTCATCGAAGCCCCCGCCTTCGACAGAGGCGCCTGCCCCGAGTGCGGCGGCGTAGTAGAGCACGAAGGCGGCTGCGCCGTCTGCCGCGTCTGCGGCTACTCCGAGTGCGCGTAAAGACGAAGTAGTACAACTACAAGGGGATCCCGCAGATAGCGGGATCCCCTTTTTTGTTACTGACTGCTAAAGCTATCTCTTCGATGCTGCGGGAACGGTATTTATTATCAACGCACTACACCCATAATTGCAGCCATTGACGATCTATCAAAAATTACAAAAAGAATCTAAGAGCTGACTATAGACACTGCTGATCCAAGTCGTTATTGGTTTATTTACTTACAGTCCTCTTCCCGCTGAAGGACGCACCCTAGACCACCAGTACCCCATGATTTATCTACCATTCTTGTATGCAGTTGATTCTGTTCTATACTGGATCCCACGAATTTGAAGCTCTGTGAAAACGATGGAGGTAGACCAACATGCCGGAACTGATGCCTGCAATCTTCTTCGGACACGGCAATCCGATGAACGCAATATCAACCAACAGCTACACCGAAAGCTGGCGGCGTATCGGAGCGCAAATAGCGAAGCCGAAAGCCATAATTGCGATCTCGGCACACTGGTATGTGCCCGAAACCAGCGTAACGATCAGCAGCATGCCTAAGACCATCCACGACTTCGGTGGCTTCCCGCCTGAGTTGTACCGGGTGCAGTATCCCGCGCCTGGGGACCCTCAGCTTGCCCGTCGCGTCCAGCAACTGCTCGCGCCCTTGCCTGTCAACCTTGACGACACCTGGGGACTCGACCACGGAACCTGGTCGGTGCTCGTTCATGTCTATCCGAAAGCCGATATTCCTGTCGTGCAATTGAGCATCAATGAAACCGAGCCCGCTTCCTTCCACTACGAACTCGGCAAAAAACTCGCGCCGCTGCGGGACGAGGGCATCCTCATCGTCGGCAGCGGAAACCTCGTCCACAATCTGCACACCTACGCCTGGGGCCGACACATGCCTGACCCTTATGTTTGGGCGGTGAATTTCGAGCTGGAGGCAAGACAGATGATGCTTGCGGGCGATTTCGAGCCGCTCGTCCGCTATGAAAAGCTCGGCCCGGAGGCAAAGCTATCCATTCCGACGCCGGACCACTACCTGCCGCTGCTTTACGTGCTCGCGACCCGGCAACAGGGCGAAAGCATCACCTTCCCGGTCGAAGGCATCGACGGCGGATCTATCTCAATGCTGTCAGTTTGTGTAGGTGGATAAGCCAGCCTGCCCCCCCTGCCCCTAAATCAACCGTCCTCCACCGTCAAATGTTCCCGGGCGAAAAAACGCACCCGTCGCCGTCCCCAGAAATAATTTGTCGGCTCCGGAAATACAAAAGTTGCTCCGAGAAATATAAAAGTGGACTTGGTCAGGTTAGTGATTCGGGCAACTCGTCTGCGCCCCCTAACCTGACCGAAGCCTCCCCTACTCTATTCTCAGTTTCTGTCTGATCTCCCGTGCAGAGGCGCTGGACGCATATACGGGGGTCCCAACGTCAAAAAGCTTGGAACTGTGTAAACCTCCGACGACGACTGGCTCCAGGCCCGCTCTCTGAGCCAATTCAACTGCGGCATCGAGCGCTTCCTGATCGTCACTTGCTATCGGGATGCCGATCGTCTCCCCATTTTTATTCACGGTCTTCTTCAGATCCTCGAAGTACACCGAATTGAAGGCCCGCACGATTCTCGCTCCAGGGAGAAGACGCGCCACGACACTCCCCATGCCACCGGGATCTTGCCTTGCCTCAACCGCCATTGCCCCGTCCCTCTCGGGATATGGGTTCGACGTGTCTATGACGATCTTTCCTTTCAGCGCCAGCCTCGTTTCGTCATCCAATTCCCGATATGCCTTCAGCGGCACGGAAAGGATGACCACGTCTCCAAATGCGATTGCTTCGCCCACCTTCCCGGCTCGCGCTGTCGGCCCGGCAGCTTCTACCATATCCTGCAGATTCTCCGGATGCCTCGAACTGAAGAAAACTTCGCACCCAGCCTTGGCAAGCAAAATACCCAGGTTGCCGCCAATGTTTCCAGATCCGACGATACCTACTTTTTGAATTCTCATTTCCGCTCCTCCTCATGTTGACCACGCCTTGTCCGCTAAACGGTCGCCCCCGGTTGCTCGCAATGGGGCGACGCGGCATCACGTAGCCTTACCCAACATTTTAGTACAGCTACAAAATAGTTGCCCCAATTTATTAGGCCGCTCCTATAAATCTATAGTGGAGGAGTTCAGGACGTTGAGATATTGTCTGCCGGCTGCGGAGGGTGCAATTACCGGGGAGAGAGGATGTTACAAATCGCAGCATCTGACAGAAAAACGGAAGCCATTGACAACAAAAAATGAAGGTACTACAGTGATGGCGGTTTGGCCTGTATAACGAGGAATAAGATCAATTTCCGAACCAACGCAGCAAGATGAAACTAAAATGAGATGGGGGATGTTCATGGCAAATGTAATTAGCAAGCTGTTCCTCGTTGTTGTTGTCTTGCTTTGCACCGCTTTCACTTCGTTCGCGGAGGACAAACCAGTAACCGTGACTTCATACGAAAAAGCAGCCACATGGATGAAGGAAAACAACAAGTGGGGGCAGGAAGCAGGTATCGTCAAAGCTTTCAACCAAGACCTGGAACAGGCGAAGAAGAAAAAGAAGACAACGTGGGAAATCGGCTGGGGGTTGACTAAGTCCAAGAACGCGTACTTCCTGCAACTTACCGCCGATGAGTTCACTGTCACCGAAATATCGCCAGAAGAAGCGGCCAAACGCGGAATTCGCGAAATGCGCAAAGAACTTGTCTTCTATTAGGAAATCATGACGCCAAAGGGAAACCCCTATGAAACCCTGCCTGAAGTTGTTTCTCTTGATTCTCGTTTCCATCGCATTCTCCGGCTGTGCAGTAAGAAGCGGCCAAACCAAGAAATTAGACGGTTACGAGACCAAGCTAAAAATCCTCTCCGTCGTTTACCGAGACGGGAAAACCGCAACAGACGAAAGAATGGCGAAGAAGCTGGAGAGATATAACTTCCAGCATATCGGCGATTATATGGCCAAGATCGTCCCACCTACCTTCTCGTCGTACGGCATAGCAGCGAGCTTTACCTCTGCTCAGCCGACAGCCCCCGGGACACCTGATGCAAAAGCTCTCCAAACCCTTTATATCTCTCCGACCAAGGTTTCGACGACAAAGCACAAAGATCTCGAGCTCAATACAGGACCCTCCGCCAGACCGATGAAAGTCGAGTTCGAGGCATATCTTTTCGATCCCGTTGTTAAACGAGAGGTCTGGACGGGCCAATTTTCAGTTGTCGTCGGTGGTCTGCTGTACGATTCTTTCGGTGAGAAAAAGACCGCCGAATTGGTAAACGCTGTGATCACAGGTATGAAGGACGATGGACTGCTAGAGGAGATCCACCCGTAGACGCTTCGCTAAACGGAGGAGTCAATGCGGTGCCGAAAAGGATCTGAAGGAGACATGCTATTTTTTACCGACTGATACTGTCACTGTTATTTTTGATGCTGGCCTCTGTGTGCGCCTCCGCTGCAGCACCACCCTCGTCCATCAACCTTACCGTTGAAACAACCGCGGCGGATCTCGCCACCATAATCAACCAGTCTCTTCCCAAGGAACTCTACAAGGGACAGGGGGGACTGGGGACATCAGTCTCTGTAGTTCGCACCGGCCCGATGGTAGTGAACGCGGCGGACAATTACCTCTACCTGACCTTGCCTGTTCAACTGACATTCAAGTACGTCATGTACGAGAGCTACCCGCTCAAGGCCGGACTCAAATTCAAGGTAAAAGTCAACGTCACTCCGGACTGGCGCCTCAAGACAGAGTTTTATTACATGGGCCTGTCTGACAATCTGGCCGATGACTTCAAGGTAGGACCGCTGTCGCTCAAGCCCAAAAGCATGGTCGACAACATCAGCCAACCGGTCCAAAAGCTTCTCGCGCCTGTAATAGACGCCAAGGTAAACGATGCCGTCCAACTGAAAC
Organism: Citrifermentans bemidjiense Bem; assembly: GCF_000020725.1. Classification (NCBI taxonomy): domain Bacteria; kingdom Pseudomonadati; phylum Thermodesulfobacteriota; class Desulfuromonadia; order Geobacterales; family Geobacteraceae; genus Citrifermentans; species Citrifermentans bemidjiense. The sequence goes on along the minus strand of NC_011146.1, from coordinate 1,389,842 downwards.
CAAAGGTCGCTCGACTCTGGCAGAATGCCTTTTCCCCGACCCTCGTCAGCAAAGAATTCAGCGCATGGCTAAAGCTGGCACCGGAAAGGATCGTCATGAGTCCGCTTTCGGCTGCGAACAACCAGGTCCGGCTTAGCATTGGCATAGTTACCGGCGCTGAGATAGTTGTCGGGCCGAAACCCACCCCTGCTCCTGTGAAAGCGCTGCCCCAGGTGCAGCAGTTACAGGCATTCGACAAGGCGTTCCGCATTCAGCTTGGCACCGACATATTCTACGCCGACCTGGTCGAAGCCCTGAAGCCGGTGCTGCTGGAAAAGACCTTCGGCGAAGACAAGAAGATCACGGTGAAGGGTTTCAACCTAAAGGGTGAGGATGGTCGACTGATTGTCATACTGAACGCGACCGGAGACTTCAACGGCGAATTAACCCTTCTGGCGAAGCCGGTGTACAACCCGCAGAACAACTCTCTGACCTTTGAAGACGTAGATTTCGACACCAAGGGGGCGGGAGTGCTGATTGGTGCCGGCAGTTGGCTCTTCAGCAGCACCATCAAAAAGACCATAAAGACGAAACTCGACGGCTCCGTCAGCGAGCAGTTGGAGAAGGCTCGGGGCAAAGCATCCTCGGCATTGGCGTCGGTGCAGATCGCCGAGCACGTGAGGCTTACCGGAGCCGTCAAGTCCTTGGGACTTGGCGAGCCAGCCGTCTTGAGCGACCGCTTATCGCTTCAGGTCGTGGCACTAGGCGAGTCCAGCGTCAGCCTGAAATAGACCTGCTTCTCCCGGATCAGGAGTAATATAGGTAAAGGTGGTAACGGCAGCAAGTAAAGCCATTACCAAGGGGGAATTCGTCATGAGCAAAAACGCACACCATGGACATCAACGTCATGTCTCCATACCCGCAGGAGCCAAAAGCACACTGCAGCAGCAAGTTTTTGCGGGAACTGACTTGACCCCGGGCAGGGACCCCGCTGAAGGCCCTGACATCGAGTTTTCGTCGCCGATCCATGAGAGATGGGCGCAGGACACCTTCGATCGCGATCCCGCCGAAGGGCCGATTCTGGCTGCGCCAACCTCTGGAGCAAAGGCCGGCAGAGCACGATGAGAAGCGGAAAAATCAAAGGGTGACAACGGCAAAGGAGCTGACGGTAGGAGCCGCCGGCTCTTTTTGTATTTACCCCACTTTTTTCTCTTTGAAGGAAGAATCACTGCAGACACGGCCACGGACGGGTAGGAAACAAAGCTGCTTGTGTTATCCTGTTGCAAGTTTGGGAGCCAACCAAGAGCAGCAAAAGGAGCGCATCGATGGCAAAAGAAGGTTTGCTATGGCCGCGGGGAGTCCAGCCCAAGACGAAGCTGAGTATTGCAATTGCAACAATGGCAAGGTGGCTTTGCCTATGCTTGCTCACAATCTCCATCTGCCTCGGATGTGCGCATAAGCAAACGCTGCAGCCCGACCGGCTTAAGACAGTCCAGGCCCCGCCGAAGACAGTCCCGGAACGGCTGAAGACAGTCGCTACCTTCAAAGGAGTACAGGTCACCGGGGTTACCTCGACCAATACTGGTCGGCTTTTCGCAAACTTCCCACGGTGGCGCGAGGGGGTTTCCTTCTCCGTGGTGGAGGTGTCACCTGACGGCTCTTTTAAACCTTACCCGGATGCGGAGTGGAACCGGTGGGAAGGGTACCCGCAACCGAACCGTTTCACCTGCGTGCAATCGGTGGTGGCGCACGGGGACTCTCTCTATGTGCTTGACCCAAGCAATCCGCAGTTCGCGGGGGTGGTCGGCTCGGCAAAACTTTTCGTCTTCGACCTGAAGACGAACCAGTTGAAGCGCAGGTACGAGTTCGACAGCGGAGTCGCGCCGCAAAGATCCTATCTCAACGACCTGCGCATCGACGATGCCGCCGGCAAGATATATATCACCGACTCAGGCCTTGGGGCCATCGTGGTTGTCGATATCGCGACAGGCAACACCCGCCGAGTTCTGGCGCACCACCCTTCCACGAAGGCCGAGGAGATCACCCTTAAGATCGACGGCAAGGAGTTCCTGCGCAACGGCAAGCCCCCGCGCATACATACCGACGGGATCGAACTCGACCGCAAAAACGGATACCTCTACTACCACGCCCTCACCGGTTACCACCTCTACCGGGTCCCCACCAAGGCGCTCGTGGCAGCATTTTACGATCCGAAGCAGGAACCCGCCCTTGAGGCGAAGGTGGAAGACCTGGGAAAGACTCCCGCTCCCGACGGGATGATGTTCGACGCGGAGGGGAACCTCTATCTGGGCGATTTGGAGCACGATGCCGTCGTCTACCGCACTCCGGCCGGCGAGATACTGACGCTGGTCCAGGACCCGCGCATTCGCTGGGCCGACACCTTCACCATCGATCCAAACGACTCCCTCATCTTCACGGCATCCAGGATTCACCAAGTACCGCAAAACGGCGGGATAGACGACATGGAGTTCCCCATCTATTCTCTGCAGTTGCCTCACTCATCCGCGCCTCAATAAATCCAGGGGGGGGGCGAAATCCGGGGGGACAGGCACCTTGCGGAGCCAGTCCCCCTATTAGGCAGCCCCGGCCATTTAGAAGCGGTGGCTGAGTCCCAGGTGAAGCGCCACATCGGGGGACGCCTCGACATTGAGATCCTCGGCCAAGGCGATATCCAACGCGGTAACCGGTGAGAAGGCATAGGTGCCGCCGAACAACAAGACCACAGCCGGAGACGACAAAGGCTTCATGTCGCTGTCGCTATAGAAGGGCGTGTGCGAAGAGAACTCCACCTTGAGTGCGAAATTTTCCATCGGGGACCACCCTGCGCCCAGACTGCCAAACCCTACCAGATTCTCCCGCTGATCTTTCAGCACCTGCCCGTCGGTCATTGCCATACCACCCAGCGCCCCGAAAACGGTCGCATGTCCCCAGGAGAGAGAATAATCGCTGCTTCCGCTCAACCAAAGGGCCAGGTCCGTGCTGCCGCTGCCGGTCAGCCTGGAGCTGCTGCCGGTGGGAAGCTTGAGGCTCGCCCGCAGCGCTACCGCCTTGGGGTTGACGCCCCCCTCATGGTACAACTGCCAGCCGCCAGACACCCTGACATCACCGAGGCGGACGGTGGAGTTATCCATCCTCAGCCGCTCCTGCCCTTTTTTGTCATACTCGAAGAGAAGACGGTCCTCCTTTGTCTCGGTCCGGCTCCCCTGTGGTAGGCCAAAAAATCTGTGCCACTCCTCGATGAACCCGTCGAATATGCCACCGCTGTAGGCCACCACCGGGACATCCATCCCCAGTTCCACCCCCCTGGCGATGCCATAGCGTAGCGCAAGCGTCATCCTCTCGCTCTCGCCGTCAAGGATCAATTTTTCCTGCGCCGTCTCCCAGTCATAGGAAGTGTTCGCGACATCCAAGGAAAGCAGTGCCAAAGCCTTCCCGACTGGCTGAACGGTAGCACTTTCAGCTGAAGGGAGCCCGTAGATCTGGACCAATGGGGACTGATTGAAGGTGTAAAAGGGATTGATAACAAGCGGATCGGCATTGACGGGACCTGCCACAGCCCCCAGTAATAACGAGATGGCGACGAAATGCTTTACGTATCGCAATAGATATTCCCTCCTTTCCACGAATTCATAGGCTCAGCCAGCAAGCCACACACAAGGTACACGAACCGACACCGGCAAAACAATGAAAAGTGCCGGATGCTACTTGGAAAACAGATCCTGCAGCCGCTTTGGTTCCTCCCCCAACCATTGCGGGTTAGTGGCGGTCCCGTCGAAGAGCGAAGTGGTCTTGAACGGCTCGTAATAACCTGACATGGCGGCTTCGGCGGTCCGCGCCAGTAGATCGTCCACCTCCGCGCCGCTGAGCGGCCGGAAGGACTCAACGGCTTGCGTCGCCTGGTCCAGAACTTCCATGCTGTCGATGCCGGTGATCACCACCGAGGTGGGAAGGGTGAGCGCGTAATGAAGGCACTCGATGGCAGTGACGGTGCCGGATTTCAGCAGGATGCCGTTGGCCATCGACTTCATGCCGAGCAAGCCGATCTTCTCCTTGACCAGCTCCGGAAGCACAAGCTTCTCGAAACTGCGAAAATGCGCGTCCATGACGTTGAGAGGCATCTGCACCGCGTCGAACCGGAAGTCATGCTCACCCGCGACTTTTAGCATGTGCAGATGAATCTGGGGGTCCTTATGGCCCGTGAAGCCAAGGTAGCGGATCTTCCCCGCTGCTCGCGCCTCCAAAAGCGCCTGGTTCGCCCCCTCCTCGTCGAAGATGCGGTGGGGGTCCTCGAAACGGAGCACCTCGTGGTGCTGGACCAGGTCGATCATATCCACCTGGAGCCTTTTCAAGGACTCGTCGAGTTGCCGGGCAGCTTCCTTCTTGGATCGTCCATCGATCTTCGTCATGAGGAAGACCTTGTCGCGATAGCCGTCTCTTAGGGCCCGCCCCATGCGGGTCTCGCTGACGCCTTCGCTGTAATCCCAGCAGTTGTCCATGAAGTTGACGCCCCGGTCGATGGCGCTGCGGACGATGCGGACGCTCTCTTGCTCGGAGACCCGGGGAAGCCCCAGGTGCCAGCCCCCTACCCCGATGACCGATACTTTCTCGTTGGTTGTGCCCAAAGTGCGATAGATCATAGATCCTCCAACGCTTTCAAGATCACACACCCGGCAATTCTACATACTTTCGGCCGAGAGGCTATCAGGCATAACCTTTATACTTGACAGTTACTGGCGCGTTGAAACCGGTTATGGACAGATTCTCGACCTTACAACCGGTCCGGTCATACGGTGAAGGAATAAAAAAGCGGGAATCAGAGGCGGGTTTGTCAGGTGGGGAGTTTGATTGACGAGCTTCCCTCAAATAGTTGCAGGGAAGCTCGTGTATAAAATAAACCCATGAGCTACATGAACAGCCAGAACCCATTGGCGAACTGCACCAGACCGCAGATGCCGACTGCCATGCCTGCCACCCAGACCCACTTCTTCTTTAAGAGCGCGGCAACAGAGGAGAGCAGTATGGCGATTTGCAGAAAGATCACGGCCACCCCGAATGGGCGGCCATGCCGTAGAGCGTCGTCCCGTTCTTTTTCCAACTGTTGGGCGCGCTCCTGGATCTTACCCTTCTCTTTTTCATACTTTGCGATGCGGTCGTTGCACGCATTCAGCCTGGCGTCCAGGTCGGCCACAGCCTTGTTGTTGCTGCCGCCCCGGCTACTCTCCCGTTCCAACTGCCCCCGCTCGTTTTCCGCCAGGGCCTCTTTTATGCTCTTGGCCTGAAAGAACGCCCACTGGTCCGAGGCCTGGTTCTGCATGAGCACGGACCTCGTGGAATACCCGCCGCCTTTGAAGGTCGACAGTGTTGCACAGACGGCGATCACCACCGTGCTAAGAGCCAGATAATTCAGCCACGCTTCTTTCTTCGGTTCTTCTTGCCCCACCTGCTACCTCCACAAGGACGCATTGCGCCGTTTAATTCCTGCTACGACCACGAAGATACCTGAACCAGGCCCGGTTTTCCATTTTGTTTTCGCTAATTAAAGGCAGTCATCCATACCGGTGAGCCTGATCAAGGAAGCAGTATGGTGCACCCCGTGGTTTTACGGGCCTCAAGGTCGCGATGTGCCTGCGCGGCATCTTGCAGGGGATAGCGCTGGTTGATCTCCACTTTGACGGCGCCGGAAACAACCACCTGGAACAGCTCGCCAGCCATCTGTTCCAGGTCGGCGCGCTTGGCGGCATAGGTATTAAGCGTGGGGCGGGTCAGGTAGAGCGATCCAAGTTGGGAGAGGATGCTCAGGTCTACCGGCGGCAGCGGCCCGGACGCGTTGCCGAAGCTGACCAGCAACCCGAAAGGACGCAGGCAGCGAAGCGAGGTATCGAAGGTGTCCTTGCCGACGCCGTCGTAGACTACGGGGACCCCCTCGCCCTTGGTGATTTCCCTGACTCTTTCGACGATGCTGTCAGTGCGGTAATTGAGGCAGGTCTCGGCGCCGTGCCGCCGCGCCAGTTCGCACTTCTCTTCGGAACCTGCGGTGCCGATGACCCTCGCCCCCAGGTGTTTCAGCCACTGGCAGGCGATGAGCCCGACGCCGCCGGCTGCGGCATGAAAAACCACCGTCTCGCCCTGCTGAACCCGGTAGGTCCTCCTGATGAGGTACTGTACGGTGAGCCCCTTCAGCATCATCGCTGCCGCCTGCTCGAAGCCGATGGAGTCGGGCATGAGAACCACCCGGTCCGCGGGAATTATCCTCTTCTGGCAGTAGGACCCAAGCGCGCCGGCGTAGGCGACCCGGTCGCCCGGCTTGACCAGCGTCACCCCCTCCCCGACAGCCTCGACCACACCGGCCCCTTCGTTACCGGCGACAGCCGGCAGCGCCACCTTATAGAGTCCATTGCGCTGATAGACATCCACAAAATTGACGCCAACGGCTTTGTGGCTGACCAGCACCTCTCCAGGGCCGGGAGATCTCACCTCGATATCACTAAAGGTAAGCACCTCCGGTCCGCCAAACTCTTTGAAGCAGATCGCCTTCGTCATGATTCCTCCTCGGACAGCGGTTCTGGGAAAAGCAACCAGAAGAAGATACCCTAACCCTGCGCAAACTCCAGGCAGAGGAGGATGCAAAAAGCGACGCTCATTCCCGGTGCAGGGCAGCGGACCCAAGCAGCAGACGCAGAAGGCATCGTCCCTTTTACATTGAAGGCGGTTAACGCCGCGTGATATGCTCCGCTGTCGCCGGCCACAACTTCACAAGGGGGAACAACAGGATGAGCAGCGAACACGATATGCGACATTACCCGAAGAGTAGCCTCAGCTTCACGGATGACGTCCCAGGCGCGAGGCAGTGGGCTGTGTCTCTGGACAAGACGATGCTCACCTACTTCGAGGTGGATCCCAACTGCAGGTTCGAGAGCCACACCCATGAAAGCGAGCAGATCACCATGGTGCTGGAGGGAGTGCTCTACTTCGAGCAGGGGCCGAAAGTCTGTGCGGTGCAGGCGGGAGAAGTTATCGCTATCCCCTCGAACGCGCCCCACGCAGTGTTCACCAAGGAAGCCGCAGTGAAGGCAATAGACGCCTGGTCGCCGGTGATGGCGAAATACAGATGAAAAACTTTCTACAGGAGTTGCAATGTACCGCTTGAAAATTGTCGTGATGCTTATGCTAATCTGCCTGTTCCCGCTGGGATGCAGCTTCGTGCAGGCTCCCCCCCAGATGCAGTTTGGCGACTCACCCCACCGCTACACCAGATCCGACTTCAACATAGCCTGGAGAACAGCGAGTTCAGAGCAGGGAGTCACCATTGATGCGACGCTGAGAAACATGCGCTACTCCCTGGTTAAGGATCTGACCATGGAGGTTTCCCTGAAAAGAGGGGACCAAGTGGTAGCTCGGAAGAAGGGATTTGTCTACATAGACCTCAAAGAAAAAGCTTACGGCAACGTTGCCGTCCTTTTGAAAGGGGTCTCTGTCTCTCCCGGTGACCAGCTGCAGTTCCGCCTCACTTATGAGGGAACCGAGGGCACCGTCGCGCGGCCACACCAGCTTGATTTTTGCGTGGACGCAGAGACCGGCGTCGTCGACGAGGATAAATCGTCTCCGGTAATCAATTGACGATAGACAATGGACAATGGACAATTGACAACGAAAAGCCGAACCATGACCTGCATCGATTGGCGAGGGAACCACGATAGGTGGGACTTGAAGCAACCTCTGGCACAACAGGTTAGTCCACACTCACAATACGTTGATTTTCTTTACTACGGTTGCACTTAACACTCCTTCTTCTGTTATAATGTGTGGCAGGTGGTGACATAACCACTCGCTGCTTTTTGTGGCAAAAGGAGGACACGAGATGAATGTATTCGATTGTGCTATCAAAAGAGAGGAAGACACCAGGACGTACTTCGAGGGACTGGTAGAAAAAGCTACAGATCCTGAGCTAAAGACCCTTTTCTCAATGCTGGCCGACTGCGAGGATGAACATAGGAAGAGACTGCTGGACCTCAAGAAGGGTATGGAGAGCAAGACGACGGTGCTCGCAGACCTCGACGTTTCAGTCTGCAGCTACCGCCCCTTCCTTACTCAGAGCGAACTGCTTGAGGAAAAGGACAAGGACCCGGACCTGTATCTGTTCACCGTTAAAAAGGAGGAGCAGGATATCACCTTTTATCAAGAACTGGCAGCAAGGGCCAGGGACGAACAGACCCGCAAGAGCCTGCTCATGCTGGCGGACGAGGAACGCCGCCACCTGGAACGGATGGAGGAAATTTATGCCTTCGTGGAAACTCCAAGGACCTACCTGGAAAACGGTGAATTCAGCAATCTGAGAACACTGTAGCTAAAACAACCACTTCAACTGAAAAAGCCCGCACTAAGCGGGCTTTTTTTTCATTCAGGCAATAAGGGAATTCAGGGTTCTTCGGCCAAGGCTTCGTCATAGGCGCTGTCGGGATCGAATTCCGGCCGCAGGTAGCGCTCCAGTTCGTCGAAGAGACGGTCGGTGGTCAATTTCACAGCCATCAGGGTATCCAGCTCAAAGGTGATACCGTGCTGCATGAAGCCCGCGTGCATCCGGTCCACCAGCCCCTTCAATTGTTGGATAGAGCAGTAAGTATCCCTCAGCATCTGGTAATTGCTCTCTCCCAGTTCCTGCAACCGCTCGTCCCTCAGTTCGGTAGTCATCGCCACCCTCCCCCGGGCGCTCCCAAAACTAGCGCCAGTGTATGCAATTCACGGGACAGCTGTCTATCGCCTCTTGGATCTTCGCCTCTCCCGCACCGTTTTGATCAAAGACCTCGGATACCCCGGCATCGTTCAAGCGGAACACCTCCGGGACTATGCTCATACAGAGCCCGCACCCGATACATACTTGCTGGTCTACGTATACTTCCGCTGCCATCGTTATTCTCCCTTCCCACCTGAATTACCTGCGACATGAAGATGATGATACCTGACTCGGCGCGAATGTCGATTGCTGCGGTCGGTGACGCGCAGCCTGCAAGAAGGGATGCGGGAAGGGGGCGAACCTGGTTTGGTGGATCGCGGCGGAGTTGGTGACGGTTACTTGGGCTTGTAGGTGAAGCAGTCCGGATGGGACTCGTGCACGCCGACATCAACGCTTTGCGCGGTGCATTCGAGGGACTGGTTGTAACTGCAATTCTCGACCTTGCAGGCGCCAATGCCACCTTGGACGTCCATCACGCCGCCCTTTTGGTTGCTGTGCATGTAGGTATCGCAATTAGGACAAGTGTCGCCGGGACCACCGACCGTTATGGCCATAGTGTGGCAGGAATTATGTTTGTTGTATGAGCAATCCGTGACGTTGCAGGATGCTATTTTGACCATGGGTTTATCCATTGTTTCCTCTCCTTTTTTCGCCGCCCCCTTCACGCATTAGGAATGTTTAACAGTTTTGAAGGGATAGTCAAGAATTGCAGACGTTAGCGAAAACGCTGCCGGCAAAGGGGAAAAACATGTTAATCCGTATATTTGCATCGAAAGAGTGGCCAAGGCCGCAGCGGGCGAGCTAGCCGCAGCAGCCGCTGCCGGTGAAGCCGGGAATCCTCTTCTCCCTGAGCCACTCGTTGATGAGGCCGCTGGCGCACCCCACCCCGGCATCGACGTTTATGGCCGCGGCAGGGCAGTTGAGAGCACAAGCCCCGCACTCCATGCAGGCGTCCCGGTCGGCCAACAAGGCCCGCTTTTCTTCCAGCTGGAACACCTGGTGCGGACATACCTCGATGCATCTGCCGCACCCGACGCAAAGCTCCCGGTTCAACTCCAGCGTTGCCACCCCTTCGAGATACCTGAATCCCTTCATACGTTTTTCTCCATCATGAGAGCATCCGTCCCACGGTCACGAGGAGCAGCGCGGCCAAAATCGCCCCCCCCAGGACCGGCAGTCCCAGGCGCATCTCTTTCTTCACCCCCGATTTCGAGGTGTAGGTGGTGCAGCCGGTGAAATTGAGGGTGTAAAAGGAGGTGACAGCGGGAAAGGCGAGGAAAGCCGCCAGCGTAACCGGCAGGCTCCAGCCCTCGCCTCCTGCCGCCAGACGGAAAAGGAGGGTGTAGACGAGGCCGGCGGCACCTCCCTTGACGGCGAAGCTTCTGGAGGGAAGAAGCGGAAGGAGCACCGGCGCCGCGGCGACCCCGGTGAAGACGGCGCCGGCATATCCGGCGACGACGGTCGCGGCCGCCCCGGGACCTGCGGCGAGCCAGGCGGCAAGGTAGAGAAAGAGCGCAACCGGAAGGGATGGTTTCAGCACCAGAACCAGTTCCACCGGGACCAGCACCAGCCGTTCGTACCAGTTGAAGCTGAGCTCGCGCATGGACGCCGTGGTCCTGCCGCCGTTGTCCAGGTACTCCGGAAGGTCATCGGCACGGATGGCAGCATAGGCGACGTCGAAGCCGGAGCGCCGCTTCACCTGGTGGGCCGACACGCCGGGCGCCCCCAGTATCGGGAGGATGAGCCTGCGGTGCGAGACCACGCCGGAGAGAGCGGTCGCGGCGACCCGCCGTACCAGCTCGTCGGTGCCGAAGGTCCCCTTCCCCGCCGCACACCAGACGTTGATGCCGAAGGTCTCCAGAACGAGGAGCCAGACGTTGCGCCCGGCCAGCGCCTTGCGCACCAGGTCGAAACTCATCTTGTAGTTGGCCGTGACGACGACCGGCGCTTCGGCGTCCGGCGCCCCGATGGCATAAAGCCCGGCGGGGACCAGGTAATGCATCCGGTTGATCCCCCAGCGCGCCTTGCAAGCCCCGAGGCGATCGGCTGCGGTTAGACTGGTGGAAAGCTGCGGCACCTGGCCTTGGCCCGCCGGGTACCAGCGTATAAATCCCGGGACCTTGTCGTTCACCTCTCCGCCGCCGGCGGAGGTACGCGGCCCTCAACAGGGGGGAGCGTCAGGGTCCTGGGAGGCACCCGGGGCGCATCCCGCCGCAGGCTTTGGCTGCAGCACCGTGATCTTCTTGAATTGGCGCGTATTCATGGTTCCACCTTCCTCACTTTGCCGGTGGTCGGCTCGTAACAGGCGACCGATCAGCTTATCCGGGTTTACATATATATCTCGCAATCGTGTCCGTTGGTCAAGCGATTCCAGCACACAGGGTAAAAAAAAGAAGGGACAGCAGCGCGCCGTCCCCTCTTCTTCATGCTCATCGCTCACAGCTATCGCGGCGCCGAATCAAAGACGCCGCTTAACCTCAGGCTCCCCCAGCCGATGCACCTTCATCAGGTTGGTGGTTCCCGCTGAAGAAAGCGGGCTTCCCATGGTTATCACCACCAACTCCCCCTTGTTGAGCCAGCCGGTTTCCAGCACCGCTTTCTCGACGGAGATGATCTGGGATTCAGTGTCCCCCTCGATATCTACGCGCAGCGAATGCACCCCGGCATAAAGGGCGAGCACGCGCCGCACCTCTTCGGATGGTGTCACGGCGATGATGGGCTGGGCCGGCCGGCACTTGGAAACGAGAGCCGCGGTCCCTCCGGTCTGGGTGAAGGCAAGGATCGCCGATGCCTTGACGCTTTCCGCCGCATGGCAGGCGGCAAGCCCGATCACCTCGGAGAGGTTCGGCTCCGCCTCGGTCTGGGCGATGTGGCAGCTTTGCGCCATGAGCTGCGGGTCCGCTTCCACGTCGCGCGCCACCTGCACCATCATGGAGACCGCCTCCACCGGATACTTGCCGGACGCGGTCTCGGCGGAAAGCATGATGGCGTCGGTGCCGTCCAGGATGGCGTTGGCGACGTCGGAGGTCTCGGCGCGGGTCGGGCGCGGGTTGTTCACCATGCTCTCCAGCATTTGGGTGGCGGTGATCACCGGCTTTCCGGCATCGTTGCAACTGCGGATGATCCGCTTCTGGATGAGCGGAACCTTCTCGGGATTCAACTCCACCCCCAGGTCGCCTCGGGCCACCATGACCCCGTCGGAAGCCTGCAAGATGGCGCCGAAGTTGAGCACCGCCTCCGGCTTCTCGATCTTGGAGATGATGCGGAGCTGGGAGCCGCGGCTGTCGATGATGCTCCTCAATTCCTGCACGTCGGATGCCTCGCGCACGAAGGAAAGGGCGACGTAGTCAAGCCGCTGCTCCATGCAGAATTCGAGGTCGTCGCGGTCCTTGCCGGTCATGGCGGGGGCGGAAACCTTGGCGCCGGGGAGGTTGATCCCCTTGCGGTCCTTGAGGAGGCCTCCGGTCACGACGAGGCAGCGCACATCGCCCCCTTCCACCCCCAGCACCCTCAGCTCCATCAGGCCGTCGTCCAAAAGGATGCGGTCGTCGGGCTTCACGTCCCCGGGGAGCCCCTGGTAGATGGTCGGGATGAGGCTCCCCTCGCCTAGCAGCTCACGGGTGGTGACGATCACTTCGGTCCCGGCGGTGAGCTGCATCCCGCCCCCCTTCATGAGGCCGGTGCGGATCTTCGGCCCCTGCAGGTCCCCGAGGATGGCGACAGAATGCTCATGTTGGTCGCAGAGTTTGCGGATGCTGCGGATGACGGCGGATTTGGCGGCATGGTCGCCATGGGAGAAGTTGAGGCGGAAAACGTCGACGCCGGCCTTTATCAAGGCGCCGAGCATCTCTTCGGATTCGCTGGCGGGTCCGACAGTGGCAACGATCTTTGTGTGACGGAACATGGGATCTCCTCGTAGGCGGGAATGAGCGGCCGGCAACGGCACCCGGGCTTGAAGCCCCTGCGCGCGCCGGCGCCTGTACAAATTACCCGAAATCCGCGCGCCGCGCAATTGCTGTTACAGGTTTTCTCCAATGTTCCCGCCGAGCTCCGCCCAGCGGAAGCACTCCACCGTGTGGTCGTTCACCATCCCCACCGCCTGCATGAAGGCGTAACAGATGGTGCTCCCCACAAAGCGAAAGCCGCGCTTTTTGAGGTCGCGGCTCAGCAGATCGGAAACGGCGGTCGAGGCGGGGACCTCGGACAGGGAGCGCCGGGCGTGTTGCAAAGGAAGGCCGTCGACGAAGCGCCAGAGGTAGGCGTCGAAGGAGCCGAACTCCTCGCGCACAGACAAAAAGGCACGGGCATTGTCGCGGGTCGAGGCAATTTTCAGGCGGTTTCGCACGATGGACTCCTCGCTGGCAAGACAGATGAGCTCGGCGTCGGTGAAGCGCGCCACAGCCTCGGGGTCGAAAGCTGCGAAGGCGCGGCGGTATCCCTCCCGCTTGCGCAGGATGGTGATCCAGGACAGCCCTGCCTGTGCCCCCTCCAGGGTGAGGAACTCGAAGAGGAGACGGTCGTCGTGCACCGGCACTCCCCATTCCTGGTCGTGATAGGCGCAGTAAAGCGGATCGCTCCCGGCCCAGGCGCAGCGGTTGATGGAGGTTGTTTGCATGGATCTCCCGGAAGGTCAATTGACAATTGATAATTGACAATTGACGATGAAAAGCGCAAGCGAAGTCTTCAATTGACAATGCCACCCGTCGTAGCAGTTTGGACTGGCGCAGAAGGCATCAAATGGACAATGGACAAAGGCAACAAAGCGTCGTCCATTGTCCATTGTCAATTGCATCATTTAGTCGCGCCCGCGGCGCTCCCCGTCGGCGCGCCTGTCGTCGCGGCGGTCTTCCCTATCCTGGCGTTTCTCCTCGCGGCGCTGCTCCTTGTCGTAGCGCTTCTCCTCATGGCGCTGCTCCTTGTCGTAGCGCTTCTCCTCGCGGCGCCGCTCCTTGTCGTAGTGCTTGTCCTCGCGATGCGCGGCTTTCCAGTATCCCCTGTCGGAGCGGTGCCGGCCCGGGTAGTGATCGCGGTCACGCTGGTAGACTACGTATTCCCTGGTGCGGTACTCCCTGATCCGGTCGATCCGGTGCCGGCGCATCGGGGGGGGGAGTTGGCGGTAGCTGACCGGAATCCAGCGGCCACGGCTGCTGTAGGACCTGAGCCAGCGGCCGTCCCGGAACATGTAATAGCAGTTGTTGTAGAAGAACAGGTCATAGGGGACTCCGACCGCCACATAGAACCCCAGCGGCTCCGGATAGACGAACTCGACCTCCTCCTCGTCGTCGTCATAGTAAGGGGTCTGGGTCACCACGGCAGGAGGCGGGGCCACCACCACCGCGGGGGGCGGGGCCACTACCACCGGGCGCGGCGGGTTGCCGAGATGGATGTTGACGTCGACCCCGACGTTGGAGGAGGCGTAAAGCTCCTGTGCCGACAAAACCGGGAGCGCCGCGACCTGCAGCAACAGCGCCAGCGCAATGCTTTTTCTGGACATGGGTGTGATCTCCTTTTCTCTTGGATTGCCTGTTTCAAGGTAGTCTTTGGGCTAAAAAAAACGGGTTGCCGGCTATCTGGTCAGAGATATTTCGGCAACCCGGCTGTCTCTGTGAGACCCTGTAGGCTTTCCGCCCCATCCTCGCGGATGGTTTAGTATTATCGTTTATCGTCCTGGGGAGCGCTTCCGGTCCGCGCCGCTCTGGCCTCGGCACATAAAAGCGTGCCTCCCGCCGATTAGACCTTTAACCAGAAGCCGCCGAAAAAGTCAAACAAAATTAAGCATGCCGGGTCAGGAGAGGCTTCCGCCTTTCGGCTGTCGCAGCGGCACGGTGACGGTCACCTCGGTCCCCTTCCCCGCCGTGGCGCTTGACGATGCCGTAGCTCACGCCCCCGCCCGCGTTACCCCTGCGCTGCCAGTTCCTTCAGGAGCCGGAACAGTTCATGGGCGTCGTAGGGCTTGGGGGAGGCGGCGCAGAAGCCGTAATCCCGGTAGCGGTTCATCACGATGTCGTTGCTGTAGCCGCTGGAGACGATGAGCCGGGCCTGCGGGTCGATGGCGAGGATCTGGCGGGCCGCCTCCTTCCCTCCGCTGCCGCTGGCGACGGTCAAGTCGAGGATGGCCGCAAGAAAAGGGGTCCCGGAGCGGTAGGCTTCGCCGTAAAGTGCGGCGGCTTCCTCGCCGTTGGCGCAGACGGTGACCCGGTATCCCTGGGAGGAGAGGACCTGGATGGCAAGGTTGCGGATCATCTCCTCGTCGTCCATGACCAGGACACCGCGACCCAGGATGGCGGCCGCGGTAAGCGGCTTGGCGGGCTGCGGCTGCGGCTGCGCCTCCGTGCTGAATACGGGGAGGTAGAGGGTGAAGGTGGTCCCCCTGCCGAGCGCGGTGTCGAAGGTGATCGCCCCGTCGTGCCTGGTGATGATGGAGTGCACCGTGGCAAGCCCGAGCCCCGTCCCAAGCTCGGCCTTGGTGGTGAAGTAGGGGGTGAAGATGTTGGACTTGTCCTCGTCACGGATGCCGCACCCCTGGTCCCGGAAGCTCAACTCGACGTAGCTGCCGCAAAGCGGCGCCGGGAGACCCTCGTGGGCGGAAGCGACGCTCCTGCCGGTCACGGTCAGCATCCCCCCGTCGGGCATCGCCTGCACCGCGTTGATGCAGATGCAGTTGAAGGCCTGGCGCATCTGCCCGTCGTCCACGTACACCGGAGGGAGGTCGGCGGGAAGCTCGACGGCCGCCGTTACGTTGGAGCCGCTTGTGGCAAGCTGCACGCTTTCCTCGACTATCCTGGCGACCGGCACCGCCTTTCTCAGGGGCGCGCCCCCTTTGGCGAAGCTCAGGAGCTGGTTCGCGAAACCGGCCGCGCGCAAGGTCGCCTTCTCCGCGTGCAACAGCAGCGGGTGCGCGGCGTGGGACTGGTCCAGGTACTTCTTGGCGAAGGAGATGTAGCCAAGGACCCCGGTCAGGGCGTTGTTGAAGTTGTGTGCGACCCCCCCCGCCAGCACCCCGATGGACTCGAGCTTCTGGTTCCTGACGATCTGCTGCTGCAAAAGCTCCCGATCGGTCAGGTCTATGACGATGTCGACGGTGCGCGAGCCGGAGCGCTGGTTGCTGCAGTTCAGCTGGCGCTGCGAGCCGTCGCTGCATACCGCCTTCACCTCGTAGAAGGTCACCTGGTTATCCCGCTCCCAGCCGGCGATGGCGGCGCGCCTTTGCGCGGCGACGCGGTCGCGGTAGCAGGGATCGGGACAGACCCGGGAGAGCCACTCGTCGACGTTGCGGGCGTCGCGGTAGCCGATTCTCTGCGCCACGAAGGCGTTCAGGTACTCAATGGCGCCGTCGTCGTCGGACCAGATGATCCCCAAAGGCAACTGCTCCACCAGGTTCTTCAGCTCCTGGCGCGCGCGGCTTCGTTCCGCGATCTCCTTTTCCAGGTCCGCGTTGATGGATACCAGCTGCCTCTTCGAGGCAATCTCGAAATCCATCGAAGCCAAAAGTTCCTTGTGCAGCCGGCGGTTCTCCTGTTCGCGCTGCCTGAGCGATTCGGCCAGCTCGTTCACCGAGGCCGATGCCCTTCCCGGCTCGTCGTCGGAGGTGACCGCGATGCGGGAGACGTAATCGCCGCCGTGGACGTTCTTCAGCCCGCGCATCAGCGAGTTGAACGACGCGGTGACCCGCCGCAGCAGCAGGTAGCAGGAAAAGGAGACCAAGAGCCAGCAGCCGAAGGCGAGCAGGCACGAGTACCAGGCGAGCCTGCGTCCCGCCTGCCAGAGGTCGTCGGTGCCGCGATAAAGACGTACCTCCCCGATGCGGTCTCCCGCCGCCGCCTCCAGCGACTGGTCCTGCGACAGGTGCAGCGGCAGGGTGCGCACCTGCGCCCCCTCTACGATCAGCTCCTCCCCGGCGGGGGGAAGAGCCGGAACCCTGACCTGCAACTTGCCGTTTCCCCCCACTATCTCCACGCAGCGGATCCCGGGGAGCCGCAGCGTTTCCCGCGCGTACCAGTCGAGGAGTTCCATGTTCTCCGCGTACAGGGGAAGGCGGATGGAGCTGGCCAGGGTGCGGGCCTCGAGCCGGAGCTGCTCGGAGACGTGCCGCTTGTCTTCTTTGATCTGGTAGATGACGAAGAGGGTAACGCAGAGAACGGTGATGGCCGCGGCGAAGAGCGTGAAGCGGAGCAAAAGCTTGAACTGAAAGCTGGAGCGGAAGGTCGAGAGTTTTTGAGGGAGGATCATGCCGGTCTCCGTAGGCATCTCTCATGGGCAGGTATGGTTGCCGCGTCGCCATTTCCAAAACTGAACCAGGTCTATCCCGCGGAATGCGGAACAGTCAAGGCCCAGGCAGAGGCGTCACATAACAGCTGATACAAGCACACAAACAATACACTAAAGACGCGCGGCAACGACACCAGCACAGAGATTTTAAACAGCTGAACAAGCTATACCAGAAAACGGTACAATCAATACAGTTAATTTAAATTTCTTTGACACAATAATGCCAAACTGATACCAATATCACTTGGCGAATTTGTTCTCAGAAATTTCCCTGCTGTCAATCACTCTTTGCTACAGGCTGCTCGCTTGAGACGTAACTTCGTAACCAAATTACTGTTTCCATGCGCGCTGTTGTCTGCCGTCCTGGCCGCGGCCCCCGCGCTGGGATCGGGGCAGGAGGAACTGATCGGTTCCTTCGGCCTCTCCGACCCCCCTCCCGAACTTGCGCGCTTTCCCCGCCCTGCCTCCCGTATCGCCGAAAATATCACCGTCGTCACGGCGCAAGATATCGCCCGCATCAACGCCCACACTGTCGCCGAAGTGCTGAATACCCTCCCGGGGGTCCAGATGGACCAGCTGCAGACGCCGGGATCGATGAACTTCTTCGGGGTCCTGGGCGCATCGAGCCGGCACGTCCTGGTGCAGATCGACGGCGTGGCCCAGAACCTCATCGGTTCGGAAAACATAGCCCAGGTGGGGCTCATCCCGGTGCAGATGATCGAGCGCATCGAGGTGGTGAAGGGGGCAGCTTCGGCGGCCTGGGGCTCGGCGCTGGGCGGGGTGATCAACATCGTCACCAAGAGCCCTGCCGCGGACCGCGCCGCCGGCATGGTTTCGGGGTCCACCGGCAAGAGCGCCACCCGTGACCTGCGCGCCGAGGCGACCGGCAGCGGGGAGCGCTTCGGCTACTACCTGACCGCCGGCAAGCTTAGCTCCGACGGTCTCTTGGCCGGCAACGACACCGACATGAACCACGGCTTCGGCAAATTGAGCTACGACTTTCCCAACGGGGGGGATCTTTCCCTGAGCCTCGACGCGCGGCACAGCATGGCGGGCACCGAGGAGTCGCGGCGGTACGATTTTCACAACACCGGCGCCGCGACCCATGCCACGGGGAACCTGGTGCTCAACTACCCGCTGGCGGAGCGGCTTGCCCTGGAGGCGAACGCGCACACGGGGAGGCGGGAGGTGCAGAACCGGCGGGCTGTCCTCACCACGGGGGTCCCCTTCGCCGACTTCAAAGGCCAGGAGACGTTCCGCGGAGCCGACGCCGCGCTCAGTTGGGGAGACGCAAGCCGTGCCCTGAAAGCGGGGGTCTCCTTGGAGGAGACCGAGGTCGAAATGCACGAGCCGGTGAGACGGTATCCGCAGGCGAACTACGACCTTGCCCTCAGGCGGGAGTCGGCCTACCTGAACGGGACCTACACGATGGGAAGGCTCTCCATCCTGCCGGGTGTGCGCTTGGACCGCCTAAGTCTTATGGAAGATCCGGTCAGTTTCACTTTGGGCGCCACGCTGCGTCTGACGGATAACACGCTGCTGCGCGGCTACGCGGCGTACGGCTATAGCATGCCGATCATCTCTAACCTCGGTATCCAGAACGGGCAGGTGCAGCGGGACCTGCAGCACGTACGGACGGTGCAGGCAGGAGTTGAGAGCGCGGATCTCCCCTTCGTCTGGGTGAAAACAACCTTCTTCTACGCAGAGGTCTGGAACATCCAGGACTTCGACCAGCCGACGCCGCAGCTCAGCCAGCAGGTGAAGCAGGGGGCCGAGCTGGAGCTGAAGAGCTCCCCCTGGTGCGGGTTCGCCCTAAACGGCTCCTACAACTTCACCGACGCCCGCGACCAAAAGACCGGGAAGGTGCTTTCCGTACTGGATGCGGGGCCGCGGCAGGCGCTGAAGGTCGGGGTGAGATACGACAGCGAACCGGCAGGGCTTTCGGCTACGCTTCTGGGGGACTGGGCGAAGCTGCACAACCCGGGGCGCTTCGCCAAGGACAAAGGGGAGTTCTGGGACCTCCACCTGACCCAGAAGCTCTCTCCTTCTTCGGACAACTCCCCGGAGCTGTTCCTGTCCTGGCACAACATCTTCGACAGCAAACGGTACTTCTACGACTTCCGGGCCAACGCACCGCGCTGGTTAGAGGCAGGGGCGAGGTGGTTTTTCTGATGCGCGCCCTGGCCCTATTCCTACTGCTGGCGTTTTGCCTCCCCCCCCTCCCCTTAGCGCAGGGAGCCGAGCTGCTCATCCTGGAGTCGAGCCGCAGCGCGGTCTACAGCGAGGCGCTGCGCGGCTTCCGCTCAGCCTGCAGGAGTTCCGAGGAGACCGTCGTCCTCTCCGACTTCGCCGAGGTCGACGTGCAGCGCCTGGTGAAAGAGGAGCGCCCCAGGGTGGTGGTGGCGATCGGGGACCGGGCCCTTGCTGCCTCGCGCAAGGTCCGCGAGCTGCCGGTGGTGGCAATGCTCTCGCTCAACCTGGGGCGGCATGCTCCCGACAACATCGGCGGCATCTCCATGACCGTCGCGCCGAGGGAGTACCTGAACCTGTTCCAAAGCCTCGGGGTGAAACGGGTCGGGCTCCTCTACGACCCGAAAAAGAGCGGACAGTACCTAAAGCGCGCGCAGCAGGAGGCGCGGCAGGAAGGGGTTACTCTGGTGGCCGAACCGGTACATAACCCGCGCGACCTTCAGGCGAAATTGGAGAGGATGAAGGGGGAGATCGACGCGCTCTGGATGCTCCCTGACGCCACCGTCGCTACCACGGTGAACATGGAAGCCCTGCTCCTTTTCTCGATGACGCAGAGCGTGCCGGTGGTCACCTTCGCCAGCCATTATCTGAAAAACGGCGCGGCGGCGGCGCTCGACCTCGACCCGGCAGACATCGGGGTGCAGGCAGGCGAGCTCGCCTCTTCGCTGCTCAAGGGGGAAAGCCACCGAGTCGCCGTCCTGGACCCGCGCAAGACGCACCTGAAGAGCAACGAGAGCGTGCTGCGCAAGCTGCGCCTGCGCATTCCCTGATTCAGATCAAGACGGCATGGACCGGGGTATAGGGAAGCCCGAATGCCTCGGCCACGGCGCGGTAGGTCACCTGGCCCAGCGCGATGTTGATCCCTTCCTTGATGCCGGGGTTTTGGCGCGACGCCTCCTGCCACCCCTGGTCCGCGAGCGCCACGGCGAACGGGAGCGTGGCGTTGGTAAGCGCCACCGTAGAGGTGAGCGGGACCGCCCCCGGCATGTTGGCCACGCAGTAATGGAGCACGCCGTCCAAAAGGAAAGTGGGGTCGGTGTGCGTAGTCGGGCGCGAGGTCTCGAAGCAACCTCCTTGGTCGATGGCGACGTCCACCAGCACCGCGCCCGGCTTCATGCTCTTCAGCATCTCGCGCGTCACCAGCTTGGGCGCCTTGGCTCCGTGCACCAGCACCGCGCCGATCACGGCGTCCGCCTGCGGCAGGAGCTCCCTGATGGTGGCGGGAGAGCTCATCACCGGGAAGCAGTTCTTGGGCATGGTCTCGCAGAGGTGGCGCAGGCGCTCCAGGCTCAGGTCGAGGAGATAGACCTTAGCCCCCAGCCCGCAGGCCATCTGCGCCGCATGGGTCCCCACCACGCCGCCGCCCAAAACCACGACCGTCGCCGGCGGCACGCCCGGAACCCCGCCCAGGAGGATGCCGCGCCCACCCTGGGACCGTTCCGAGTATTTGGCCGCCTGCTGTGCCGCCATGCGCCCCGCCACCTCGCTCATCGGAGTGAGCAGCGGCAGCGTGTTCTCGGGGCCGGTGATGGTCTCGTAGGCGATGGCTACCGCCTTGCTCTTCATGATCGCACGGGTGAGAGGCTCGCTGGCTGCAAAATGGAAGTAGGTAAAAAGGACCTGCCCCTCGCGGATCAGATCGTACTCGGACGGCTGCGGCTCCTTCACGTGCATCACCAGCTGCGCGCGGGCGTAGATCTCGGCCGGGGTCGCCACGATCTCGGCCCCCGCGAGCCTATAGGCGTCGTCGGAAAACCCGCTTCCCACCCCAGCCGACTGTTCCACCAGCACCGTGTGTCCGTGGTGCGCCATCACCTCGGCGCCTGCGGGGGTCATGCTGACCCGGTTCTCTTCGACCTTGATCTCCTTCAGAATGCCTACGATCATGTTAGCTCCCTTCCCCGACGAAATTAATTAGCAGTGGGCACGATGGAATTGTACCGCATGAGCTGATGCGCCGTACCCTCGATGCGGCAGGAGCATAGCAGAATCCGGGAGGTTTTTCCTTGCGAATTCCACTCTTGAAAGTTTATTATTCGACAGAAAATTCGAACATCGGAGGCATTAGGTGAGCAATATTGCGCCATCCGGCCTGGACCAGATAGATAAGGCCATCCTGACCGAACTGCAGCGGGACGGGAAACTTTCCAACGTGCAGCTGGCCGAACTGGTGGGGCTCTCCGAGTCGGCATGCCTGCGCCGGGTGCGCCTTCTGGAGCAGACAGGGATCATCGACCGTTACGTGATGCTGGTGGACCAGGGGGCGGTAGGCAAGCCGGGTAACGTCTTCGTGCGGGTCACGCTGGACGGACAGCAACGGGAGAAGCTCGCAAGCTTCGAGGAAGCGATCGGGAGCGTCCCCGAGGTGATGGAATGCTACCTGATGTCGGGGGACGTCGATTACCTGTTGCGGGTCATCGTGAAGGACACCGACGACTACCTGCGGCTGCACAACAAGCTGACCGGTCTTCCCGGGGTGTTGCGGGTGCAGTCCTCCTTCGCGCTGCGCACCGTGCTCAGCAAGACGGCGCTCCCCATATAGAGAATCCTTCTGGCAATGGCAGTTGGTCCATTCTCCCCTCGCCTTTTGGGAGAGGGGAGGGGGTGAGGGATGCTTTGCCAACCCCCCTCCTCCTGCTAGACTACGGTGGGTTAAAAACCACCAACCAAGGAGGAATCGCCATGAAAGCTGTCGTTTGGCACGGAGTCGGGGACATAAGGCTCGACGAGGTTCCCGATCCGCGGATAGAAGAGCCCACCGACGCCATCGTTCGCCTTACCACCAGCGCCATCTGCGGGACCGACCTGCACATGGTGCGCGGGACCATGCCGGGGATGAAGGAAGGGACCATCCTCGGCCACGAGGGGGTGGGGATCGTCGACCAGATCGGCGCCTCGATACGGAACTTCATGCCGGGGGACCGGGTGGTGATCCCCTCCACCATAGCCTGCGGTTTCTGCTCCTACTGCCGGGCCGGGTACTACTCCCAGTGCGACAACGCGAACCCCAACGGCCCCGACGCCGGCACCTGCTTTTTCGGCGGCCCCGAGTTGAGCGGGCCGATCAATGGACTGCAGGCGGAGAAGGCCCGGATACCGTTCGCCGGCGTCGGGCTCGTCAAAGTTCCCGACGAGGTGACGGACGAACAGGCGCTGCTTCTATCCGACATCCTTCCCACGGGCTACATGGCCGCGGAGCTGGCCGAGATCAAGCCGGGGAACACGGTGGTTGTCTTTGGCTGCGGGCCGGTCGGGCAGTGCGCCATAGCAGCGGCGAAGCTGATGCAGGCGGGGAGGATCTTCGCGGTGGACAGCGTCCCCTTCCGGCTCGACCTGGCCCAGGAGCAGGGGGCCGAGGCGATCGACTTCTCCAGGGAGGACCCGGTCGCCATGATCCACCAGTTCACCGGCGGCATCGGCTGCGACCGCGCCATCGACGCCGTCGGCGTGGACGCGTCCGCACCCCACTCCGGCCCCGGGAGCCGGGAGTTCAGGGAGCACCTGCAGGAGTTCCAGCAGGAGCTCGCCCAAGTGGCGCCGCGCACCAACGTGCAGGGTGAGAACTGGCACCCCGGCGACGCCCCCTCCATGACGCTCGTCTGGGCGGTGCAGTCGCTGGCCAAGGCGGGCACCCTCTCCATCGTCGGGGTCTATCCCCAGACGGTGAGCCTATTCCCCATCGGCGCCGCCATGAACAAGAACCTCACCCTGAAGATGGGGAACTGCGACCACCGCAGGTTTATCCCGAAGCTGATGGAACTGGTGCAGGGTAAGGCGCTGGATCCCGCGAAGATCCTGACCCAGAAGGCCCCCTTTTCCAACGTCATCGAGGCCTACCAGGCCTTCGACCTGAGGAAGGAAGGGTGGCTCAAGGTGCAGCTGCAGATGCAGGGGGCGATAGGCGAAGAGCGCTAGAAAGCGAGGCAGGAACGAGCCATGGGGCAAAGGAAGGGGGCCGGTTGGAAGCCGGCCCCCTTTTTCATTCACATCTCCACCCGGGTCACGACCCCCTGGAGCTTCGCGGGGGGAAGGTTGTGGAACTGCACGAAGTTGGGAGTCTGCCGCTTGATGGTGGCGAAGAGCTTCCAGACCGGGTTGTCGGTGACGATGTCCTCGACCCCGTAGAAGATCACCTTCTCCTGAATCCCGTTTTCCTTCAAGACCGCCTCGATATCCAGAATCTCCAGGTAGCCGGCCTTGATCTCGATGGCGTCGAGCCCTACGGAGAGGTCGCGCTTCAAGTCGACCTTCAGGCCGTACGGCTCGTCCGTGCGCAGGATCGAGATCAGGACGTTGCGCTCGTAGATGATGTTGCTGCGGATGATGCAGTGCACCAGATAAGGGGGAATAACGCTCCATTCCTTGACGAAGAAAAGGGAGGTACCGGGGATGTTCTTTTCTTTCGCGTAGATCTGGCGGTAGGCGACGTCGAAGGTGTCGAGGTCCAGCGGCTTGAGCGCACGGTACAGGGCGCGCTGCCCCCGGGTCCAGACCATGATGATGCAGAAAGGGATCGAGCCTAACACGATGGACCAGTAGCCGCCGTGGGGGATCTTGTTCAGGCAGGAGAGGAAGAAGATGAGGTCCACCACGGTCACAGCGACGGCCAGGGGGACCTTCCACTTCTTGGTGGTGCGGGAGAAGATCATCACCATCATGATCCCGGTGATGGTCATGGTCCCGGTGACCGCCAGCCCGTACGCCGCGGCCAGGTGCTCGCTCCTTTTGAAGTACAGCATCACCACGAGGACGGCCAGCATCAGGATCCAGTTGACCGAGGAGAGGTAGATCTGCGACTTCAGGTGCGTCGAGGTGAACTCCACCCGCAAGAGGGGAAGTATGCGGGTGGTGATCCCCTGGTAGACCACGGAGAAAACGCCGCTGATCATCGCCTGCGAGGCGATGACGGTGGCGAGCACGGTGAGGATCAGGAACGGGATGTAGAGAAACGGGGCCTGGTTCTGCACCATCCCGAAGAGGTAGTTCTTCGCCTCCGGGTGACTGAGCAGGAAGACTCCCTGGCCCAGGTAGTTGATCACCAGCGCGGTGAAGGCGAAGTACCAGGCGCGCAGGATCGGCCTGCGCCCCAGGTGCCCCATGTCGGCGTAGAGCGCCTCGCCGCCGGTGGCGCAGAGTATCACCTCGGAGAGCACGAAGAACCCTCCCAGGCCGTGATGCAGCATGAAATCCAGCGCGTAGTAAGGGTTGATGGCGCTCAAGATGGAGGGCATGGAGCTGATGGAGGCGAGGCCGGAAAAGGCAAGCGCCCCGAACCATACCACCATGATGGGGCCGAAGGCCCCCGCTACCTTGTCGGTCCCCTTCGACTGCGCCAGGAAAAGCCCCACCGCGATCACCGCGGCGATCAGGATCAGCTCACCCTGGCCGGTATGCTCCAGGCCGGGTATCAGCTCGAGCCCTTCCACCGCGGAGAGGATGGAGATGGCCGGGGTGATCACCCCGTCGCCCAACAGCAGGCAGGCTCCCAGGTAAGAGAGGAAAACCACGAAGGCGAGCTGCCGCCCCGGCTTCAGCATCCGGACCAGGATCTCCTTGAGAACGATGGTCCCCCCCTCCCCCTTGCGGCTGAGGCTCATGGCGAGCCAGGCGTACTCGGCGCTGACCAGGAGGGTCATGGTCCAAAAGACGAGCGAAAGGATCCCGAAGACGTTCCCGGGCGTTGCGGGGGTGAGGGCGAAGATGACGGTGAGGGTGTAGATCGGGCTGGTGCCGATGTCCCCGAAGACGAGCCCCATCGCCTTGACGATGCCGCTCCAGTAGGATTGGGGCGCTTCGTTATTCATGGTTGCACCTGCTTGAACCGATACCCGACCCCGGGTTCGGTGGTGATGTGCCTGGGGCGCGAGGGGTCCCGCTCGACCTTCTTCCTCAGGTTGCTGATGGTAACCCTGAGCACCTGGGGCTGATCCTGGTACGCCACCCCCCAGATCTGCTTCAGGATCTGGCTGTGGGTTATGACCTTGTCCGCGTGGGTGATGAGCAGGCGCAAGAGGTCGTACTCGGTGGGCGTCAACTGGACCTCGGCTCCCTCCACCGTCACCCGGCGCAGGTTCAGGTCCACCGTAAGGTCGCCGCTTGAGAAGACCGGCTCGGAGAGCTGCACCGCGGAACGGCGCAGGGAGGCCCTCATGCGGGCCAGCAGTTCCCCCACCCCGAAGGGCTTGGTGAGGTAGTCGTCGGCCCCGGCGTCGAGAGCCGCCACCTTGTCGTCCTCACGCTCGCGCACCGAGAGGACGATGATGGGGACCTGGGACCACTCGCGGATACGGCGGATCACCTCGATACCCTCCAGGTCGGGAAGCCCCAGGTCCAATAGGATCAGGTCGGGCCTCAAGGCCGCGGCGGCTGATAGCCCGCCGTGCCCGGAATCGGCCTCGTGGAGGATGAATTCATCCGAGGACAGCGCGGAATGCAGGAAGCGGCGAATGGCCGCCTCGTCGTCGATGACGAGTATGCGCTGCCCGGTCGCCTCTTGGCTCTCTTTCATGGCTCCTCTGCTCCTTGCTGCAACGGCAAAAGGATCTCGACCGCGAGCCCCCCCTGCGGGCGGTTCCTGGCCGCGATCCTTCCCCCGTGCGCCTCCACGATTCCCTTGCAGATGGAAAGCCCGAGGCCGGTTCCACCGGTTTTTTCGGGGACCTGCACCCGGTGGAATTTGTCGAAAATATGGGAGAGTTCCGCTTCAGGCGCCCCCGGGCCCCGATCGGCGACGGTCAAGGAGAGCCAGGCGCCGGCGACGCGCGCCTCCACCTCGATGCTCCCTTGCGCGGGGGCGTACTTATTGGCGTTGTCCAAAAGGTTCACCAGTACCTGGGTCATCAGCACCAGGTCCAAGGGAACCAGGGTGAGCCCCTGCGGCAGCTGCACCGATACGTTGCGGTCCCCAAGCCGGCTCTCCATGGCCGAGATGGCGCAGCCGATGAGTTCCTGCAGGTCGCACGGCTCGATCCTCGGGCGGAGGGCCCCCGCCTCCAGGCGGCTCAGGTCGAGGAGGTTTCCGACGAAACGGTTCAGCCGCTCCGCCTCTTCGTTTGCCGTCTCCAGCAGATCCCGGCGCGCCTCAGGGGAGAGGCGCCCCCCCTGTTCCTTCAAGGCCGAGAGCGCCCCCTTGATGGAAACGAGCGGCGTCCTGAGGTCGTGCGAGATGGAATTCAAGAGCGCCCGTTCCAGGTTCTCCCGGGCTTGCAGGATCCTCGCCTTTTCCGCCTCGTGCGAGAGCCGCTCGCGTTCCAGGGACTGCTCCCTGACCTTCGCGACCAGCGAGCTTATCATCACCCCTACCACGAAGAAGCCGAGGAAGGTGACCAGGTACTCCTTCTCCGCGACGCTGAAGGTGAGCCGGGGGGGAACAAAGAAGAAGTCGAAGGCGAGGACGCTGAAAAAGGCCGTCGC
Organism: Citrifermentans bemidjiense Bem; assembly: GCF_000020725.1. Taxonomy (NCBI): domain Bacteria; kingdom Pseudomonadati; phylum Thermodesulfobacteriota; class Desulfuromonadia; order Geobacterales; family Geobacteraceae; genus Citrifermentans; species Citrifermentans bemidjiense. Next base: position 1,363,180 of record NC_011146.1, on the reverse strand, counting down.
TATGGCGGGCCGCCGGCCGAGCTTGGCGGCGGCCGCCACGACAGCCAAGAGGTACACCATCACCATGTTGGTGGGGATCAGGTGCGGCCGGACCAGTTCGCAAATGGCCGTGGCGCCGGCGACGAGCAGCAGGCTGATCAGGTATCCCCGTATCGCGACCACAACTTCCCCTTTTCATCTGAAGAGTGATACTGGAAGATCCTGAAGAGCGTATCAGCTTTGCGGCTGGATTTCCAGTCAAAGGAGCTGACAATGAATCGCGGTATGTGAATGGGGGGACGCGCCTTACTGTGACAGGTGCGGTTTCTGGGGGACTTTGAGCAGCATCCAACTCTGTGTCGTCGCATTGAAGACAGGGACCTCCCCCTTGGCGTAACGTGGAGGAGCTATCGGAGTGAGGGCTTCAACCCTTTCCAGGTCCCGCTCATCCAGAAAACCTTCGCCTTGATAGACACCGCTCTCGGGGCTGAAATAAAAGACTCTCATAACGCTCACCTTGATATAGAACATGCCTGCTGTTGCACGGACTTCTCCTAGTGTCAGGGTAGAGGATAGGATGTAAATTTTGCGTAAATATGTTGGCCCGAGGGATAAAGATTTCGTAAAGAAATGAGGAAGGGTTTGGGGCCGCGGGAAGAGACAAAAAAGGGTTAGCCCGCGGAGGCTAACCCTTTTCTTTGATCTCGTTGTTCTCGTTCCCAAGGTCCACCTTGGGAACGCAATGCCGAGGAAGCTCCAGCTTCCTCCGTATTCCAGGCTGGAGCTTGGCTTGCCTTGGGTTCCCAAGCTGGAGCTTGGGAACCAGGGGCATCCCCCTCCCGTCAAGGGAGGGGGGGAAGGTCCACCTCGGGAACCCAATTTGCCCTAAGCCCCCAGCGCGTGCTGCAGGTCCTGTTCAGCTGTGGTGATCGGACCCAGGTCGTAGTTCTGCACCAGGAAGTCGAGCACGGCCGGCGAGACGTAGGCGGGAAGCGAGGGGCCTAAGCGGATCCCCTTGATCCCCAGGTGCAAGAGGGTGAGCAGGATGACGTGCGCCTTTTGCTCGTACCAGGAGAGAATCATGGAGAGCGGCAGGTCGTTCACCTGGCACTGGAAGGCGTCCGCCAGGGCCACCGCGATCCTGATGGCGGAGTAGGCGTCGTTGCATTGCCCCACGTCGAGGAGCCGCGGGATCCCCCCGATGTCGCCGAACTGAAGCCGGTTGAAGCGGTTCTTGCCGCAGGCAAGGGTGAGGATGACGCAGTCCTTGGGGACCTTCTCGGCGAGCTCGGTGAAGTAGTTGCGGCCGCTTTTGGCGCCGTCGCAGCCGCCGATCAGGAAGAAGCGGCGGATGGCGCCGTTTTTGACCGCGTCGATGACGGGGCCGGCCACCTTGAAGACCGCCTCGTGTCCGAAGCCGACCAGGATCTCCTGCCCCGGGTTCTCCGGCAGGTCGGGAAGCGAGAGCGCCTTGTCGATCACCGGGGTGAAGTCCCACCCCTCGACGTGCGGAACGCCCGGCCAGGCCACCTCGCCCCAGGTGTAGAGGCGGTCGGTGTAGCTTGCCTCCGGCTTTTGGATGCAGTTGGTGTTGAAGATGATGGCGCCGTTGAAGCCGGAAAGCTCGCGCGCCTGGTTCTGCCAGGCGGTGCCGAAGTGGCCGGCGAAATGGGAGTACTTACGGAGGCCGGGGTAGCCGTTGGCGGGAAGCATCTCGCCGTGGGTGTAGACGAAGATCCCCTTCCCTTCGCTTTGTTTCAGGAGTTCCTCAAGCATCGGGAGGTCGTGGCCGGAGACCACGATTCCCTTGCCGCCGCGGGTGCCGAGGTTCACCGGCATCGGCTCCGGGGCCTGCAGGCGCTCCTCGTGTCCCTGGTACAAAAGCTCCATGGTGCGCAGGTTCATCTCGCCGCACTCAAGCGACAGCGCTACGAAATCCTGCAGCGTCGCCTGCGGGTTGGTGGTGGCCGCAAGCGAGCGGTGGATGAAGGCGTAGATCTTCTCGTCCTCCTTCCCCATCTCGGTCGCGTGCCAGGCGAACGCTCCCATCCCCATGAGGCCGTAGATCAGGATCTCGATGGTGGAGAGGATGTTCGGGTCCTGGTGCCAGGTGAGGACGCCGTACTGGCGCCCCTGGTCGATGAGCGCCTGGGTGTCCCCCGCCGGGGTCCAGGTGGCGGGGCCGTCGGTGATCTCGGGGGCGAGTCCCCCCTTTTTCCGCTGGTGGGCGTCCTGGTATAGCGACTTCGCCCTTTCCTTCATCTGGAAGCATTTCTGCAGCCGCCTCGCGATGTCGTCGGGGTCGAAGTTGACGTTGGTGACCCTGGTGAAAAGCCCGTCCAGCATGAAGCGGTCCACTTCCTGGTCCTTCTCCCCCAACTCGCGCGCAAGGTGCGCGTAGACCGCCGTCCCCTTAAGCCCGTGGATCATCAGGTCGAGCAGGGCCGATACCTGCGGGTCCTTGCCGCAGTTACCCATCACGTCGCAACCCACGCCGCGGGCCGCCTGTTCACACTGTCTGCAGAACATCGCCTGTTGTGCCATGTCACATCCTCCCTTGGATTAGTTTTTTACAATCCAGAGAGTCTTGCAGAAACGGGAGGTATTTCAAGGAAGTTTGCGGCGTAGTTACAGAGCACGGGCCGTTGCCAAGGAGGAGCGACGAAAAGCCTGGCCGACAGTCGGGGAGAAGGACGACAAAGGGAATAGGACGGAACGGGGGAACCTAGACGCCCCCTCCCTTGACGGGAGGGGGTTGGGGGGTGGGTGAAGCCGAACTGTGCTTAGCCGGTGGCACCTTCCCCCCCACCCTGTCCCTCCCCCGCAGGGGGAGAGGGGACCCAAGGTTTCCTCGAATTCCCTGAAGAACTACAAAGGGGGGCCGAAACGCCCCCTGACAATCGATAGTCGAGCCTGCCGCCTGCCGGGTCAGACGGTAAAGACGCTTACCTTCTCGCTCAGGCTGTGGGAGTGGTCGTTCAATTCCGAGACCCTTTCGTCGAGGCTTTTCGCCACGGTCATGTTGGCGATCGCCTGGCGTCTTACCTCTTCGATGATCTCGATGATCCGGTCGGATGCGCTCTCCTGCTCGGACGTGGCGCCTGCCACCGTTTTCAGGCTTACCAGCGTCTCCATGATCGACTGCGAGATCTTGTCCGACTCTTCTGCCTGCACCGAGACCATCTCTTTCATCGATCTGATCAGGTCGCGCATTTCGCCGGTGGCCGTGATGATCCCCTCGGAGATCTCGCGCTGCTGCTCCGTGTTCTGGTTGATCTCGTTGGCCATGGTGCTTACGTGCTGCATCGCGTCGGATACCATGCCGATCCCGGTGGTCTGCTCCTTGGCGGAGCGGGCGATGACCAGTGCGTTGTCGAGCGACTGTTCCGTGCGCAGAATGATCCCCCTGAGCGCCGTCTCCGCCGCTTGAGAGTCAACCACGCCGGCATCGACCTCGGCCGCGCTGCGGCGTGTAGCGGTGACCGCCGAGCTGGTGAGGCGCTGAATGGCCTGCACCATGTCCGCGATGTCGTTGGTGGAACCGGTAACCTGCTGAGCCAACAGCCTGACCTCTTCGGCCACGACGGCGAAGCCCCGGCCGTGCTCGCCCGCTTGTGCCGCGAGGATGCTGGCATTGAGCGCGAGGAGCTTGGTGCGATCGCTGATGTCGTTGATGATCTTCACCACGCGCCCTACTTCCTCGGAGACCGGCACCAGCTCGTCCATCGCCTTGATGGTGGCGCTGACCTCGGTGCGTATCCGCCCCATCCCGTCTTTGGTCTTGCAGATGGCGGCAAGCCCCACCACCACCGCCTCCTCCTTGACCGCCCGCGCCAGTTCCGCCTGGTCCTCCGACCTCCCGTTGATCTCCTTGGCGACGGCGCTTACTTGCAGCGCGGAAGCGGCGACCTCTTCCGCCCTGCGGGTGACCGACGCCACGTTGTCCGCGACAGCCTGGAAAGAAGTGAGGTTTTTCAGCATCGCCTCAGTGGTCTGATCCGCCTTCGCGTCCAGGTGATGCGTTTTGCCGGAGATGTCCTGCATGGTCGCCGAGATCTCACCTGCGGAAGAAGAGATATTGACCATCGAGGCCACCACCTCCTCGGTATCACAGGTGATGCTGCGGATGGCCGCGTCGAGCTTCTCGTTGGCGGTCACCGTTTCTTCCACGGCTTCAGCCTGATGCTCCGCGGTGTTCCGGATCTGTTGCGACGCCCCCTCAAGCGTACCCGCCGTGGCGGCGAGTTGTCCCGATACCACCGAGATGTCGGTGATGGTCCCCTGGAGGTTTTCGGCGAAGCGGTTGAAGGCAAGGCAGAACCTTCCTACCTCGTCGTCGGCTTGCACCGGCAGGCGCTTGGTCAGATCGCCGCGCCCCGAGGCGATGTCGTTCAGCATGTCCCCCACCGAGCGCAGCGGCCGCATGATGCTGTTGAAAAGAACCCGCCCCCCCACGGCCAGCAACAGGGAGACCGCGACCACAACCGCCACCAGCACGTTCTGCGAAAGCCGCTTCAGGCCGGCCGCCTCCGCCTGGTTCTTCTTGTAGGACGCGGTTATCTGGTCACCCAGCGCCGTCAACTGGGCGAGAAGCGGCTCGGCGTACTGGTAGTCCATCTCCTCCATCATCTTCGGCAGGCGCGGGTCGCCGTACGGCAGCGCCATGATGTTCAGCGTCGTTTCGCGCGTTTTATCGTACAGCTCGTGAACCTGCGCAATGACCGCGCGTTCTGCGGGTTCAAACAGCGGGAAGGCGTCGATCTGGGCGAAAATCGCTTTGACCCTCTTGTCCTGCTCTTCGAAGCTGTTCTTATAGGTAGAGCTGCCGGTGATGATATAGTCATTGCCCGGCATGACGGACTTATAGGCTGCTAGTTCAAGAGTGGAGACAAGATGAAGTTTAGTGGCTTCCTGAGTGAGGAATTGCAGTTGGTGGTTGAGGCGGCTCTGGGTGACCAGAGAAACCGCTCCCAGCGTGAGGACCAGCAGGCAAACGATGAAAACACCTATCTTGAACTTGGCTCTGATTGATACGCCCATCAGGTCGGAACTCCTTAGCGGGGATGGTCGGAAAATTCGGCAGTGCGGCGTGCAACACCTCACCAGGAGTTATCGGCATTTAACCTCGATTCTGTAGTTCTTAATACGTCTTGAAAAAAAATGGAAGCAAGTATTTGGGAGGATGTCTATAGAAGAGAGCGAGTTCGTCGCCGTTACCGCCATGCAGTGCAGTAGCCCCAGTAGCTACCGGCGCCGACCACCAGCAGCAGCAGGACGTGTTTTATCACCAGCATCCTGCGCCGCGTCCGCTCAGCCTCGGGGCCGTAAAAATTGTTGACGTAGGTGAAGCTGCGCATCCCGCCGGTGGCGAAGATGGCGGCGGCAGCCCCCACCGTGTTCCAGAAGAAGAACCGCTCGATACCGGAGAGGATCACGGTCACCTCGGGGATACCTCCCCGGAAACCGTGCAGCAGGTAGATCGCTATCAACGCCGAGAGCCAGTAGCCCGTGGCGAAATCGTGGATGAAGCCGTTCAGCACGATGGCTGCCTTCTTGATCGAATCCATGTTGCTCCAAAATCTTGTCCAGCCCTTACGGAATCGGCGCGAAGGTGTGCGGGTGGTCGCTGGCACCGGCATTGCCGCGCACCGTCTTGATGCTTTTCAAAAGCGCCTGCACCTCGGGCGGCATCTGCTTTCCTTCCTTCATCATCGACCTCATCTGCACCGCCAGGTACGAGTTGTTGATGAGGATGTCCAAAACCGCGACCATGAAGGTCTGCTTCCAGGGGGAGAGGTCGTGCAGCTTCTGGAACTTGTGCATGTAGAACTTCTGGCTCGCGCGGCCCAGCTCCCTTTCCAGCTCCTCCACCGTCATCGCCTTCGGCTTTATCACCGGCTCCACCAGGTTGTACTTGCGGTAGTCCTTGGTCGCCACGTACGGCTCCAGCTCGGGGTAGAGCTCGGCGTAGGGCCAGGGGGCGATGGCGAGGAAAAACGCCATGTCCGGGTTGTAATGCTTGGCGAGCTCGATGGTCGCCGCGATGCTCTCCGGCGTGTCGTCCGGCATACCCAGGACGAACGAGGTCTCGGAGACGATGTCGGCGTTGTTGATGATGTCGATGGCGGCTTTGGACTGCTCCACCTTGGTGTTCTTGTTGAAGAGGTCCAGCGTCGCCTGGTCCCCCGCTTCCACCCCGACGTAGATGTGCTCGACCCCTGCCTCGCGGTACTTGTCCATGATGTCCGCGTCGCGCAGGATGTCGTCCACCCGGGTTTCCATCAAAAGCTTCACCCCGACCTTCCTTTCGATCATCAGGTCCAGGATGCGCACCCAGCGCTCGCGGTCGAAGGTCGGGATCTCGTCGGAGAGCATCGCCACCTCGACGCCGTAGCTGTCGCGCAGAAGCTCCAGTTCGGCCACGAAGTTCTCGGCGCTTCGGGCGCGCCAGGAGCGTTCCCAGAAGAGCTGCTGCGAGCAGAAGGAGCATTTCTCCATGCAGCCGCGCGACGAGGAGACGATCGCCAGGCGGGCGTTGTTCTTGGCGCGGTAGGTGTAGATGGGCCATTCCACCAGGTCCCACGCCATGGGGAGCGCGTCGAGGTCCTGGATGGACGCCGCCTTCGGCGTCGTGACCACGGCGCCGTCGCGCCAGAAGGAAAGTCCGGGGACGGAGGCGGGGTCGCCCCCTTGGTTCAGGCAGTCCAAAAGCTTAACCAGGGTCACTTCACCCTCGCCCCGGACGATGAAGTCGACCGTGTCGTGATCGGCCTTGAGCATCTCGTCGTAGCAGAAGGTGGCGTGCACGTTCCCGTGCACCGTGACCACGTCCGGGTTGATCTCCTTGGCCAGCGCCGTCAGCTCCAGCGCGTGCCCTATGGAGGCGGTGAACGAGGTGGTGGCCACAACGTCCGGGTTGAAGGCCCTGATGCGCGCCTCTATCTCCGGCCACTTGTGCCAAAGGCTCATCGCGTCGTAGTAGTCCACCTCGTAGCCGGCTGCGCGCAGCGACCCGGCAACGTATACGAACCCCACATTGAGCCAGGTCCCCGCTGACTCCACGACGCCGGAATGATACGGCGGCGTTATCAGTGCGACCCTTTTTATAGTCATATCCAACCCCTTCCAGGTATTAGAACTGTAGTTAGTGAAGTCGATTTCTGAGTAAGTTTGGCTTTCTATGCAACAGAGGCCATCGAAATGAAAAGATACAGCCTTGTCGCAGCCCAGTGGCCCGGCCACTGTACTACAGATTTGTCATTCTTAGCCCGTTTTTTTAAAAACGTAACCAAATAGTTACTTTTGATGTGTCTGAACTAAGCCAAACTTAATACTTGCGTCGTTTTATTATAATCTTGACTGGCACAAAACCTGTAAGTACTATGACCGCTAACGTGTTTTAATAGCCAGCCGTTAAAAGGAGTTTGCCATGTCAGCATCAGGAAGCGTCAGTCACACTCTGACCGAAGAGATCCTCGCCATCATCGAAGCTGGCGTCGATGCCGATCTCTCCGATGAGAGGTTCAACGACTACTGCATGAAGCTCTTCACCCTGCAGTACGAAACCAACGCCATATTCCGCGAGTTCTGCGACGTGAAGAAGGTCCGCCCGGGGGACATCACCCGTTGGCAGGACGTCCCCATGGTGTACAACGACGTCTTCAAGACCCACCTGGTCGCTTCCTTCCCGCTGGAGCAGTCGGTCATGGCCTGCCTCACCGGGGGTACCACCAGCCTGACCCAGCGCGGCCGCATCTTCCGCGACGAGGACGGCAAGAAGCTCGTCTTCGGCGCCAACAAGATGATGACCAACTCCTACCTCTTCCCCGACTTCGAGGAAGGGAAGCGCTGCCGCATCCTGATCCTAGCCCCCAGCCCCGAGATGGCCCCTTCCATGGGGATGGCCATCGGCATGGACCAGACCCGCAAGGCCTTCGGCACCCCGGACAGCATGTTCCTTCTGGGCAAGAGCGGGATCGACATCAAGAACCTTCTGAAGGCGCTGCGCGAGTCGGAGGCAAGCGGGGTTCCCGTCGCCCTCATCGGCGCCACGGCCGCCTACGTCTACTTCTTCCAGGCCTGCCGCCGCAGAAAGATCAGCTTCAAGCTTCCCGCCGGCAGCCGCGTCTGCGACGGCGGCGGCTATCGCGGCCGTTTCGGCGTGGTCACCCGCGACGATTACTACGACATGGTGCAGGAGATCCTGGACGTCCCGCGCACCCACTGCGTGAACGTGTTGGGCGAGGCCGAGACCGCCACCAACCTCTTCGACGACGCCTTGAGGCGCCACGTGAAGGGGCTCCCCGAAAAAAAGCTGGCCCGCCCGGTACCGCCCTGGTCCCGCGTCCTGGCCATGAACATCGACGACCTCTCGCCGCTTCCCGATGGCGAGGTGGGGCTATTGGCCCACTGGGACCTGGCCAACGTCCCCACCGTTTTGGCCGTCATCACCGACAACCTGGGCTACACCACCGACAACGGCAAAAGCTGCGAGATGGTGGGACGCGCGAAGATCGAGAACGGGAAGGTGTCGCCGCTCCCCGACGAGGAGAGGACCATGGGGCCGATGGGGGACTCCGCCATCTTCCGCATGCTGGAGACCTACACCAACTTCTCCATCGACCTGAAAATGCGGCTCGCCAAGGACCCGAAGGTTGCTCCGAGCCCCCGCGAGGAGATCGAGGCGAGGCCCGGTTCGGTCGCCTCCTGTCCGCAGGTGGTCGACGAGATCCTCGTCTCGCAGGCGGATAAAGAAGCGGCGGAGCAGAGGGATCTTGCTCTCGGGACTTTCAAGGATCAGACCGAACGCCCGCTCGACTGGTTCTTAGCCGAAGCGGAAAAGCAGAAGCTCATGGACCACCCGGCGGGGCTTAAATCAGAGAAGCCGGCCCCGGCGAAGAAGCCGCAGTAGCCAACGAGTCTCCCTCCTGCATCCTTCCCCCTCCCACCGGAGGGGGGAGGGCGGGAGGGGGTAAACTAGCCCCTAGCCCCTAGCCCCTAGCCCCCAGCCCCTGGCCCTGGCCCTGCCGTCCTACCTCTTCAAATTCACCTCACCCTTGCTGGCCTTCCACTTTTCGAACGCGATCTTCATCCCCTTTCTGACCGGAAGCTGGTTCATGAGGGAGAGCATGTGGGCGTAGGGGAAGCCGCGCAGCGGCACCTTGAACATGTGGCGCAGGACGCGCGGCAGGCTCAACAGCTCAAGCGAGCTTTCGTAGAACTGCTCCTCGCGGGCCTCAGGGGTCATGGCCGGGTCCGGGTGCTCGAAAACGGCGTAGGAGCCGTTGTAGTACTCCCACCCCAGTTCCTTGAAGATGTGCGGCTCGTACTGACGGGCGAGTTCGGTCCCCGGGTAGGGAACCACCAGCGAAGGGTGCATGGAGACCCCGAGCCGGTCCGCGAGTTCGACGGAGCGTTTGAAGTCGTCTAGCGAATCGTCCCTGCTGCCAAGCATGTAGAACAGCGACACGTCGATGCCGTGGTCCCTGAGCGTGCGCACCGCCCGCTCCCGGTCCACACCGATCTTGCCGTTGGCCGCGTAGGCCTTGAGCCCCTCGTCGGTCATGGCGTCCCACCCCACCCAGACGGTGAGCATGCCGCAGTCCCGCGCTGCGTTCAGCATCTTCGACCCCAGGGGGGCCAAAACGGGACCGAGGCTGCCGAACCCCATCCATTTTTTCCCGGTTCCCCTGAGCGCGGTGAAGAGGTCTATGGCGCGCTGCATGTTTTCCGTGCCGGGCCACCAGATGTTCTCGTCGCCGTTTATGTACATCTTCTCGGGTATGGCCGCCACGTCGCGCACCACGTGCTCGATCGGGCGGAAGCGGATCTTCCCTCCGAAGAACGGCTTCACCGAGCAGAAGGTGCAGTTGAAGGGGCAGCCGCGCGAGGTGTTCACGATGCGGAACTGGTGCCCTCCCCCGAGGGAGCCGTAAAGCGGGGTCGGCAGGTCGGAGAGCTCGACCTGTTCGCCGCGGTAGAAGGGCTGCAGGGTCCCGGCGCGGAAGTCCTTGAGCACCTGCGGCCAGCAGCTTTCCCCCTCCCCGATCACCACCGCGTCGCCGTGCTCCTTCGCCTCCTCGGGCATGGCGGAGGCGTGCATCCCCCCGAAGACCACCTTGATGCCGCGCGCTCTCAGGGAGTCCGCGATGCGGTAGCCGGGAACGGCGGTAGGAGTCAGGATGCTGATCGCCGCCAGGTCGCAGTCGAGCTTCTCGAAGGCGTCCGGCGTCGCGCTCCCGCTGATCAACTGGATCTCGATGGTGGGATCCGCCTTCTTGGTCAGAGCGGCCAGGTACTCGAGAATCGGGGGGGCCACCGGGGTCCAGCCGAAGGGGAGCGGGGGGAAGATGATGCAAAGTTTCATGTATCGGCTACCTTAGTGCGCGTTCCCCGCCGGGTCACAGGTCGATTTTCCTGTTGCTGTAAATGGCATCGAGCACGCTTTTCACGTCCGGCAGCGGGTACCGGTCGGTCCTGCCGTCGGTCTTCACCACGGTGCGGGAGACCATCACCACGCCGTACTCGCCGTTGGGATAGACCACGAACTTCACCTCGATGCCGCTGGCGGAAATACCTGCCCAGCGCGACTTCAGGTCGAGCAGGCGTGGAGGCGCCGAGCCGACGAAGTCGACGTAATAGGTACCGGCGGTGCCGCGGGTCTCGCGCCAGTTCTTGCTCTTGAAGTGGCTGTACCTGTCGAAGGACTCGCCGATCTTCGTTTTGGTGTACCCGGGAAGGGACGCGCCCTTGATCACCTCGATCATGCCGAGGGTCCTCCCCGGAGGGGGGGCGCCCATCGGGCCGTGGACGCCAGGGGTCGCGCTTTTCGCGCCGTTCGGGGCGAGGGCCGCCAGCGCCGCGCCCTGGAGCACGGCGGCCAGCAGCAACAACGTCATTGCAATCTTTCGCATCTGTTACGTCTCTCCTGCGGTTACGTGTGGTCGATCCGGAAACCGGAGTGGAAGGTTTCCATGGAAAAGGGGATGCCCCAGTAGCTCACGATCATCACTACCAGTGCCGCCAGTGAATACCAGGCGAGCCTGGAACCGCGCCAGCCGAAGGTGACTCTCAGGTGCAGGTAGATGCCGTAGATGAGCCAGGAGATCAGGGACCAGACCTCGACCGGGTCCCAGGCCCAGTAGTTCCCCTTCACCGTGTTGGACCAGTAGGCCCCGGAGATGATCATGAGGCCGTACATGATGAACCCGCCGGCCACGAAGCGGTAGCTCTGGGTATCCAGCACCCCCAGTTCGGGGAGCCGATCATAGATGCCGCCCGAGTTCTTCTGCTTCAGCAGGTAGATGAGCCCGAGCCCAGCGGCGATCAGTACCGAGGCGAAGCCGGAGGTGGCGCCGACGATGTGCACCCAGAGCCAGGCGCTTTGCAGCGCCGGGTTGAGCGACGTCGCAACCTCCTTCATCAGAGTGCCCGCCCAGCCCATGAGCACGAAGGAGATCGGCATCACCAGGACCCCGAGCGGCGCCACCTTCTTCACGGTCAGCTGAAAAATCAAAAAGAGCAGCACCGCCATGAAGACACCGAAGGTGATCGACTCGGAGATGGTGATGAAGGGTTCGACCCCGCTTGCCGTCCAGCGCAGACCGATGCTCGCGGTGTGCGGGACGAACCCGGCCAGGGCGCTCAGCAACCCGACCAGGAAGAGCTTGTCGAACTTTCCGATCAGGCCGAAAATGTAACTGAATGCACTTACCCCATACAGAGCTACAGCGAGCCAAAAACAGATTAATTCAGGTTTCATGTCAGTCCCTCCAACCTTTTATTCATAGCTCGAACTAGCATAACAGCAATTGAGACAGTTTTTCAGACATCGTGACTGAATCAGGCAGTTTTAACTCCGGTGCTTCCCTTCCTGATCCTGCCGATGGTTGTCAGCACCATGCCGGCGAGCCCTACCCACAGGCTCCCCAAAATAACCGGCTTGCCCGGGTCGCGGCGTACCTTCATCCCCACCCAATAGCGCATCTCCTTGACGCTGACCCCGTAATCCCCTGCGGGCATGCTGCGCCCGACATAGGCGCTGCCGACCACGGCGGGGTTCTCCGTTTGATGCCCTGCGGTCGCGCTGTAGGGCCAAAGCTGGAAGAAAGCCTCCCCCAGCCGCTCCTGGTCGGGAAAGGGGCGGAAACCTACCTGCAGGTTGTACAGCGGCTTTTGCTGACCCTGCGGAAACGGCAGGCTTCCCTTGGCGCTGCTGGTGCCGGTCGAGTAGATATAGGAACCATCCTCCTGCTTCAGGCTCTGCAGAGGGAGGTAGGCGCCGTAGAGTTCTCTCCCCTGCCGGTCGGCCAGCACCACGAGGGCGGAATATCCCTCGCGGTCGGTCAGATACTTGAAGCCGTCGCAGTCGAGGTTGCGGGTGGCGTAGATGATGTCGCGCTTCTTCGCCTTCGGCGCGCCCACCTCGATCTCGTAAGCCGCCCTCTTGTCATCCTTGCCCACCTTGTAGCCTCTGTGCATCTTGATCAAGGTGGTCTCCCCCCGTATCTCCGCAGGGGAGAAGAAGCGGCCGAAGCGTGCTCCTTCCCAGCTCTCGGCGGCGCCATTTTGCAGGGTCTCCCCCTCCGTGAGCCGCATCGTCCCTTCGAAGAAATAGAGGCTGTTGTAGACGACGCCGCAGAACATGGCCACGAAACTGAGGTGGAACATGATCATGCCGAAGGTGATCAGCGTGAGCCTGCGATGCCAGATCCTGCCGAAGAAGCAGCAGGCGACGTTGAGTACCAAAAGCACGAGGAGCCCGTTGAACCAAAGGGTGGAGAAGATGATGTCCCAGGCACGCTGGCCGCGGAACACGGTGACGCCGACCAGGCAGCACAAGAGGATGGCAACCAGCAGGAACATGGCGAGCTTCGCCGATGCCAGAAAGTCGTATATGAGGCGCGGGATCTTGTGAATCGGGTGGAACCGAGGCTGTATCGGGTACAGTTCGGCTTCAGACTCGGTGGGGGTGTTGATTTCGTTCATTGCCTTCCTTTTGCATTCTGCTGCCGCAGCGCGGGGGCTGCCGTTACCAGTTCCACCCAGCGACCGTTCTGCCGTACGTAAAGCTTGCCGTCTTTGGGTGCGTCACCCACCGCACCGATCGCCTCGGCACTCTGACCGATGAACTCGCCGCGCCGGTCGCCGTCGTAGCTCTTGCTGTCGACGCCGGAGAAGACCATGCACTCGGTCAGCCTGCCGTTGAAGGTGGCGTGCACCACGCCGGGAAGGAAAACCGACCTGGTCACGTCCCCGGAAACCTTCGCCACCTCGGTCCCCCCCATGAAGAAGGAGGTTTCCACGGTGCCGCCGAAATTGACCGTGTTGTTGAAGCCGACCATCTGGCTGTTTCTCCAGCTACCCTCGCAGACGATGTCGTCGGTGCACTCGCCGAACAAGGCGCTGGTCACCTCGTTGCCGTAGATCTTGATGTTGAAGCTGTTCATCCCGATCTGTACCTTGTTGGCGGCTTCAAGGTAGTGCTCCGGGTTGCCGTACCCCATGTTATCCGCAACCGCGCCGTCCTCCCCCCTCCAGGGGATGCCGGCCTTCTTGATCACCACCTGCGAGGAGTTGTCGACCTGCAAAAGCGGCCGGTCCACGTAGGCCGGCCCCTTGCCGTAATCGCGGTAGACGCCGCTGCCCGGCGCGGTCTCGAACAGGCGCACGGTGTAGGCGCGGAAGTCGAACCAGCATTCGATGCCGCGGTTGATGTCCTTTCTGCGCACAATGCCGCCGCGGTCGTTGGAGGGGATCTCGACCCCGTTGACGATCTCCCCATGCAACGAACCGTCGTAGATGAGGTAGTCGATCTCGTCGTTCGGGTAGCGCTCGGAGTAGGCCAGGATGGCGAGCCGGTTCGAAGTGATGGCCTGAACCAGGAGCGGTTCCACCGGCGCCTCGTGCACGATCCCAGTGATGTAGGAGCGCCAGCGGGTACGGAAGTCGGCGATGCGGTACCACTGGCCGGGGACGAAGCCACCCTGGTTGCGCAGCGCCATCAGCTCCGCGTGTTTGAGGCTCACCGGCGCGCCCTGTAGTTTCCGCTCGGCCTGATCGGCCGGCGCCGCGAGGGCAGGGGCGACAAGCAGCGCGAGGAGCAGCGCGGAGAGGTTCAGGGCGAAAAGCAAGCGCCTCATAGCTTTTCCACCTCCCAGGCGAGCTGCCGCCCCTCCTTGATGCCATACGCCACCGATTTGCCGTCCGGGGTGAAGGTAACGTCGAACACCATCTCGTAGCGGGGGTGCTCTCGGACCACCTTGCCGTCACGGTCCAGCACCACAACGAAGCGCCTGCCGTCCTTGCGGGCGCGGCAGACCAGGAACCTGCCGTCGGGGGAGAACTTCGGGGTTACGATCATGTCGTACCCGGGGCTTTCCTTCCCGTTGACCACGGCGAAGATGCTCTTCTCCCTGCGCGCCAGGTATGCGGTCTGGCTGCCGTCCTTGCTGTAAATGAGACCGGCGGCCTCCTGATAGCTCCTGCCGTCTTTGCCGCCGCCAAAGCCCGGGTGCAGGCGGAAACCCTTGCCCGTCGTCAGGATGATCCCCGCCCCTTTGCCGCCCGGCTTGACCACCGGGGGTTGGCGCATTTCGCCCTCCGGGAGAGGCTCCTCCTTACCGTCGAGGACCAGGTATCGCCTACCCTCTTTCACGGCCACGTAGGCGAACGAGGCGCCGTCGGGGCTCAGGGTGAGACCGGTAACCTCTTCGTAGAGGGGACCTTCCTTGATTTCTTCGGGATTAAGCAGGCTCACGATCACCGCGCGCTGCTTCCCTTCGGCCGGCACGACCGCCGCCGCGCGCGTCCTGTCCGCGTCCAGCACCATCTCGTGGTTCACGCAGTCCCAACTCTTCAGGTGCTTGAGGTCGCGGCTCGCGACAACGAGCCTTCCCTTGCCGCCCGCACCAGGGGTGAGGTGAAAGGCGACGTGCGAGGCATCGGCGGCAAAGACCGGGTTGCCGCTGAGAAGCGAGGGGTAGGCGCCGGTGATGCTGCCATCTACAACGATGTGTGAGTCCTCACCGATCTGGGCGATGTAGGCTATGTGACGGTTGTCCGGACTGAAGACGGGATTCCAGACATCGACGTAGACATCCCCTTCCCTCCCGTCCCACACGATGCGCCGCTGTTTCTCCTGCACGGTCACACCGTAGGCCACGTGCTGCCCGTCGGGACTGAGCGATACGTTGGCCACTTTGTCGTACTCGGGACCGGAGCGGCCGTTATGCACCACGACCGACTTTCCGTTACGATATGCAACGTAAACAGCCCCCTTACCCTCCTCATTCACAACGATCTTGGCGGGATCGCTGCTGCCTGGGGGAGTCAATACAGCGTCGGGGGGGATGGTCGCCAGCACGGCGGGGGTAGCGATGGCACCCTTTACGGTGGGTGCCGGATAAGCGCGGCTTTGCTCCTGCTGTTGACATCCCGCAAGAGCCGGCAACAGGAGCCCGGCGCAGACAAGGCAGGTAGGCAGGCCGGGGAAGTGCATCATGTTGTGTTCTCCATGAACGAGTAAACCACCAACAACTTAATGAAGTGCCGCCAGAATACCCGAAATTGCGGGAGAATGGCAAGCAACTTAACCGGCTGGCAAGATCTACGAAAAAAAGCCCCGTCCCTGCGGACGGGGCTTTCTGTATTGCGGTCCTGCAGTCGGCTAGTAGGTGCCGCCCGGGCCGTAGGTCCCGTGGGAGTTGCCGCAGCCAGTGCCGGTGGAGTACTGCGAGCAGCCGACCGTGCCCAAGAGGGTATCGCCGGTACCTGTAGCCGGACGCCAGCTACCGAGTCTCGTGGTGCGGATGAAGGCGTAGGGCTTGGAGCCACCGCGGACGGTGCCCCCCCACTTGGCGGCGTTGGCCGCGGTGGTAGTGTCGGTCCGCAGCTGTGCCATCAGGTTGAAGCCGTGGGCGTCGACTCCGCGCCAGGGCCTGCTGTTGTTGCCGGAGGAGTGGCAGTAGGAGCAGGTCCTGAAGTTGGATCCGATGGCGCTGTCGGCGCCGGTGGCGAAGCCGGAACCGGTGCTGTGGTTGGTGGTGTTGGTGCTGTAGGAGTCGGCATGGCACGCTGTGCACAGGTTGAGCGTGGTGGCGCCGTTGGCCGCACCCCAACTGTCGTAGCGGATGGTGGCGGCGCCGCCATGCGCGGTGACGCTGGCAGTCTGGTTGCCGGAGGCGGCGGCGGCGGAGTGGCAGTCCCAGCAGGTGATCAGCAGCCCGTAGCTCGTGGTGTTCACCGTGGCACCACGCGTGGTGTAGTTCCAGGGGGCTTTCATGAGCGCAGGGGTGGTGCTCTTCAGGTACCAGTTATTCTGCTTGCCGCGGACCGGATGGTAGGAGGCGTTGCTGGTGGCAAAGGAAGAGTTGACGTCCACCACCGAGCCCGCGGTGTTGGCCGCGGCGACGTTGTTCAGGTAATAGGTGCCGGTGCTGGCCACGGTGGTGGCGAACGGCTTCAGGGCGGATCCGCCGGGAACCTGGGCCGTAGTGCTCTTGGCGCCGTCGGCATCGTGACACTTGAGGCAGAGGTTGATCATGATCGCAGCGGTATCCGGCTCGATGGTGCTGCTGGCCAGGTTGCGGCTGAAGCGCGCAGGGGTCGCATCGACAGCGGTACTGGTATAGCCGCCGGGATCGGCGCCGCCGAAGGTAACTCCCTTGATGGTCCCCCCGAGGTCCGGATCGCGCAGTTGCAGTAAACCGTCGCCATGGAAGCTGCTCTGCGTCCCGTCCGCGTTTCCTTCCATGTGGCAGACCACACAGTCGTATTTGGTGACGGCGCCGGTCGCGGCACGCTTGTGCGACCAGGTCAGCTTAAATTCAGCGGAAACGGCGCGGCGCGACGAGGTGCCCGCCAGCGGCCCGGCGGTGATGGGCTGGGTCACGTTATGACAGGAGACGCAGTCGAACTGGGAAAGGCCCCAGATGGCGTTGCCGTGGCAGGAGACCGTGGAGCAGGTGCTCCCCCCGGCGTTGTAGGCGTAGGTGAAGGTCACTCCGGTCTTCGGCGCCAGGTTGTAGCTCCCGGTGGCGTGGTTTGCCGGCGTGGTGATGCTGGTGCCCGTCGTGGTCGTCGCGCTGTGGCAGACGTCGCAGGTCTTGGTCGCGTGCTTCGCGTGGCTGTTCATCTTGGGCTCGGCGGCGGTGTACACCACCACCCTTACGCAGTCTATCTGTATGTTGGTGGCAGTGGTGTCGTTGTCCTTCAGGATGACGCCGAAGTTGGCGGACTGCAGGTCGGCGACGGTCCAGGTGGTCCCCCAGAGATCGGTCGGGGTCGTGTTCACCGTCACCCAGCCGTCGGTGGTCGGCATCGTGGCCGTCTTCGCGGTGCCGGCGACGGTGGTGGTGCCGGTCTTGGTGAGTGCCACGTTGATGAGGCCGGAGGCGGCAAGGCCGTGCACCGAAACCGAGATGCCGGTGACCGTGTCGCCGGCGGTGAGCCCGGCGCCGGTCAGGTTGAAGGTGGTCAAGACCAGGGGCTGCTGCGTGGTGCTGTTGTAGACCGCATACAGGCCGTCCTCGACCAGGGCGTTGGTCCCGGTGGTCCAGCCGGTGCTGGTCGGTGCCGCGGTCGGGTTGGCCCTCACGTTGGCGTAGCCCGGCGCTCCAGTGGTCCCCCCTTCGGTGCCGTGGCAGCTGTAGCAGGTAGTGCTGCCCCCCAGGCCGGAGAGGCGCCGCTGGCTGCCGTGCCGGTGGCGACCGAGGTCCCGTTCGAGTGGCAGTAGGTGGCCGTGCAGGTCTGCCCGACGAAGGGCGTCGTGTTGGAGACCGCGAAGCTGGTCCCCCGCCCGTAGCTGGCGCCGGTGTTGCCGTTGATCGGCACAGCCATGTCGATATTGCCGTTGGCGTGGTTTGTCAGGGTGTTGTTCACGTGGCACTTGGTGCAGGCGTAGCCGTACTGGCCGGCGCCTGTACCGGTGTGGGTGCCGTGGGACCCCGGGAACTGCCCGGTGGTCGAACCGACGCGGCTTGCGTTGTCGACCGGCGGGTTGCCGTGGCAATCACTGCAGGTAAGGGCCTGCGCCATGCCGGGGATACCGGCAGCCGCTGTTACCAGCCCTGCAAGTACCACAGCCTTAATCGTGCCCCTGTTTCTCTTCAAAACTCTCAACATTCTATCTGCCTCCCCCCGCTGGAAACTACCAGGACGGCGTCTCTTTGTAGTGGCAATCTACGTTCGAACAGGTCTTCGGCTTGGTCGCCGACGCTGTCCCGACGATGCCGTTGTAGACCGGCAGCAGTCCGCCGAACTGGCGGGCCGGCGTAATGGAGATGGTGCGCCCGGTGCCGGGGATGGCTTCGCCCATGTCGTGGGCGGCGCCATTATGGCACACACCGCAGACCGCTGTCCACGAGGAACCGACTCCGAAGGCGTCGGCGGTCGGGGTCAGCACCACGTTGTAGCGCGTCTTGAGGTAAGCGATGTGCTTCTCGTGGGCGCCTTTGCCGGTTATCACGCCGGAGCGCTCGGGGAACGAAGCCCAGGTGCCGACATCGTAGCCGTGGCAGCTGTCGCAGTTGCCGGAGCCCCACTTGATGCCGTCCATGTGCCTCTTCCCTGCCACGGTGCCGGTTGCGTCGCCGTTATGGCCGTGGCAGCCGGAACAGTCGGTGGTGTCGGTGTTCATCCCCGAGTGGGTTCCCGCAGGCTGGAAGCCGGTGACGCCCGGGACCTTGTGGCAGACGCTGCAGTTGGCGACCGACTTGGCGCCGCCTGCCACGTAGCTCGCGCTGGTCCAGGAGGGGAACACAGCGGTCCCTGAGTTGGCGGCCAGAAGCGTTCCGCCGGCCCCTGCCGGGTTGTGGCAGTAGGTGTTGTTGCACGTGGTGCCGCTGTAGCTGGCGGTCATGGCGCCGTTTTTGGTGGCCAGCCCCTGGAACGCGGGGGTGGAGTTCGAGTTTATATGGTCGAAGTTGGTCGGCAGCGGGCCATGGCAGGCCTGGCAGCGGTAATCGATCGTCGAGTAGTTGCTGAAACCGAGGGTCCCCTTCAGGTGGGTCTGGTGCGCCCCGACCTTCGGGTCGTTGCTCACCTGGCCGATGCCGGCCGCGGTACCGTTCAGGCCAGAGGCGTTTCTGGGCGGAGCCACCACGTAGCGGTTATCCGGGGTGATGGTCGCGGTCTCGGTGCCGTGGCAGCCGGTGCAGCCAAGCCCCTTGACGCTGAAGCCTTTGCCGTGTTTATGGCAGTCGATGCAGTCCCTGCCGTCGGTGCCGAAGTGGTTGCCCAAGGTCGCGGTGGTGGCAAACGGGTGCGCCTTGGTACCGTTGGCGCCGGTGGCGTCGTAGGTGTGACAGACCTCACAGATCTTGCCGGAAGAGACCCTGGGGGTTGCCCCGGAATCCCAGCCCGGTACCGGCTGCGTCCCGTTGATACCGGCGGTCCTTCTGTAGTTGATCGCTTGTCCGGCGCCCGGGAGCTGCCCCTTGGCTGTATCGGGAGCGGTGACCGTTTCGCGGATCCTGTTCACGTTCCTGGTGGCCGCCCCGCCCTGCACGTGGCAGGTGGTGCAGTCGAATTCGCCGTATCGGGCGCTCGGGATACCCCAGCCGCCGTTGGCGCTCCACTTGGTGGAGCCGGTGCTGTCGGAGTTGTGCAGCATCGGGTTGTTGACGGTCGAGTTGACCGCAACGTTGGCCGGCGCGGTATGCAGAGCCGCCGAGGCGGCCACGGTGGTTTTATTGACCACGTTCTTCGCCGCCGTCGACTTGGCGCTGACGGTGAGGGTCACCGAACCGATCTGGCCGGAGTTGAGGACCAGGCTCGGAGCGCTGAAGGACGAGGCGTTGAAGTCCGTCGTGTTGGTCTCCGACGGAATAGCGAGGTTGTAGGTGACCGGGGTGCAGCCGCTACCCGAGTCGGTGTTCTTCACCGATACCGTGTAGGTCATGCTGCCGCCGCGGTTAAGATAGCCGGAATCCGGCCCCACGATGAGAAGCGGCGTCTTCTTGGTGCAGCTCACCACGTTGAGGGTGGTCTGCACGTCGCCGGTCGTCACCGCGGCATGGTACAGGTCGGCGACGGTGAAGGCGCGGGTCTTGCCGGAGCCGCTTAAGTGGTCCACGGTGGCCTTGACGGTCACGGTCGCGGTGGTCTGTGCGCCCGGGGCGAGGTTGACCGAGGGGACCGCAACGGTCGGCGGATCGAAGACGGCCCCGACATCGGTATCGGACACGCCGAGGTTGAAGGTGGTGGAGCCGCACCCGCCGTAGTCGTTGTTGACCACTTTGAGGTTGTAGACCGAGGTCCCGCCATCGACGGAGATGGTGGAAGCGATGCCGCCGGTCGGGGTCAAGAGGGTGACGGTCGGATCGTTACGGACGCAGGCCGCGGCCGTGGTGAAGGTCCTGGGCGCGTCGGAGGCCGAGTTACCCACGCCGTCGCGAGCCGTGACGGTCCAGGTGTAGGTGGTGCCTGCGACAAGACCTGCGGGCGCCCACGAGGTGGAGGCGATCCAACCGCTGTTCGTCGAGTAGGCGGCGCCGTCGTTGATGGCGAAGTAGTAGCTGACGTTCCCTACGCCTGCGTCGGTGGCGGTGGTGCACTGCAGCGTCGTATTGAGCGGCTGGTCGATGGAAGCGTCGGCGGGGGAGACGGCCAAAAGGCCACTCGGGGCGACGGTATCGACCTGCACCGAGCGGGTCAGTCCGGAAACGGCGGAGACGTTCCCCGCTGCGTCCTTCACCCAAGGGTAGAGGGTGTAGGTCCCGTCAGCTGCCACCGGGAAGGTGGCAGGCGCGGTGCCGCTCCAGCCGGCAGCGCCTGCTGCGGGCTGGGTGCTGGTGGAGGTGATCAGGTAGGCCGCGACGTTGGTGCCGACGTCAGTGCCGGTGATCCCGCCGATGGGGATGTTGCGGCTGTTGGTCTGGGCGTTGACGGTGAAGGTGGCGACGGTAGGAGCGGTCATGTCCACCACTACCGACACCGGAGCGCCGTAGGGATCCGAAACGTTCCCGGCGGCATCCTTGACCCAGGGATAGAGGGTGTAGGTACCTGCCGCGGCGACGGTGTAGCTCGCAGGCGCCGTGGCAGTCCACCCCGGATCGCTGGGTGCAGGCCTGGTGTTGTTGGTGGTGATCAGGTAGCCGGAGACCCCGCTTCCGCCGACGTTGTCGGTGCCGACGAAGGAACCGGCTGTGATCGGAACGGCCAGGGTGTTCCCCGGGGTTTTGGCGGCGAAGCCCGGGTTCACGCTCGGCGCGACGGCGTCGGAGATGAGGAGCTTAAGAGGCCCTGTCCAGACGTCGCTCGCGTTGTAGTAGTTAACGTAGCCGTCGTATTCGAAGATCTTATAGTAGTAGGTGGTCCCGGTCTGGAGGCCAACGTTGTCGGTGAAGGTGGAGAGGTTGCCGACGTAGCGGACGGTACCGGTGCCGAGGGTGTCGACTCCCGCGACATAGGTTTTGCCGTCCGCGGGCTTGGTGGTGTCGGTATTGGCAGTATAGCGGACGATTACCACGCTCTGCCCCGCCGTGCCGTAGCTCCAGTTCAGGGTGATGCTGGAACTGGTCGAGCTGTTCGTGCCCCAGGTGGAGGCGGCGTGGACGTTGGAGAGGGTCAGCGTGGTGTCGACCGCGTCGCTTCCGGTCATCACGTTGCCGCTGGTGATGGCGGACACGACGGCCGTGGTGGCGGTGAGCCCCGCCGGAGCGCCGGCCGCACGGCTCTTGTAGGTCGCCACTATCTTGTAGTTGGCGGCCGTGTTGGTCACCGGGATCGGTGTGCCGCCGCTGAAGTTCCAGGTGTTGGAGCCGGGGTTGTTGACCGCGGTGAAGTAGGTGGTGGTGCCCGCCTCGTTCTGGATCGACAAGCTGGCGATGGCCGCGTTGTTGGTGGTGGTGACGGTCAGGCCGGTCACCGAATCGGTGGTCCCGGCGGAACCGGTCACCAGCGAGAAGCCATCGAGCTTCTGCGCGGTCGCTCCGGGTGCCACGTTGATCGAGCTCCCTGCGACGCCGGCGCCGAGCGTCGTGGTGGCGGGGTTAAGCCCGATCACGGCGAAACCGTAGCGCGCGGAGGTCCAGGTCGGGAGCGGGTTTTCCGTGCCGCTTACCGTGATCGGCTTGGAGCCGACCGCGTCCTGGTAAAGGGTGCTGTTCGCGGTGTCGAAGTGCTCGGTGTAACCTGTCGGCACGCTCGCGACCAAGGCGCCGTTCAGGTTGGAGCCGTAGATGGCCGTGCCGCCGGCTGTGACGCTTACGGTGCCGCTAGTCGGTGTCGTCGCGGAGGTATCCGAGGCCACCGCACGGGAACCGGTGGTAGGCGTCGCCTGGTTCACGTTAGAGTAGAAGGCTGCCGAAAGGCCGACACCGGACTGCGGCGTCGAGTTCCAGCTGACCGTTATGCTCGGGGTGGTCCCTGTGGCCGCCACGATCTTGGCCTCGTTCAGGTACCCGAACCAGACCTTCTGGCGGCTCGTGGTGTCGGTCGCCACGATCTTGGTCAGGGCCTGTCCGCCGTAGCTGACGGTCGGGGTGAAGGTGCTGATGGCCGTGCTGTACTCGGCCACCACCTTCACCACCAGCAAGCGGTTGTTCCCCGCCCCCTTGGCCAGCGTCATGGCGGGCAGCGTCGAGGTGCTGCCGGTCCCGATGATGGCCCACTGGGTCTGTACCGCTACCGCCGCCTGGGCGTCCCTGGCGTCGCGCATCTGCAAGCAGAGCACGACCGCCAACAGGGTAAACACCGCGATCAGGCAGGTTCTCGCGCCCCATCCCATGCCCTTGATATTTTTAACGATCACTTTTCCCATGCTAATTCACCTGCCTTTGCACTCGATGTGTCATGGTTGTCTTCGTTTTGATACACGGTCATGCCCCCCTATTGCGGCAGCCCGATGTGGCAGGCTGCACAGGCCAGCGGCCCCTTGGTGCGCCACTCCATTTGCGTGCCGTTGTGGCAGGCGACGGTGGAGCAGGTACCGCCGACGTAGCTCGGAGTGGTCCGGGCCTGGTCGTAGGAAGTGGCGGTCTTGTAACCGTTCACGCGGGTCCAGGAGGTGTACACCGACTGGACTGCCTCGACGCCCATCCTGAGCTGCGCCTTGGACTTCACATTGAACGGACTCATGAATACCACGTCGACGTCGCCGTTGATGTGGGTCTGGCTGGTGGCCAGGACCTGCAGGTTCCCTTTGAGCGGAGCGGAGCCGGCGGTCACGTGGCAGCTTGAGCAGACGCTACCTTTGTCGTTGAAGGAGACCGCGACGGTCGCGTTGTGGCACAGGTTGCAGTTGAAGGTCGTCGAGGTGGCCGGGTCGCCGTGGGCGGCGCCTGAGCCCGGCGCGCCTGCAACGGCGATCCTGGCGCTGTAGCCGTCGAAGATGTCGTTGTAGTGGTTGCCGACTACGTGGCGAGCGTGAGCCGCCGAACCTTCCTTGCCGCCGGAGTTAGGCGAGTTGCCGTGGCACTGCGAGCACTTGTCTACGCTTCCCCACGGGTCCACCGCGTACCAGTCCGGAGTGGTCTGGAACTGGTACTGCTGCGTTGTCTCTGAGACATAGCCGTTGGAGTGGCAGTAGACGTTGTTGCAGACCACGCTGCTTCCCATGGTGTAGCTCATCACCCACGGGCCGCCCGCCTTGTTCTTGGTCTTGACGGTGCCGGCCAGGCTGTGGCTCGGGTCGAGGTCGAGTTCGACGGTGGAGTTCTTGTGGGTACCGGAATCCATCGGATGGCAGAAGCCGCAGCCGTATTTCGGGAAGCCGTCCTTGTACACGATCCCGTAGATCCACGAGGTGTCGATGAAGTCGCCGGCGGAGAGCTTCTTGCCCGCCAGGAACAGTTCGGCGTCGGTGTGGAACTTGTGCGCCCCGACCAGCTCCTTATTGACGCAGGTCGGGTCGCCCGGTGCGCAGAGGTTGGTCGAAGAGTGGCAGCCGAGGCAGTCGTCGACGGTCACTTCTACGATGCCGTCCATATGCTTGCTCTTGTCAGTGAAGGCGACGTTGGACTGCGCCACGTGGTTATGGCAGGCGGAGCAGTTCGTGCTCGCCGAGTGCGGGTACGCCGGCGGATTCATGTGGCACTTGTTGCAGCCGGTGCCGCCGAGGTAAGCCGGGTCGTTCCAGCCCGGGCTGGCGCCGGTCCCCTGGGCTGTGCCGTCGGAGGTCTTCCTGACACCCGCGTGGCAGTAGGTGTTGTTGCAGGTGCGCGTTGCCTGATCGTACCCGGGTACCATGGCTGCGCCTGCCACGCCGCCGGCGTAGCTCGGATGGGTGGCGAGCGTGCCCCAAGTGAGAGCGGCGGGGACGCCGTCCATGTGCCCTTGCGCATCGACCGTCCCCGGGACCTTGTGGCACTGGTCGCAGGTGATCGGGTTGGAGTAGTTGTGGGTGCCCGCAAGGTGCGAGACGTGGGTCCCGACGTAGGGGCCTGTGGGGCTACCTGCTGTGTCCTTGAAGGTCGCGCTGGTCTGGGCGGTGTTCGCCGAGCCGTGGCACTTCTCGCAGGTGGGAAGCGTGGTGGAGACCCCCCAGTTGCGGGTTGCGCGGCCATGGCAGGCGCTGGTGGAGCAGGTGCCGTACCCGTTGCCCGGGGTGTTATCCAGGGCCTGGGAGTAGGTGGTGCCGGTCCCCTTGTCGGTGAATGAGAGGTTGATGGTACCGTTGGCGTGCGAGGGGCCGGTGGTGCTTGCGGAGTTGCCGGCGCCGTGGCAGACGGAGCAGCTGTAGGCGCTGTCCACGGTGTGGCGCTTGTGGCTACCCAGGGTCAGGTCTTGCGCGGTTTCCTGCAGGGTCGCCATGTTGCTATGGCAGCTGCCGCAGGTAAGGGTGCCGTTGGCGCCCCAGACGGGATTTCCGAAGACGGTGGGCTGGCCGGTGCCGCTGGCCCCCTGGACGTTGCTGTGGCAGTAGGTGGCGCAGCTCTTGTTCGCCTCGGTGTAGGTTCCGCCCACCTTGAAGTCGACGTCGCGGACGCGGTTCAAGTGATTGGAAGAGTAGTCGCGCATCTTGCCGGCGACGCCGCTGTCGACGGTCGAGCTGTGGCAGTTGGCGCAACCGGTCGAGTCGGTCATGTTCGCCGTGTGTTTTTCGTGGCTGTTGGCGGTCTTCAGCGTGCCGTCGTACTTGTTGGCGTAGTTAGGAGCACCTGCAGCGCTGACCCAGGTTGCGTTGGCGGTCTTGCCGTGGCAGCCGTTGCAGGAGAGCTTGGCGTCGCCGCGCCAGTTCTTGGAGCCGGTCATGCTGGCAAAGACCGGGGTGGCCTGGCCGGAGCTGTGGCAGTAGACGTTGGAGCAGATGCCGCTAGAGGTATCGTAGTTGGCGCTCCCCCCCGCCTTGACGCCGGAGTAGTCTTTGAAGCTGTTGGAGTGGCTGGTGCCGGTGATCACGGTGTTGCTGGCAAGCGAAACCGTCTTCGCGTGGCACTCGGCGCACATGAGGTTGTTGTCACGCCCCATGGTCGTGTAGTTGTTCATGTGGGAGCGGTGCTTGCCGGTCGAGATGGCGACGGTATCGAGGCCTGCCGCGCCGCCGTGGCAACCGCTGCAGTTTGCCGGCATGTTCCCGCCCCAGACCGGGGTCTGGGACTGCTTTCCGTTGCCGTCGGCATGGCAGGAGTTGGAGCAGGTGCCGCCGTAGGTCCCGATCGGGTGTTTGTCAACCGGGGAGAGCGAGTAGTTGCTGACGTCCACCTTGGTATTGGCGTGGGTCAGGCCGCCGGAGACGCCGCTGACCGCGCCGGAGTGGCATACGCCGCAGCCGGTCCCGGGGAGGGCCATGTGCTTGTCGTGGCTGCCGGTTGCCGGCGCGCCTGTGGCGGTGAAGGCGCCGGCGCCGCGGTGGCAGGCCGCGCAGCCGGAATTTTGCCCCCACACCGGCGACTGAATCGGCAGCGGGCCGTAGGGGTCGGCGTGGCAGGAGGCGGAGGAGCAGCTCCCGGTATAGGTTCCCGGCGCGTGCTTTTGCACCGGAGAGCCTATGTAGTCGTTGGCTACTTCGACAGTGCCGTTGGCGTGGCTGAGCCCGCCGCTTGTGTTTTTGACCGCGCCGTCATGGCACTGGTTGCAGGCCGAGCCCACAAGCGCCATGTGCTTGCCGTGGCTACCGGTGTCGGGCGCGCCGTTGGCGGCGAAGGCGCCGGCGTTGTTGTGGCAGGCGCTGCAGCCGGCACTCTGGCCCCACTGCGGGGACGGTGTGGCCTGCGTGCCGTAGGGGCTCTGGTGGCAGGTTGCGTTGGAGCAGCTGCCGTAGCCGTTGCCCGGGGCGCCTGCCTTGTCGTACCCGCCCAGGCCCACGTCGATGCTGCCGTCCACGTGGGTCGGCGCCGTGTAGCTTGTCGCAGTTGCGTTGACATGGCACTTGCCGCAGTCGCCGTTGGAGGCCAAGTGGCTGCTGTGGCTACCGGAGGCAAGCGCAGAGGTCTTGTGGCAGGTGTTGCAGGCGCCGGTAGCCGGGTCGCTCCAGCGCGGGGCGCTGTAGTCGCCGGCGCCAAGCGGTCCGCCGGTGGCGCTTTGCCCTGAGCTGTGGCAGTAAAGGTTGGAGCAGCTCCCCACAACCCTGGTGGCGGACTGGCTGGGGAGGTAAGCGAAGTTGGACCCGGCATAGGAGCCGACGGTCACGGCTATGTTCCGCCCTGCGCTGGTGGCGTGCTGGAACGGCTTCGCTTCCTGGGTGTGGTCGATATGGCACTTGGCGCAGACGGTAAGGTCGCTGCCGTACAACGCCAGGTGTTTAGTATGTGCGTAACTGTCGGGAACGGCCTTGTGGCAAGTCGCGCAGGAGGTGCCGAAAGGCTCACCCAGAGCCGGCGTGCCCCATTCGGGGGTCACCGTCTCGAAATGGCAGTTGACGTTGGAGCAGGTCCCAAGGTTTGCCGGGGGGACGGAGGTCTGGTTGAAGAACCCCCTGCTGTAGCTCGCTCCGGCGCGGCCGTTCAGATCCTGCCGCACCTGAATGACCCCGTCGCGATGCCCGGTGCTGGTCACCTGCGGCCCGTGACACTTGGCGCAGCTGTCAGCCGTGCTTCCGGCATGGGTCTGGTGATTGCCGCGAATCGAACCGGCATCCGGCTCACGCTGCCCCGTCAGAGAGTCGAGCGGAGGCATGGTATGGCAATCGTCGCACTTAAGGTCGTACTGGGGCGCGGCCAGCGCCAGCGATGCAGTGAACATCACAACGCCGAACAGCACCAAAGTAAGGATCGTTCGGAGATTGCCATATCCAGGTCTGCGGTAGCTCTTCATTTTAAGCTCCTTCTCTAACCCTCTGATCTATACCTGAACCAGCTTGTTATCCGGCTGAGGAGAAATTCCCCCGCCGGAAGCTTGTAACGTACTTTACAGTATTAAGTAAAGTTAATCCCTACAAAGTTTTAATTTTTTTCTGCTGATGTCTCGCTCGTTTACTACATACGCAGCACCGACGCAATATTTATGCTGTACTAACGTAGTACCTAGTTTCCTAGGTACTACGTTAGTACTATGATTCAGACATATTTACTACGTATTTACTGAACATTAACAGCAAATTAATACTATTGTTGCCTATCTACTACCTTTCGATACTCCACGGCTTGGTCTTCTTGAAGTGGCAGCTCACGTTGAAGCAGCTGCCGGACTTGTTGACCCCGCCGTTGACCAGCTGGGCGGAAGTGTAGCCCAGGAACGGATCGTCGCTGAAGCGGTACTGCGGATCGATCTTGACGGTGACGTTGTCCACGTGGTTCCTGATCGGCAGCGCCCTTGAGTGAGCATCGTTGCCGCCGTTGTGGCAGGGGAGGCAGTTTGCCCAACCCTCGGAAGGCTTGGCGTCTTTCTTGATGTGAGCTGCAACCGCGTGGGCGCCGCCGCCGCCGGAGTAGTCTTCGAAGCGGGCGGAAGACCAGTTGCCCTGGACACCGAAGGTGACTGCGGAGATGGTTTTTCTCGGAGCCGGCGGGTAGCCATGGCAGGCGTCGCATCCGCCGTTGGGAACGAAGGCGAGGCCGGTTGCCGGGTTGTGCTGGTGGCACTCGAGGCAGTTCGTGGTGGAATCCACGTGGGTTGCCTCCGGCTGCCCGGCCTTGGTGAAGTACTGGGTCGTGGTGTGGCAGACCTGGCAGACGCCGGTGCGTGCTCCGTTGGCGAAGGTGTTGACGGTGGTGAAGCTCACCGCGGTCCCGTTGATCGTGCCGTTAATCATCATGCTGTTTGCGGTACCGTGCGCGTTGTGGCAGTCGGAGCACTTGGCGCCGAGTGCGCCGGTGGGACGGTGCACCTTCACGTTCAGAGCGGCGCCGGCCACCTTGCCTGCGTCGGTGTGGCAGTAGTTACATTCCTGGTTGTCCGCGCCGGTCAAGGCGCCCAAGAGACGCTTCTGGTCGCCGGCTATGCCGTTGATGTGTGCGGAGTTGGCGTCGTGGCAAGCGGAGCAGGACTGGTTGATTCCGGTCTTGCCGTGGCCCGCGGTCGCTGCCAGGGTCTTGTCCGGAGCGGTGAGGGCGCCGATGACGGAGAGCTGGCCCCCTGCGGTGCTGTGGCAGCTTTCGCAGGAAACGCGCCCGGTGGTCCAGTTGGTCGACTGCTTGTGGCAGGAGGAGCAGGTGCCGATCTTGTTGTAGCCGATGGCGAGGTTAAGCGTGCCGTCTGCGTGGCTGGCCGCGGTGTTCGGGGTATGGCAGCCGGAGCAGGAGGTGGCAGCGGCGCCGTCGAAGCCCGGGCCGTAGGTTGCGGTGAAGTGGGCGGAGTGGGCGTTGCTGCTCACCAGGCCGTTCGCGGTGGTGGAAAGCGCTTTATGGCAGGTACCGCAAGCGCCGGAGTTCTTGTCGTTCCACTTCGGGGTGCCGGAAAGGTGGCAGGAAGTGGCGCAGTTCTTGGTGTCGGTGGCGAAGCTGGTTACCTTGACGCCGGCAACCTCGACGATGGCGTCGCCGTGCAGGGTCTTGTCGGCAAAGGTGGTGCTGCCGGTGACGGTCTGCGCGTGGCAGGTGTCGCAGGCATAGCCCTTGGTGGAAACGTGAGCCGCGTGGGCGTTGGTGGTAAGGGTTGCGGCGTCGCCGTGGCAGCCGTTGCAGCCAAGCGACTGGCCCCATTTGGCAGCGCCGACGCCTGCGATCTTGCCGCCGCCGTCGTGGCAGGATACTGCGGAGCAGCTGTTCCCTGCGATGGTGAAGCTCTTGCCGTTGCCGGCTGCTACGTTGCGGGTGCCGTCGGTGTGCGGAGCGCCGGCCTTGATGGTCAGGCCGTCGGTGGTGGTGTTGACGTGGCAGTTCTGGCAGCTGGCAGCGCTGAATACGTGGTTTGCGTGGCTGTTGGCGCGCGGCTGGTCCATACCGTCGTTCTTGTAGTTAGGCTCGCCGGCGATGGAGGCGACAGCACCAGGCGCCGTGTCGGAGCCGTGGCAGCTTTTGCAGTCCAGCGCCTGGGTCTGGGTCCAGGTAACCGTCTTCTGGACTCCCTTGCCGTCGGTGTGGCAGTAGGAGGTGGAGCAGGTCCCGGCAACCGGGGTCCCTACGTGGGCGCCCGCGACGTCTTTGTTCTTGTTGACGTGGTTGTTGAAGTTGCCGATAGTGTTGTTGTCGGTCACGGTGGCGGAGTGGCACTCCACGCAGCCGTAGTTGGTGCCGAGGAAGCCGGCGTTGTTCACGTGTTTGGCGTGCTTGCCGGAGAGGGTGTTGCTGGTCGCGTCGCCGTGGCAGCCGGCGCAGCTAAGAGAAGCGCCCCAGGTCGGCGGGGTGAAGCTACCCTGGCCGTTGCTGTGGCAGTAGAGGTTGGCGCACTGGTTGCCGGCGAAGGAGCCGCCGTCGGGGAGCACCACTTCGATGGCACGGCCGGCGGAGGTTGCGTGGCTGAAGGGCTTTGCCTGAGCGCTGTGGTCGGTATGGCACTTAACGCAGGAGCCGGTACCGGTGCCGAAGTAGGAGGCGTGCTTGCTATTGAGTGTCGGGTGGTTGCCGGTAGCCGGAGCTACGTCGTGGCACTGGGAGCAGTCGCCGGGAGCCTGGAACGGTGCAGCGCCCCAGGCCGGGGTGGCCTTAAGGGTGCCCTTGCCGTTACTGTGGCAGGCCGCGGTGGAGCAGGAACCCATCGGGGTCGGCGGTACCGAGGTCTGGTTCACGAACCCGGCTGCGATCTTCCGCGAGTAGCCGATGCCGTCGGCAAGCTCGATGGTCTTGTTCCTGTGGCCCATGGCGTAGCCGCTCACGTCGCCGTGGCACTTGGCGCAGGAATTGACCGCTGCCGAAGCGTGACCCTGGTGGTTGCCGGGAATGGCGCCCGTGTTGGGGTCCTTCTTCGCGTTGGCGGAATCCAGCGGCGGCATTTGGTGACAGAAGGTACAGTCATAGCTGTACTGCGAAGCAGCTTGTGCCTGTCCGGCACCAAGCGTCATCAGTGTCAGCACCAGAAGTGCCAACCCGAACAAACATCGTCCTCCGTACTTAGGTAACATCTTTCCCTCCAATTTAGATACTTTCCTTTGTTGCCCTTTTTATTGTTCAAGCTGAATCGGTATTTGATCCAGAAACTTGATTATCTTTCGCTGCTCCACCTGACCGACGGGCTCATGTGGCAGGCGATGTTGAAGCAGCTGCCGGTGACGTTCGCACCGGGGACGCTGGTGAGGCGCGCGCCGGTGTAGACGGTGAAGCTGTTGGCGAAGCGCAAGCTGTTGTCCACCATGACCGTTACGTTTTCGATGTAGTCTTTAACCGGAGTGGCCATCTTGTGGTACGGTGCGGAGCCGGTTACACCCGCGTTGTGGCACACAGCACAGTTGGCCCACCCTTCCGAGGCCTTGGCGAACGGCGAGACGTGCGCTGCCACCAAGTGAGCCCCGCCGCCGCCGGAGTAGTCCTCGAAGCGAGCGCTGGACCAGTTGTTCATCCTGCCAAAGATCACGGCGCTGGCGGTGCGCTTGGGCGCCGGCGGATAGCCGTGGCAGGCATCGCAGGTACCAAGCGGCATGAAGGCGGCCCTAGCGGAATCATGCCTGTGGCAGGAGAGGCAGCCTGTGGTGGGGTGCCCCCCGGTTTCCGGAACCCCTGCCTGGTAGTGCGCGGTTTTGGTGTGGCACACCTGGCAAAGTCCCATGTTGGTGGTCAGGTTGACCAGACCGGCGCCGGCTTCAGTGTAGGTGATGCTCTTGCCGTTGATCACTGTCCTGATCTGGGAGAGGTTGCTGGTGCCGTGCGGATCGTGGCAGGTGGTACACGCCATGGCGGCATCTCCGCCCTTAGTGGTCACGTGGCTGGCCATGTTGAGGTGGTTTGCCTGCACCACCGCAGCATTGTTGTGGCAATAGCTGCACTCAGCGTTGAAGCTGACGGTGAGCGGAGCTATTAGCCTGCCGGCGCCACCGATGTGGCGCTGGTTCCTATCGTGGCAGGAGAGACATCCCTTCCCTGCTGCGCCGTGGCCGCGGGTGGCGGCGAGCCCCTTGTCCTGGGCGGCGACGCCGTTGATCACCGAGAGGGTGCCTGTATGGCAGCTCTCGCATGTCACCGCGCCGGAGGTCCAGCTTACCCGCTGCTGATGGCAGGGGGTGCAGGTGCCGGTTCCAGCGCTCAAGTAGCCGAGACCGATATTAAAATCGACGACGCCATTCACGTGGGCCGGACTGGGGTCCCCGCTGTTGCTATGGCAGGCCTGGCAACTCGTCACGGAGGTCTGCGTCAGCATCGGCCCGTAGGAGGTGGCCGAACTTGAGAAGTGGGCAAAGTGGGCGCCGCTGGCTATCAGGGCGCTTCCCGGAGACGGCACGGTGCCGTGGCAGGTACCGCAGGCGCCGGTGCTGGCTACGCCCCACTGCGGAGTGGCTGCGAGGTGGCAGGCGCTGGTGCAGGTCTTGTTGCTGCTCATCCCGGCAAGCCTTGAGCCGTTCACTTCCACGGCACTGTCCATGTGCGCCCCGTTTGCCACCAGCGTGGTATTGGTTTTTGCCGTGGCGGAGTGACAATCGGCGCAGCCTGCTCCTTTTTGAAGGTGCTTGGCATGCGACCCGGAAGCGAGGGTGGAGGAATCGCCGTGGCACCCGATGCAGCCTAGCGAGGTCCCCCAACTGACCGGCGCCGGATTGGTGAGGATACCGTTACCGCTGTGGCAGTTGATGTTGGAGCAGGTCCCGCCGGTAGAGAGGTACTGATAGGTGAAGGATGCGCCCGGCCCGGCGGTGACGTCATAGACGCCGTTCTCGTGGTTGGCCGTGTTGGTAATGGTGGTTCCGGTCGTGGTCGTCCCGAAGTGGCATTTGTCACAGCTGAAATTATGGCTGCCGTGGCTGTTCGCCTTGGTGCTGCCGTTGGGATAGTTGGGCGGGAAACCGTGGCAACCGTCGCAGCGTAGATCAAGGATGCCGTTCATGTGCACCGAGGGACTGGTGTTGTGGCACAGACTGCAGTCATTGTTGCTGCTGTGTGGTTTTCCGGGATCGAACCACTGGGTAACCGTCGGCGGATACCCATGACAGCTATCGCAGGACGCCGTAAAGGAACCTTTGGTGCTGTTGTGGGCATGGCACTTGTTGCAGACCTTGGGATCGGTGCTTGCGTGTTCCGGAATGGAAGCAGGCGGGGTGTGGCAACCCTCACAGACACCGGTACCGGAACCGTTCTTGTACTCCATGCGGCTGCCGGTGTAGCGGAAGAATACCTGGCTGCTGCTCCCCGGCATATAGCGGCGGATAAGTTTGATGTTGCGGCCCTGCGCAGCAGTCGGGTCCCTGGGATCGTACTCAACGTGGGCGCCGTGGCAGTCGATGCACTGGATGTCCTGTCCCTTCCCGTTGTGACTCATCTTGCCAGCATGACAGTTAGTACAGATGTTTATGGAATCTGGGGCTCCGGGGGCGACTGTTGCTCCGCGCGGGTTGGTGCGCAGGATATTGCCGTCGCCGGAACTGAGGTTCTTGAAGCCGTTCACGTAGTTAGAGCTGCGCGAATCCGCGGAGTGCACCCTGTGACAGGTCGAACAAAGAATTTTGCCGTCGGCGCTGAACCGGCTTCCGAGGTCAGAGGTCGGATTGGCGGGATTCGCGTTTACCGGGGTCATGCCGACAAACTTCGCAGGGGAAGCTTTCACTGCGGCGCTATATCCGACGAAAACAGGGTGGGTTCCTGCTGCAGCGGTTGTTGCAGCACGCGACCGGTGGCAATCGACACACATCTGGTCAGCGCCATTGGCGATACGCTGGAACCTCTTGTTGGTATCCAGATGCGGGTTATGACAGTTCGCACAGGAGAGCTGGGACCCGGTGTAGCCCTGCACCTGAACCATAGCCCCTACAGATGGCGACTGGGCACCGGCGCCGGGATTGACGACACTCCCCCCCCACCGGTGCGAGGTGTTGCCCTGGTCGGCATCGCTGAACTTGTAAACAGAGGAGCCGGTCGCGCTGTGACACCTCAGGCAGGTACCATTGAACAGGTTGCTGTCCGCAGGCGCCGCCGAGTTATGACACGTTATGCAGACGCTGGTATGAGGAGCATCAACTGCGCCGGCATTGGTGCTTATAATGCCCAGCATACTAATGAACAGTGCTATAAGTATCAGTCTTTTCGTCATAGGGATCACCGGTTATCCAGTTAGTAGTGCAAATCCGTATCAGTGACAGCCGAAACAGTTGGAGTTAAAGTTCGCAACTACGTTCACAGTTCCATTCTGGTGTTGACTTGGCGCGGTGATGTAATTGGAGACTATAGTCTTCCCGTCAGGTGCCACATTTGATTTCGCATCGGGGTGACATGTCTCACAATTATTCCCCCCCGGTATACCGTTGCCATGAGAGCCGTTATGCCACACGTTCCCCAGGGGGGGGTTGCCGTGGCAACTGTTGCAGTTGGTGGCAGGGTCGTCCTGCCATTTGGCAGTCGCATTGCTCATGCCGCCGTAGCTGACTGTCACAGGCACTGACGCATCAATGCCATAGTCATATATGTAGTAGGTGAAAGTACCGGGCGGGATGTTGTGACACGCTATGTTTGAGCAAGTCGCCGGGTTAGTTGTCTGAGGCGAGCTCCACGCACCGGACGGGACGAAAATCGGGGCGGGACCGCCGGGCTGAAAGGCTCGCTTGGAACTATCCTTGAAGAATGAATTCGACGCCACAAACGAGCTGCTAAGGTCATGACACCCCTTGCAGTCATCCATGAACGCCTGGTGCTTCGTATGAATGCTATTAGGGCACAGGTCGTTGTTATTCGCGTCAAGGCAATAGTTCGCTGCGTGGCCCACAGAGATAAGCCCAGCCAGGAACAGGGCCGCTGAACAGAGCGATATAGTAAATAGTCCTTTCATGTAACACTCCCTGCCAATTATTGAAGTGAATTGCCAGCTGCCGTCGGATTATTTTGAGGCGTATTGGGCTTCTTATACTTCTTCAAAATGTAGCCATTGATAGAAGCATCATGCGGGACCCATTCCTGCCCATTGTATATGTACTCACGTTTGACAGTGGTGTCATAGTAGACCTGATGTATTGTTGGATTAGCCGGAGCACTGGGCAGATATTGTTTTTCTGCAGCCGAAACGTCTAGTGGCGCAACCAAGGCTATTGAACCGAGCAGTAAAAGTGCAGCAGAAGCAGTCAAAGCAACGGCTGTGATTTTTTTTAATAAGGTTCTCATAATTTGTTGTTTATGTAATTCCATGCCATCCCCCCTCAAGAACTCAGCTACCTATTTACCGACTCTCATTTGGCCATCGCAGTCACGCACAGCCTCTTCTTTTGTCATCCTCGAAACAGTTGCAGGCGTACAGCAAAAAATATACCACTCTCATAAACAGCTGTTTAGCCGTATACTGACACACAGATTTCCAATCAAACTCAGTCATTACGCAAGATCTATTACGTGTAACAGCGTCTCATAGGTAACGAATTGGTAACGCTGTCTGGTGCTCCAGGAGTTGTGTTTACCCCCCCCACCAAAGGGAACGGACACATTGCAGGCTCCCCAGCCCAATCATCGGGCTAAAGCCACCTGATGATGGTCTGGCAGTGGCCACCAGCTTACGCTCGACGGTTACCGCCTTGGAACTTCCGTGCCAGTCTGAACCGGCCGTTGAACTGCTGGAGGAGGTTACCGAGCTTCTCGAGGTGATGGAGGCGTGCAGCGACGTAAAAGAGGTGGGTGACCGAGCCTCCGAGCAAGTTCGGGGACGGGGCCGCGCCTGACTTAGCGGGAACAAAAGAAAAAAGGCACCTGGTCGGAACCGGGTGCCTTTTGTTTATTTGGTTGCGGGGACAGGATTTGAACCTGTGACCTTCGGGTTATGAGCCCGACGAGCTACCAGACTGCTCCACCCCGCGTCATTGAGTCCCTACTTGTACCACAGGCTTCCAATGACAGTCAACCTTTTTGTCGAAAAAAGTTTAGAGACTGAATCCTTCTTTCCCTGAGACAGTACCGTCTCCCCTCTCCTCTTTGCTTCATGCTTTGAATCGTCCGAGAGCTGACAGTGCTACGGGAAGTTGATGTCGAGCTGGGTGGTGAAGGTGTTCTCGCCTGCCAGCTTCTTCTCGTTGTAGATGTCGTAGCCGAAGATGACGGAAACGTTTTTCGCGAAGGCCCAGGAAGCGCCGAAGCTCAGTGCGCCGAGGGCGTTCTTGCCACCCTGGTAGTCGACTGCAACCCATAGCTTGTCGGAGATCTCGCTCATGGTGCGGTCCCAGGAGAGGAGCACGCCGTCGTTTTCTTTGTTGCCGTTGACGTCGAGCAGCAGTTTATCGTTGCCGACGTAGTAGCCGGCGGAAAGGCGCCCGACAACGGGCAAGGTCTTCGCTGCCAGGCCGTAAATCACGTCCTGATCGGTACGGAAGGCGCTCCCCTTGTCCCGGTTGGTGCCGAAGCCGTAACCGCCGAGGGCGAGCGCAGGCGAGCCTTCGAAGAGGGAGCCCTCGGGGGTGCCGAGCTTGGCGTTGAAGTAGAGCGGCTGGCTGTCGTAACCGTTGTTGCCGTTGGTGATGTAGTCGATACCGACCTCGCCCTGCAGCTTCTCGAAGGGGAGAACGCCAGCGGTGAGGCCAAGGTCGTAGACGTGGCTCACGGCGGAGTTGTTGGAGGTGCGGGTGTAGTTGTCGATGCCAAGGTGCAGGCTCTTGTACCCCTGGACGTCCGTCGACGGGATCCAGATCTGGGTGGAAGGGGTCGCCATTGCGATTCCGGTGGTTGCCATGGTCAGCGCCGTTGCCATAATAAGGGTCTTCATGGTTTTTTTCATCTACTTACTCCTTTGTAATTTTGGATTTGGTACTACCTTAACCGTATGAGCCTGTCAGCCGCCGCGGCTGATCCTCCCCCTTTCGATGAATAAAAAAAGGCGCCTCCCACCAATGTGGAAAGGCGCCATTG
Source organism: Citrifermentans bemidjiense Bem (assembly GCF_000020725.1). NCBI lineage: Bacteria > Pseudomonadati > Thermodesulfobacteriota > Desulfuromonadia > Geobacterales > Geobacteraceae > Citrifermentans > Citrifermentans bemidjiense. The sequence continues at coordinate 1,326,926 of NC_011146.1, read as the reverse complement.
CCTGTCTAATCGTCCGCTGCACTTCGTTGTGCTTCGCGTCCTGCCCAGAGATAGCAGAAGCCATGCCACACCGGCAAAACCTCGTTAAGTTATCAATTTCATGAGAACTACACGCGGCGCTTGCGTGATCCCTGTTACCATTCCAATGAAAAAAGAGGCAGACTAGCCTATTGTTTGTGCAGCACTACTTGTTGCAGCAGTGCGGTTGACGCCTCTTTGAGGACAGGTAAGTCGCAGGTAACTCGCCTGCCAGCGTATGAAGAAACGAAGTGAGGATAGTGGAAAAGTCGGGGGGGGGACGGCGGATTAATGTAGCGGGAGTAGTGAAGCCATGGCGGCGCGGTGATTGGCGAAAGGTATTGCGTGCCAAAGACCGACGCCGCGCGGGTTATGAGATGGGGAGAAGCTATGGACCTTATTCTTCGCGACGGGTGCCGGCGTTTATTTTTTCGCGGGCCTTCTCCTGGAGTTGCCGGCGACGCGGACCGCTCACCAGCTTCTCTTCAAGAAATGCGATACCGAATATACCTACGGTGACGAGCGCCGCCACACCTGCCAATTGCAGCCAGAACATCTTTGAAGAACCTCTTTTCCTTCGGATTTTCGTCCCGCCTAATGTGCCCGAACCGTCACCGGTTGTCAACACGGCAACGCCCTCGTCCCCTTCCGCTGAAGCCCCTCCCGCAAAGTACAGCAAAGGTAATAAAAAAATTAATTTGGAATAATTATCTTTTTCATGTAAATTAATTCGCTTTTTTAGGTCGCGCGAAAGTGTCGTTCACCCGAAGAGAGTTCCGGGTATTCCAGATTTCCATCAAAAGGAGGAGCAACCATGAAAAGCAGCAAGGTGGCAGGCAGGATCGCAGTGCTGGCAACGGCGCTGGCAGCAACGGTAGGGATCGCTTTCGCCTCGGGCGCGGGCGCAGGGATCAGCGCCGACGAAGCACTGCAGAAACTGGTCGACGGCAACAACCGCTATGTGGAAAGCAAGATGCATGCGTCGGCTCTTTGCGACGCTACGGCCCGCGGCAAACTGGCCAAAGGGCAGCAGCCGTACGCCATCATCCTCTCCTGCTCCGACTCCCGCGTTCCGCCCGAAATCGTCTTCGACCAGGCTCTGGGCGAGGTCTTCGTGATCCGCGTGGCCGGCAACGTGGCGGACCCGCTGGTGCTGGGAAGCGTCGAGTACGCGGCGGAACACCTGAAATCCCCGCTGGTCATGGTGCTGGGGCATGAGCGTTGCGGCGCAGTGACCGCAACCGTTGGGGCCAAAGGTAAGGCTGAAGGGAATATCGAGGCCATCGTGAAGGCCATCGAGCCCGCAGCCAAGAAGGCCAAGGCTAAGTGCAAGGGGAAATCCAAAGAGGAAATCATCGAGTGCGCCGCTGAACAAAACGCCAAGGATGTGGCTGCTGACCTGACCAAGAAGTCCAAAATCGTCGCGCACCTGGTGAAGGAAGGAAAGATCAAGATCGTCTCGGCCAAGTACGACCTGGACGACGGCAAGGTCACCATCCTCAAGTAGAGGCGCCGTTTAACCTCGCAAAAAGAACAGCCGCCCCCCGGGTTGACCGGAAGGCGGCTGTTTTTGTTTCAAGAAAACAGATGCAGCTTAGGCGCCAGGTTTGGCTCCACCTCGGCCATGCGCTCCTCGCCCGCTGCGGAAAGCTTTTCGAGGAACGCTGCGGCATCGCCCCTTAGCCGCGCCACGTCCACCTGCAGGCAGACAGCCGACACGCGCCGCAGGCAGTCGCCGCCTTTTTGCAGCAGGATGAGGGCGCCCTTGAAGTTGCCGTTATGCCAGTGATGCAGCGCGACGGCTATCTGCAGCACCCCCTGGTAGAAATCCCTCAGCTCCCCCTTCTCCCCCACCCAGAGCTCTTCCAGTGTCTCGTGGCACTCGAACCACTCCTCGCGATTGAATTCCTCTACCGCCTTGACCAGTTCGCTTGGTGGCTGTTCGTTGCGGCATGCCATGGCGTGCCGCTAGTTGACCAGGACCGGGCGCAGCCCGAAGAATTGCCTCTTCGAGGCGTTGCCGCAGCCGACGCAGGAGATGCGGTCGATATAAAGCCCTTCCCCGCCGGGGACGCAGGCGGCTGACGGCTGGTCGGCGCGGGCCGAGGTCTTGCCGCAGCCGGGTTCCCCGCCGGCGCAGATCCTGCTGATGCGGACTAGCGAATACTTCACCACCGTGTGCTGCTCGAAGGTCTCGCCCGCCTGGAAGCCGGCGCAGTCGGTGGCGGGGACCACCACCCACCATCCCGCGAGTTTCCCGTTGTTGTCGTACTCCTTGTTGGAGCTGTCCACGTTCGGGTCGTACATCATCGCCTTCAGGTCGCGCAGGATGGCGTCGGTCTTCATGGCGGCGGTGAAGATGGGGAGGCCGCAGACTTCCTGCACCGGCATCTCCTGGCAGACCAAGTCGGACATGGTGTTGGTGATGGTGACCGGGTGCAAAAGCGAGGTGTATAGGTAGCGGTTGGCGCTGGAATTTTCCCTGCGCGGATCCCATGGCGCGTGGCTCATCTTTCGTTCAGCGATATTGCAGACGTCGGGATAGCTGCAGGAGGGCTCGCAGGCGGCGGCGCAGATGGCGATGTTGGAGCGGGTGCCGGGAACCAGGGCCGCCACCGCAACCGGCGTGGAGCCGAAGGAGGCGGTACCGCTTATCTTGGCGACGAAGGTGCCGAGGCTGCCAAGCCCTACGGAGCTGCTTTCCGCCGTTCGCCGCGCCCGCACCTGCATCGCGTTCACCGGGGTCCCCCCGGGGGTGTAACTGCGGCTGCTCATGTTCCAGAAGCCGACCGTTATGTCGTTGTTTTCGGAGAGGGCGTTGCCGTTATCGTTCATGAGGGCGACGAGTGCAGAGGCGCTGTGTTTTCCGGTCGCGTTGTCCACGGCGGTGCTGCGTGCCGCCGACTGCAGAGGGTCCGCGGAGACCTGCGCCAGCTTTTCCGGGGACTGCTGCGCCTGGAAGAGCAGCCGCTGCTTCAGCGATTCGGCTCCGGTCAGGGCTGCCATTTCCGCGGAATGCTGCAGATCCTCATCGCTTACATACATGTAGCCGATGTCTATGGCGAGACCGGTCAGCACGAGAAAGACCACCAGCATGATGGTGACGTAAGAAGTATCCATTGAAGATCCTCTCGACTAATTAAAAAAGTGAACCCAGCAGGTGCGCCATAATAGCATCAGTTAAAAAAAGGGCCATGCACAAAATGCATGGCCCCGCTTTTTATCATCCTGTTACCAAAGCCAAACTAGGCGGAAACCTTGACCGCGACCTTCTCTCCGACCACCTCGGTAGCCTCGACAGCGACCGCTTTCTTCTCACGCAGAAAGAAGGTGACGATGGTGCCCAAGGCAAGGCAGGAACCCGCGAGGATGAAGGATTTGTTCAGGCCGCCCGGCTGCGCGTTCATCATCTCGGAGACGCGCCCCATAACGAGGCCGCCTACGCCCCAGGCGCTGAACAGCACGCCGTAGTTGAGGCCGTAGTTTTTGAACCCCCAGTAGTCCTTGGCGAAGGAGGGGAAGAGGGTCAGGTTTGAGCCGTAGTTGAAGCCGATCAGGGAGGCCAGGAGCACCAGCAGCATCGCGGAACCGGAGCCAACGACGGGGACGGCCGCGAACATCAGCACCGCCTGGAAGCTGAGCATGATGGTCAGGGTGGCGCGGCGGCCGATCTTGTCGGAAAGCACGCCGGCAACCACGCGGCCGGAGGCGTTGCCGATCGCCATGATGGCTACGGCGACGAAGGCCATGGGGCCCATGCTCTTCTTGGCGAGACCTGCCACGGAGCCGATCACCATAAGTCCTGCGCCTGCACCGATGAAGAAGGTGGTCCACAGCATGTAGAACTTGGGGGAGCGGAGCATCTCGGACACGGTCGCGTCGTGCACTGCCTTCTTGGCGGGAGTGGGCTTGCCTTCTTCGCCCTTCATCACCGGCTCGGCGGGAACGAACCCTTTGGGGGGGGTTGGCCAAGGCGAAGGAGAGGCCGCAGACGATGACGGCGAAGCCGGCGGCGAGGATGTACATGGACTGCTGGATGCCGTAAGCGCCCAAGAGGTAGCTGGAGAGCGGCGCGATGTACACCGGCGCGAGCCCGAAGCCAGCGACCACGATGCCGGCGATGAGGCCGGTTTTCTTGGACGAGAACCACTTGAGCGCCGGAGGGGTGGCGGCGGAGTAGCCGAAACCGAAGCCGGAGCCGGCCAGGACGCCGAAGCCGGTGACCCAGGCTGCGTAGCTGTTGGAGTAGCCCATGAGGCTGAAGCCGGCGCCGACCAGGATGCCGCCGATCAACGCGGTCTTAGCCGGGCCGATCTTGTCCTGGCATTTGCCGGCAAGGATCATGGAAAAAGCAAAAGCGAGACAGCAAAGAGCATACGGGTCGTTGATGGAACTCAGGCTCCACTGGAACGCATCGGGGCCGCCTTTTTCGATGGACGCCTTGATGGCACCCTTGAAGATACTCCAGGCATACAGCACCCCGAGCGCCAGGTTGATTCCGGTTCCGGCCATGACTACCTGCCACCCCTTGTTAGATGTTGTTTTGGACATGCCTTTATACCTCCATGTTGGAATTGACCACTCTTACCGTTCACGTTAGCAACTTGCATACCAACGTTTTAAAGTTTCGTATATCCTACCAAAAGACGCAAAAACAGCAACTTACGCTGACAGATGAAAGCCGGGGGGAGGAACCATCTATCCCCTTTTTCGCATAACAGCAAAAAGCGGTACCGCTGAAACTGCTCCGGCTTTCAGACAATGCGGCCGTAATATCAGCACGTTGATCACTGCTAATGCTCATAAGGAGGGCATTCGCAGATATGCGAAAGGAAGGCTTTCTGTTTTGCAGATCTGTAAATTTGTCGTGATTCGTATAACACCGAAAAGGGGAGAGATAAAAAGGGAGGGGCAACAGCGGGGTAAATCAGGTGGGGGGCGGCACCCTGAAACGCCGAAGGCCGGCCCAATGAGGGTCAGCCTTCGGTCAGCGCCGGTGGCTTTTGCTGAAAACTGCGCGATCAGCAGAAAAGGACGTTGCCTCTGCGCTCTGGACCGCGGTACTTCTTCCCCCCCATCCCTCTCACAGCATCGGTAGCGATCTGAACGCATTCGCCGTCGCTGCGAAGGAAAGAGACAATGGCAGCCTGCTCGATCAGTTCCTGAAGATCTTCTGCCTTTACCAAGCCGCGTCTTTCATCTGCAAACACAACCGGGACTTTCATGGCACCCCCCTAAGAGATCATTGTTGCAAGCGTTAGCACATTCTATCAATGGATTTCTCCGATATCAAGTTCAGCTCCCGCAAAAAAAGAAAAGACCACTCTCACAGCGAAAGCCAGATAGCATTTCCACACTTCTTCCACTTTGCCTCCACAATTGCCGGCTACCTTTCATACCATATCGTGCCTAGCGCACCGAAGAACACATCCAAAGGAGCCTCATCATGAAAAGAGATCTGAGAAAATTGGCCCTACTTGCCTGCATCACCGCAGCCGCCACCTTTGGCGGCCAGACCGCGTTCGCAGAGTACACCGGGGCGGACCCGTCCCCCGGAGCCGGCCAGCATCAAAAGCACAGAAAGGGGCACCGGGGCGGCGACTTTTTCAAGAAGATGGCGCGTGAGCTGAAACTGACCGACCAGCAGCAGGCCCAGGCGAAATCGCTGTTCGAGAGCAACCCCGCCGAGCATAAGCCGCTGATGGAGAGCCTTAGGGCGGAGCGGAGCCGGATGCAGGACCTGGTACGTTCGGGAAGCGCCGAAGAAGCGGCCATCAGGGAGCAGGCGGCAAAGGTGGCGGCATTGCAGGCGGACCTGGCGGTGAGCAGGGCGCGGGCGGCGAAGCAGTTCCTGGCGCTGCTCACCCCGGCGCAGGCCGCCGAACTGAAAGCGCTCCAGGAAAAGCGCAGAGAGCGAAGGGGACTGGCTCCGAAGGGACCTGTCTCCCTGGAGAACGGCGGTATGGAAGGAGAGGGTTTTTAGCAATCGGTTCCCTCACCTGTCCCCTCCCCTGGCCTTGGCCGGGGGAGCTTTTTTTTTGTCAATTCCTGCTCCTCGCGTACAATTAGATTCGCCAAAAGGAGGGGCATTCAAATGAGAACAACGATCGGTTTAATTTTATTATTGGGAGCACTGCTGGGAGGTTGCGCCACGACTTCTACCGATTACCGCCAGCGGATGAACGCACTGCCGGAGCATTATCAGCAGTTCGACCTGGTGATGGGATGGGAGACCCGGGTCGAGGGCGACCAGACGGTAATAGACGGCGTGGTGCGAAACGTGCGCTACTTCGTGATGCGAGACCTGGAAATCTGGGTGGCACTGCTTGCCCCCCAGGGAAAGCCGGTGCGGCGCGAGGTGAGTTTCATCATCCCGTCGGATCTCAAGCTGGACGAGAGCGCGCCTTTCTCGATACGGCTGCCGATGGCAGTCAAGGCGGGCGACAGGCTCCGCTTCACCTACAAGTACCGGGGCAGCGACGGCGGAGACGGATTGCAGCGCGACGAGACGCCATGGATGCAGAGCTTCGAGCGGGTAGTAGTAGCTCCACGTTGACGCGGAACGGGGAAAAACCATGACCGATAAAGATCTCACTACCGATTCAGGCGCGCGCAAGCAGGAGCCCGGGCAACTGCAGGGGGACCTACCCTTTCGGCTGCTGGTGGAGCAGGTGAAGGAGTACGCAGTGGCGCTTTTGGATCCGCAGGGAAACATCTCCTCGTGGAACGCCGGGGCCGAGCAGATTACCAAGTATCGGGGCAGCGAGGTGATCGGGAAGCATTTCTCGCTGCTCCACCCCAAGGAGGAACTGCGTTCGGGGGCGCCGGAAAGGGAGCTCGCCATTGCACGCTCGCTGGGGAGCCTGGACCTGCAGGGGTGGCGACTGAAAAAAGACGGTAGCCGCTTCTGGGCCGCAATCACGCTCACCGCGCTCTACGATCAGGGAGAAAACCTCGCCGGGTTTGCGCTGATAGCACACGACAACACGGAGAAACGCGCTTCTGACGAGGCGCTGGTGAAAAGCCGCAACATGCTGGAGCGGCTCTTCGAAACGGCTCCGGACGGCATCGTAGTGGTCGACGACAACGGTGTCATTCGCAGGACGAACCAGCAGGCGGAGATCACCTTCGGCTACATGCGTGAGGAGATGCTGGGGCAGCGCATCGAGCTCTTGGTCCCGGAGCGTTATCACAAGCACCATCGCCAACACCGGCGCAACTATTTCGCCGACCCGCGCGCCCGCAAGATGGGGATCGGCCTCGAACTGTACGGCCGCCACAAGGACGGTCACGAGATCCCGGTAGACATCATGCTAAACCCCATCGAGACGCCGGACGGGACCTGGGTCTTCGCCGTGATCCGCGACATAACCAGCCAAAGGCAAGGTGAGGCGAAGATACTGGAGCTGAACCTTGCCCTGAGAAACCAGCTCGAGCAGTTGGGGGCAAGCAACAAGGAGCTGGAATCGTTCAGCTACTCGGTTTCCCACGACCTGCGGGCCCCGCTGCGCCACATCATCGGGTTCGTGGACCTGTTGAACGCCAAGGCCGGGAACGTTCTGGACGAGAAGAGCCGCCACTATCTGGAGGTAATCAGCGAGGCGGCCAACAAGATGGGGTTGCTGATCGACGACCTGCTGGCCTTCTCGCGCATGGGGCGCAGCGAAATGATGAAGGGGTGGGTAGACCTGGGACTGCTGGTGAGAGAGATAGTGAACGACCTGGAAAGCGATAGCAAAGAGAGGGAGATCCAATGGGACATAGCCCCGCTCCCCATCGTGCTTGGGGATGCAGCAATGCTGCGCCAGGTTCTCATCAACCTCATCGGCAACGCGGTCAAGTTCACCCGGTCGCGGGAAGAAGCAAAAATCGCCATTGGCGCCATCGACCAGGAGCAGGAAACGGAGATTTTTGTAAGGGACAACGGGGTCGGGTTCGACGAGGCTTATGCGAGCAAGCTTTTCGGCCTTTTCCAGCGTCTGCATGCCAATGAGGAGTTCGAGGGAACCGGGGTCGGGCTGGCTATCGTGCAGCGGATCGTACTACGACACGGCGGCAGGGTATGGGCTGAGGGCGCGGTCGATGGCGGAGCAACCTTCCGGTTCTCGCTCCCGAAGGGACTAAACCCGGCGCCCTAGAAGAAGCAGCTAATTACCTGCGCCCGCCGGGCTCGCCTTTAGCTTTAGAGCTTGTTCCTCAGGGTTTCCTTGAGTTCCAAAATGGCCAGTGTCTGCATGTATCCACCAAGAAACTCGATGTTCTTAAAAGCCACCCCCTCTCCGAAGTAATCGTCTATCTCGTGTATCGCCTGCTTCATAAGCTTTTGCCCCGGAGTCAATTTCGCAAGGTCAGGATTCATCTTACACTCCCTAGCTAATTTGGTGATACTGCCAGTGATGCTACCAGTGCTGCTTCAGGCACTTCTCCGCACTGCCGCTGCCACAATTGGACAATTCTAAAGACGCACTCACAACTGTCAATCAGCAACGGCGTGGGCCACTGCCACAGAAGGCATTTTGTCTTTGCCAATACCACGCGAATCGGGTTATTGTCTGCCGGATTGGCACCCAAGCGCCGACCCATCCCCAATAAACGGATGACAGCAATATTTCGGCGAAATCCCTCTTGATACAGTTTTCTCTGCCACGCCAGCGGGCTCGCCGGGTACGACATACTCCATGTCAGCTCCGGACCCGCCGCGTTAATGCGCATAGAAGCCAACGGCAGCTGCAGATGGAACTCATATGGAGGAAAAAGGGGAAATGGGTCGCCACGACGGATCCCAGGTACCCCGTGGAACAATTCGCTACGGTGGAGAACAGGTGCTGGCGCATCGGCTACAGCGGCTCCAAGGGAGCCCTGTACATCATGAGCGGCAGCATCTGGCACGAAGGAAGAAAGGCCGAGCGGAAGAGGAAGTAACTGGCACGCCCGGAGAGGTTCGAACTCCCGACCCGCAGGTTCGAAGCCTGCTGCTCTATCCAGCTGAGCTACGGACGCACGCGCCGAAAGATACATCATTAACGATTCCTTTGTAAAGCCTGAAAACGGTTGCCCGGACCAAGCTTGAGTTGGTCTAGTGCGCGGCGATCAAAACAGTTGAGGGGGCAGCATGTCGGATACTGAAAACCAGATGGGATTGTTCGAATCGGGAGAACTCCTGCCCGAAAAGCCGCTTGCAGCCCCGGCGCCCCCGCCGCAGCCCGAACCCCGCCCACGCCCCCGCCCCGCAGCAAAGCAGGCTGACAGCCCCGCTGCCGCCCGCCGCGAGAGACCAGAAAAAAGGGCATCCCGCAAGGGAGCGCAGGCAAAGGTGCCGGTGAAGGCGGTCTCTGGCCTCGTCCCCGAGGGGGATGTGCGCCTCACCGCCAACATCAGGCAAGACCTGCACCTGAAACTCAAGATAGCCTCGGCGTACCGTAGAACCACCATCGGCGAGATCATCGAGGAACTGGTGGAGAAATACGTCTAACTTCCTACCATTCCGTCCCGCGCCGGCGCCCGGGACCGTCCCCTTACGGCAACCTTCACCTCGTCCACCCTTCTTTGGCCATATCGTGGGGCGGTTGGCGCGATCATATCAAGGTCTTACCCGCCGTAACCACTGCAGCGTCCGTCGAAGCCACAGGCGACGCCCCCATTGGCTGACCGTTGCCGCAGAAGCACCGAACACAGCTAAAAACAAAGAAAAGCTATTTTGCCAAGCAGAGGGGATGCAACAGATATCGTTGAAGACAGTCGGACTGATTCAGCGGCAACCAATTGAGCGGCGAAACCTGACTCAGAGAGCTAACTTAAGACATGGATTAGAGGTTTTCTGGTTGAAGTAGCCACACAGTTGGTATAAGGTGCGACTCATCAAAAAAAAATAAGGAGTAACGAGTTGCCTCCTATCTTCTGTCGCGTCATAGCCGTCCTAACTGTAGGCCCTGCGCAACGTAGAGCTTACAGAAGCGGGAAGGCAGAGAAACCGCAGGGCGGTCGTCATCATCACCTTGATCAACTAGCAGGCATTTAACGCAACCGAGGCATCAACCGACGATCCGGCGTGAACCGGAACAGACTAGCAAGGAGTTTTGGGATGAAAAAAATGCAGATGTTCGGTTCTTGCACAGCGCTGACCTTAATGGCAGTCGCCTTTGCAGGTTGCACCACTACGGGGCAGGCTGCCAAGCAGGCAACGGCTCCCGTCACGGCGGCGGCTCCGGCTGTACTTTCCGGAAAAGTCTTGGAAACCGTCGACTCCGGCGGGTACACCTACATGAACCTCGAAAAGGACGGCCAGAAGACCTGGGTGGCGGCTCCCGTAATGAAAGTATCGGTCGGCCAGGAGGTGCAACTGCTCCCCGGCGCCCAGATGGCCAACTTCAGCAGCAAAACCTTGAACCGCACCTTTGAAAAGATCACCTTCTCGGCAGGCGCCATAGCCCCGACTGCTCCGGCCGCACCGGCGGCGCCCGCTGCAGCGGAGCCACTGGAAGAGGTGGTCATGATCGGCAAGGTCATCGAGACCATGCCTGCCGGGAACTACACCTACATCAGGATCGAGAAGGATAGCAAGGCGGCCTGGGCAGCGGTGCCCAAAGCCGACGTGGTCGTCGGTGACGAGGTTGAGCTTGCCCCCGGCACCCCCATGGGTAGCTTCACCAGCAAGACGCTGAACCGGACCTTCAATTCCATCTATTTTGCCGGCGGCATCACGATCACCTCCAGGAAAGAAGGGGCCGCGCCCGCGGCACCCGCCACGGAGAACGGACTTCCCTCCGGGCACCCAAAACTCGACGCTGCTGCGGCGCTCCCGTCCGGGCATCCGTCGGTCGATGCAGCTGCGCCGGCAGCACCCGCTCCCGCAGCCAATATCAGCGGCAAGGTGGTGGAGACCATCAACGGCGGAGGGTATACCTATGTCTGCCTGGAACATGATGGCAACAAGACCTGGGTGGCAGTCCCTAGCATGAAAGCCAACGTCGGCGATGAAATAGCCGTCCTTCCGGGGAACGTGATGGCGAACTTCGCCAGCAAGAGTCTCAATCGCACCTTCGACAAGATCATCTTCTCTGGTGGCCCTGTCGCCAAATAAGGTAAACCGGTTGCATCCCCCCAGCATTTTCACCGACATATAGAACTGCTTAAACATGAAGGCCTCGTGGCGAAACCATCGAGGCCTTCTTTTTTCCCCTGGCTTCCAAGCTCCAGTTTGGGAACCCTCTGCCGTGCAACTGCTGCCTCCTTGCATATCGCCATACCGAAGCTCCGCTTACATTGCCTTGCATGCCGCCGCTCCCCGCAAAGCGGCGTAATCCCGCGTAAACCCTGCTACTCTGCTCCTTTTTTGGTTGCTTTTTACCTCATATTAAACTACTAATATCTGTCGCCTTCGGCACAGGGCCCCACCCTGCCGCCGGCCCATCCAGCACTTCTTCACAAGGGTTTTCCCGGACGCTACCCCCCCCTGCCGCGGTTTCGGCTGCCCCCTTGTCGGTCCCTTTGGTCCCCCAAACAGGGGGGCGGAACCGGATCGGCTTCGACTGAGGCATCTCCCGCAGCGGTTTAAGCATGGCCGTGCGGCCGAGAACGGCTTCACGATCTTCGATGGAACAAAAGAGGAGATTGTTACATGGCAAAAGTAGCTCTTATCACAGGCGTCACTGGACAAGACGGTGCATACCTCGCCGAATTCCTGCTCAAAAAGGGATACGTCGTGCACGGCATCAAGCGCCGCGCCTCGCTCTTCAATACGGACCGGATCGACCACCTGTACCAGGATCCGCACATCGAGAACCGCGACTTCATCCTCCACTACGGCGACCTGACCGACTCCACCAACCTGATCAGGATCATTCAGCAGGTGCAGCCGGACGAGATCTACAACCTGGCCGCCATGTCGCACGTCGCCGTTTCCTTCGAGACCCCCGAGTACACGGCAAACGCCGACGGGCTCGGGACGCTGCGGATACTGGAAGCGATCCGCATCCTCGGGCTGGAGAAAAAGACCAGGTTCTACCAGGCCTCCACCAGCGAGCTTTACGGGCTGGTGCAGGAAGTGCCTCAATCGGAAAAAACCCCCTTCTACCCCCGTTCCCCCTACGCGGTTGCGAAGCTTTACGCCTACTGGATCACGGTCAACTACCGCGAAGCCTTCGGCATGTACGCCTGCAACGGAATCCTCTTCAACCACGAGTCCCCGATCAGGGGAGAGACCTTCGTCACCAGGAAGATCACCCGCGCCATAGCCCGCATCTCCCTTGGCCTGCAGAGCTGCCTCTACCTCGGCAACCTGAGCGCCCTGCGCGACTGGGGGCACGCCCGCGATTACGTCGAGATGCAATGGCTCATGCTGCAGCAGGATGAGCCGGATGATTTCGTCATCGCCACGGGGAAGCAGTTTTCCGTCCGGCAGATGGTCGAAGAAGCGGCCAAGGGGGTCGGCATCTGCATGCGCTGGGAAGGCGAAGGCGTCAACGAGACCGGCATCGTCGCGTCCATAGATAGCCACGGCACCAAGACCGAGGGGGGCGCCGCCGGCCACCTGCAAGTGGGACAGGCCATCGTGAAAGTGGATCCTCGCTACTTCAGGCCGACCGAAGTGGAGACCCTTTTGGGAGACCCGAGCAAGGCACGGCAGAAACTGGGGTGGGTTCCGAAGACCACGTTCGAGGAACTGGTGGCCGAAATGGTGCACTCGGATCTGGAGGAAGCGCGTCGCGACGAGCTCTGCAAACATCACGGCTTCAGCACCTACAACTACCACGAGTAGCAGCGAGGACCGTTAGTTCAAACATGAATACCAACGCCAAGATTTTTGTCGCAGGCTCCAAAGGGCTTGTCGGTTCCGCGCTGACACGCAGCCTCAAATCCGCCGGTTATCGCAATCTCCTCACCCCGGAGAAAGAGCGGCTCGACCTCACCGACCATATCGGGGTCAAGGCCTTCTTCGAAAGCGAAAAACCGGAGTATGTCGTACTGGCCGCGGCCAAGGTGGGAGGGATACACGCCAACAACACCTACCCTGCCGACTTCATCTACCAAAACCTGGTAATCCAGAACAACGTGATCCACCAGGCTCACTTAAACGGTGTGAAGCGTCTGCTCTTCCTCGGCTCCTCCTGCATCTACCCAAAGCACGCGCCGCAGCCTATGCGAGAGGAGCACCTTCTGACCGGGCCGCTTGAGCCGACCAACGAGCCCTACGCCATCGCCAAGATCGCCGGCCTCAAGATGTGCGAGGCCTACAACCGCCAGTACGGCACCAAGTTCATCGCCGTGATGCCGACCAACCTGTACGGTCCCGGGGACAACTTCGACCTGACCAACTCCCACGTGCTCCCCGCGCTGATCCGCAAGTTCCACGAATCAAGGGAGCAGCGGCTGCCGGAGGTAGTGGTCTGGGGCACCGGCACCCCGCGCCGCGAATTCCTGTACGTGGACGACATGGCGGACGCCTGCCTCCACCTCATGAATCTGCCGGACAGCACCATAACCGAAGAACTCACCGCCTACCCGAAGCCCTGTTTCGTCAACCTCGGCACCGGCGTCGACGTCACCATACGGGAGCTGGCGGAAACTGTGCGCGAGGTAGTCGGCTTCGAGGGGCGGCTTGCCTTCGACACCAACAAGCCTGACGGCACCCCGAGGAAGCTGCAAGAGGTATCCCGGATGAAGGCGCTGGGATGGGAAGCGAAGGTGACCCTGAAAGACGGCATCGCCAAGTCTTACCAGTGGTTCCTGGAGAACCAGGGCAACATCCGGAAATAAACAATAAAAGGGGACAGGCTACTTTTTCAAATCGAAAACTAGCCTGTCCCCTTTTCCCTAATAAGCGCGTAAGCGCTTGAAATGACTATCAGCAACAATAAAAGGGGACAGGCTGGTTTTTCAGATCAAAAAGTAGCCTGTCCCCCTTAAATGTATGGGGAGAATTTTCCGGTGAGCAACATGCACTGCTTCAAAGCCTACGACATCAGGGGGAGAGTCCCTGATGAACTGAACGAGGACCTCGCCTACCGCATCGGCCGGGCCTATGCCTCTTTCCTCGCACCCAAGAAGGTCATCGTCGGGCGCGACGTGCGCCTCTCCAGCGCCTCGCTCTGCACCGCGCTCGCCAACGGGCTTACCGACAGCGGGGTGGAGGTGTACGACATCGGCATCTGCGGCACCGAGCAGGTCTATTTCGCCACCTTCAGCGAGAAGATGGACGGCGGCATCATGGTGACCGCGAGCCACAACCCCATGGACTACAACGGCATGAAACTCGTGCGCGAAGGCTCCCGCCCCATCAGCGGCGACAGCGGCCTGAACGCCATCCGCGACCTGGCCGAGCAAAACCGGTTCGAGGAGGTTTCGGCGAAGGGTAGCGTGCATCCGCTCGACATCGAGGAGAGCTATGTCTCGCATCTCTTGGGTTATCTCGACCCGGGCACGCTGAAGCCGTTCAAGATCGTGGTCAACGCCGGCAACGGCTGCGCGGGGAGAACCATCGACCGCCTTGAATCCCGCCTCCCCTTCAGCTTCGTCAAGGTCCACCACGAGCCCGACGGCACCTTCCCCAACGGCATTCCGAACCCGCTGTTGCTTGAGAACCGCTCCGCAACGGCCGAGGCGGTACTGGCGCATGGAGCCGACCTGGGGCTTGCCTGGGACGGCGATTTCGACCGCTGCTTCCTTTTCGACGCCAAGGGAAACTTCATCGAGGGGTACTACATCGTTGGGCTTCTGGCAGCCGCCATGCTTCAGAAACACCCCGGCGCCCGGATCATACACGACCCGAGGCTCACCTGGAACACGGTCGACGTGGTGACGGCGGCGGGGGGCGTGCCGGTGATGAGCAAGACGGGACACGCCTTCATCAAAGAGCGGATGAGGGCCGAGGATGCGGTCTACGGCGGCGAGATGAGCGCCCACCACTATTTCCGCGACTTCGCTTACTGCGACAGCGGAATGGTCCCCTGGCTTCTGGTCCTGAACATCATGGGAAAAACCGGGAAGACGCTGGCGGAACTTGTCGAGGAGAGGATGCGCCTTTACCCGGCCAGCGGCGAGATCAACAGAAAGCTCGCCGACCCGTTGGCCGCCATCGAGCGAATCGGCAAGACCTACCGGGAGAGCGCCTTGAGCATCGACGACACCGACGGCATGAGTATGGAGTTCCCACAATGGCGGTTCAACCTGCGCTGCTCCAACACCGAACCGGTGCTGCGGCTTAACGTCGAGTCGCGGGGCGATGAGGCGCTTATGAACGAGAAGACGGGGGAACTCCTCGCGCTGGTCGACGAGGTGTAATCACACCCTACCCATGCGTGTGGGGTGAAATGAAACCGGCGCCTCTTTCACAAGAAGACGCCGGTTGAGATTTATTTTCGAACTTCGCAGTACGCCTGGAGATTGGCAACTTCAGCAATCCAGGGGTGCCATTTCCTTTCACCGTTCAGGTCATCTAGATAACCTGAACGTCCCTTCCTATTTGGGTTTCACGCTTCCAAGTTCCAGAATGGCCCTGTATTTATATCCAGACCCGAAATCTTTGTCCTTGGCTATGGTCCCAGATATGGTCACCACGTCCCCAACGTTTGGAAGGGCATTCGTGGTAACCACCAGATCGTTGTTTTTCTGCATTGCAGAACCGGAGCCGTCCTGTATGTGAAGCCAGTTCCGACCCATAATCCGGGGAGTGACTTTAATCACCTTCCCAGAAACTGAGACCGTCTGTTTGTCAAGTTGGTCGATTTTGTCATAAATGTCGGCGATAGTGTGTGCGTCAGCACCTTTAGCCGCTTCGACAACGATCTGTTCTTTCGATTCCGGCACCTGCCCGCTGCTACCGGTCGACTTTTTGCTGAGTAAATCCGTCTGCGAATCAGACAGGGGAGCACCGCAGAACATGATCAGATCAAAAGTCCGTTTCAAAGCCTTGCTTTCAAAGTCCATCATGGGAGTGCATCCCGTAAACCCAAGTTGCTGCCCCAACTTCACGTTGGCCATGGGAGGACAAGCTACCCATGCCTTTTTACCGTCTTTCTCTAGGTTGATATAGGTATAATCCCCTGCAGTCGTTGTCTCCACAACCTTGCCAGTCACCCCAGAGTTCACCGCCATGACGCCCCCCATGCTCGGGGGAGCATCGGAGCAGGCCCCAAACCCAGGAGCAGAAGTTACTAGGACTGCGGTCAACATGCTTATCATTTTTTTCATCACAACTCCTCGCTTTTGAAGTGGTGCCAAATACCCGGCATGTTCGTTTAATCGCTAAACAAAGTACCACTACTGGCCACACGGAAACAAGCAGATATGTGTGCGCGAAGAAAAACATCCTCCGTGACAGAATCATCCCTCGAAGCTGTATTTTCACAACCGCAGGCTCGAGAGGGGTGCACTGCCTAATAAAATGGTGTGAATGCTGGAGTGAACCCTACCATTTCCAAAGATCTGCCTCTCAGCGGTTAGCGCCGCCCCAAACTATTTGGAGGCTCATGCTATAGAAGAGGATAAGATTAGCTTCACACAGCTTTTGACTCTTGCTGATAAATAAAGTATATTCCACGCACTTGAGGTCATTAGGCATTACAACAAAGCAGCGCGGGATGCGTGATGCGGCGTTTCCACTGTGAGCCCAATACAATGCCACGAAAAGGATTGCAATAATGAATGCTATAACGCGCGTGTTCATTCCACCGGCACTGATTGCTTTGCTGCTGATTCTACACACGCAATGCCTAGCGGCAGACAAATACGACAGTTTCACTACAACCCCTGTAGTAGGTATCTTCAGTCCAGGCAGCTTCAGTTCCCTCAAGCCTGGTTTAATGGCAGGGGTTAAGATTGACAAACAGCTGACAGACACTTTTGGGATTGAGGGAGACATCAGCATGGTTGGTGCCGACGCAAAATCGTCAGGCAGCACAGCCCTATACCTAGTCACCTTACAGACTATTTATCCTTTTCTCGAACGCCCCAATTTAACCCCATTCTTGACGTTCGGTGCTGGCGGACTCATTGCTGACAAAGGGTCATCGAGCCCTTTAGTAAACTTCGGTCTCGGAGCCAAGTACTTCATAAAAAAGGATGTTGCCTTCAGGTTTGATTTCCGGGATGTCGCCGCAAGCAGCCAGGGAAACAGTTTCGAATTAACTGCGGGGGTAAGTTTCGTCTTCGGCGGAGAAAAGAAGCAGCCCCGCCACAGGGCGCGCCCACAGATTGCCGCAGCGACACCTATGACGAATCCGGCGGCCACCGAGGCATCAACTAGCCTTTCGACACAAACGGCTAAAGACCAGCCTGTTATAACGCATAGGGAAACCCCTAAGCCAGTTCCCGCATCCCCCGCGCCTGCAACTGTTGCAACGACGCCGCAGAGTCTTGCCGTTCCAGTGATCGCCACGCCCGGCATTGCCTCCTCTGCATCAAGCGTGCAGCCTCCCCCCGTGGCTGCAACTGTTGCAACGACGCCGCAGAGCCTTGCCGTTCCAGTGATCGTCACGCCCGGCATTGCCTCCTCTGCATCAAGCGTGCAGCCTCCCCCCGTGGCTGCAGAAATTGCAAAAACGGCACCGGCGCCACGAGAGAACGACAGCACCGAAGCAACAGACCAGGCAAAACAAATAGAACTGGAAGCTGAAAAAAAACCAGCGTCAACACCTTCCGTGCCAGTTGCCGCCCCGTTACTCAAAGCCACCTTCGAGTTCGACTGCAACAGCTACAAAATCAGGCCGAGCTTCATCGATGTGGGGCGAAAAATCGGCCTGTTCATGAAGCGTAACCCACAGATCATTGCACAGATCCACGGACACGCCGATATCACCGGCAGCGATGACCACAACCTCGCGCTTTCAGAGAAACGCGCAGTGCGAACAAAGCAGTACCTGATGAAGATGTACAATCTTTCTGCCGATCGGTTCGAAATCCGCACCATGGGCAGTTCCGAACCGATCGCAGATAACACGACAGAGGTCGGTCGCAAAAAAAACCGCCGGGCCCTCGTCATCATTTTAAAGTGACCCTTCCCCCCAATATGCCTTTTCAGAGACAGCCGTCCCCCTGCCTTCTCTGAAAAGGCACCTCTTCAGCCGGGGCAGTAAATGGCCTGCTGCCCCGGCGCCCCTGCACTGTTCAAAACCTGCACCGCGCCACCCCCCTCGTAAACCGATAATGATTTCGGGAGTTTACTCCACGAGCGCCAAGACATGATCAGAGCTTGCGTGTTTGCAGAACAGCTGCAAATCGATAACCTTTTTCATAGTTGTTACGACCAATGCGTATTTCACTTAGAATTCAATTAGATACAGGTTTCCCCCTATTAAGAACGATCTGGCGTACAATTTGTACAGGTAGCCAGTGAAAGCCAAAATGAGGGAGGAAAACCATCATGCTCACGACCTGCCTTACGCACAAGTCAGCCAAAATGTTTGCAATCCATCTAGTGATGACCGCAAGCATCTTTCTCTGGGTCAACAATTCCCATGCAGCATATTTGAGCGGCAACACCAAGCCATTTCATAACGGCGGCACCGGAGAGTGCAATGAGTGCCATTCAACTGGCGCCGTCGAGAGCGGAGTACCCCGACGCGGTAACCTGTTAGGCAGCGACTCAAGTTCTACGTGCCTCCGGTGCCACCAGTCCCCCGAAGGGGTTCAACACGAACCCTATCAAGTCGCTACTAGCGGTATCGAGTTAGTCGAAGGGGTCGCTCCAAGAGAACTCACCCCCGGCGGTGACTTCGGCTGGTTGAAAAAAAACTATCGATGGTCCGGTGAAGGCCGGGATAAAGAAGCCAGCCAGGGAGAGCGCCACGGTCACAACATAGTAGCTGCAGATTACGGTTATTCGGCGGACACCAAACTTTCGACAGCGCCGGGGGGTAACTTCCCTGCCAACTCGTTATCCTGTATCAGCTGCCACGACCCGCACGGCAACTACCGCAGGTCCGTAGACGGAACGATCAGCAATGCCGGCAAGCCCATCATCGCTTCAGGCTCCTACAACAACAGCCCGGAGCCAGACGCATTCAGCGCCGTCAGCGTCTACAGGATGCTGGCAGGCAAGGGGTATAGAGCCACGCCCGGCGTCGAGTTCACCGCCGACCCGCCGACTGCGGTGGCGCCATCGGCCTATAACAGGGAGGAATCCTCGACGGACACACGGGTCGCCTATGGAAGCGGGGTATCCGAATGGTGCAGCAACTGCCATGGCTCGATCCACGATGCCGGCAGCGGCAGAGCCACCCAGCATCCCTCAGGGAAACAGGGCAAACTGAGCGCAGAGATCACCTACAACTACAATGCCTATCTCTCCTCAGGCAACCTGAATGGCTCCGCCGGGACCGCCTACAGCTCTCTGGTGCCTTTTGAAATGGGAACAGACGACTACGCTGTGCTCAAGGCGACGGCCAACAGCAACGGCTCCAACAGAAGCGGTGCTACGATGGACGCCAACGTCATGTGCCTCTCCTGCCACCGTGCCCATGCCGCCGGTTGGGACAGCAGCATGAGGTGGAACCCCAATACGACCTTTATCGTATACGATGGAAAGTATCCAGGCACGGATAACGGTGCCCCTGCAGCCATAGCGCAGGGACGTACCTCTGCCGAAGTGAAGATGGCGATGTATGGCAGAAGAGCATCTGATTTCGCCGTTTATCAAAGAAGTCTTTGCAATAAGTGCCACGCCAAAGACTGATGACCAGCGGGGGGCAAGGCTGTTTAAGGCGTCTGTGGTAGTAAAAGCTGTTAAAATCTGATCGAGAGTGTTATAAATAGCCGGGGTTATGCCTATTCCAATTACTAGAGGAACCAATTCCAATGACGAGATTTACCACCGCTTTACTGGCTATCACACTGCTTTTATTGTCCATCAACTGCCATGCCGCTACCATTCCCAACGGGTATGAGGACATCAGATGGGGCACCATGTTTCACAAAATCGTGGAAGCATACCCCAAGGGTAAAATGACTGAGTACGACAAGCAGATGGTGTACACCCAGGAGAAACCGGATGAAACCATAGCGTCTCGCATGTTTGTCTTCAAGGACGGCTTGATGGTGAGCGTCGCTGTCACATTTGAAGGTAAATACGTATCCAAGACAGGCGTGGAGAAACTAAAGCAAAAGTTCATCCAGCAGTACGGCAAAGGGAAGGCAGGCAAGCAGGGTTCGCATATGTCCACCTACGTTTGGAACGGAAAGCAGACAAAGGTGTCGTTCCTTTATGTCCCGAATCATCCTGAAATGACCGTGCTCCAGTTTGAAAAGATATAATTGCGGCAGGTTTTAGCGACAAAAAAGCCTCCTCAAAGGCGATATCTTTGGGAGGCTTTTCTTATCTCATCGATGTTCACCGCAGCTAAAACCCTCTAGTCAGTTCCCTTCGTGAGCCTTTTCAAGGCGTCTTTGGCAGGGGCAAAACCCTTGAAAGAGGCTTTTTTGAACCACTTTATCGCCTCGTTCTCGTCCTTGTCCACCCCGTAACCATTGGCATACATCACACCCAGCCGATACATGGCCTTGACAGACCCCTTTTCGGCCGCTTTCATATACCATTCACTAGCTTTCGCACCATCTTCCGTGACACCTTCTCCGTGCTCATACATATAAGCGACCATATAAAGCGAGCCCGGGTCCTCGTCGAACATGAATTGTTTCATGGCGTTCTGATAGTCCTTCATGAGGTACAGTTCACGCCCTTTGCCGTAGTCGGCTCGCACCGGCAACGTTAGAAAGCAAACGCCGGCAATAACAGCAGTGGAGAGAATGCACTTTTTAAAGATTCTTCTTTTCATCAAGTTCTCCTTGGCGCCTTGGTGATACCTTTACTTCGTCCATAAAAGTTATGCCTACTCCTTTACGAACTTGTCGTCCTCGATGACGAGAACTTTCTTGCCTTCGAATCTGGCGAGCACGTTTTTTGCTACAGGGGGCTGAATGCTCAACTGGATGGAATCATCACCACGTAGCGCCCAGCTAAACCGAATGTCGTGAGGAAGATTCACACCAGCGGGGGGATTCATGACCCCGGTCTTGTTTTCGTTGAACTGAAAGCTGCCGCTTTTGCCGACCCATTTGCCAATAAGCCTGCTTTCGGGTTTGCTGCACGATATGACGGTGGCCAGGGAAACCAACACCAGAATTCCCACAACTAATCTTTTCACACTCTACCTCCTGACCTACTATGTTCCAGAATTTTTTCACATTTTGCGATGACTTATGTGCGGACCTTCACCTACTTCCCGAGCAACTGAAGTTCAGATGCGGCGTTATGGTTACCTTGCGAGGCGGCCTTGCGAAGCCATGCCACAGCCTCGTCAGCGTTGCGAGCGACGCCTTTACCATGCAGGTAGCACTTTGAAATCTGATACTGCGCATCGGCGTGCCCAGCCTTGGCCGCTGACAGCAAGAGCCTGGCGCCCTCTACCGCGTCCGGATCGATGCCGTCACCTTCAGAAAGCATCAGGCCGTAGTAGTATTGTGCCTGAGCATCGCCCTGCACGGCAGCCTTGCTAAACCAGAGGGCTGCTTCGCGCTTATCCGCCCCGAGATCACGACCAAAGTAATAGATCAGGCCCAGATTCACCTGGGCTCGCACCATTCCGCGCTCGGCGTCACGACGGTACCATTTGGTCTCTACGTCTTCTTTGAGGGCGTACAAACGCTCAAGCTCGGCCTGCGCCTCCTGGTTGCCTTGCGCACCTGCTTTGCGGTACCACTTTACGGCCTCAGCGGGATTCTCCTCCACGCCGTCGCCGGTTCTATACATCTGCCCGAGGCTCACCTGAGCATCCTCATTACCGAGAGCGGCCGCCTTCAATAGCCAGTGCACCGCCTCGGCTTTGTCCTGACGAACACCATCTCCTCTATAGTACATAATGCCAATGTTATTGAGGGCCTGCGCCCCGCCATCCGCCCGGTAGAGTTGCAAGGCCTTTTCATAGTCTCCGTCGTTTAGCGCTTTTTCGGCCATATCCAAATTGCTGGCTGCAATTGCAAGGGAACAGATTAGAGAAGATGCCAACAGAACAAAACCGGGCAGAGATTTCTTCATCGTCGTTTTCCTCAGCCATGCAAGAAACCGGGTGGCAGGTCACCCGTTGGTATGGAGGTGACGGTCTTCCAAGGCGCTATTTGAAGCTTTCGAAGATCTGCACCCGGGAATTCCCACGATCTGCGATAAAGACATTACCGCTTTTGTCAAAGCAAACCTGGGTAGGGTAGTACAACTGGCCGGCTTTCCAGCCCAAACCCAACTGGCGTCCCTGAAAGCTGCCATCTGGGCCTATGGTCACGACTGCGCCGCCATCCTGATCCAGCAGGTACAGTTCCCCCCCCCGGCTCGCGGTGGTCAAGTAGCTGGCGAAATTCATGTACGCACGCAGGTCCTTAGTGAGCGGCGTGAACTGCGTCGCGTCCTTTTTCGCCACGTACAGTCTGGAGCCTACGGAATCGAGCAAAATCACATCAGCGCCTGGAGTCACGGCAAGGTCGGTGATAAAACCAAATCCGGCAGGGAACGGTATCTGTCCAAGAAGTTTACCGTCCATGGCCACATGCAGCACGCGCTCGCCGCCTATGTCAAGAAGGTAGATATTGTTAGCGCCGTCCACCTTGAAGCTCTTGATGACGTACTTATCCGGGTTAGTCACGCCATAGGGGGTAACGAAACCGGCGAAGCTGCCATCAGGGTTGAGGTGTGCAACCTTCTGTTGCTTGCCGTCAAGGACAAAGATGTCGTTCTTTGCGCCGAACTGCACTTTAACTGGAAACTGCACCTGGGAGAGTTTAATCTCCTGCCCCCCCTTGAGGGCCCTGTCCTGAAAGGTGTAACGCAGAAGCCGTCCGTTGCCTGTATCGGCGACCACGACATCCGACTGGTCGTTGCAGGCGACACCCTCGGGGCTCTTGATGAGCCCCTCCTTGTCATCGGCGCTGATGGTGGTAAGGAACCGGAGCTTAAGTGACCCAGCGGCAAAAGACTGGACCGGCACCAGCAGGACCAGAAGCAGAAGGTTGGCGTATATCAAGGCTCGCATGTCAATTACCTCCGGAATTTTTCATGGCACTGGACGCACAGTTCACTTACCGTGTTGAACGGCATCAGGCCTTTATACTCAGTCCCATGAGAACGGTGGCAACTCAAACAGTTAAGCGTTGCGTTCTTGTTCCGCGGATCCTTGTACTTGTCGCCGATCGGGTGCGTGGAGTGCTTCATCCAATCGTGGCAGGTGGCGCATACCTCGATGACTGATTCCTGCTTTACGAGCAACGGGTAGTTCGAGGAATGCGGGTCGTGGCAGGCGGTACAGTTACCGGAAGCCACCGGCTCATGTTTGGTAATGGACTTGTTCTGTCGCTGAATAGTGTCAGCATGGCACTTGCCGCAAACAATCAGCGTCGACTCCTTCAGCAACCCCTTTTCCTTGCCAGCGTGGGGGTTATGGCAAGTGAGGCATCCTTTTTTGCTGAACAGCGGTGAGTGGACCTTGTTCTTGCCGAAGGTCGAGTTGTACATGTCGTTGTGACACCCCTTGCAAAGTTCGCCGCCCTGGCGTTTGGTCTTCAAAGCGTTGGGCGAAGCGGCGTCTTCGTGGCACTGGTTGCACATCTTGCTTGCCACCGGTTTGTGCACGTTGTTGTACAGGATCCCCTGCACGCTAGAGCCGTGAGGATCGTGACAGGAGGTGCAATGTGTATTCGCCATGGGGTAGTTCATGTGACGCTTGATGAACGTAGGCTTATCAGTTTTATGACAACCGCTGCACAGCGCACTGACTTTGTCCTTCAGGAGAGAATCCTCCTTGACCGACATGTGCGGGTCATGGCAGATGGTGCAGTCCTTCGTCACAGGTGCGTGTTGGAACTTCGCCTTCGCGATGGCGTTTTTCAATGCCTTGTGGCACTCAAGGCACAACTCGTTCCCCCCCTTGAGCAGGTTGTTCTTGATGGCGGAAGCATGCGGGTCATGACACTTCATGCAGTTGCCTTCAACGACGACCTTATGGGTGCTTTTCGCGTTCGCAGACAGCAGGCCTTTATGGCAGGACGAGCATATCTTGGAACTGTCGGCAGACAGGAGTTTCTTGAAGTTCGAGCTGTGCGGGTTATGGCACCCGGTACAGTCCCCTTTCTTCACCGGGGTGTGCACGTAGGTCTTCTTCAGCTTTTCCTCAAAATTCGTATGGCAATCCTGGCAGAGTTTGCCGAAGGCGCCCGGCTTAAGCCGGAATTTCGCGCTGTCATCTTGAGCGTTGGCGATGAGGCCGACCATGAGAGAGCCGATAACACCAAACAGGATTAATACCTTATGTCTATTTATCATAGTAAAGCTCCTCAAATGGCTATTGTTTTATATGGCAGTCATCGCACGTTCTGCCGGCAAACGGAGGATGCACGACATCCTTGAAAAACTTGGGATCGTTCGAAGCATGCGGGCTGTGGCAGCTGATGCAATCCATGTCGGCGGCCTTGATGCCTATATGAGCTTTGACGAAGGCAGGCTTTTCGACTTCATGGCATTCCGAGCACATCGTCTGCAACGGCTCGACCAGAAGAGACTTCTGCTTGGAGAGATGCGGCAGGTGGCAAGTCGAGCAATCTTTCTGCGCGGGGGGGTGCGGCCTTTGCCGGGCGATCTTCTCCTTGATGTCCTTATGGCAGTTGACGCAGAGGTCGGGACTCTGCGCAAGAAGCAGCTTGTTGAGTTTCGCCTTGTGCGGGCTGTGGCACTTGGTGCAGTCCCCCTTGGTGAAGGGCGCATGGTTGCTCTTGGCATCCTTCGCGTTTTTGTTGAGATCGCTGTGGCAGTTAACGCACAGTTCGCTTTGGTTGCTGGTGATCATCCCCTGGATGTTGCTGGCATGGGGATCATGGCAGCCAAGGCAGTCCCCATCGGTGAAGGGCTGGTGGTTGATCCCTTGGCTTATAGGCTTCATGAGTTCGGCGTGGCATGACGAGCACAACTGTGCACCCACACCCTTCAGGAGCTTCTTCTGATCGGAGGAGTGCGGCTTGTGACAGGCAGCACAGTTGGAATCCTGGACCGGCTTGTGGGTGTAATTCTTCTTGAACCGGGTTTCCGCGTCGCTGTGGCAATTGAAGCAGACGGTATCCATGCGGTCCTTCATCATGCCGGGGAAGTTGGATCCGTGTGCATCGTGGCAACTGCTGCACTCCCCGCCGGAGAACGGCTCGTGCACGTCCTTGCCTTTCAGCGCCTCCTTGGTCTTCGCATGGCAGGTGTAGCAAAGGTCGGCGCCCTCGGCGACGAGAAGCTTCTTCTTGGCCGCAGCGTGCGGTTTGTGGCAGGACAGGCAACCCTTGCCATCGGTCACAGCCTTGTGCTTGAAAAGGTGGGATGCCGTTTCCGACGCATGACAGATCTTGCAGAGATCGTTGCCTTCCTGCACCAACAGCTTTGTCTGCTCTGAAGCATGCGGGTTGTGGCACAACAGACAGTCACCTTCCTTAAATGGCATATGCTCGACGGTACCGCCCCCTTTAAGGGAGGCGCTTTCGTGGCACTGGGCGCACAGTGCCCCCTTCTTCAGAGAAACACCGAAGGGATTGGCCGAATTGGGCGGGTTGTGACAGCCGTCACAACCGGCGGAGGCAACAGGATTGTGCACGCTGCCTTTGAGCAGCTTTGGTTGATCAGAGGCGTGCGGGTTGTGGCATACAGTGCAGTTTTTCTGGTCGACCGGGTAGTTGCCGTGCGCCTTCTTGAAGGAGGCACTACCCTTGTCGTGGCAGTTCAGGCAAAGTTTTGGCACCTCCGAGGAGAGCAGGTTGTTGTAATCCGAGCTGTGGGCCACATGACAGGCACTGCACCCTTTGTCGGTGAGCACCTTGTGCACGACCTTCTTTTCAAATACCGATTTCTTATGGCACTGGAAGCAGGCTTCGTTCCCAGCTGACTTCATGAAATAACGGGAATCAGAACCATGGGGATTGTGACAGGTCGTACATTTACCCTTTGCAATGGGGGTATGCACCTTGGGCTTGTTCAAACCTATCTTGTTGGCGGGATGGCAGTTCAGGCAGAGTTGGTTGCCATCGTGCTTGAGAAGCAGCTTCGGGATAATGCCGTGACGCAGGTGGCAGTCCTCACACTTCTTGTCGTGCACCATCGGGTGCACGTACTTCACAGAGGAAAATTTGTCGTCGAATTTTTTGTGACAGTCAGAACAATCTTTTCGGACAAACGCCTTTGCGGCGAGGGCTGTCCTGCTACCGGTGAACGAAACCATCACCGCCAGCAGCGCCGTCAGCATAAAAACCAAAATTCTTCTGCCCTTACGCATATCGTGCATTTTCATACCGTCCCCTTGGCCTAATTTTGGCAGTTTAACCAATCCGGCATTACCGCGATTCAAGATAAATCTTCACGGGATAGGCTTCCCTCAGCTTCTTGAACCATTTCTCTATATCCTGCGTCAGGTTCAGCCAGGCAACCTTCTGGCCGACTTCATCTTTCACCTCTTCCAAAGGACGCGCTTTCGCCTCTTCTTTCTCTTTTACAAACAGCGCATAGGAGTACCCTTCCGGGCTTTCATACAGTCTGTAGTCTCCTTTGTGGGCATCTTTCAAAACCTTCTGCATCGGCTCCGGCATGCTCTGCAGCGTCAGGGCCTCCTCGTTAAACTGGAGCAGGTCGCGTGCGTTCTTGGCAACCTGGCCATCCGCATTGTTTCTTAGCCAGGCGAAATCCACCCCCTCCCTCAACTTGTCGATCGCTTTCTGTGCATCATCCTTCTTGGTGAAGGCGATCCCTTGGATCTGCATCTTTTCCGGGGCAGCGTACTCGGAGATATGCTTTTCGTAATAATCCTTGATCTCGGCCACGGTGAAGGTCACGTCAGGCTTGATAACTTTTTCGATGAAGGCGCCAAACAGCACCGTAGTCTTGTGGTCCTCTATCCTCTTCAGGTACTCTTCAGACTTGTCCAGCCCTTTTTCCAGGGCGGCCTTCTTGAAAACCCGTACCGACTCGAGTTCGTCGAGCGCCAGCAGTTTCTCCCGGTTGAGCTTCTTCTCCTTAATCGCATTGTCTATGCCGTGGAAAAACTTGGAGTTCAGAGCTTCAGCCAGGTCGCTGACGCGAATCGGTTCCTCCCCTTTGATGGACATCACCACCCGTTTGTCGGTAAGGAGTTTCTCGAACCCCGGTTTTTTTGCCTCGAAGTCTAGGGACTTCACCAGCTTGGTGTTTTCCTTGGCGTACTTCTTGACGAGTTCGGCTTTATATGCCTTCAGGCTATCGAGCTTCATCTGGCTGAGCACCTTGCTGCGCGCCTGCTCCAGCCCGGCAGGGTTGTCGACATAGCGGATCTCTTCGACCTTGGCGACGAGGAAGCCGTTCATTATTTCGATGATAGGGCTGATCCCCCCGGCCTTAACGTCGGCCAACCCGGCACTGACGACGGGCCCCAGAGCGGCGTTGGTGGCATACTGCTGTTCGTCCTGTCCGGCCGTTTCCGCCTTTCCATCTTTCAGGGCCTTGTCACGCAGCTCGTCAAACTTCTTGCCGTGCTTCAGTTCCTCGATGAAGGCCTTAGCGACGGTGTCTTTCTTGAATATCAAGCTTTTAAGCTTCATTTCCTTTATCGTGTCGCGGTATTCCTTTTGGACCTTCCTCTCGTCCGGCTTGATGTCCTTCACTCTTTCGAGGAAAAGAACCTGCCTCAGTTGTTGATCGGCGAATTTTTCCAGGTTGCTCTTTATTTCATCCTGCCGGTCGAGCTCCATGTTTTTCGCTTCCTGCACCACGAGTTTGACGTTGATCAGGCGCTCCAGCGGCTCCATGAAGTTTTTCTTCGCGGAGACTTCCTTCTCCTCAGTCATCTTTTCATGCAAAGACATCAGGGCCTTTTGCAGATCGCCGAGGGTGATTTTCTCGTCATTCACCGAGGCAAGGGGCACATCGAAGAACAGCGGGGAGTATAACGGCGCTTTCAAGTGAAGGTAGACTCCCTCGGCCCGGGCCTGGTCGCTAACCGGCTGGCTGGATACGCCAGCCGCTTCGGTTTTAGCCGTACTTGTTTTGTCAGCTTCCGGGGTGATCCCCTTTGCTGCGGGCGCTTGAACCGCCTGCACTACTGCTTGAGGTGCAAGCTGCTCCGAGGCGAAGCCCCGGACCTCCATGCACAGCACCATTCCGGCCATAATTGCAACGGTTCCAGTAGTAAGTAACTTAGCTTTCATTGCTCCTCACTTTCAACATTGGTTGAGTAACGTAACACTCCAAAACGAGCATCGAATCCTAGATAAATTCAGTACGAATAGCAACCCGAAAAATAGCCCAGCCCTCCCGGCGGAAACCTCTGCGACCTATTTCGCGCGCACCATGTTCCGCACCACGCTGTGCGTCATCGCCTCAGCCATGACATTGGCATTGTTCTGTCTGCCCCGGTCGAAAAAGTAGACGCCGTCCGTCCCCATATTCGAGCTCTTGGACTTGAAAACGATCCTGCGGTCGGACTTCCGCATCAGCAGCGTGGTGAAGTCGACAACAGGGGTTCCGTTGCCGCCTTGCGGATCGTAGTAGTCGAACACCGTCCCCGAAAGCACGTCGTCCGCGCCAAGGACATAGGTGAGGATGTCGACGTCCCTCACCGAAATGCCTTCGCGCATGATCATACGGGAATTGAGCATCTTCTCCCGGACAACGCCGGGCTCGATGGGCTGGATGCTCCCCGTTTCCAGCAATTGGCTGATGAAATGGAGCTGCATTAACTCTCCGGCGCGTTTTCTTTGGCTGTCGTTGTACAGGGGCACGACGGCGACGGTCGCTTTTTCCGCGTCCCGTAATGGCGATTGGTTGTACATCAGTTTCGGGCGAAAGCGCCGCTCAACATCGCCGGCGGCGACGTCACGGCGCTGCTCATCGAGCCATCTGCCGAAGGAATCGGCCAAATGCTGCAAAGCCAACTCCTGCAGCGCCTCGTAATCCTTGATGAGGCCGAGGTCGAGCAAACCAGGGGCATCGTCGCCTGCCATCCCCACGCTCCCCATCCAGAGGATCCTAGGCGTATCCTCTGTGGAAACAAGCCTCGCGAACACGGCGAGCTTAGGCGGATATGCGTCGCGGTAATACTCCAGGGAGGTGATGAAGATCCCTGCGGCGCCTGCCTCCTCCCGGAAGGCTTTTGCTGAGATGGAATCGACACCCGAGATCGACCTGATACGGTGTTCGGCCAGGATCTTTTCCCGGGTTGCATCGTCAATCACAGCAATCTCGAACTCCTGGAGCTTCCCGAGCCACGCCTTGCCGAATGCCTTGATCGGGGCATAGGCTCCAGTCAGGTTATCGACAGGGAATACGACAAACTTCACCCCGAGTGCAGTTGCTGGCCCTGCTGGTTGCGCAACCTGGTGCGCAGCGCACCCTGGCAGGCAGATCAGCGCCGCGGACGCCAGAATTGCAATTTTTTTAAAAAAGCTTGCGGAGCAGATCATAAACGGCCTTTTCCGTGATGACGTTGAGCGGTTGCCCGCCGCCGCCCAACAGGCGGTCACTCATGCCGACCCCCCCCTGGGTCGCGTCCCCAGACCAGATGACCTTACCTGTCTGTCCTTCAATCATCTGCATGCTCATCGAAATGACGTTGGCGGTGGCGGTTCCCGACCGCACGTCACCATATTCACGGATCACGCCGGTAAAAAGGGCGTCTGTCTTGGTCGCCTTGCAGAACTTGACCACCTCGTCCGAGGTAGGGCTGCTGGGGTTGGCGATGCTGGAATTGACGATACCGCGCATGACTTCGCCAGGCGGGATGACGTAGATGCCGCTGCTGGCCATGAACGCGGTGCTGAAGACGTCGCGTACCCGGTCGGCCGCCTGTTGCTCCCTGGTGAGGTTGGCGAGCGGCATCACGGCCACCGAGTGCACGGCACCGAAATCCATGGAGGAATCCAGGTAAACGCCGGTTTTGCCGCCGCAGCCAGGGAGCAGCAACGATACCAGTACCAGCAGGAGGTAGAGTCGGAAGTTCCAGTAGGTGATCTTTCTGGCTTTTGTCATATCGTGAATCTCCTGTAAGGCTAGAGTGCTATACGCAACTGAGCGCTGAAGGTTCTGGAGTCGGTTGAACCGGACAGTTCACTGTCAGTGTGCTGCACACTGTAGGAAGCATCCAGAGATGAACCGGGGCGGATGTTCCACCTTAGGCTGGGCGCGAGGCTCCTGGTCTTCTGGTTGCCGGTGGAATCGAGAGCCTCGTTGTAGGCCAAGGAGAACTGCAAGTCCCCCCCCCGGAACGGTGCCCAGCCGATGCTGTAGTTTTGCAACGTGACGTTTTCCCTGTCGTTTTGCATGGTCATGCCGTAGCCGCCGGTGAGATAAAGGGCTTCGAAGGGGCGGTAGGTGGCATTCACAGCGGTGGTGCGCGTGAAGGTCTTGCTGTCGGGGTGCCCGCCGCCTGTCTGCTGCCCCGTCTGGTCCTGATAGCTGAGGCTTGTGGTCAGGTACCTGTTGGGCACGATGTCCGCGCCAAAGGTAAAGGTGACCGTTTCCGACTGCTCGCCGGTGGAACGGCTGGTGGTGCTGTACCCCGCGGCGACGACGGAAGAGAGCCCCTTGTAGAGCTGTGCCGAGTTGTTCAGGAAGACCGAGTTGTTGACTGCCGTCTGCCCGTTGGCGAACTCGGTTCTGCCGCCGTAGACCAGCGAGTGGGTCAGGGTCGGCAAAGACATCAGCGAAAAGCCCGCGTTATAGGTCAGGGTGTTCCTCATCTTACCTTCGGGATCGAGGCTGAACTCTTCGGTGAGACGGCCGTTCAGCGAGGCGGCATCGCTGACGCGGTACGCGAGAGAAACTCCGTTGTTCACAAGGGTACTGGTGCTGAACGAGGACTGAGCCGTCTCGGCGTGCGTGAAGACGAGCCCGAAGTCGTAGGAAACGTTCGGCAACAGCTGTGCCCTCGCGTTGAAATCGAAGATCCCGCCGGAGCTGCTGGAAGAAGCGGATTTTCCCGCCGCAGCCTGAAGCACGGTTAACGACTGCAGGTTCGCAGCCATGATACTGTCCTTGTTGATGTCGTTAGGAAACGGCGCCGTCAACTTGACTGGTGTCTCAACGATCTTGATGTACCGGGTCCGCAGCACCGGGAAGGTGAAAACGAAACCGGTCGGGTCGGTACCGGGCGCGGCCGGATTGTGGCCGGCGCGGACCTGCAGTGCCATCCCCGGCGGAATGGACCAATTCAACCCGTCCTCGCTGGTGTAAATCTGCCAGGTGAACAGCCCCGAGTAATTATTGAGGCTGGCGACGCTCGGGTACGCTCCGCTGAGCGTTGTAGAGGTAGTAGAGGTCACGGCCAAAAAGAGTGTGCTCACCTCGGTGTAGGCCGGAAACGACATCCCGATGTTGTTCTGCTTGGGAACTGCAGGGGGAAGCTCCCCCTGAGGGAGTACCAGGTTCAGAGACTGGAAGCTTCCCAGTTGCCCTTCGGTAGCTGTGGGGCTCACGCTGCCGGTCACCAGGGAGAGCTGCTGTCCGACTTGGGGTACGTAGGAGGACGCACTGTTGTTGCCTTTGGAAGTGACCTGCGAGTTCTGCATGTTGAAGTTGTAGTTGGTCTGATAGCTCATCTCTTGCCACGGGAGCTTTCCCGAATAGGCGACGCGAACTGCATTGTTGAGCGAGGTGTTTTCTGAAACGAGCAGAAGGTCCTGCATCATGTTATAGCTGCCGCTGTAGTTCAGCTCGAATCCCTTCACAGATCGGTAGTTGCTTGACCAGTTAAAGTCATCCAGCGAGAGATTCTGCTGGGTGCGGTTCTCGTCGTACAGGTCCCTGTGCCCGTAATTGAAACTAAAAGTGGGGAGGTCCGACGGGTTCAGGCCGAGGTCGAAGGTGTAGTTGTCTTGTATCTCCTTCGGAACGGAGACGCCGTTGGTGCTGGCCATATCCTCCCGGCGCCGGTACCCGATGCCGGAGCTCACGAAGGGATTTCTCAGGTCCAGCTCCACATATGGGCTCAGGCGCTGCACCGTTGACCTGCTGTCAATCCCTTCGTTAGTGCCTTGCTGGGTGGTCGTCTCGAAAAGCCCCCCCCTTTTATGAACAGGGTCGGGTACAAGGACCTGTCGAAGGCCAGGTTATAGCGCTGCAGGAAACTGGTGCTTCTGCTGCTCGTGGTCGCCCCGGACACGTCCTGGAGTTTGTTGGTACTGCTCCCGAAGCCGTACTCCAAAAAGCCGCTGAGGCCATCGGCCAAGGCGACACAAGGGACGCTGCACAGCGCAAGGGCGAGCGCCACGGGCGCACCGCTTTTCATCAGCGGCAGTGCCGCAGTCACGTTACCATTCCGCATCCTCACAGCAGGTTACCTCTCACCCATGATTGCAGACCAGTAGGGTGCGCGGCCTGTGTCCATGAAGAAACGGCTTCTTTTACTTATCAGGTTGATGCTCTGGAGGGCGTTTCTCTCCGGAAGCACCAGCAACAAGTTGTTCTCATCCGCGTCAATGAGCATGTAGGACGCCCACCCTCCCGCTTCCAGAAAATCGATCGGTATCAGTGAAAAAGGGTCGTAGACCTCGATCACCCGGCTGTCCTTCTTCGCCACGTACAGGCGGTCGGTGTTGCGGTCCACCTTGACGGCGCTCACCCCAAGCCCCGTATAGATCCTTTTGAAAACGGTGAGGGACGCCGTGTCGTAGACCAGCAGGGAGGGAGACCATTGGTGGAAGACGTAAAGCCTGTCCCCCTGCCTGCTGAAATCACCCCTGACCGGCACCGACTCGGTCGGCACCGTGGCCAGCACTACCCGTGCGCTTACATCCAGCACCGAGAAGTTGCTCGAGAGAGTGTTGAAGATGTACGCCCTCTTCCCTTGGGGGTCGAGGATTATGCTCCCCGGGCTGTTGCCGACCCTGACCCTGGTCGACTCGAAGTTGGAATTGGGGTCGATGAAACTCACCGTGTTGGTCCCCTGATTGACCACGATCAGGGTAGCCCCGTCGGGAGTCAGCAGAGCATCACAGGGCCGGTCCCCGCTGGTCATGCGGATGGTGTTGATCACCTGCCCCGACCTGATATCGACGACCTCGACGGCATCGTCCGCGGAGGCCACGACGTATGCCCGCAGCTTGTCCCTGTCAAAGACGACCGTTTTGGGGGCGCGCTCGGTTTTTATGACGTCCAGGGCCTCGCCCGATTTCTTGTCGAAAACTGTGATGGCGCCGGCGGCGTAATCGGTGACGTAGCCGGTCAGGTTGGTCAACGGCTTGGGCAAGGTGCCGCAGACGAAGACCGGCCGGAACCCGGTAGCCCCTTGGAGAGATTCCCCGACCTTGAAGGAAAGGGAAAAGAGCTCGGCCTGTCTGCGCTTCACAGTGAAAGGGAAGCTAAGCATCTCGCGCTTTTCGGCGACGGTCAGCTCTTTTTCGCCTTTTTCCCCAGGGCTAAAGGCCTGGTCCGCCATCAGGTAAAAGCCCAGGTACGGACCGGGAGGAAGGTCGCCGCGGCAGATGAGCCGCTGGCGGTCCAGGTTTTCCGGCCTGACATCGGGGAGCGTAACGGTTAGAGGTACCTCCGTACCGTCACCTTTTACCGCAACCACCTCCCTCAGGCGAAAGCGCAGCCCGGTCGCCTCCTGGGGGAGCGGCTGCGCGTAGAGGTAGATTTCGCCATCATCAGTCGACACCGGTTTCTGCAGGGTGACCTGCGAGGCGCAGGCACCGCAGAACAGAAGGACAAGAAGTATTGCAACCGTCTTGATATGCATGCTCATCTCTCTCTACGCGGCGAGGGCATCGCCGGACGGCGGGCCGCCCTGCGGCGATGCGTTAAAGGGTCATTGCGGCAGAGTTGCATGACACTTGTAGCAAAGCTTCTGCTGGTTGGGATCAAACTTCGTCTCGGGGATCTGATAATACCCCTGCAGCGCCTCGGCCTCGGTACGCCCCTGCCCATAAGGCTGGTAGAGCGCCCCCTCTTCGGAATACTTGCCATTGGACCCGATCTGCGACGTGTTCGCATTCCACCTCGTGCCGTAATCCCAGGAGCTGGCATGGGCACGGTGGCAGGAAAGGCACATGACCGAAGGCGTACCGTCGGCGCTGTTTGGTCCCTTGGTTGGTGTGTTCCCAAGGATGCTCTGCAGCACGAAGTAGCTACTGGTCCCGATCTCGAAGGGGACTAAGGAGAGGTAGGCGGTGGCTTCGATCCCGCTCAAGTCGCCGTTCTTGACGTAGCTGTTGTAGTAGGCCGTCATCGTGGAGTCGAGCGTGCCCGTGGAACTGCCCGAAGCCGATCCCGAGGTAGGGTGCAGGAAGCCGTTGGCGCCGTTATGGACGTTGCCGGTATGACAGTTCCGGCACCAGTCAGACATCCCGGAGCCGTAAGCCACGCGGGTCTGGGATGTCGCTTCTGAGCGGTTGGCGTTCAGCGGCGCCAGCGCCACCGGCGGAGGATAGATGAAGGCTAAGGCGCCGCCGACACCTTTCGGGGCGTATCCGGAACCGCCCAACATGCGATAGGAGCCGACCGAAGTCTGGGCGTCAGGCGCGGGGCTCACGTCGAACGACCCGGAGGCCTTTATGGGATGTCCATCCGTGGTGACGCTCCCGTCCAGGTTCCGGCGGTACTTCCCGTGCGGATCGTGGCAACTGATGCAGGAGAGCGACTGGGATGGGTACCCCCCGCCGGGAGCGGTGAGGTGGGTACCGTCCGGCTGGTATCCGAAGTCCAGCGAAACCACGTTGTGGCCGTGGCGTTCGCCGGGGCTGGTTTTGAGCGGTGACACCATGTCCGGATACCAGGTGAAGGTCTTCTTGAGCCAGGCGAAGTCACCTCCGGGGCTTAGCTGTTTGGGCGGGCTCCCCGCCAGGATCTCGCCGTCGGGGGTGCTGACGTGGAAGGTAGTAGGGCCGGGGAGGTTGCTAGCCTGGTGGCATAGAAGACATGTGGAGGTCGCATCGCTTCCCTTGAGCAGCGCAGCGCCGCCGGCACCTACGTTGGTCCCTTCCTTGGAGTTGTGCATGGTATGGCACCCTTCGCACTCACCCACCCCGCCGGAATGAAACCCCAGAGCCGGGTGGGAAGACATAAGAGCGCCGCAGACCGCACCGAAGAGAAACAAGGCGGAAAGTTTGGATATCCTCAAGAGTGACCTCAGGTTGAAAAGCATGGATCAAGCCTCCCCACGCAACAGCCTTACGTCTTTTGACGGCATGTCGCTCCGCCGCCTCCGCCATAAGACCAAGGTCGCATGAGGGAATGGTGAGATGCCGCTCCAGGTGGCTCCCCAGCCCCCCTTGCCGCAACACGGGAAAGTAGCGATTTTGCGATTTTTGCAAGGCAGCCAGGGCTGAAAAGAAAGACCAGCTGACCCGGCCGGCCGGCAAAGGTGCGGCGCGGCGACTTGGGGGAGTGTTTACCGTTTTGCAATTAGCATTCCATCTGCACAAACAGTCCATTTGCCGTCACCGACAGGCGGACCGAAACCAAGACGCGGCGCCATGTTAGCGGCAACGCGCCACAAAGTCAAAGGATTATGGTAAAGAAAAGACAAAAAAAGGGCCGGCATTAAGCCGGCCCTTCATGACATGACACAGTATCAGGCTGTCGTACTAGTCTTTAGCGTGGCACTTGTTGCAGTAGTCACGTGCGTACGGTCCGAAGAGGGAAGCCGGACGACCGTTGTAAGCGTTCTGCTGCTGGGTGACGCTGTAGCCGGTGTTGATCTTGTTCTCGGTGGTGCTGGAGTCGTAAGCGGCTGCGTTGCTTGCGTCAGCTACGGTCATGAACTCGTTGCCCAGGTAGTAGCGGGCCATGCTCTCAAAGCCGGAAGCGTGAGCGCGGTGGCAGGAGAGGCAGAGCACGTTGTTGCTGGTGCTGGCGGCAGCCGGAGCAGCCTGGAAGGTTTTGATGGCGGCGTAGTCGCCAGAACCGAGTTCGAACGGAGCCAGGGCGCTGTAGCCGTTGGAAGCCGGGGTGCCGTTGATGCCGGAGGAAACATAGGCGTTGTAGTTGCCGGCGATGGCGCCGGTCAGCTTGCCGCCGTTACCTGCCGGGTGAACCAGGCTTTTGGTGCCGGAGGTGTAGGTGTCATTGTGCATTGCGGTGTGGCAGTTAGCACACCACTCGGACATACCCTGGCCGTAAGCAACGCGGTCTTTACCGCCTGCGATGGTGTCGTTGAGACCGTTGTAGCTGGCCGGAGCAACTGCGTCCGGAGACGGGTTAGCGAAGGCGTAGGAGCCGGTAAGGGACTTCGGCTGGTAGCCCACGCCTGCGAGGAGGCGGTACACGCCGACGGCGGAAACACTGGCGATCGGGTCTTTGCTGTTGACGTAGGAACCGGAGTTGAAAATCGGCAGACCGGTAGTGGCCTTGGTGCCGTCGGCAAGACGACGGTACTTGCCATGGGGATCGTGGCAGGAGGAGCAGGCCAGGTTGGCTGCCGGGTAGGTGCCACCAGGGGCAGCAGTCAGAACCTTGTCCTGGGTGTAGCCGAAGTCGACAGCGATCACGTTGTGGCCGTGACGATCGCCTTCCCAAGAGGTAGCCGTGCCGCGGATGGAGCCGCTCATGGTCTTCTTGAGCCAAGCGAAGTCGCCGCCCGGGGTCAGCTCGACCGGGGTGGTGCTGTCAGCTGCAACAACGTTTGCGGTGGAGATGTGGTAGCCATTGTCCTTACCGGTAACGGGGCCCGGGGTGGTGTCGGCAGCCTGGTGGCAGTTGAGGCAAGCACCGGACTGGTCCTGAGCTTTCAGGAGGTACGGGCCGGACTGATACTGGGCCATGCCGGTCACATTGGCTGCACCTTCATACGAGTTGTGCATGGAGTGGCAACCTTCGCACTCGGCGACGCCGCCGGAGTGGAAAGCAAGGGCGCTACCAGCGGTAGCAAGACTGAGGACTGCGGTTGTTGCGAGAATCTTGGTCAGTTTCATTTGTTCTCTCCTTTTTAGTTTGTACTGCCAGTGGATTTCAACTGCATTACACGGTGCTACTCGAAATTTTGCTACTTGACCGTTCTTGTCATCCATATAGCACGTCACATGCCAAGCGCAAAAAAAAATGGCATTCCGTTTGTTTTCGACCACTTACGACGATGAAGCATTTCCTCCTCCCAGTTAGCCCCGCGTTTTACCCGTGCTTTGGCCGGAAGTCACCAGCTATTTCGCCGAACCCCTGTCATACCACCGGGCAGCGCCCCACGCCGCCGGGACGGAACCGACCGAGGCCATCCCCAAACAGAAAAAGCCCCGCCTTCTGGGGCGGGGCTTTTCCGTGTTGAAGCGGCGAAAAGTCCGGGATATCAGTCGCTGTAGCTCAACTGGTATATATTCACGCCACGGCGCCGCATTTGGCTCACGTAGACTCGGTTGCGCAGAGGGTCCACGCTGATCTCGTTGGGCACGATCACGTTGCCGGGCCTGGTGCCGCGGAAACCGAACTCTTTGATGAACCTGAAATCCTTGTCGTAGATCATGGTCACGCCACGCAGCTTGTCGGTTATGAGGAGGTTGCCGTTCCGGTCCGAGGCAATCCCGCCGGGCACGCCGAACTTGCCCGCGGAACTCCCCCTCCTGCCAAACGCAGAGATCACGCCGTCCATGGTGCCCCGGTATGCCTTGCCGAAGGAAGAAGAGACGAAGAGCATGTGCCCCTCACGGTCGATAGTGAACCCCTCCACTCCTGCATCGGCCCGGTGGTCGTCGGAAACCAGCATCAATGCCCCAAGGTCGTACGCCCGGACGAACTCCCCGTCTGTATTCACGACGACGACCAACATGCCACCCTGGTCTATGAGGTAGATTTCACCGTGGCGCACGATCATCCGACCGGGGCGCACCTCGGTAAACTCAGGCGGAACATGCCGCAAGGCCACTGAAGAAAGGGGTTCGCCGCGGTAATTGCAGGTTACGATGCCATAGTCCCCTTTCTTGTTGGTCAGCAGCAGGATGTTGCCACTGTCGTCGACTGCGGCATCATACACCCCACCAAGTTCGCGGTCATAGTCGACGTGGAAGGTCAGCATGCCGCTGGGGTTGTAGATATCCAGCCCGCCGCTGGTGGCGACGTAGACCTCGCCCCGCACCTCATCCACAAAAGTCCTGGCGGCGTTGTAAGGGATGATCCCGTCGAAGTCGGACAGGTTGAAAAGATAGGAGGCGTTTATGTCTCCAGCCATTGACGGCGCTGCGCCAAGTAATAGCAGTGACACCGCCGTCCTTAAGGACCGTGCTAAACGAGATATTGTGTAATCCATAACCGTTCCCTTTTCAGGTGAAATCTCCGCGCACTGATGCGGAGTCTAAGCCGACATCCTCCCCTGTGTCAATCACAGAGCTGTCTTAGCCCAACTATTACTTCCTGCCGATCTTCTCCAGCCAGTTGCGGGCCGCTACGGTATCGGGTCGGATGGCGAGAACACGGTTGAATTCCAGGGCCGCCTCGTCAGGACGGCCCAACCCCGCCAGGGCGACCCCTCTGTTGAAATGGGCCTCCACCGAGGCCGGATCGATGGCGACGGCACGGGTGAATGAATCGAGCGCCTCCGCCAGGCGTCCCTGTTTCGCGAGCGCCACTCCCAGGTTGATCGCCGTCTGGGGCGAAAGGGGCTCCAACTGCCGGGCAGCCTCCTCGTGCTCCAGCGCCTCTTCCGGCCTGCCTGCCTTGGTAAGCTCGGTGGCGAGCGCCAGGTGGACCTCGGGAAGCCTCGGGTCGACGGCAAGGGCCTGCCTGAACTTGGTAATGGCCTCTTCGCCGCGGCCAAGCCCAGCCAGGGCCTTTCCCATCCCTTCCAGGGCGACGGCGCTGTTGGGTGTGATGCCCAGGGCTTTGTCGTAATACATCAGTCCGTTCTCGTACTGCCCCCAGCGGATGCTGAGCGCACCCAGGTTGCTGTAGGCAATGGTGGAGCGAGGATTGATGCGCAGGGTTTCCTGGAACTGCCGGTAGGCCCCGGCGAGATCCCCCCTCGCATCCAGGGCAATGCCGTAGTTGTTGGTGATGAGGTAGTTGTCATGGGTGACCGCGAGGGCATGACGGCAGATGGCAATGCTGTCCTTCCAGTAGTCCAGTTGCCGAATGGTCACCGTGGTCAGCGCGGTGAGGGACACGGCTCCAACGGCGAAAAGAAACGTTCGCTGCGCGTGCCACCCTTTAGTCAGGTCGGCGACGAGACAGCAGATGGCGAGGAAAATCCCGATCAGTGGGATGTAGGTGTACCGGTCCGCCGTGGACTGTCCACCGACCTGGATCAGGCCGATTACGGGGAGCAGGGTCACCAAGTACCACAGCCAGCCGGTGACTAGGTAGGGGTAGCGGCGGCGCAAAATGAAAACGGCCGCGGTGAGCACCGCAAGGATGAGTACCGCTGCGGCCGGCTGCCACAATGGTACCGACTGCGGGAAGGGGTACAGGATGGCGAGCCCCCGGGGCCAGAGCATGAGCCCGAGGTACTTCGCGTAGGCGACCAGCGAATTCTCCACGCGCAGGTAAATGGGCGCCTTGGCCAGGGTCGCCATCGCCCCGCCATGTTGCTGCCCGTAGATGGTGATGATGGAGGAGAGCGCGGAGAAAAGGAAAAAGGGGATCTTCTCCTTCATCAGCACAAAAAGCGGGGTCGCCCTTGCGCTGCCGACGCCCGCCCCGCCCGCATCCACCTCGGAGAAGAGGCGGCGAAAGGGCCAGTAGTCGAGCAGAAGGAGCACCACGGGAAGGGTCACCAGCATCGGCTTCGCCATCAGCCCCGCCACGAAGGCGAGCAGGGCGCCGAGGTACGGACGCGGCCCCGGTCTTTTCACGTAGCTCACCCAAAAATGAAGCGACACAAGCATGAGGAGGCAGCTCAGCACGTCCTTGCGCTCGGCGACCCATGCGACCGACTCCACGTGAAGCGGATGGAGGGCGAAGAGCGCGGCAACGGAGAAGCCGAGCCAGACCCCTCCGACGGTCCGGACCAGGAACAGGAACAAAAGGAGCGCCGCCGCGGCATGGATCACGACGTTCATCAGGTGATGCCCGGCGGGGTGCAAGCCGAAAAGTTGCACGTCGAGCATGTGGGACAGCCAGGTCAAAGGGTGCCAGTTCGACATGGCGGTAGCGGTGAACGCCCAGGAGATGCCGGCGGCGCTGAGCCCTTGCTGCACCACAGGGTTCTTGGTGACGTAGCCCGGGTCGTCGAAGTTTATGAAATCGTTGCCGGCGGTCTTGGCGAAGACCGCGAGGGTGACGACGACGAGGATAAATGCCAGAAGGATCTTTTTGTTCGCATCGTTTTTCAGCATAGGTGCGTCTCCATCAGGGAGCGAGAGTCCGCTTGATCCATGTGCGGTAGGGTTTAAGACTCGTGTAAAGGCCGATATCTTCGCAAATGCCGTATTCGAATCGGCCGTCGGCTGCACGCTGGACCGCCTGGGACTGAACGCCCATGACCAGGTAGCGTTCTTTTCCCGAAGCATCCGGCGTGGTCTTGAAGAGAGGGCTCCCCGAGTCGCCGCTGCAGGGGCCTGCTCCCAGGTGCTGCAGCTCAATCACCCGCCCGTCTTCCTTTAAGACGAGTTTCGCCCAGGGGAGCACCAGTTTGCGCAGCACCCCCGGGTCGTTGCGAAGAAACTTCGAGACCCCGTAGCCCGCGGCTAGGAAGCTGTCCCCTTCGGAAATGGCGAAGTCGCTTTCTTCTGCGAACTCCGCGGGGAGGTAACCCGGAGGGGCGGGTTCCGCGAGCCGCACGATGGCAATGTCGAAGTTACTCTGCTCCCGGTTCAGCTCGGGGACGTACTGCTCAGGAATCTTGATTGAGGAAACGTGCAAGACGCGGTCGCCGTGTCCGGGCAGCAGGTTTGTGCCGAAAACCGCAAGGTACTTTTCGGGGTTACGGGAACCGTCGAAGCAGTGGGCGGCGGTGAGGACCGCATCCTTGCGCACGAGGATGCCAGTACAGACCCCATCGGCGGCCGGATTCACGATGCCGACCATGCTTTTCCGGAAGGGCTCGTCGCTGCCGACGAGAGTCCCCCCCACTATGGCGTGGCAGGCACCCGGCCGGATGAGGGCCAGCGCCGCCAATGATGCTATGAGGATCGCTGCACGCTTCATGTGCTTCACCCTGCTGCTTATAGAGATTCGATGTCGGGACCGACCGCCGACCCCGGCGGTCTAGGGCCGGGGCCGACCGCCGCGATTAGCTTTGCTCCAGAAGCTTGATCCTGCGTTCGGTATCGCCTTTGTACTCCATATAGGTAACGGGAACTGTCTTCATGAACAGTCGGTAGTGCTGCAGCGCCTGCTTCAGGTCGCCCCGTTTCTCGCAGATTTTGCCCAGATTCAGGTGGGCCATGGATTTGTTCGGGTCGGTCTGGCCTGGAGGCGTCTGCAGGGCGGCCCGGTAGTAGGCCTCGGCGGTGCGGAGGTCCCCGCCGGTGGCAGCCAGCGTCCCCATCTGCATCATCGCCTCGCCATGCCTGGCGTTGAGCGCGAGGGTCCGCTCCCATTCGCGCCGGGCGGCGGCCAGGTCGCCGTTCTCCATGTAGGCGGTCCCAAGGTTGTAGTGGGCGCCCGGGGACTCGGGATCGTTGCGCACGCCGCTGGTGAAAAGCGACAGGGCGTTGCGCCAGTCGAGATTGCGGTGCACGGTGACCGCCGAGGCGGCGACGAGGAGAACCACGACCGCCGCCTTGGCAAAGCGCAGATTGGTCCGCGCCAAAATCCAGGAGAGCACGGCGCCGAGACCGAAGAAAAACCCGACGGCGGGCATATATAGATACCGCTCGGTGATCTGGTCGCTCGGGATGGGTACGATATTGGAGATGGGAGCGTAGTTGATCACGAACCAGACAAGTCCGAAAAGCGCAACCCGGTTGCGGCTGCTAAGCGCGAGCCAGACCATCCAGGTCAGGAAAAGCACCGCGGCGAGGTGCCAGGGAGGGGAGAAAAGCCCGCCCTGCGGCACCTTGTGGAACAGGGTGAGATCCGCCGGGTAGAGAAGCAGGGCCAGATACTGCGGGATGATGTGGTAATTCTGGGCCACTCTCTCCAGCAACCCCGAAGCCGGGACCGGGGTGCCTACGACCCCCTGCAGTGAATAAAAGCGCATCCCGAAGTACACCAAGGTGAGGATGAAGTACGGGGAAAGCAGGATGATGCGGTCCTTCCAGGAAAGTCGCGCCTCCCCCTCCTGCATGGGGAAAAAGGTGAGCACGAAGAACACGGCGGACATCATGAGCCCCGTCTCCTTGCTGAGCAGACCGCAGAAGTAAAGCAAAGGGGAGACGACCAGCAGCGTCTTCCCCTTCATCCTCCCCTCCAGGTAGGCCAAGAGGGAAGCGAGGCTGAAGAAGAGCGCCATGAGGGTGTTGCGTGCGGAGACCCAGTTCACCGCCTCGCTGTTGGCGGGGTGCACCGCGAAGAGCAGCCCCACAGCCAGGGCTGCCCAGCGGTCCGACAAAAGGCGTCGGCAGATCAGATAAAGAAGCAGCGCGTTGCCGAGGTGTATGACGATGTTCACGCCGTGATACCAGGCGGGGTTCATACCGGCGACCTGGTAGTCGAACAGGTAGGTGGCCCGGTTCAGCGGACGATAGTAGGGCTTGATCAGGTCGGGCGCGAACAGCACGTCGGGTACATTGCTCAGGCTGAGCGTCTGCGGGTTGTTCACGATGATCATCTCGTCGTCGAGAACGAAACCGTTGAAGAAGCTGACTGAGTAGACCAGCAGCGTCGCCGCCGCCAAGATCAGGATAGGGAGCCAAAACCGCCTGCTTGGACGGCGGGTGCCGACAGTTGCCTCGGTCATTTTGTTTGTTCCTGTGGTGATGGGGTCCGGCCGGCTACTACGATCAAGGTGCCGCCGCGCCCGAGCATTGTGCTCACGGCAAGAGCCGGAAGAGACAAGAAGGTGAGGACGATGCCGGCGGCCATGGCAAAGAAGCGGCTCCCCGGTCCCGCGTCGCACCGCTTGCCGGTGAGCAGGTAAAAGAAGAGGTTTGGTTGCTTCTGCAGCCGGTTCAGCGCGCTCTGCGACCATCCGAGCAGGTCGTACTCGAACTCCTGGTGACGCCAGACGTGCGGAGTCAGGCCGGCAACGGTAAGGCTGTACTCCAGCGCCTTTCGGTTGAAATGGTAGAGGTGCCTCGGGACGTCGGCATGGAGCCAGGCAGGACCGAAGAGCCGGGCCTGCAGTCCCCCGAAATCGGGAACCGCGACGATCAGTCGTCCTTTGGGTTTGAGCAGTCCCGCCACCTGCGCCAGCATGGAGGGAATGTCGCGCATGTGCTCCAGCGTGTGCC
This sequence comes from Citrifermentans bemidjiense Bem, assembly GCF_000020725.1. Taxonomy (NCBI): domain Bacteria; kingdom Pseudomonadati; phylum Thermodesulfobacteriota; class Desulfuromonadia; order Geobacterales; family Geobacteraceae; genus Citrifermentans; species Citrifermentans bemidjiense. The sequence goes on along the minus strand of NC_011146.1, from coordinate 1,283,684 downwards.
ACATGGTTATGCAGTCAAACTGCGCGGCGCCGCCGTACTCCTCAACCGCTTCGCGTACATCGAGCCCGGCGGCGCGGGCGGGAGTCGGGTTGAGCTCGGTGCCGGCCACCTGCCAGCCGGCGGCACGGGCCGCCACCAGAAAAGAGCCGTCGCCGCAGCCGATATCCAGCAGTATGCCAGGGCTGCCGGGAATGGCCTCCCGTACGAGCCTCAGACGGCGCGCCGTGCAATAGCCGCCGGAAGCCCCGTGCCTTTTGCCGTAATACTGCGCTGTGTAATAGGGAGCCAAGTCCTGGGGTTGCGGCAGGGTATGCCCCAGTTCGCAGCGGGGACAGGTCGCGATGGCAAACCGTTCACCGGTCATCGGATCCGGCACTTGGGGCATCAGGGGATGCAGAGTTTCGCCGCAGGCATTGCATGTGTCCGGCATGTTCATCTCGCTTTTCCTAAAAAGTCATCTCATCGGCGGCAGCGCTCACAAGAGGGGCAGAAACATCTGGCAATGTACCTCAAGACGCCAGAAACAGGCAAGTGTTTACAGCCTCTGGAACCAGCCGGGCTCCAATGAAAAGTGCTTCCCTTGCTGGACGCTTATGCAGTATGATGCATCCCGCGCCGGCCGCGCCACCTATTAGACACTTCCAAACCCGCATCCACGAGGCGCAACCGGACATAAACCAGCAAGGAGCCTTTCGCATGAAACTGTCGGTCGTCATTCCGATTTACAACGAAAAGGAAACCATCAGAGCCATTCATGCCGCCGTACAGGCTGTGCCTATAGACAAGGAGATCATCCTTGTAGACGACTATTCAACCGACGGCACCCGCGAAATCCTGAACGAACTCGCCAGCCCCTCCACCCGGGTGCTGCTGCACGAGCGGAATATGGGGAAGGGAGCGGCGCTCAGGACCGGATTCGGGAATGTGCTCGGAGACATCGTGATAATCCAGGATGCGGACCTGGAATACGACCCCCAGGAATACGCCAAGCTGACACGGCCGATACTGGAGGGGAAAGCCGACGTCGTGTACGGTTCCAGGTTCGTCACTGGCGAGTACCGCAGAGTCCTGTTCTTCTGGCACATGCTGGGCAACAAGTTCCTCACCCTTCTCTCCAACATGATGACCAATATGAACCTCACCGACATGGAAACCTGCTACAAGGTGTTCCGGCGAGAGGTCTTGGAAAACATCACTATCGAGGAAAATCGTTTCGGCTTTGAGCCGGAAATCACCGCGAAGATCGCCAAGATGAACGTGCGCATCTACGAAGTCGGCATCTCCTACTCCGGCAGAACCTACAAGGAAGGGAAGAAAATCGGTTGGAAGGACGGGGTTGCCGCTCTCAAATGCATCCTGAAGTACAACCTGCTGCGCTAACGGCTCGCGTTAGCCTGCTCCGACCGCTGCGCCATTCCCGAAAAAGCAGCGCGAACATAGCCGCCCAAGCCGCAAAAAAAAGAGCGCTCCCCCCAACCTCACTTCGGGAGGCGAACCGCCTCCCCCCCCTTTTTAAGCTAAGCCAAAGGCGCCCCGTCGCATGCATCGGTTGCAGATCTCTGGGTTTAGGGTTCGACGTCCAGGACTTCGACGTCAAAGACCAACGTGGCTTTTGGTGGGATCTTGCTGCCGCTCCCCTTGTCTCCGTAGGCGAGCACCGGGGGGATGATGAGCCTGCGCTTGCCGCCCGCCCTCATCGTCTTTATGCCCTCATCCCAGCCGCGGATCACCTCCCCCTTGCCGAGCGTGAAGGTGATGGGTTTGTTGCGGTCCAGGGAACTGTCGAACTTGGTGCCGTCTTGAAGCCACCCGGTATACTGCACCAGGACTTTTTTGCCGTTTACGACCTTCGCCCCGTGCCCCTCCTTCAGATCCTGGTAGGAAAGGCCCGAAGCCGTCTTGACCGTCCTGATCGTCTTGCTGCTGCGCATCTCCGCGAGGAAGGCCTCTTTTTCCTTTGTCTTGCCGGTGTCGTTGAAGGCCTTGAAATCGATGGTCGTCTTGTCGAGGATGCGATACAGCAACGAGGACGGGAGGATTTTTTTCCGCGAGAGCTCTGTCTTCGCGCTGTAAGGCCGCCCATCGATGATCTTGCCGGCCTCCTCCTCGCCGATCCCAGGAAGGGTCATCAACTGCTCCTTGCTCGCCAGGTTGAGATCAACCAGCCCGGATGCGGCAGCAGCAGCCGGCGCAGTGCCCGCAGTCGACGCCCAAACGGCCCCGCAGGAAAGACAAACAGCTATAATTGCAACGATACATGCTCTCTTCATCAATTCCCCCGTCAAATTACTTAAGCTTCACCAAAGCCTCGCGCGCCTCGGGAACTCCGTTGGCAGCGGCTTTTTCCATGAACTCCAGCCCCATGTTCCGATCGGTGCGGCCTAACTCCCCATTCAGGTACATGACCGCGATGTTGTACTGTGCTTGGCCGTTTCCGCCACGAGCCGCGGCAAGATACCACATGGCGGCAGCGAACTTGTCACGCGGAACGCACCAGCCGTTGTCGTAAAGAAAGCCCAGCAAACCTTGAGCGGCCGAATCTCCGCGCCGCGCCGTGAAGTCGAACAAGCGCGCGGCTTTGCAGTAATCCTGGCCGACCCCGTCGCCGTGGTAGTACATGACGCCTAGACTGTAGGCGGCATTGACGTCTCCCTGCGCCGCAGCCCTTGTATAGAGCCTTGCCGCCTCGGCCTTGTCCTGAGTGACTCCTTCGCCCCTGTAGTTCAGGACGGCGAGGGTGGTCAGGGCCCTCACATAGTCGCCGTCGGCAGCCCGGTGCAGCCAGGACAGCGCCAGGCCGGGGTCCTTCTCCCCCCCGACCCCGTTGGAGTAAAACTCATACAGACTGCACTGGGCTGGAGCATAATCGTTCTGTGCAGCCTCCAGCAGCCACTGTTCCGCCTGTTGGGCGTCCTTTTTGACTCCATCTCCCTCAAGGTACATTTCAGCAATCCGGGCCTGGCTCGATGCGTCACCCCGCTCAGCGGCGGATAGGTACCACCGAAACTTCACCCCTTGGCTCCCGGAAACGGTAAAGCCTCCGCCCCTGGCGATGCCGTAGTAGCGAGCCGCCAGGTCCGGGTCCCGTGGCCCCCCCTGTCCCAGATCGAAGATACGGCCGAGGTAGAAGGAAGCCTCGGGGCTGTCGTCCGCGGCGAACTCACGCCGCGCCGCTTCGAAGTCCCCCCTGTCGTACGCCGCCACGCCTGCTTCAAAGTCGGCCGCCGCCGGCGACACCCCATAAAGCGGGAAGGTGAGTAAAAAGAGGAGCCACACAGGCAGAACAAGGCCCCACGCGGCTCCCCCACTTCTCATTTTCCCACCTCTTTCAATGCAGCCACCGCTGTCGGCTCTCCCTGTGCCGCGGCTTTTCGCAGCCACAGGACGGCCTCCTCACTGTCGCGTCGCACTCCAATCCCCTGCAGCAAGCATCGGCCCATCTGGTACTGGGCTTCCCGATGACCGGAGGAGGCGGCTTTTCGCAGCCAGGCGACTCCTTCAGCCGAAGCGTTTTGCACGCCGTCTCCTTGCAACAGCATGAGCCCCAGCATGTACTGCGCCGGAACGTTCCCCTGCTCCGCAGCCTTCAGGTACCACTTCGCCGCCTCGCGCTTGTCCTGAGGCACTTCTTCGCCATGATAGTAGGCGTCGGCAAGGTTATACTGGGCCGTGACATGACCGAGTAGGGCATCCCTGCGGTACCAGCGGATCCTTCTCGGCTCACTCTCCGCGCGCAGACGGTCAAAATCGTGCTGGGCGTCGGGGTCCCCGCCAGCGGCAGCTTTGCCGTACCACTTCATAGCTTCCGCAAGGTCCATGGTGACGCCATCGCCGGTTTCGTACAGTTGGCCGAGATTGGCCTGGGCTTCCGCACTCCCCAGATCCGCCGCCCGGCGAAACCAATGCAGCGCCTCACTGACATTCCTGCCGACGCCGAGGCCATTGTAGTAAAGCACGCCTAGTTTGTTAAACGACTCTGGTGTCTTATCGGCCCGGTATAAGGCGAGAGCGGAGGGGTAATCACCCTTGTCGAATGCCCTCTCGGCCTCCTGAAAATCCGCGTAGCACGAGCCGCTCCAGCAGACCAATAATGCGATGATGATTGCCGGTAATCGTCTTTTCATTGGCAGCTCCCGTTTTATTTACCGACGCTTCCCCGCAGGGGTTCGGGCGCCAAATCTTACGCCATAAGCGGAACTTTTACAATTCAAACTTTATATGATACATTGGGCGCCCTGTCGGCCCTTGGCTGATTTCGTCTCAGCTAACAACCACTTCCTCACGACAAAGGTACCTACCAGCATGACGTACACGCGCTCTACCCAAAAGCACCTCCTGGTGTTTCTGATTTTGGCCCTCGTGGGCCTCGCGGCCTACGGCAATACCTTCTCCGTCCCGTTCCAGTTCGACGACGACGCCTACATCGTTAACAACCCCGCCATCAAGGATTTCAACGCCTTCATATCACCGGGCACCGTCACTGGAGGAGCAGAGCTCTCACCGACCGCCATCCCGCCTGCACTGCGGGTCGCTTTCATGACGCGCATCGTGGGTTACCTTTCGCTCGCAGTCGACTACCACATACACGGCCTGCAGGTCGCCGGGTACCATATCGTCAATCTTGCACTGCATATCATTAACGCATGGCTCGTGTACCTGGTGCTGGGGCACCTGTTCGGGGTCAGGGGGAAGGACGAGCTCGAAGAAGGGTCCGCCGGGATAAGGCCACTGCCACTGATCGGGGCACTACTGTTTCTTTGCCATCCGATCCAAACCCACGCGGTCACCTACGTCACGTCGCGCTTCGTCCTCCTGGCCTCATTCTTCTCATTGCTCGCCTTGACCTCCTACCTCGGCTTTCGCGAGGCCCACAATGGCTCCCGAGCGAAGTTCTACCTCGCCCTTTGCGTCGTCTCCGCCTCGCTGGGCATGCTGACCAAGGAATTCACCTTCACCCTCCCCTTCGTCATCGCGCTTTACGAGTTCTCCTTCTTCCCCGGCACCTTTCGCGACCATCTGCGGAAGGTCTGGCCGGTTGCGCTTGCCGTTCCCATCATCCCCGGTCTCATCTTCCTCCAGAAAGGGCAACTCACCGCCCTCGGCGGCACCATGCGCACCCTCACCGCCGCGGACTCGTCCGGCATCGGAAGGCTCGACTACCTGCTGACCCAGTTCAACGTGGTGGCAGGCTACCTGCGCTTGCTGCTCTTCCCTTTGGGGCAGAACGTCGACCACGACTTCGCGGTGCAGCACAACCTTGCCGCTCCAGCCGTCCTCCTCCCGCTTTTGCTGCTGCTATGCCTGTTCGGCTGGGCTGCCGTCGGGTACGTCCGTTCCCTGCGCGCCGGGGACGCCGCAGCGAGGGTGATCCCTTTCGGCATCCTCTGGTTTTTCATGACCTTATCGGTCGAGTCAAGCATCATCCCTCTCGGAGAGTTGTCCGCGGAGTACCGGCTTTACCTCCCCTCCCTTGGGGTAATCATCGTGCTGTGTTGGCTCGCTGACCGGGCATGCCTGCGTCTGTCGGCGGGAAGAAGGGCTCGGTTCGCGGCTGCCCTTGTCGTCATCGGGATGCTCGGTACGCTGACCATCCTGCGCAACAGCGTGTGGCAAAGCGAAATTTCATTGTGGCGGGACGCGGTGAAAAAGAGTCCGGCGAAGCTGAGGCCCCATCAAAACCTGGCGCTCTATTACGGGAAGGCAGGACGGTTGGAAGAAGCGAGACAGGAACTGCAGCAGGCGATCGCCATCAAACCGGACGACTTCGAACTGCACAACAACCTGGGCATCGTCTATCGGCAACAGGGGAACCTCGATGCCGCGATCCTGGAGTACGAGCGCGCCCTGCAGCTCGAACCCGCCGATGCGATGGCGCGCTACAACCTTGGCAACGCCTACCTGGGACGGGGAAGGTACCAGGAGGCGCTTGAACAGTACCAGTCATGCCTCAAACTGATCCCGGATTACGACGATCTCCACAACAACATGGGCATCGTCTACAACAAAGCCGGACAAAGCGACGCCGCGATCAAGGAGTTCCAGGAGGCCCTGCGCCTCAATCCGGCAAACGCACATGCCAGGAGGAACCTGGAAAGCAGCATGAACCGGGCGACGAGGTGAAGCGGGCCTGGCCGCTTGGGGAGATACCCCATTGAGCGGCCGGCTGCACATCGTTGTCCTTGCCGTCCGCGTTACCGGAAAATCCCGCTCTTCACGAGCCCAATTTTCTGCAGCCGAAATTGGAGCGAGGTCTTCAGGACGCCTAGGCCGTAAGTCACGCTGCGGCGGAAATTGATTGACGACGCATCCTCGAAATACTTGGTGGGACAGGTCAGTTCACCGATACGGTAGCCGTACCAGATGATCTGTGCCAGCATCTGGTTGTCGAAAACGAAGTCGTCGGAGTTTTCGTCAAGCGGCAATTGCGCGAGGATGTCCTTGGAGAAGGCACGATAGCCGGTGTGGTACTCGGAGAGCTTGTGCCCCAGCATCAAGTTTTCAAAGAGGGTGAGAAAACGGTTGGCGACGTACTTGTACAGCGGCATGCCCCCCTTCAGCGCCCCGATCCCTAGAATGCGGGAGGCAAGGACTGCGTCGAACTCGTCATAGGCTATGAGTGAGGCCATGGCGGGGATGAGCTTGGGGGTGTACTGGTAATCGGGATGGACCATGATGACGATGTCGGCGCCGAGCCCGAGGGCCGCGCGGTAACAGCTCTTCTGGTTTCCCCCGTACCCCTTGTTGTCGGTGTGAACTATGGTGTGGATGCCGAGACGCTTAGCTACGTCCGAGGTCCGGTCGCGACTTGCATCATCGACGAGCACCACTTCGTCCACGATCTCGAAGGGGATCTCGTTGTAGGTCATCTCGAGGGTTTTTTCGGCGTTGTACGCCGGCATCACAACGACAATTTTTTTTCCATTTAACATATCAAGTCCTCGTCAGCATTGGTATGACCAGCCGTAGCAAGCTGCGGGCGATGATAGCAAGATCAGCCCTTGAATGCATAGTAAAAAGATCAACATGTTTCTTCCCAACTCCGGGTCGCGCCGGGGCTCAACAATATCGTTGAAATAGCAGCGCGCCGAGGCTATAGCACCTCGACACTTTATCCTTATGCCACCGAGGGGTTTGCGATGACCACTTTGACGCGAAACGTGATCTTCTTTCTCATCACCTGCTTCCTGCTGGGCCCGTTCACCGCCTGGGCGGCGGAGCCCCACAAAGAGATTCCGCCCATCGTAGACATGCTTCAGGGGGGAGGCGCCAAACTCAGCTCCGACAAGAAGTACATCGTCAACGACAAAGGGGAGATCATCGCGAAGGAAACTGCGAACAGTTACAAGAAGGAGAGCGCCTCCGAGACGGCGGTGACGCTCGCTTCCGAGCCGGGAAAGGAAGGCGTACCGGCCGCACCCAAGGTGGTTTTCTGTAATAAGAAATGCGGCCTGATTCAAAAGCGCTGCTACACGGACAACGACGGCAACATCGTCTGCATCAACAACTGCGAGAAAGAGCTGATGATCTGCGATTGACGTATCCCCCCTCCAGTGCCCGACCGGTTTTTGGGCGATCAAACATAACAGAAGGAGAAATGCATGAATGCTTACGTGAAAATTCTGGTTGCGGTCCTTGCCCTTTCACTCCCAGCCGTCGGCCAATGCGCCGACAAAGGCGCAGCAAACGACAAAGCGGCCGCAGGCAAGGTATATCGCGTCAGTGATGTATTCAAGAACAAGGCGCAGCTGAACAAGCAGTCCGTCACCGTTAAAGGGAAGATCGTCAAGATCTCCGCCGGTATCATGGGCAAAACCTGGATTCACCTGCAAGACGGCAGCGGCAGCGCAGCCGCCAAGGACAACGACCTGACCGTAACCACAACGCAGGACGCGCCGTCGACAGGTAAGACCATTACCGTCACGGGCACCGTGGCGAAGGACAAGGACTTCGGCAGCGGGTACTTCTACCCCGTCATCCTCGAAAACGCCACCATCAAGTAACACTCATCACCGTTGCCCCGAGCCCCCTGCCCCGCAGGGGGCTTTTTCATGTCGCAAAGGCGATAAGCAAAAGTAGGCTTCGTTTACTTCCGCGTTCGATTTCGGATCAACTGCCGCAAGTAGTTACGGCCTGGCACCAAATGATCGGCTCCCCTGGTTTCTCTACGCAGTTGCGATCTCAAGCGGCCCGGATGCGCCGTGCCGATGTCATGGGGCGGCGGCTGCGAGTTTGCGCGCGAAGACGGCAGGCCCGGCAGGTTGCTCACGAGCTAACCATCAGACAAAGCTAACGATGTTCTTGACAAAGAAAGTTTCGTTGGGTTATAGATTTAAGCCATTCTTTTCGCCGTGCGGCATGTTATCGGGAACCCTGTTATGTCTTTTATGCGTATTCCAATGCTGGTTATTGCTGTGGTAATGCTCTGGGCTGCTGCGCAAGCCTCCGATGTGTTCGATATCGTGTTCAAGCCGCGCTACGGCGGCGAAGTCGTCTTCAGCCACGACATCCACACCAGCAACCCCAAAATCGCGGACAACTGTCCGACCTGCCACGAGAAAACCTACAAGACCAAGAGCAAGAAACCGGTCACCATGGCGCAGATGGAGAAGGGAAAGTCCTGCGGCGCCTGCCATGGCCGGATCGCCTTTCCTCTCGCAGCCTGCGGGCGGTGTCACGGTATCAGGACCATAACCTTCGACGTGCCCTACGTGGGTAATGTCAACTTCCTCCATAAGCCGCACACCGACAAGTTCCCGTGCGGCGAATGCCACAACAAACTGTTTTTTCCGGGCAGAAATCCCCATGCCACAATGGCCGAGATGGAAAAGGGAAAGTCATGCGGTGCATGCCACCGCGGCAAAAAGGCCTTCGCCCTCAGGGATTGCTCCCGGTGTCATTTGGCGGGAAACCTACTCATGAAGTGTGTAAACGCCGGCCCCGTGACCTTCAGCCACGGCTATCACACCAAGCTCTACCGCTGTACCGATTGCCATCAAAAGATTTTCCCTCTCGACTACAGCACTCCGAGGGTGAGCATGCATGAGATGGAAAGTGGGAAGTCATGCGGAGCATGTCACGACGACTACACGGCATTCACCATCAGGGAAAACTGCGTCAGATGTCATGACATGTGAGCCGTCGGCGGAGCTTGACCGACGCCCTTGTAACCGGAGATACCCTTGAAATACCGTAACGCAGCTCCAGCCCTTATCATCCTGGCGGCCCTATCGGCAGTAGGCGCCGCAGCACAGGACAATGCCTGTTCATCCCTGGAGGGGATGGGGTTGGCAGATCTGCGCAAATCGAAGATAGTCGACGAAGCCCATCCGGCCGGCGCACCCCAAAACGACCGTTTCTTCTCAGAGCTGGCCGGGGACGGAAACGCCGCCGTCACCAACAACACCGGTGTCGACCGCGCCACAGGCAACAACATAGAGAGAAACGTTGCCGAAGCGTTGAACTGCTTCTCCATTTCGGCACGGCAATCCCAACTGGAGGCTGCTTACAACCTGGGGGTCATGTACGCATCCGGTCTGGGCGGAAAGCGTGATTACGCACAGGCAGCGGCATGGTTCAAGGAGGCTGCCGATCAAGGCGACTCCCAATCCCAGTACTTCCTGGGGAACATGTATCGTGAAGGATGCGGCGCACCACGCAGCATCGCCGAGGCACTGAAATGGTACCGGCTCGCGGCAGAGAAATGGCACATTGGGGCACAGGAAGGTATCGCCCAGATCTACCTCGCCGAAAATAGCCTTCCGGACTCCGGGCAGAAGTGGCACGCTCTTGCCGGCGTGCCCCCTGCCGAGGCGGCCTACCAAGTGGCGCTGCACTGCGGCAAAGGCCCCGGAAACGCGTGCCGGCCGGCCGATATTGCCGTTTGGCTGCGCATTGCAGCGAATAGCGGCAACATTGCGGCAGCTCACGACCTAGCGCAACTATACGAGCAACATGCCGCGAAGTTCGCCACAGGCTCCGAGGCGGTGAAATGGTACCTCGTCGCGGCCACGCACGGCCATGCGAACTCCCAGTTGCATGTAGGCCTTTCGTACAACACTCAGGGGCCCTCCCGCGACATGGTTCAGGCCTGGGTGTGGCTAGATTTCGCGGCCCGGCAGGGCGTGGAAAAGGCTGCCGAAGTAAGGGATGCCTTGGTAGGGGAAATGACACGTAGGGAGTTTTACGCCGCACAAAGGCTTAGAAGGGACATGGAGCAGGTTGCGGGGATCCTTCCCCGCGAGTCGCGCTAGTAGTGCCCAATTACCTTAGTAACTATAACTACTTTCCTTTGAAATTGCGTGGCTTCAACTGCTCACTTTGGAGCAAAAAGTGAGTGTTCAAGTTGCCGGCCCCAGTTCATGGAGCATTCCCAGTAGCTAGCTTACTCCGTATACATGGGCCGTTTGCCCATAGCACATTTCATAATTTTTCAGATACAGCCTAAAACACACCAGCAAGCAACTTTTGTAGTAGGTTTATAATGGAAGAAGGGCAGCCCGGAAAAGGCTGCCCTTCTTTGTTTCAAGACGGGACGGCGTGAGTTTTTAATGGCAACCGAAGCACCACGTTTTGAAGGTTGCCTGCACCTGGACCGAGCCGTTCGCATGGAGGCTGGGGTTGGTGATAGTGTCGCCGATACCGTTGCCCGGACTGGACGCGTCCGGGTGGCAGAACTGGCATTGGTTAGCCTCTCCTGTTGGCCCTTGGTTGGCATGCTTGCCGCTATGCCAGATATTGCTCCCATTGGAGCCGTTACGAGGAGGGTCGTCGTGGCAGGCGGAGCAACCGGCGGGACCGGTCGTGTACCAGGAGGGGGTGGCTCGCGGCACCCCGCCGCCGTAAGTCAAGGTGCTGAGGACCACAGCATCCATACCCCAGTCATAGGTGTAGTAGCTGAAGGTACCGGATATGTTGTGGCACGCCACGTTGAGGCAGGTCTTAGCGCTGGCGTCAAAAGTTGGAGCAGGCTTGCCCGCCGCATAGGCAGGCCCATTTTTATCGAAGACAAGCCGGCCGCCGACCTTGTGGCACACAGCGCAGTCAAATGTGTAATGACCAGCTACTGCCATGCCTGGCGCACCGTGGGCACCGGTCGGTGTACATGAAGGATCCCCGTCCACGCAGACTTCATCCTGCGTCATCAGGGCAGCAGTCTTAGACAGGGTAATGCCTTTCTTCACGTAATAGCTTTCGACGGTGCTGTCATGTGGCACCCACATCTTGCCGTCGTAGATGAACTCCTTCCCGATCGTGGTATCGAAATAAGTCATGCCGAACACAGCAACCGGGGGGGGAGCAGAAAGCCTCTGTCGCGCTTGCATGGGAAGCTTACTGACATCCACGGTGGAGGCAGCCGATATCGTCTGTTTACTTTCGGATGCGCCGGTTTGGGACGCCTCCTGGGTAACAGTGGAGACGTCGCCGCAGCCGGACACCAGTAACAGCACCAACGCAAAAGCATACCGGCTAAAATCCAGGCTCTTCAGGTTTATATATCTCCCAGCAGACATGAGTCCTCCTTTTGCAGAGAATTCTGCAGGATACGGCTGCCACGTCGAGGGATCGCCCCTCATTGCACTCCAAGCAGGTCCTACTACAGATCCACGGCAGTTGTTCCGCGATCAATTCCAAGTTCACCTGTCGTTGTGATCAAAGCAATCTCAATGACAGCCGTAGCAGGCAGATGTGAAGACAGCAGACACATTGGCCGTCCCGTTTGCGTGCAAAGCCTTGTTGGTAATGGTGTCACCGATGCCGTTCCCGGGGCTGGAAGCATCAGGGTGGCAGAGCTGGCATTGGTTGAGCGCACCGGTTGGCCCTTGGCCGCCATGGTTGCCGCTATGCCAGACGTTGCTTCCGGTAGAACCGTTGCGAGGCGGATCATCGTGGCAGGCGGTGCATCCGGCAGCCCCGGTGGAAAACCACGACGCCGTGGGGCGGGGCGTCGAGCTACCGTAGGTAATCGTTGTCAGGACCGTAGTGTCGAGCCCCCAATCGTAGGTGTAGTAACTAAACGAGCCGCTCACGACGTGACACGCCACATTGGAACAGGTCTGAGTGGTAGTGTTGTAGGTGGGAGCCGCGAGCCCAGACGCATATGCCGGACCGGTTTTTAAAAAGGACACACGCCCGCCAACCTTGTGGCAGACCGCGCACCCATAGGCGTAATGTCCAGCAGGAGTTGAGCCGGGACCTCCGTGGGCACCGGAAGGGGTGGCGGCAGGGTCTCCATCGGTGTAAACGTCAGACTGGACCATGGATGCCGTGGTTTTCGCACCAGTCTTTGCAGCGCTTTCCGCCTTGCGCGCGGCATAGAAACTGTCCACGGTATTGTCGTGTGGAACCCAGGAATTGCCATCAAAGATGTATTCCTTGCCTGTGTTGGCCTCGATGTAAATCATCCCGAAAACAGCTACGGCGGGAGAAGCGGAAAGCTTCTGTTTCCCGCGGGCGGGAAGGGCGCTCACTTCAGCGCTTGTGGCCACCCTGGTGGTCACTTTGCCTAACGTGGTTGCAGATTGACCGTCAGCCGGTCCGGCAGAAGATGAAGTATCCTGGTTGCATCCAGCGACCAGTAGCACAGGCAAAGCAAAAGTGCCAAAAACAAGCCCCAAGTGAAGACGCCTGACGGACATGATGTCACTCCTTTGCATATCAACGATATTTGTTCATTTTTAGGCGAACAGTTCACCCTGTCGCACACTTGAAACAGGAGTTCCACTATACCACTACGTCACTTACTGACTGTAACGTTGATGCACCCAAGATAAAAAAAGCTAGTCAGCCTATACCATAGCCGCACTTAGGTGTCAAAAAACATTTGGAATTTTATAAATTAATTTTAAAACATTAGCAATAAAAAATTTAATTAGAGCGCAACCGACTACTGAGCTTGTTTGTTAGGGCTTTTAATGGTGAGAGCCTTATTGAATCCGTCCTGTTATCCCGATAGGGTAAAGGGAAGGTTCAGTAGGGAAGATGTTGAAGCCCGGATGCAGGCGGGGCAGGAGCTATGTTGGGACACATGCAGACTGAGCGGGTAGGAGGCGGGGTTCCCCCCGCCATCTTCCCATTCCGGTGCAGCCACCGGTAGAGTCCCTCAAACCGGCCTATTTGACAGCCCTTCGGCCGCCGAGCGGCATATAGATGACCCGATAACCTAAGAAGCCTATTCCTTTCATTTATCACTAGTCACTAACGCTAACTGGTTCGTCTCCAACAGTTCCAACTTTTTTGCACGGCGTAAAAAGCCCACCGACTCTTCTTTATTTTGAGCTACCCCCCACCCCATTCCGTACATAAGACTAAGGTAAAAGTTGGCTTTCGCGCTATCACACTTTTTGAATTCTGCGGCTGCCTCGGCATAGCGCTGCTGACGGAAGGCGTTCAAGGCAGAATCGAAATCAGCCAGAACCGGTTGAATAGAAGTCAATAAAAGAAATATCGCTAGGAAGAGCCTGCACAGTCCTTTCATAGTTACCCTCCAACTCAAATTTCACTTCGTTGTTGCATGCTCTGGAGTTCAGCAACGGGCGTGCCAAGACATGCCTCAGCATAACCGCCTGATTTACCGTCGATTGGCGTGCTATCCCCCGGGAGCGGCAGTACATCAACAATTGAACACCTGGACGAGCATTCAATGGAAAGCACCGGTTTAACTGAAGAAAAATTCGAACAGGAGGGGTGAGCAGAACTAGAACAGCAGAAGTAAAATCACTTCCCCGGCCATTCGGAAAGGGCGAGGAAGGTGTCCTTAAGTCAGAAGGAGAAGATGGAGAACATACACGCAAGGTGAAGGTACTCCCCCCGACTGAATACGGAAAGAGATCTTCCACCGTTCTGGCGGAAACATGGCGAGGGGTGTGGATGGACGTGCGAGGCGAGGAGGGCTGTGCGTTATCCCTCCGGATAGTCGGAAAGCGCCAGGAAGGTTTCCTTCAGTTCAAAGGAGAATATGGAGAACATCCTCTCGGCGAGGCGAGTGGTGAGAAGGGGGGGGAACAGCGGAACGGCCAGCCGGTAGATCAGGTCCAGCATGCCGTCGTGGGGGTTTTCCTCGAGGAACAGCGCGCCGTACTGCAGGACCGGCGCGAACAAAAGCGCCTCTTCCATGACCGCGTCGTCCTCACTGAAGTAAGGGAGGATCATTTCCAGGGAAAAGCAAAGGCCGGAACCGCCCGCATCCTCTGAGATGCTGAGCAGCAGCTCGTCCTGCGGCGAACCGAACTCCAGTGATTCAGGGGAAACGTTGCCGGCGGGAAGCACCAGTACCTTGCCGTGGATGGGATCGATCCCGTAGGGCGCACCCCTTCCGGCCAGGAAACGCTCCAATGTCTGGTATCCCTTGGTCTGCAGTCTCCCCATACCGCGGTAGAAAGCGGGCCGGAACAGGTCGCGATTGGCGATCAGTTCCTCCAGCGGCACGAATTCCTGCTCGGCAGCGGAAGGTCTGGCGCTCCTGATCTCCTGGTTGTTCACTACGAGCTTGAGGTGAGACCTCTTGCGTTCGTCTTTGTCCTTGGTCATCGATTCTCCCCTGGTGCTGCTCGCCTATGTTTAATACACCGCGGGAAGGACGGGTGTCAAGAAATGCCTCGAAAGGGATGCCGACGGCGCAAAGGAGGGGAAAGGATGGCGGGTGGGGAGGTAATTGCTCCCCCCCAACCGGCGGTGGCCGGAGCGGAGGGGGCAATTGCCAAGCATGTGGAAGGCTCTTAGAAGAAGCGGGCCCCGGCCTTGAGGTCGTCAACCGTGATGCTGACGTTGGCCGCGTCTATCTTCGCCGGGAGATGGGATGGGTTGCAACCGCCGCTGCTGGCCGCGCCGATGCGTACCGACGCGAACTTCATGCCGCAGTTCTTGCAGACCATCTTGTCCCCAAGTTGCTCATACCCTTTTTTCTCGCGATAGCAGACGTCGCAGGCGTCAAAGGCGGTGTGGAGTATTCCGTCGCTCCCCTTCACTACGAAGAAGTTGATCTCCTTCCCTCCTTCTACGATCTTGAAAAAATGGGCCTTGCCGTCGCTTACCTTGGATACCGGGATGGTTACGCTGCCGTTTACCGGCTTCACCTTGTCGTATTTCCCCATTCCGGGGAGGTTGAAGGCGAAGGCAACCGTGGCCGCCAGGAGCAGCGACAGGGATACGAGCAAGAGGTACTTGAGGCCTGTTCTGCATTTACAAACCATGAATTACTCCTTTTCACCCGGTCGAGCCGGGGCTTTTGTGCTGAAGCACTCTCAGCAAGGCTCTACCAAAAGTAGCTACCGGCGGATCACTGAGCGCTGCCGCAACCGCGCGGACCGCAGCAGCCTCCCGCGGCCTGCCCCCCCAGGTCCCGCCCAACAATCGACTTGAACTGTTGAGGGGTCAGCACCTGTGCGACCTCGGATTTGAACCCCGCTGCGGCGACGGTCCGCGCCAAACTATCGGGCGCCACCTGCTTGGAATCGTAACCGGCGAGGACCAGCCCGCCGGCCAGATCGATCTCGGTGGCGGCCACTCCGCGCTGGGACTGCAGCACTTTGGTTATCTTGCTGACGCAACTGCTGCAGGTCATCCCGGAGGTGCGCAGCACCACCACCTGGTCGGCGGTCGCGCCAACCCGCACGTAAAAGGCCGAGACAACGAGGATGACCACCACGGCAACAACCAGCGAGCAGTTGACGGCTGTGAACTTTATGTTTTTCATGCGATTGCTCCATTCGCCCGGGCACCCGAAAGGGTGCGTGACCACAGTGAACGGTCAAGGCAAATACAAGGAGCGTGCCACCCTAGGTGCGGATCGCAACTGCAAGGTATCATTAGCGGCGCTAGCGGCCTCGTCGGCAGCTGACGGCGCAGCCTGTAGAATATCCAACAACCCCGTAGAATTTTCCACAGCCCGCCACTTAGGTTTCCGTCGGCAGCCGGGCCCGGAAGCAGGCCCCCTCGCCCGGCGTGCTTTCCACTTCCAGCGTCCCGCCGTGTCCCTCCAGTATCTTTTTGGTGATGGAGAGCCCGAGGCCGGTGCCGCTTCCCTTGGTGGTGAAGAAGGGTTCGAAGATCTTGCCGATCGCCTCGCGCGCGATGCCGGGGCCGTTGTCGCTGAAGCGGATCTCGATGCTGCGACTTTGGCGGTCGTAGCTCGTCGTCACCAGGACCCGCCCCCCTGGAGCGGAAGCCTGGATCCCGTTGAGGATGACGTTCATGAATGCTTGGCGCAGCTTTTCCGGATCGGCGGAAAGCGTCGGAACCTCCCCGGGAGTAAACCGCAGTTCCACCTCCTCGCCTCGGGCCTGGGCAGAGAGGAGCGTTACCATGTTGGCAAGCTCGTAGTTGATGTCGCACTCTTTCTTGATCGCCGGCTCGGAGCGCGCCATGCGCAGGAAATCCTCCACCACGTGGTTCAGGCGGTCAGATTCCTTCACCAGTATCCCCAGGAACTCGTCGCGGTTGGCGGCCGCCCCATCCTCCCTGAGGATCTCGGCGGTACCGCGTATCGAGGCCAGCGGGTTGCGTATCTCGTGGGCCAGGATGGCGGAAAGCTCACCAAGAGCCGACAGGCGCTCCGCCCGGCGCAACTGCTCCTCAATCCTGATGATGAGTTCGGACTGGGTCCTCAACTGCCGGTAGGAATCTTCCAGCCCCTTCGCCGTCTCCTCAAGCTGCTCCCTGCGGGACCGTTCCTGCTGCGAGAGCATCCCGGTGATCCCCCCTACCACGTTGTAGAGGATCACCTCGAGGTACTTCTCCATTTCCATGGCGATGTGCCCCCCCCACTGGAACAGGATGTGCGGGGCGTAACAGAAGGTGACCAGCAGGGCGCAGCCGATGCCGCCGCGAAAGCCGAACCAGTAGGCGGCGAGGATGATGGGAATGTAGTAGAGGCGCTGGAAGATGTCGTGCAGCATGGCAAGCCGCAGCGGGGTGAGGTAATGCAAAAGGCTGATCCCTATGACGCAGGCAACGAGCACCGTACCTCGGGCAAGGTCAGTTCTCTTCATGGCGCTCCCCGTCATTCCACCCACACGATGCAGGAGACCGGGCAGAGCTCCACGGCCTGCGACTGGATGGTCTCGGTATCCGCTCCTTCCGGGTCGTAGCACTCTGACTTGCCGTGCGAGTCGAAGCGGAATACCTGCGGCAGGTTGCCGATGCAGATACCGCAGCTTATGCATTGATCCTTGTCCACCCATGGTTTGCCTGCCACCGTATCCCCCTTCAACCCCTTGTTACTGCAGGATCTTACGCCTGACAGCGGACACTATATATCAGAAGCCAGCCATCTCCCAATGAAAAATCGCGCTTGACTTTTAATCGCGGCCCAAGAGAATAAATTGGTGTTTTCTAATCGACCATAAAAAAGGGGCCGCGGATGCAGCTGGAAGCAGAAAGGAGCGTCAACCTCGGATGTCTCACATCCTGAGAGGTTTCGTACGGGGGTGCCTATGAACAGACATGGATGCACAGTAGTCGCCGCCTTGCTGGTTCTCTCCAGCAGCGGCCCGGCCCGGGGGGCCTTCTATACCTATTACCCTTACCAGATGTACGAGGAATACCACCGGCGCTACACCGAGCCCCGCCAGCCGGAGCCGCAGGTAAACGGCCGCAGGGATGCAGAGGGGGTAAAGCAGCCGCAGCCGGTGAAGCCGGCGGCGAAGCCTGCGCCGGAGTTCCTGTTTCCGGAGCGGCTGGGGGTCGGGGTCGCGGTGGGGGTGCCGCAGGACTTGTTCTACCTGCCCCAGGGATACTACCTGTGGCGCCAGGGAGGCTGGTACCACTCCAGCTCCTACGACGGCCCCTGGGGGATGGTCCGGAAGGGGGAGGTTCCCGCGCAGCTAGTGAAATACGACTTGGCCACTATGAGGGAACTCAGAAACCAGGAGTACCGGCGCTACTGGGAGGAGAGGGAAAAGTATCGGGGAAAACGGTTCCGGCCGGCCAGGAAGCCGTCGCTATTATCCAAGGAGCCGGGGAAGCGGCCTAACTAGGCCACGATATTCCCCCCTCAGGTGAAGCCGGCGCCTACGGTGCAGGCGAAACAATGGTCGGCGGTCGGGATCATCGTCCCCGGCGCCGGCAGCTCGGCGAGCGTCGAGATATGGGTCTCCTCCCCCCCGTACCACCCCCCCTGCGCCAGATGGAAATCACAATCGAAAAGCCTGCCGCGCCAGTCGACGGAGAGCTGGTAGCGGCACATGAGCCCGGCGACGCTGCAGGGGTTGAAACCGTCGGCAAGCTGCGCCAGGTAACCCTCCAGATTCCCTGAACGCTCAAGAAAAGAGCGGAATCGCCCCAGCGGCACGTTGGCGAAGGTGTAAAGGGAGTTGAAGCTGATGCCGTGCCTGCGGGAAAGGTCGCTTCTGAACTTCTGCTCGGCCTGCTGCTGGGGGGGAGGAAGAAAGGCCCCGGAAGGGTTTGAGACCAGGTCGAGCCTAAGTGGGCTATCCGGCATCCCGTAACCCAGCGTGTTCAGCCTCTTCAGGGCGTCGACGCTCCGCCCCCAGACCCCTTCACCGCGCTGCGCCTCGGTCTGCGCGGCGTTACTGGCCGGCAGGGAAGCCACCAAAGCTACGCCGAGTTCGCGGTAGAGCTCACACAAGGCAGATCCCTCTCCGCTATTCAGCGCCACCAGGTTGGTCCGGACCATGAGCCGGTCGGTAAGCGGGGCGAGCGAGCGGACCAGGCGGTCGAGGTCCGGGACCAGCTCAGGAGCTCCGCCGGTCAGGTCAATACTCTGGAACCGGAAGCGGCGGGCACAGTCGATCACCGCGTCCATGGTGTCTCGGTCCATCATCTCGACCCGCTGCGGCCCCGCCTCCAGATGGCAGTGGCGGCAGCTTAGGTCGCAGGCAAGTCCCACATTCACCTGCAGCACGCGGGTCTCCTCGCGGGTCAACTGCAGGCCGTGCTTCGCCAGCGCCTCGCCAAAGCTTCCTCCTCCCAACGGATTTGCAGCCATCGGCATCCCCTCTCCTCTACAGCGAGAGCTTCTCGGCGATCTTGCGCATCTGCACCGCATGCACCAGGGATGCTCCCCCCCTGATGGCAGTCGCCACATGGACCGCCTCGGTCATCTCGCCCAGATGGGACCCCTTCTCCAGGCAGGCTCGGGTGTAGGCGTCAATGCAGTAAGGGCACTGGACGGTGTGGGCTACGGCGAGCGCTATCAGTGCCTTCTCCCGCTCGGTCAGCTCCCCCTCGGTGAAGACCTCGTTGTAGTAGGCGAAGAACTTCCCGGCCAGTTCCGGCGCGTCCTTTCCTATTTCGGCGAAATTCCCGAGATCCTTTGGGGCGTAATAGGTTTCCATCCTCTCTCCTTTTTCTTTCGCGTCGCTTGTCGACACCGGGCGTCCGGCGGCGCGAGCCGCGAAAGAATACCCAAATTTCGGCACCCGGTAAAGCACAATCCAGCAATCCCCCCGGCCGCAGAGAGGCATCAGATTCATTTTCATTAGAAATGTCGCAACCTTCTGTCCCCCGTCACCCACGCGTGGCGCGACTCCAACGGGTCAAAGCCGGAGGTGAGACTGTGGCAAAAGCCATTTTCATGAACCTTACGCACTTGAAATGGCAGGGGCAGTCATTATACTTGAGCCGGGCCAGAAAAGGCCGACCGGGGGAGGGTGCATGGATAGTGACGGCAGGAGGAAGTTTCTAGGGGTATGTCTGGCCGGGACAGCGGCGGCGGCAGCAGTTGCCGCGGGCTACCCGGTCTTTCGGTTTATGGCTCCGAGGTCCGGCGCGACCGGGCTGCAGAAGCTGGTCATCTCCGCCGCGGATCTGCAGGAGGGTGAGGCAAAGTTTTTCGAGTACGGCGGATCTTCCGCGGTACTGGTAAAAACCAAGGGGGGGAAATGATCGCCCTTTCCGCGGTCTGCACCCACCTAGGCTGCATCGTGCAGTGGGTAAAGGAGCAGCAGCACTTCCTCTGCCCCTGCCATGGCGGGCAGTTCGCCACCGACGGAACCGTTCTCGGCGGCCCCCCTCCCAGGCCGCTGGCGAAAATCCCCGTGACGGTCACCGGCGGGAACATCACCATAGGGTAGTCCTTTGCCGCACATGGAGGTGCAATGTCCTTGTTTAAACGTCTGTACCGTTGGGTCGACCTGCGGGTAGGCATCGGCGAGATCGCGGATAAGGAGCTCACGGGCTACCTGCTCCCCCGCAACATAAACGCGTGGTATTCCCTGGGAAGCGTACTCATGGTCGCCTTCGCCATCCAGGTGGTGACCGGGATGCTGCTCCTGGTCTACTACGTGCCGGACGCGGAGAAGGCCTTCAAGAGCGTCAACTTCATCATGAACGAGGTTCCCTTCGGCTGGCTGATCCGGCTCTGCCATGCGGTCGGGTCCAACACCATGATCGCCGCGCTCATCTTGCACATGCTCTCCACCCTGGTGATGGGAAGCTACAAGAGCCCCCGGGAGCTGAACTGGCTCAGCGGTTTCCTGCTCTTCACCCTGGTGCAGGGGATCTCGCTCACAGGCTATCTCGCCCCCTGGAGCCAGCTCTCCTTCTGGGCCACCACCGTCGCCACGAACTCGGTGAGCGCACTTCCGGTGGCGGGCCCCGGCATGGTGGAATTCCTGCGCGGCGGGAAGCTGGTCGGGCCTGCGACCCTGGGGCGCTTCTTCGCGCTGCACGTAGCCTTCCTGCCGCTGGTGATCAGCGTCGTGATCGTGGTGCACATCTTCCTCCTGAAGCGCACCGGCATCTCGGCCCCGCCATTTGGCAGAAGCGACACCAAAACGCCCTGGCAGGCCGAGCGCTACCGCTACCAAAGCCACCCGGGCGGCATCCCCTTTTTCCCCAACTACATGCTGGAGGACACCACCTCGATCTGCATCTACCTCGCCATTTTCCTGGGCGTTGTCTTCTTCTGGCCCTCGATGCCTTTCACCCCGGACGCCTTCGTACCGGCGGACCCCTTCAAGACGCCGGCGCACATCAAGCCTGAGTGGTACTTCCTGGCCAACTACCAGACCCTGAAGATCTTCCCCAACGAGCTTCTGGGGCTCACCGTGCAGGGAGCGGCCATGACCCTTTTGGCCCTGCTCCCCTTTGCCGACCGCTCACCGGAGCGGCACCCCCTGAAGCGCCCGCTTTTCCTGGCGCTGGTGGTCGGTGGAATCCTGCTCTGGATCGCTCTTTCCGTATGGGGGCACCTGTCATGACCCGGACTTTAACAAGCCTCCTCATCCTGATTCCCCTGGCCCTCGTCCTCGCCTCATCCGCCTGGAGCGCGGAGGCGCCGGAGAGCGTCTGCCTGCAGTGCCACGCCTCCCTCCCGGACCGGCTGGGTGCGCCGGTGAACCTCTGGCAAAAGAGCGTCCACGCCCAAAACGGCATTTCCTGCAACAGCTGCCATGGCGGCGATCCGAAGGACGCCCCCACAGCCATGACCCCCGCCAAGGGTTTCCTGGGAGCGCCGAAGGAGGGGGCCATCCCCGCCTTTTGCGGTCGCTGCCATCCCGGCGTGCTCAAGGATTACCTCTCCAGCGCCCATGGCAGGGCTCTGGGCAAGGGAGGGCCCACCTGTGTCACCTGCCATGGCAACCACGAGGTGCTCAAGGCCTCACTCACGCTTATAAACGAGAAGAGCTGCAGCCGCTGCCACAGCTTCGAGAGGGCGAGGATCATCAGGGACGGCATGCAGCAGACCGAGGCGCACATCCAGGGTATCGAGCTTAGGCTCGGCGGATACGGCTCCATCGGGGTGGACACCGAAAGGCTCGGTAAGGAGCTCTTCTCGGTCCGCAACAGCTTCCACTCGCTCTTTCACGAGGTGAACACGGCGCGGGTGAAGTCGGAATCGGGGAGGATCAACGCGGAACTGTCCAAGCTGGACAGGGAACTGCAGCTCATTGATGAAGAGCAGGTAAGGCGGAGGATCATGGGGGGGATCGCCGTAGCGGCCCTGCTGTCGATAGCGCTTCTGGCCTACCTATTGAGGAGAACCTTCCGGGACTAGAGTTTTTTGAGGCCGAAGACGAACCGGTCGTAGTCTACCCGCCCGTCACTGGTGAGAGGATGGGTGATGCGTGCCAGCGGCGCGGCAGGGGTGTGTCCAAAGAGGACCCCCGGGGGGACCGACTTGGTCACCACGCTCCCCGCCACGACCACCGATCCAGCTCCGATGGTGACGCCGTTGAGGATAGTGCAGTTGGGGCCGATAAAGGCGTCCTGCTCTATCACCACCCTCCCCGTCCCGGTGTCCAGCGACCGCTCGCCCAGGTAGAAATGGGCGAAAATGGTGCACCTAAGGCCGATGGTAACGTTGTCCCCGATGGTTATCTGCTCGGGGTGTATCTCGTCGATGTAAACCAACTGGCTGATCCAGACGTTTTTGCCGATCTGGACGCCCCGCATCCTGTGCAGCCATGGCCTCAGGGAGAACCCCCCTGGGGCCACCATGGCCATTTTGCCCAACATTCTTTGCAGCGTTTTCCTGACCATCGTCCGCTCCCGCTCAGACCGCGCCGTCGGCGCCGCCTACCGCCACCTCGAGCTCTTCGCCCACGAAAGCCGCCATCTTCATCTTGTTCTCGATGAAAGCCGCCACCTTGCTCACCGAATCGAGGTTCTCCGGGATAAGCTCCTCGTCCTCCACAACCACCCGGTACTGTTCCTGAATGAACGCCACCAGTTGCAGTATGCCGGTGGAATCCACGATCCCTTCTTTGATGAAGGAGCTGTCGTTGTTAAGCGTTCCGGCGTCCCCGAAGAGGAAATTGTCGACGATGAAGCTTCTGATATCTTCTTGCAGGCTCATGTGCGTCTCCTTTTTGGTCTCGATATGCCGGCCTCACTGCCAGTCGACCGCCTCCACCAGCAAGGGAGGCAGGTGCAGGTACCGGGTGCTGCTCCTTTTTACTTCGATGTCCTGGAATACCAGCCGGACCTGCTCTGGGGTGAGCCCGAGGGCTGCCGCCACGCTTTCTGGCGCGACTCCATTGTTTTTGGCGAAAAGGCAGAGATCCATCTCCGGGTAGGGAAGCGAGAAGTAGAACTCGTCCTGCCCTTGCGCCAGGGAATAGGTGTCCGTGGTGGGCGTTCTGCGGCGGATCTCCTCAGGCACCCCCAGGTATTCGGCCAACTGGTACACCTGCGACTTGTACAGGTGCGCGATCGGCTTGATGTCGGCCGCTCCGTCCCCGAGTTTCACAAAAAACCCCTGGTCGTACTCCAGTCGGTTGGGGGTGCCTGCCACGGCGAAGTTGAGCCGATCGGCGTGGTAGTACTCCAGCATCTTGCGGATGCGCTGTTTGAAGTTGGTGGCGGCAACGATCTGCAGGTAGGGCTTGAAGGGGAGGCGGACCCGGGTGGTGCCCTGGGCCCCGTCCTGGGCCACCAGGTAAAAGGAGGTGAAGCCGGGATGCTCCATGTTGTTGGAGATCACGATCTTGGACTTCCACCCCTCCCCGTAGCCGGGGACGACCATCCTGACCGCCTCATCGTACTTGCGATAGCACCCCACCGCTTCCAGGGCTGCAGAGATCTCCTCCAGGACCGTCTCGATGCCGAGGGCGGCGGCCAGCTTGCCGCTTAGCTTCTGGCTCTCGCCGGACGAGTGCCGCTCGGGCATCTCGAGGCCGATCACCCGCTCCTTACCGATCGCCCGCACTGCCAGGGCCGCAGTAACGCTGCTGTCGATCCCTCCCGAAAGCGCCACCACCAACCCGCGCCGCTTTACCTGGGTCAGCATCAGCTCTTTCACCCTGGCGCAAATACGCTCCACTTCCCGTTCCGGGTCCAGGCGGAGCACTTCTTTGGAAAATATCCCACCATTCATATGTTCACCCTTTTCACCCTTTCTTCAGTCTCCCTGGCGGCCGCTACAACATGGGCCGGCCAGGGGTGGCGCCTCTAAACAGGCGGCGCGGTCAATCTTGCCGCTGGCGTATTTGGGCAGCGCCGCGACGAACCTGATCTCGGAGGGGATCTTGTGCCGTGGGAGCCTGGACAGACAGCGGGAGAGGAGCACCTTGTCGCTTGGGTTTTCCTGGAGCGACACCGCGATCGCCACGAGTTTTTTCCCCAACAGGTGGTCGTCCACGCCCAGTACCGCCACCTCAAGGAGCTCCCCCGTCGCCATCAGCGCGTCCTCAATCTCCTGGGGGTCGAGGCGGTGCCCTCCCACCTTGAGCAGATGGTCCTTTCTGCCGGTCACGTAGAGGTAGCCGTCCCCGTCGCGGTACCCCATGTCGCCGGTGTGGTAGCCGTTGGCGTCAAGAACCCTCCCGGTGGCAATCTCGTCCCTCCAGTACCCCAGCATGATGTTCGCCCCGGAGGCCACCAGTTCGCCGATCTCCCCCTCGGCGACTTCTTCCCCCTTCTCGTCCAGGACCCGGACGGTTACTCCTGGAATAGCCCTGCCGATGGAATCGATTTTCTCAACAAGCATTTCCGGCTCGACATAGGTGAGCCGGGCAGCCGCCTCGGTGGCGCCGTACATGATGTAGAGCCTTGTGTGCGGCGGGAGCACCTCCATAAGCCTCTGCTTGATCTCACGCGCCATGTGCCCTCCGGCCTGGGTGCAGTAGCGCAGCGCCGGAAGCTTGTCCCGGAAAGCCGCCAATGGCGACCGGTGCAACAGGTAAGCGTAGGTGGAAGGGACCCCCGAAAAGCCGGTGACTCCCTCCTGCGCCATCTGCCTTATCACCGGCGCGCTGTAGGCGAACGCGTTGTTGACGACCACGGTTCCGCCCACCGCCACGTGCGTGTTCAGAAGCGATTTCCCCATCACGTAGAAAAAGGGGAGCACCACCATCTGGACGTCGTTCTCGTTCAACCCGAGGTACTGGATGATGGAGCAGGTGTTGCTCACGATGTTGCGGTGGGAGAGCATGACCCCTTTCGGGGCGCCGGTCGACCCGGAGGTGTAGATGATCCCGGCGAGGGCGGAGGCGTTGGTGGCTAGGCCGTGATCGGGAAGATCGGCGTCGGTCACTACCTCGTCCCAGGCAAACACCCTGGCGCCTCGGGGTGTACGGGAGCCGCTCGCGTCCTTGATCAGCAGGAGGCGAATCCCGAAGAGGTCGCTGTCGATCCCATTCAAGAGTTGTTCGCCTTCACTGCCGCAGATCACGGCTACGGCGTGCAGGTCGGCCAGGAGCTCACGAAGCGCATCAACCCGCAGATCGCAGTTGAGCGGCACCGCGACTGCCCCTGCCTTGAGAATCCCGTAGTAACCCGCAAGGTACTCGATGCCGTTTTTAAGCAGCAGCACCACTCGCTCGCCGGGAAGTACACCTTCATCTATGAGCCAGCCGGCAACCCGGTTGGCACGGGTGTTCGCCTGGCGGTAGGTTATGCGCAGGTCCCCTTGCACCAGTGCGACCTTGTCGGGGCGAATTCTTGCGCTGTTTTCCAAGAGGTTGTGTACCGCGGGCTCCATAACAGACTCCTTTTTCAGAGGCTCCCGTACCGTACCAAGTCCGGTTGCAGCAAGGAGCTCCGCCGCAAGGGAAACCCGGCAATGAACTGCCGATGCAGTATCTCGGTTGAAAGTGCGCCGATGAGCGCCATGTTCTCGAATTCGCCGATGGCGCCGGGTTGCGCACCCTTGACCTTCAAGTAGAGGCGGCCGATCTTTTCAGCATTGAAATAACCGCTTTGCTTCAGGCTCTGCTGCGACAGCAACTCGTCCACGTAATCGAGAGGAACCGTGCCTTGGAAGAGCTCGCTGATCGGGGCCCGGTACGGGTGCTTCGCCCTGCTGGCGATTCCTTCTGGCAACATTCCCCGGAAGGCGTGCCTTAGCAGGAACTTCTCAGTCAGGCCCCGCACCTTCCATTTGGCCGGCAGACGGAAAGCGAAATCCACCACCCGGTAATCCAGAAAGGGGTGACGCATCTCGACCGAGTGGGCCATGGCGACCCGGTCTCCTTGTGAGGAGAGAAGGAAGTTGGAGAGAAAGATCTCCATCTCCAGCACTTGGGCCCGGGACAAAAGGTCCCGGTGCAGGAAATTGTCCGGGAGCCACCGGGCCAGTTCCTCCATGGGCCGGTATTGCGACAGGGCGGCCAGGCAGTCCGGCGCCAAGAACGCGAGGTTGCGCTCCCCGGCGTGCCAACGCACCGCATGGGAAAAAAACGGGTCGTGCATCTGCTCCCGCGACACAGCGAAAAACCCCTGCAGGAAGCTACGGCCGCGCCCGGGGTTCCTGAAGATGTAAGGGTAGAGCCTCTCCAAAAGCAGCGGGCGCCGGGAAGAGTCCGGGCATTTCGCCCAGTACTGGCGGATTTTCGCTTCCTTGAAGATGTTGTACCCCCCGAGGATCTCGTCCGCCCCCTCGCCGGAGAGCACCACCTTGTAACCCTCCTCACGCACCAGCCTCGACAGCAGGAACATAGGCACCGGCGAGGTTCGCAGCGTCGGCTTTTCACAGTGCCATACCGTCTCCGGAAAGAAGCGGCGGATGTCGCCGTTCTCCACCATAACCTGCCGGTTGTCGCTCCCCAGGAAACGCACCATCTCCCGCTGCGCAGCGCTCTCGTCAAAAATGCCGTCCTGGAAGGCAAGCGAGAAGGTCTTGAGATGGCTGTCGCAATGGCGCTGAATGAGCGTTGTAATCACGGAAGAATCGAGCCCGCCGCTTAGGTACGCCCCCACCGGGACGTCTGAGCGCAGCCTGAGGCGCACCGCGTCGCTGAGAAGCTCCCGCAGCGCTTCAGCCGTCTCCGCAAGGCCGAAAGCGCAGCACTCCTCGGGAGCATGGAACGGAATGCGCCAGTAGGGGCGCGGCACCGACTCACCTTTGCCGACGACAAGGTAATGCCCCGGGGGAACTTCCTGAATCCCCCGGAAGAAGGTCCTTCCCGGCAGCGTGGTCCAGAAGACGAAGAGCTGTCCAAGAGCCTCGAGGTCCAACTCCCGGCTACCGTCTACTGCCAAAATGGCTTTCACCTCAGAGGCGAACAAGAAGCTCCCTTCGCGAGACCAACCGTAGTAAAGGGGCCTGATGCCGACCCGGTCCCTGGCGAGGAAGAGTTCCTCTTTCGCGCTGTCCCATATGGCGAGTGCGAACTGGCCGTTGATCCTGGACAGGAAGTCGGCGCCATACTCTTCGTAGAGGTGCAGCAGCACTTCAGTGTCGGTCCGGGTGGTGAAGCGATGCCCTTTCGCCTCCAGCTCTTCCCGAAGTTCCAGGTAGTTGTATGCTTCGCCGTTGTAGACGATCCAGAGCTTGCCCGTTTCATTGCCGATGGGCTGGATCCCGCCGTCTATGCCGATAATGCTCAGGCGCAGGTGCCCCAGCGCGGCGCGGCGGTCCAGATAGACACCGGACTCGTCCGGGCCGCGATAACGCAACGGCGAGATCATGGCGACGATCCGCTCCAGGTCCGGTGCCGCTTTACCCGCCCCAGCAACAATTCCGGCGATACCGCACAAAATCGACCTCCGAAGCTGCCGGGAGCAGCGAACAGCAGGCGAATCCTGCCAGGGAAATCAGCAACTTCCGTCTCCCGAAAAAACGAACGTTAAACTATACCAATGCAGATTCCAGAATCAACCCGAAGCTGCATTTATCACCCTGCGGTATCCTGCCCCTCTCGGTGACCTGCACGCGGTAACCTCCGCTACTGTGACGGACGTCACAAAGCTTTCGCAACCGCTGTGTTACCGTCTCCCAGACAGAACGAATAGCGATACACGACAATACTAAAACTTTCGCGAGAAAGTGACGGAAAGCCTATTGGGTCTCACGAAGACAGCCGGGTCGCCGAAATATCGAAACCAACGATATCGGACCCGGCTTTTTTGCGTCCTGCCGGGATGAGCGCATGGCTAGGCACGCTCCTGAAAGCGTTGAAGGCTTTGGGAGCAGAACAAACCAAGAAGGCGTCGGCAAGAAGGCAAAACGCGGAAAGGACGCGTTAACCGGAAGCGGCAGCAGATGGCGCCCAAATCAAGGAGGCAGCAAAGCTTTATGAAGATAAGACCCTGTAGCAGCATTTTTACCCGCATCGCGCTCGGCGCGCTGCTCGTCATGACCGTCATGGCGTCGGCGCAGTTGGCACCGAGCGCGGCCCAGGCAGCCCAGGCGACTCTGACTTGGTCAGCCCCCACCACCTACACGGACGGCAGCAGCCTGACCAGCCTCAACGGCTACACCGTTCACACCGGGACCGCCCCCGGCAGTTACACGCAGCACTTCACCGTCGGCAACCTGACCTCGTACACGGTGAGCAACCTCAACGACGCGACCAAGTACTACTTCTCTGTGTCGGCAAACGATGTGGCTGGCAACGCCAGCGCCCCCTCCAACGAAGTCGCCTTCACGACGCCGGCGCCCCCGCCGCCCGCAGCACTTTACACCCTCACGGCCTCTGCCGGCACCGGGGGAACCATCAGCCCCACCGGTTCCATCGTCGTATCCCAGGGAACCAGCCAGACCTTCAAGATCGCCCCTGCCACTGGGTACCAGATCGCCGCCGTGACGGTTGACGGCGTCTCGGTCGGGGCCGTCGCCAGCTACACCTTCAATAACGTCGCGGCCAACCACAAAATCGCCGCAACTTTCGCTGCGGCACCGGCACCGGCACCGGCACCGACACCAGGCACCACCACTGCAACCTGGCAGAATCAGACGATCGCGCCCCAGACAGGCAGCTTCTCAGCGATCTTCGACCTCACCCCGAGCGTCCTCAACATCAACGCGATCGCCGGCTTCTCAGCGGTACAGGCCGCGGGCTACACCGACGTCGCCGCGCTGGTCCGCTTCAACCCGACGGGCACCATCGACGTGCGCAACGGGAGCACCTATACGGCCAAAGTCGCGCTCCCTTATTCCGCAGGAAAGAGTTACCGGCTCAGGATGCAGGTCGATGTCCCGAACCACCGCTACGACGTCTACGTAACCCCGGCCGGCGGGACCGAGACCCAGATCGCAGCAGCCTACGCCTTCAGGACGGAACAGGCGGCGGTGACGGCGCTCAATACCTTCACCCGGAACACCAGCACCGGGACGCTGCAACTGCAGAACCTATCCGTAACCTCCGCCAGCGCCCCGATGATGAGTTCCGCGCTCTGGCAGAACCGGGCGATCGCTCCCAAGACCGGGACCTTCACCGCGACCTTCGACACCATCCCCAACGCCGCGAAGATCGACGCCATAACCGGGTTCTCCGCAGTGGCCGCAACCAGCTACTCCGACGTAGCCGCCGTGGTCCGCTTCAACAACAGCGGTACCATCGACGTTCGTAACGGGAGCACCTATGCCGCCAAGGTAGCTCTCCCCTACTCTGCCGGCAAGAGTTACCGCGTGCGGATGGTGATCAACATCCCCTACCACCGCTACGACGTCTACGTCACCCCTGCAGGCGGGACCGAGACTCAGATCGCCGCTGGCTACGCCTTTAGGACCGAGCAGGCAGCCGCCACCGCGCTGAACAACATCAGCCTCTTCGCCGGCACCGGCAGCCATCAGGTGTTGAACCTGTCACTGCTGTAACCACTGGTCCCCCGGCTGTGACAGGGGGGGCCGTAGCGCCGCAGGCGCAGCAAGAGCGCGCCTCGCTGAAAGATACCTAAGCAGCACGGCAACCACCGCGACGTCTCAACATGCGGAGGGCCGACTGCGCAATCAACCTGCTTATCCGGGCGAAGTTACGCTATATTGTTTAACGGAAGGCAGAGGAATGAGGACCATACATGACTCAAGCAAAGCTTACCGATAACCTGTTCAAACACCTGACCACCAGCCTGGCCCTCGTGCTGGCAGTGGCAGGGTTCACACAGGTGGCACACGCCACCTACGCCATCCCGGCCAACCGCGCCATCACCTGGGCGGGAAACGCGGGCGTGCAGGGGGACATACCTGTGCGCAGCACCGTTTACACGACTTTAAAGCCCTCGGGCGGAGACGATGCAGCCGCCATCAAGACCGCCCTTGCGAACTGCCCGGCCGGCCAAGTAGTGCAGTTAGGCGCGGGCACATTCAACGTAAGCAGCCCGATCATGGTTAAATCCAACGTCACCCTGAGGGGGAACGGGATGGGGAGCACAATCATCAAGGGGATGACCGGGATGTCCGGGAACACTGTGGCCGGCATCGGGGCACGCCCCAGCGTCGGGGCCGGGATTGGGCTCACCGGGGGCCTCAGCAAAGGCTCCACGACCATCACCACGGCGACAGCCCACGGCTGGACCCCTGGGACCGTGATCCTTATCGACCAACTTAACAACGGCAGCGACGACCCTCCGGTTACTAACGTCGGCAACAACGGTTCCTGCACCTGGTGCGGCAGAGCATCAGGGACGAGGTCCCTCGGGCAGACAGCGAAGGTGATAGCAGTCCCCTCTCCCACCACGGCGACACTGGAGATCCCCCTCTACTGGAGCTACGACCCTTCCCTCTCTCCCCAGGCGGTCAAGCTGGGCGGCATGACCACCATGGCAGGCATCGAGAAACTCACCGTCGACAACAGCCTGAGTGGTGGCAGCGCGCAGAAAAGCAGCGGTACCCTCGTCCTGCTGGGCTCCTCCAACTGCTGGGTCCAAGACACCGAGGTCATCGGCGCCTACGAAGCGATATTACTGGTAAACTACGGCGCCTACCGCAATACCATCCGGGGGAACAAACTGCACGAAGGGTTCCCCACCACGGCAGGAGACGGCACCGCGTCGTTTGCCACCAGCCGCGCCTACGGCATCAACGCGCAGATGTACTCATCCGCGAATCTCTTCGAGAACAACCAGATCTACCACCTCTCGACCGGTTTGATAACGGCAGGACCTTTCTCCGGCAACGTATTCGCCTACAACTACATCACGTCGCTGTACCTGAACGTCCTCAATTTCAACCCCTATGCGATCTCGTTCCATGGTAGCCACGCTTTCATGAACCTGATAGAGGGTAACTACATCGACAGCAGGGTCGCCTCCGACTTCGTTTGGGGGACCAAGAGCCACAACACCTTCTTCCGCAACAAGATCGCGCTGGCCCCCAACCGGACCAGCGGCGCCTGGGACGTGGATCTGCAGTACCAAAGCCGTTACTACAACGTCATCGGCAACGTACTGGGGAGAAGCACCGAAAGCCTGTACACCCTGGAAGCGATGAACGCCGCGACTTCCGCAATCTACCGACTGGGCTACAACGGCGACGGCGACAACAGCGCGTCCGGCAACGACATCAATGTCGGCAACACGGCGGTGCGCCACGGCAACTGGGACACCTACAGCAACGCGGTGACATGGAACCGCACCGACGATCAGACACTCCCCCAGTCTCTCTACCTGACCGCGAAGCCGGTCTGGTGGGGCGGGCTGCAGTGGCCCTGTATCGGCCCTGACGTGTCGCCGAAGTATCCGACGGCACCCGGCGCCGGCAAGGGGACCCCGTGGGCCAACGGCACGGTAAAGGTGGTTTCCTCCCCTTACCTGAGCTCAATCAAGTAATTCACAAAGAAAACACTGTACAAAGAAAGCCCTGCAGTAACACCTGCAGGGCTTTCTTTGTACCCAGAAGCTGACGGCGCCATTAACTACCGGCAGATGGGCGGCTACTTTTCCTGGTTCGCAAGCGCCACTGATTGGCAAGAACGGAGCTTCCATACGGCCGCTCCCCAAATAATGACCGCGTAAAGCCCGTCGGAAATCAGGCTGGCCCAGGCTGACCCTTTCCATGAGTAAATTGGAATCAGCCAGAGGTTGAGACATATGTTGAAAAGCGCAGTGCCCACGAGCAGGGAACTCCTGAGCCCCTGGAATCCGGCACCGGTCAGGGCATTGGCAGGAAAGTAGTGAAGCACCTTAAGGAAAGGGAGGAGCGATAACCAGCGCAGAGCGACGGTCGCCTCCTTAAAGTCAGCGCCGAAGACGTAGGGCAGCAACGGCGCACAGATATATAGCAGTAACGACGAGGCAAGGCCGTAGCCTGCGGCATAAGGTATGAGCTTCCCGACCAGTCCCAAAGTGCCCCGTATTCCCTGCTCTCCGCTGCGAAAAAAACGTGCATAAGAGGCGGCTATCAGGGAACGCACCGGTATGAAGGCGACATCGACCAAGCGGTATGCAGCGGCATAGATGCCGGCAGCCTGCAGCGTTGCCAGACGGGTCAGCATGGTCTTGTCAATGTCGTTGAATATGCTGTGGGAGCAAAGGGCAACCGAGAAATACAGCCCCTCCCTGACCTCGCCGTCGAACAACCTCCCGTTGTAAACCGGCTTGCCGAGTTCCCGCGATACCAGGTAGCCACCGATCATAAATGCAGCCCCGGTGCTCACCAGATAAAGGTAACCCAGGTCGAGCGGTGTAGGCTTTTTCAGCAGGATCAGGAGCACCAAGGCAATTAGACGCGTGGCATTGGGCAGGATTAGTAAGAACGACGTCATGGACAGGCGCTCGACCCCCTGGAACGCCTGCGCGCAAACATTCAGGATGGAGAGAAAGAGCAGATCCGCTATTGATACGGTGACCACCAGCATCAACGGGATGCTCTTTGGCAAGATGAAGTGCGAAAGGACCACGGTAGCCAAGGTGAGCACTATGCCGCTGAACCAGGTGAGAAGCAGGGTCCTCCCCCAATACCGGGAAAATTCAGATCGGTCTCGGGCCACATGCTTGATGAGAATGTTGCCGAACCCCATGCTGGCGAAGGGTGCAAGAATGCTGACCAACGACGTCACGCCGATGAAGGCGCCGTAGCCTTCAGCACCGAGCCATCTGGCAATGAGGATGAAATAGACCGCACGGATCGGAAGCTGCGCCCCATACCCGATCAGCATCCAGAGCGTATCCCGCGAAAGCTCGCTTTTTTTGATCTTGGCCCAGAACACTTGCCTCTCCTCGTGGAAGAGCGGTGACTATCCCGCCTGTTGCAGGTCTGCTTCGGCGGGGTGGTATAACGCGGCTACGCTCAATAGGATCCAGATCAGATTTGGCCCTACGAACCGCGATTCCGTAAAATTGTAGAATAACGACGCGACCCAGAAGGAAAAGAGGAGCACGGTGAACCTGTTGCCGGCGAGGAGCCCAGTCTTCAAGCGCTTTCCTATCGAGGCGATGAGTGCGAGTAGCAGGAGCAGGCCAAGCAACCCGCCGTTCAGGTAGGTTTCCAGGTAGCCGTTGTGGGATTGCCGCGGGTGGAAAAGATAACGCTCCCAGAGGTCGTCGGCGCGTGCCCCGAGCCAGAAACTCTGGTAGCCAGTCCCAAGCAGGGGGTTGATAGGTTCTCTAAGGACGTCCCCCCATAACTCCGTGCGACCGGTGAAGGTGAGATCCCGCCCCACCGCCCCCGTCATTATCTCCAGCGTTCCTTGGAGAGAGAAGAGTCCCAACAAGAGCAGGGCGCCAAGCAGTGTGTAGGTCCCCAGATGGCGGACCTGCCTCTGGGCTAAAGTGAGTTTCATCAGCAGCAGAACAGCGGACCCCATCGCCAGACAGATAAGGGCGGTAGAACTGCTGGAGATAACAAGGAGCCACACGGCCATCCCCCATAGGGCGGCCAATGGGGCTAGATCTGAAACCTTGGTGTCCTTCCCGTCAGGCACGTAGAGTAACTCCCAGGCGAGATAGACCCCAGAGATGAACATGATGCTGCCGAGCATGTTCTTATAGGTCGCAACGCCACAGTAGGAGATACCCTCAAGATCGCTGTAGTAGGTGCCGAGGGCGGGAAAGTAGAGTATCAGGACCGCAGAAAGCGGGATGACTAGATAAGCGAACCTTGCCAACAATGCACGGGTGGTCTTGCCTGCATCATCCTGGGTGAGGATTACCAGGACCATCACTACATTACCGAGCTCCCGGACCCATCTTTTGAAACTGACAAAGGGGTAATCGGACCAGACAACGCTGACAGCGCAGTAGGCGATGAAGGCCATGAACCAGAAGTTGCTACGAAGGACCCCAAACCATTGCGGTCGCTTGCGCAGCAGGACCACGCATGCGATCAGGATCAACGCCATCAAAGAGTATCGGTCCAGCGGACTTCCCTCCAGGAAAGCGTCAGCGGAATCCTCCTCCTGGACCGAAAACCAGGCGGAGAGCGGTCTGGTCCCGACGATCACGAACCACGCAAAGGGTAGCCACGACTCGGGGGAGGGCATCGGGCGCACCCGCTGATCCCGAACAAAGAGCCAAGTGACTAAGGCAAAACAGGCAAGTAATGCCAACATCCCTAACATCGCGGTGCCCCCTTTCCTTGACGGCAGTCTGAGCCGTCAAAGGAGCTACTGGTCGTCCTTTAGAGCTATCTGAACGTGACCGAAAAACCCCGAAAGCCATGCCAAGTGATAAGCCGTTTTCACCAAGCATTTGATGCAGAAGTGCTTTCCAGCCAGGACGGCGAAGGGCAAGGTTGTGGCATAGACGCAGAAAGCTGCGAGAGCGAAAGCAAGGTGCCGAAAGGAGAATCCCCTTTTCCTGATCACGGAGCCGCTCACCCCCCCCTTCCGTACCGCCCTTCGTAGATAAAAGGATGCACTCCAGCGCTCGTGTGGGACAGTTTCATAGACCAAGGCCTCGTTGCTCCAGAGGAAAGTATGCCCCTTCTGCATAACGTACTCGAAGAATCTGACATCCTCGCCGCCACTTCTGCCAAAGGCAGGATCGAACCTGTTACGCGTATCTTTGAAGATCTCCCTGCTGATCAGAACGTTTCCTGTGCGGGTATCGGCGGAACGCATAATGGTTCCGGTGGCGTGGCTTTTCCGATCACACAGGCCGCTCTTGATGATCCACTTGGGACACCCCTTTTCAAAATGGGGGCGCACCGGCCCCAGCACCCCGGCTGCACCGGATCCCTCTAAGATATTCACCATCTGCAGCAGCCACCGGTTTTCCGGGAACTCGTCATCGTCTATGAAGGCGATGAAGTCACCAGTCGCATTATCGACTGCCTTATTCCTGGCGCGGGCGATGTTCTGCTCCGGTTCCACCAGGTAGGTCACTGGCAGGGTGTGATACTTCTGGAACAGCGCAATAGTTTCCAACGCTGAGCGGTTGGCATCATTATCGACGACCACCGCCGAATAGCTGAACTTCCCGTCGGTTTGCTGCCCCTCAAGCGTGATCAGCAGGCGCTGCAACATTTCTGGTCTCTTGAAGGTGCAAATACAGACGGTTATGTGCATGGGCGATAGACTCATCCCGCGTTCTCCTTGTGAACCTCCATTGGGGGGCGTTACGACGATTCCTGCCAAATGACTTTTTTTCAGGGCCTACGGTTCGCTGGCGGGAAGGAGTTTGCGACGAGCAATCTGCTTTAAACGTTCCATCTGTTCCTTGCGCCGAAATGCTACCAACTGGTCCGAAATCGGGCGCTTCGTGCCGCTCAACCACCCCCATACGTACCCGCTGAGTAGAAATGCTCCACCTACCAGGTACGGCTCCTTTGTCATCTGGTATAAACCGCGGAAGATTTCCCAAACGGGGTGCCCTCCGAGGTAGTAGTCCTGTTTGCCGAACCTGAAACGGGAGCCAAGCACGCTCCCCTTCCCTGTCCCCATCGTCCGATGGTGGAGGAAGCTGTTTTCGGGGAAGGTCCTGGTCTGCCACCCCATCATGCGTGCAGTGGTCACAGCGGTCCAGTCGATCCCGCCCCCCTTGATGCTTTGATACCCGCCGATCTGCTCATAGCAGCTACGCCGAAAGAGTTGACACGCCCCGGAGACGTGCTCAACGTTGACGATATCGTAATCGTAGACAACGGACCCTTTTTCCATAAGAGCGGCACCGGCAACACCCAACTTTGGGTTGTCGGCGAACTTGCCTAATAAGAATTCGAAGAGATCGGGACTGAAAGAGATGTCGGCGTCTAGGTTACCGACGAACTCAAAGGGAAGGGACCTGACGCTTTCATAGCCGGCGTTAAAGGCTCGCACCTTCCCTCCGAAATTACGGCTCTCCCTTTCCGGTGTTCGGATCAGTTCCATCCATGGGTGCTCAGGCAGGTACTTTCCTGCTATTTCATCCGTCCTGTCGGTGGATCCGTCGCTCACGATAACCCATTTCATCGGCCTAACGGTCTGGCGAATCATGGACTGGATCGTCAATTCGATGTACTTCTCCTCATTGCGGGCAGGCGTGATGAGAACATAGCGGCAGCGACTGTCAGGCTTCAAGGTATCCGATAGCGGCAGTTGAGTATTCCGTTTCATTAGACACCTCTTTTCAGTTCACTCCTGAACGTGCTCGGCAAAAGTAGCAAGAGCCAAGAGCATCCAAGCCTGGGACCACCTCATGTAAGAGATCTTGTTTTTGAACAACGGATAGAGTTGGTAATAGAAGTACCCGTTGTCATCCCACATATTATCCAGCGCCCAGGTGAGGACCGACCGGGCCTGGGGAAGGTTCTGCTCACTCAGTTCCTTCAACTCGAGCATGGTGATGATGCTCTGGGCCACGCTATGGATGTCGATTGGATAGATCCTATTATGGTAGTACTTCGGGGCGCCGTCCTGCCTGAAAAAGTTTTTCCGGTAAAAATCGAAGCCTAGCCGCAGTACCCCCTGGAACTCCCCGGTTTCCGCGCAGTGGCCGATGGTGTGAAGCGCGCAGAGATTGTACCCGGTGTGGAAGTTGTCGACCCAGCCCTGGCTGGGTGATTCGCCGTACCCCCAGGCCCCGTCCGGTTGCTGCCTGGCGGCCGAGTACCGCGCCACCTTCAGGGCCGAATCGCGGTATCTCTTGCCACCACAGTATTTCGCCAACCGGCACAGCAAGGCAGCCCCCATAAAGTTGGCGTTGTGGATGGGAACGTGCGTAGTGGGAAGGGGATAGCTGAAGCAGGCTAGTTCCCCCCCTTGGGTCCAATACAGTTCGTCCAGAAGATAGTCAGCCGCGCTGCCGGCCATCTCGATGCAGCGGGGATCGCTGGTCAAGTAGAAGGCATCTAGAAGTGCGTTGGCGACGAACACGGTGCACACAAGATTGGCACCCCCCTGCGGCACCAACTCTCCCCGCGTCTGCCAAGGAAAGCTGTATCCCCAGTTCCAGTACCGGTTTCCCGGCGAGCGCAGAGCCGCCAGAAGTTCTGTCATCGCCTGAATGAGTCCTTCATCCTTCAGCAAGCCTAGCTTAGACAACTTCACGAACGCGCTCAGGAAAAGGGCAAGGGCCTTGGGATTCTGTAGGCGTGGCACCATTAGTAGCGGTCTAAGGTTCACCGGCAGGCGTTTCAGTGCCTGGATCAGCGCAATCCTGCAGAGCTTGCTGTTTTTGAGAGGTGTAGCCTGATATACAAGACTGTTCAGCCCATCGTAGGGGTCGAACCCCGCCCAGTCGTTCTCCTTGCAGTAGCGGAAAAGTTCGTCAAGGGGCCCCTTCAGTATCGCCATCAGATCGGCGCCTTTCTTGGTGTCATCCATCATGACTCCCTCCGGCTCCAGGTGGCAGTGAGGCAGAACCTCTCTTCCGGAGTCAGCAGTTGAAATGTGTTGTTGCAAAAGTTACCCACCGGAAACAACGGGGAAGTGAGGCAGGTCAGCGACAGCGAAGAAGATTGGTGCAGCTTATGTCGCCTTTTCTCGGCGCACGGACTTACTGTCCAAGCAGTGGTCTCCTGGCGGCGCGCCGTCTTTTAAACCTGGTTCAGGATGACGTGCAGGATGTCGACAATCTGTTTCAACGCAGGGCGGTTCGGCGGTTGGTAAGCCTGCGAGCGCTTTCTTTTCTTGAGTTCCACCTTGGTCCGCAGTTCCTCAGCGCTCCCGATCATGGTCAAGCGCCCGGTATCGGATAGGTGCCTGTCGATGGAACCTATTTCTCCTCGGAAGATACTGTAGACCGGCACCCCCAACGCCGCTGCCTCACGGTTCATGGTACCCCCGCCGCTTATCACCAGATCCGAGTACCAGATCAGGTTGAGCCCGGGGATCACCTGATCGGGGATTTTCACCTTCCCGCTCTGCAGCAGTTGCGGCCATTTACTTGTAACGAAGTCCGCCTGCCCGCTGTTGCGCGGCAGTAGGATGACGCTCACCTGTTCCACTGTCCCGAGCCAGGACATTGCCTCCTCGAACAGTCGCAGGCTTTCCTCCTTGAAATAATGCGCCTCTGTGGCAGGAGGGCGAACAATAACGATGACTTTGGTCGGGTCAAGGCGCAGTTGGTCCAGGACTCCCTGCTCGGGCTGGAACCCCGGCACGTAGACATCCTCCTTCAACCCGGAGTAGCGCAGGATTTTGCCGGGGCGGTCGCACACACTGCTGTCCGGGATCATCTCCGGAATGATCAGCCAGTCAGGGCGAAAAAAGGGAATACTCTTGGCATATTCATAGTCTGTCATCATCACGGTGGGAATGTGCAGCACCGAGGAAAGGATCATCTGCGAGCGCGACCCGTGGGAAAGTGCAAGGTCCGGACTCCTTTTTAAAACGTATGAAGCAAGCTGCGCCGACCTCAGCAGCAGCCCAATCCCCTTCATGATCTTGTTCTTGCCGTAGTGGACTCCGACTTTTCGGTAATCCATCTTGTATAAGTCGGCCAATTTACAGACCTGGAAGCAATCCCGAGCCGTCAACATCACCTCGTACCCCCGTGCCTCGAGTTCGCCGATGATCGGCCTGAAGAAAGGTACATGCGGCGAATTATCCATGTCTATCCAGATGGTCTTTTTATCCTTTCGCATTGCGACCTCTTACTGTGTAATTCTCATGGGGGCATCCAGGAAGCTCCTGCCGCCCAGCGGAGTAGTTAAAGCTTTTTGTAGATGAAGTCCGGAATGTAGTACTGCCTCTTGTTGAATACTGCACCAAGGATCACACCACCGGCGGCCTGTATCTTTTTCTTCACACCTTCGGCGCTTTCACGGCGCGTTTTGCCAGCTTCAAGGACCAGGATGATCCCGTCCACATTGTGAAAGGAATCCACTGCCTCCTGTCTTTTGGGACCGGAGGAAGAATCGATTAGGATGAGATCGAACCTCTCCCTGAGCTTCGCCCAAAGGTCCAGGTTCCTGTCTATGTTTTTGGAAGGGGCCACCAACGAGGCATGAACGGATATGGGCGCGAAGTAGAGATTGGAGTCGCCGAACCGGAAAAAAGCCTTGTCGGGGAGTTCGTCCTTGTCCGTATCGAACCAGCCGAATTCGCAGGTGACGTTGAAATTTATCCTCCGCTCCAGTTCCTGGCATGAGGGATCAAGGATGAGCACGGATTTCCCGTAGTGGTTAACGGCCGCCGAGGCAAACTCGCGCACTATAGTGGAGACACCCGCACGATGGCTGCAGCCAACGAACTGAAGCACTTTATAGGAGCCGTCAGCCAATATGAGTCCAATCTGGTGGTGCAGTTTGGACATTTCATCCGCTAAAGAGAAACCACGGACCACTTGGGCCTCTAAGGCTATTTGCGAGGATACTGTGGAGCAGCTCTTCTCTCGGCGCGCCTGCTCCAAAGCTTCATGAATATTGCTCATGGCACTCCCCTGTCACGTGAGTCTGTGGATCAGCGGTTGCGGTATGGGAATGAGATAATTCCCCCTTCCACGATTACGTTTTCATCCACAATGCTCGGGTTGGCTTCTTTAACTCGCCTGATTTTGTCAGCGTCGACCTCGCCGTAAACCTCTTTTATCATCTTCGCCAAAGTGTCTCCCCGTTGGACCACCCTCCTGAGTGCCCGTTTGTCCCCGGCAGTTCGTTCAGAAATAGGCACCAATCGGGCCTGCGGAGCCGCCGTCGTCGCTTGCGCGCCAACAGGAGCTTTCGCAGCCATCAAGGACGTCATTTGACGCATTCCGAAGAAAGCTGCGGCCATGAGCAGCAGCATCATCAAAAAGACGCCACACCTGAAATACAGAGGATTCTCCAGCCCGAAATCCCGGGTAATCTCCCGCACGATGCCGCTGCCCACCCTCTTCTTGCCGTAACCGAAGGCGGTAATCAGGCTGTTGTCGCAGAGTACGTTGATGACCCGGGGAATTCCGCGCGAGGCCTGCACGATCTGGTTCAAAGCTCCGTTGGTGAAAATGATGCAATCCTTGTCGCCAGCCGTTTTCAACCGATGATGGATGTAGGTGATACCTTCCTCCCTGGTGAGAGGGGAGATGGTAGCCTTCACCGCGATGCGTTGCTTGAGTTGCTTCAGTTCCCCCAAACTCAGAGTCTTCTCGAATTCCGATTGCGCGCAGAACACGATCTGGATGAGCTTGTCCGTATCCGTCTCGAAGTTCGATAACATGCGGAGGTTTTCGAGTGTGTCGACGGGCATGTTCTGGGCCTCGTCTATGACCAGCAGGATGTTGCGCCCTTCACGGTAGTAGTAGAGTAGCCTCTGGTGCAGTTGGTTCACCAAGTCGGAAACTTCGTTGGATTGGGGCGTCATGTTGAGCTCAGCGAAAATGTACTTCAGCAGGTTAAGGTAGGAGATGTTCGCGTTAAACAAGTAGATGGTCTTGAGATGTTGGGCCTCGGCCTTTTCCAGATAAGCCCTTAGAATGGTTGTCTTCCCCACTCCTACCGCACCCGTAATCAGTATGAACCCCTTTCTTTTTTCGACTCCGTAGATGATGGAAGCAAGCGCCTCCTTATGCACGCTGCTCAGGTACAGGAACGCGGGGTCCGGAGTTATCTGGAAAGGTTCTTTATCGAGGTTGTAGAAGTTGAGATACATGGCTTAATCCTTTTTTAGCGGGACTGTCACGAGAACCGGCAGTTCGAGGTACTTTTCCACACCTTTGGGATCCGTGAATGTCTGGCTGAGTCTTTCCGCAGCATAGGCATACAGGAGTCCCGCGGCCATACCGAAGACCATACCCAAGGCAAGTGTCAATGATATATTGGGCTTGATCGGCTTTGCCGGTGCCACTGCCTGCTGGATTACGCTGATATTCGACAACTTCAGACGGTTCATCGCATCCGAGATGCGTGCATCCTCGTTCCTCTCCATGTAAGCCATGTAATTTTTTTCGTTCAACACTATCTGCCGCTTCAGGTCCTGAATCTGGTTCTGGCTCCGATCAAGTGTAGCTATTTCCCCATCAAGCTGCCTCAACTGGGACTTAAGCGCGTCGGCCCTTGCCGTTTGCGACTTCAGGTCAGCCTGCACGCGGAACAGGTCCGTCTCCATGCTCTGGTAAACCGGATTCGCCGTCTTCACCTTCCCTATGATGATCTCTTCCTGGTCCTTCAGGAACTTGCTGACAACCTCCAACTCCTTCCTTGTGTCGGCAAGCAGCTTGTTTTTGTCGGTGTACTTCATCTTGAGCTCTTGTTCCTTGAGCTGCAGTTCTAATAACTTTGATTTTGCCTCGATGATGATACGGTCCCTTTCGGTTTGGGTGTACCTGTCCTTGTTATCGGTGATGTACTTCATCTGCAGCTTCAAGGAAGCAATCTTGTCCTGGTTTTCCCGAACGTTCGTGACCGCCTGCCGGTAGGCTGAGTCCAATTCGGTGTGCTGCCTCAACAGTAGGGTTTTTTGCTCGTCGATCGAATAGACCCCAGTTCGTTGCTGGTAATCCTGCAATTGCTTCTCCGATTCCTTAAGCTTCACCTCAAATGAGGCCAATTGGCTCGCAATGAAAGATGATTGCGGGTCGCTGTGCACAGCAAGATGCTTCTCCTTAAAGGCCTCGATCAACAGGTTCACAGCCTTGGCGGCCATTTCGGGGTCGTTGTGCTGAAAAGAGACAGCGATTACGTTGGATTTCCTGACCCCCTGCACTTGCAGGCTCTGGGCAAAGGTTTGCACGGCCTGGTCCATACGGGCGGCCGGCAGCAGTTCCCCTGAGGCAAGGTGGGGATAGATTCCCTCCATCTTCAGCGTCCCTATCACCTTTTCCGCCAATTCACGACCGGTCAGGATCTGTATCTCCGCATTGACAACCTCGTCTTGGCTCACTATACGAGGCAGGTTGTTCGCGTCAGCTTCCATCCCAGGTCTGGAAGGGTCCTCACGAAACATCTTCACTAAGATGCTGGCTTTGGCTTCATAGGTCGGATCCTGGGCCAGCGTATAAGCCGCGGCAGAGGCAAAAAGCAGCAGAAAAATCCCGATGATTGCTTTTTTCCGCTTGAACAGCAGTGTCAATATCTCTAGCAGACTCATGTTAAGTCACCCGAATGTTCTCTGTGTGTTACCTACTTAGGTCGTACCCTATGCCAACCGGCAGCGGGACGTTCTTCCTGATGTACATGTCGATCCAGGTGTTGATGTTAGCGATGGTGGATTTGGGAACATACACAATATCGTTAGAGCGCAGCAGAATGTCCTGCGACGCAACTCCCTCCCTAAGCTTTTTGACGTCAAGCCGCATCACCTGTGTCGAGTTATCTGCCGCCTTGCGGACCAGAAGCACCTCACCGGACTTGGCAGAGTCCTTCATGCCGCCGGCCTGGGAGATAGCCTGCAGCACCGTCGTCGGGCCTACCAAATTAACTAGGCCCGCCTTGAACACTTCACCGTCAACAAAAACCCGCTCCAGCACAGAGGTCTTCACGATGACCGCGATCCTGGGGCTGGTGAGTTCCGGGGCGTAAGCTTTGGTCAGGTTCATCGTGAGTTCGGCAGGCGTTAGCCCCGCAGCCACGACATCATTTACCAACTGCAGCGTAATGCGGCCATCCGGGCGAACGGTGAGGGATTCGTTGAGCTCTGGGTTGTAGAAAAACTTCACGTCCAGCAGGTCCCCTGGCTGAATACGATATTCGCTCATGGCATATGCAGGCGGCTGCGGGGTCACTGCAGGGACCGCTGTCCGGGAAACGCAGCCGGTGGTTATGGTCAAGATAGCAAAAAAGGCAATCGTTACCGCTCTCATTAGTACCCCCCCTCTTTCTCCCAGCATGGGAGTCCTGCCAGCTCTCAGCCAAGATGGCGGTAAGCCAGCGTCCCGAGTGCCCGGAGCAGTGGCACGGGCAACTTCCTGAGCAACTGCCGGTACGGCTCCAGGTTCGTTACTTCACCGGCTACGAATGAGCCGGAAGTGAAATCGTACCGGTAGTAATTGAGATCGCTCATGTTCCCGCCCCAGCCGTTTTTGAAGTTCAACAGCCCTTCGTTTTTGGGATCGGTCCTGCCCAGGCTCAGGAAACGGAAACCGTCGCGACCGCACTTCTTGATCAACTCCCAAAACAGCAGGTTGTTGGCGCGCAATTGCTGCTGCTCGATGTCGGAGGCGCCGTATTTATAAATGGCGTTCATACCGAAGTGGAGGCAGACAACACCCGCCACCGTGGCGTCACCTTGCCGGGCAATAGCAGTGAATCCGAGCCCTCTCCCGATAAGGTGGTGGTGCAGGTTAACAAAGAACCGCCTAGGCTGCGGCGGGAGCCCCTGGCGCCTGCGGGTCAGGCAATGCAGCCGGTAGTATTCTAGTGTTTCCTGGAGCGAGGTTCCGATAGCGACAGTGACCCCCTCTTTGACCGCCTTGTGAATGCTCCTCGCAGTGCTTTTTCTCAGCCGCGACAACATCAGCTCCTCATCCGGCGAGAGTTCAATCAGGTGGTGCGCATACACCTCGCTCGCCCTCTCGTTTACCAGGCGCGCCTCTCCCCTGAACTCGGCGTAGCGCCATCTCCTGGAGCGGCCGTAATCCAGTACCGCTTGCAGCAGCAGCGCAAAATCGTCCACGCCCTCCACAATGGCGCCACAGTAGTCGGCAAAACTAAGGCAGACGCCGCGCTTGCCGGTGAATACACTGTCGACCTCCATCACGGGGAGACAGCCACGGCAGGTACCCGAGTCGTACAACATAAAGTAGAGGGGATGATAACCATAGCTGTCGACCATAAGCCTGGCCCAGCTGGCACTGTGAAAGATCGTCGTCTCCCGGCAGCGTTCCAGCCAGTGGCTCACCCCCGCATCCTTCAGGGGGTCTATCAGCTTCACTGTGAGATTGGCCATATGAACTAGTGGAACCGCTTGATTTGGTCACAGATGTAGCTGACCTGCTCCGTCGTTAACTCCGGGAACATTGGGAGAGACAGTAGCTCCTTCGCGACGCGTTCAGCCACGGGAAAGCTTCCCTCGCCTTCGCCGCGGCCGGCATAAGCCTGCTGAAGGTGGATCGGAACGGGATAATGCACCCCGCACTCAACACCGCTGGCGTTAAGCGCCTGTTTCAGCCCCTCCCTGTCCGGCGAGCGCACCGCGAATACATGGTAGACATGCTTGGCATAAGGCATCTCCTTGGGAATCCTTAGCGCCCGAACTTCGGCCAGCGCCTCCTGATAGAAAGAGGCATGCGTGCGCCGGAACGCATTCCAGGAATCGAGGTATTTCAACTTCGCGCTGAGGACCGCGCCTTGGATGCCGTCCATACGACCATTGATCCCCACCAGTTGGTGATAGTACTTTTGGGACTGTCCGTGATCGCGCAGCATCCTTAGCTTCTTAGCCAGGTCCTCGTCCTTAGTGACCACACAGCCGGCTTCGCCGTAGGCGCCCAGGTTTTTGCCGGGGTAAAAGCTGAAGCACCCTGCAATCCCCATCGAGCCAGCCCTGCGCCCCTTGTACTCCGCTCCGTGAGCCTGGCAGGCGTCCTCCACAACAGGGATGCCATGCCTGTCGGCGATCGCAAGAATGGCATCCATGTCCGCCGCCTGCCCGTAGAGGTGCACCGGGATGATGGCCCGGGTGCGCGGTGAGATCGCCTGCTCCAGAAGGGCCGGATTCATGGTGAAGCTATCCTCGCCAACATCTATGAAGACCGGTTGCGCGCCGCAAAGGGAGATCGCCTCCGCTGTCGCTATGAAGCTGTTGGGGACGGTTATGACTTCGTCACCAGGTTGCACCCCCAATCCCAGCAGGGCGAGCCAAAGCGCGTCGGTCCCGCTGCCTACCCCGACCGCCCACTTACATCCGCAAAAGGAAGCGAACTCCTCCTCGAACTTCTGCACGTAGGGTCCGCCGGAAAAGGCACAGGTGGAGAGCACCTCCCGGATCGACTGTTCCACCTCATGTGCTATGGAGTCATATTGTGCTTTGAGGTTGAGAAATGGCACTTTCATCATCAGTCTCCTTGGGGATGGTACGCAGCAGTCTTGCGGGATTGCCAGCCACGATGCTGTAGGGTTGAACGTCCTTGGTGACGACGCTTCCG
Organism: Citrifermentans bemidjiense Bem; assembly: GCF_000020725.1. NCBI lineage: Bacteria > Pseudomonadati > Thermodesulfobacteriota > Desulfuromonadia > Geobacterales > Geobacteraceae > Citrifermentans > Citrifermentans bemidjiense. The sequence continues at coordinate 1,238,705 of NC_011146.1, read as the reverse complement.
GCACCGACAATGGCGTGTTCGCCGACAGTGACACCGCAAAGGATGGTGGAACTGGAGCCTATGGAGGCATTTCTCTTTATGGTGGTCCTGATGCAGGCCCAGTCCGCCTCAACCTGCAGTTCGCCGGAGGAGGTGGTGGCCCTCGGATACAGGTCGTTGATGAAGGTCACGTTGTGACCGACGAAGACATTGTCTTCGATCACCACACCATCACAGATGAAGCTGTGACTGGAGATCTTGCAGTTCTTCCCGATCTCCGCATTCTTCTGGATTTCTACGAAGGGGCCGATCTTGGTGTGGTCACCAATACTGCACCCGTACAGGTTGATGAATTTCCCTAGTTTTACGTTCGCCCCGAGCTTCACGTCGTCGGCAACAGCAACAAGATTCTCGTTCATTCCTTTCTCCTTTTCCCCTCTCAGTTCAGGCGGACTAGTGCTCCTCCCTTGGCCAGAGACTTCTTGATCGCCTCCAGTATCCTGACCACCCTTAGTCCCGCGCTACCGTCGTTTTTCGGGGTGATGTTGTTGTTGATGCAATCGATGAAGTAGGCCGTTTCCCCCTGAAGCGCCTCGACCTGGTTGACCCTCGGGGCCCACATGTCCCCGCTACGGTAACTCAACCTCAGTCCGTATGCCTTTTCCTTGGAGTCGGTACCCAGGCAGTCCAGTCCCTCGACCCCCTTGTCGTAGACACGTATCTTTTCATCGCTTACTAGGTCGTTCCAGACCAGCATCTTTTTCTGTCCTCCGATCAGGGTGGTCCTTATCTTGACCGGAGAGAGCCAGTTGACATTCAGGTGAGCGATGACGTTGCCTGGGAAATAAATGGTGATGTAGGCGACGTCCTCGAGCTGGTTTTGGAAGTGCGCCACTCCCGTTGCCATGACCGCAGAAGGCTCCAGGCGCAGCAGATGGTCCATGATGGAGAGATCGTGCGGCGCCAGGTCCCAAACCACGTTCACGTCTTTTTGGAACAAGCCTAGGTTGACCCTGATCGAGTCGAAATAGTAAAGATCCCCCAACGTCCCGTCGTCGATCAGTTCCTTTATCTTCTTGACCGCGCCGGTGAAGAGGAAGGTGTGATCGACCATGATCTTAAGCTTCTTGCGATCGGCCAGCTCGATCAGTTGCTCCGCCTGGGAGGTGGACGCCGTGAATGGTTTCTCGATGAAGATGTGCTTCCCATTGGAGAGCGCCATATGGGCGATCTCGAAATGCGAAGAGACCGGCGTGACGATGGCGACCACGTCGACATCCGGCGCGGTCAGCAGTTCCCGGAAGTCCTTCACCATCCTCACCCCGGGATAGCTCTGGGCAGCGCGCGCCAGCGACCGGTCGTCCGCGTCACTGACGGCTACCACCCTGGCACCCGGGGTAGTGTGGAAGTTTCTGGCGACGTTGGGTCCCCAGTAGCCGAACCCGACAATACCGACGTTGATCATAATTTCACCTTAGCGCCCGATACTCAGTAGGCGCCCTTGCACTTGAGAACGGCCAGCGGTGTCTTCAGCAGGATCTTGAAGTCCAGCGCGAGGCTCCACCCCTTCAAATACCTGAGGTCGAGCCGTACCATTTCGTCAAAGGTCGTGCTGCTGCGACCGCTCACCTGCCACGCACCGGTTATGCCGGGCCTTTTGCCGATCAGCCGGTTGCGCTGCCACCCGCTGTAATGCTCCAGTTCATAGCTGATCGGGGGTCGCGGTCCCACCAGGGCCATCTCCCCTTTCAGCACGTTGAAAAGCTGCGGCAGCTCATCCAGGCTGTACTTCCTCAACACCTTCCCGATCGGGGTAACCCTGGGGTCCACGGTGATCTTGAAGACCCCTCCCTGCTCCTCGGCGACCTTACCCTGGATCAGCAGCTTGACGTAGTCACGGTGGATCTGGTCATCGTTGCCGATATACATGGTGCGGAACTTCAAAAGCTTGAACTTCCTGCCGTTGCAACCGATCCGTTGCTGTTGGAAAAAGACCGGCCCGTCTGAGGTTAACTTGATGGCCGATGCGATCAGTGCGAAAGCGGGGGCGAGCAGCACCAGCCCCGTTGCGCTCCCAAGGAGGTCCAGCCCACGCTTGGCTATTTCACCTGCCGTCCCTTCGATACTCTTCTCCACCTGCTCGGGATAAAAGATCATGTCGAAGGCGCCGCTTTTGCCACCGCTTTCCGGATAGATGCGGAAACTGATGGTTACGCGCCGCGCTACCTCGTCTTCGAATAGCTGGCTCAGCTTCTCCCGCGCCTTTCTGGCCACCGCTTTCTTCACCTTGTCGAGGTCGTCAACCCAGATCTCCGTCAGGATCACCCCAACCAGGGCTCCGTCGTTAAGCACTCCACAGATATCCGTTTCGCGCAGGCAGCTTTGGAGCCCCCTCCCCACGCAGCCGACAACCGAATCCGCTTCCCCGCGGGCTGCGACACAGTCAGGGTTGACGAGCATGACCAAAAGCGGCTTGTTCGCCCTCTCGGCCCGCTTCCGCTCCTGGATGAGTTGCTGCCGGAAGCGGGTTTCCGGTTGCAACCCCTTTGGCAACGTTTCCCTTGCCTTTCTGCGCCATGGCAAGAAACGCCACAACACCTGTTGTATCCATCTTTCACGAGCCATGCTTTGCCTCGCTCGGGCATCTAAATGCCGGTCCGCTTCGTCTGTTTTACTCTCTTGAACGATTTTGTCAGGATTGCGACCGGCGACATATGGATGAACTAAGACGGCAATTGTCTTAGTTTTTTTTAACAATCGAAAGTATAATTACCCCCCTGGCCATGTCAAGGCACAGCAGTTGTGACTTCAATCACCGAACTGGCAGTATTCCGCCCAACTAAAGCAGCTGCGCTTTCTGCCTGAATCCCGGTTTGAGTAGAATGGTTCGGTTCTGCAGCATCTCCAGATCGCCTTCCAGGACCATCCGGTGCAACAGCCTGGTCACTGTCTCCCGCGAAACCGAGGTGTATCCCGCGAGTTCCTTGTGAGTGAGCCTCAAGGCGATCACAATCCCTCGGGCATCACGCACCCCGTGCAACTGGCTCAAATGGTTCAGAATCGAGCGCAGCCTTTGTTCCGCATCGGGTAGGGTGATCGCTTTGAGCACTAGTTGGGCCTCTCTTAGCCTGCGGCAAAGGATCGCGACCAGTTGCAACAGCACCCTATGATTGCCGAGGAAGAAGGTATCGAAGGTTTCCTTGGAAAGGAGCCCGATTTCGGCGTCCTCCATGGCGATGACCGTTGCCGGGGCCGTCTTGGCATCGAGCAGCGCCATCTCGCCAAAGACGTCCCCGCGTTTATGGACGGCAAGGATCCTCTCGCTCCCCTCGCTTCCCAGGTGAACTACACGGACCTTGCCTCCATAAACTATGTACATGTAGTTTGCAGTGTCCTCCTCGAGAAGCACAACCTGGTTCTTGTGAAAGCGCTTCTCCATTATCCTGCGCTGGACCTCCGAGAACTCCAGTGGGTCCAGGCAAGAAAAGAGCGGGATCGCCCGCAAAAGCCTTGTTCGGCCGGATTCCTCTATGCCCTTTTCGCCCTCTGCTTGCACACGCCCCCCCGCCGGTGCAGCCTCGCCGCACCTTGCTTCCTCGCCAGCTTACTGCTCGATGCTCACGGTCATGCCGTTGGCGATCTTTTCCAGGCACAGCTCCAACTGCTGCAGGTCGGTCGCTGCGCAGTACGAGCCGGTTGGTTCTTCCTTTTCGTGGGCTCCGGAGTCCCTGCTGTTGGCGAGCCGCTTCATGTTCTCGCCTCCGCTCCGACCGTTAGCGGCCCCGGCCGGTGTGCTTGCCTTCAGGGATCCCGCGATTTCCACCGCATGGATGAATACCTTCTCCTTGCGAGCCGTAGCGGCGGTCTCTTCTTTAATGTTGCTTGCAGCTACATCGCTTGCCAAAAGCACTATCGCCCTCTTCTTCGCCCGCAGGTCGCTCCTCAGGCCGTCCAGTTGGGCCTGCGCCTGCTTCATCGCATCCTCGGGGGCCGCTGCGGCGGCAGCCATCTGCGGACTCAGCTCCAGAAAGGCTTTGGCGAAATTGCTTTTCTGATACCCACTGCCGCAGTTGAAAGTTCCCGCTCCGGGGCGGTCTTTTGCGGGGTTATAGACGCCGCAGATGGAAATTACCGGGTCGGCTCCCGCGGCAAAAGTCACCAGCGACATCCGGTCATCGTGTTGGCTGAAGCGGTCGCTGAAGGTGGCAACCCGCTGCTTCACCTGGGGGAACGAGTCCCTAAGCGCGTCCGAGGACTCCAGCACCAGCACCACGTCGGCATCTTTCCTGACCGCGCGCGACCGGGCGGGAAGATCGATGCTTTTCCAGCCGAGGATCCCGGCAAAGATGTTTGGGAGCCTCGCTGTGGCGGAAACGGAGAGGGCGCGCATCTTTTGTTCAGACTTCCGTTCGCTCAGCTCCAATTCCGGTCCGCTGCACTGCGCTCCGAAATAGTCAGATGGGAAGTTCGCCCTGAAGTAGTCGAACGCAGCCTCGCTCGCCTTTTCCTTCATGTCGTCCTCATCTTCCCCCTGTGCCAGGGCCTTGGCCGCCTCATAGCTTGCGGCGTCGACCGCAGCATGGAGCTTCGCCTTCACCCCGTATGCCCTGCCGGCATCGACTGCCAAGGCGGCGAGGAGCAGTATCTGCCCCTTGGGTTGCCCCTGAAGGATCTTCATTTCCCGCCCCTGCTAAAAGATGGTTTGTGAGTGAAGCACCGGCGCAAATCCACCGGCGCCCGACTTGAAGAAGCTGTCATACCGGTACAGCACCTCGAAGACCAAAACCTTTTGCCCGGGTTCCAGTTCGATGCCGCTCAAAGCGTCGGCGACCGAGTGGCCATTAATCCGGCTCCGCAAGCCGCTCCCCCCCTTCCACCCCAGCTGCGACCTGATGGTAGTGGAGCCGGAAACCTCTTCCACCTCGGTCAGGTACATCATCCCCTGTTTATCGAGCGCCAGCGGGAGAGCGCCTGCCGCCAGCGTGTTCATGATGGTCGCTGCATCCATGGTGGTGCGCGCAGCGAGGTTGGCCCCCTCCCTGCTCAGGTTGACGATGGCGCTGTAGGCGTGAATGGCGCGGGATAGGTCGGCGACGCCGAGGATGAACAGAATCAAAAGCGGCAGCACGAAAGCCAGTTCCACCACGCTCTGGCCCGCCTGGTTTCGCCTGGCGTCGGCACGCAGTTCCATGTCTGCTCCTAGGGTTCCTTCTTCATGGTGCAGCGTACGGTGAACTCGTAAGCGCCCCCGGGGAAAAAGGATCTGAACAAAGGGGTAAGCAGCGGCCTGGAATACTTAAGCGAAACGGTAATCAGCTCTCCCGGCTCCCCGGTATCCGCGGCTGTGACTCCGGCAGGAGGCTCCGTAGCCGAAGGCGTTACCACCGTCACTATCGGCTTCTGGTCCGCGAGGGCGTTTTTTTCATAGAGCCCGTTCGAGTCCTCCTGGATATCGCGGATCAGTTCCTCCTTGCTATAACCTTCGTGAGTCACTGCCAGCCGCGTCGCCTGCCGGACCGCGTGTTGCATGGTGAGGTTCACGTAGAGCATCACGCTCAAGTCGACCAGCACGATGAGCAGGAACAACAAAATCCCTGCCGTCAATGCGAACTCAACCGTGCTCTGCCCTTTCCTGTCCATGCCGCCACCTTATTAAAATTTACTAATTGAGGAAGTATATGGGGGCACCTGCAAATGTCAATTGGAACCGATGTCGGAAACGATTATTAGAAATGACACGGACGGCACCTCCCTGTGGCACCAGTCGGGACTGATGGCAAGCGACATCCTACCTGGGGCGGAGCGGTCTCCTAACATGTTAATTTCACGAAGAGACACCGACAATCTTCGCCAATGGTTTTGCAGTAGTGGCAATAAAAAAATGTGCTTGCAGATTCCATGCGGCACCGTAGTACTGCAAATCGATAAATTAGTTATCTTGCATTAATTAGTTTTTGGCCGGTTTCCGGAGTCCCCAAGAGGGCCGCATTTTAATGCTAGAAGAGGTTCTTTTGGTCCAGGTGGCACAGGTAAGCGGTGGCAAGCGCGGGTGAAAACATCCAGCTGTCGGCAGGAAGAAGCAGTTGTCCATCAACCCAAAAAGGAGGTCCCAACATGTCGAGAAAACTACAAAGGATGTGCAGCAAGGCGAAACAGGTCCTGAAGAATACCAACGGTCAGGGGTTGGTCGAGTACGCTTTGATACTCGTTCTAATGTCGATAGTGGTCATAGCGGCGCTAAAAAACCTTGGTGACGAAACCAACAAGGTGTTCTGCAATGTCAGCGACCGCCTAGAGTCTGGCAAATAGGCTCCAGTTCGTAACACATCATCATCTGCAAGGGGAGGGTAACCTCCCTTGCAGATGATCTTTTTCCACCCATGTCACAAACGGGAGCAGAAGCGATGAGACCGCCTGTTCCCCATAGCTTGTCCCTCACGAGAAAAAGTCTTTCAGTGGCAACTGCCACGGAAATTTCCATACGACGTCATGAAGGATCTGCCCCGGGGGCCCGGAAATGCGTGCCGCGCACCCACGCTGCCGCTCCGGGCACCCTTTCGCTGCATGTAAAGAGGAGAAAAGGACATGACTCGCCCTAAAGCGGTAATTCTCGTCTCGGTGTTCGCGCTGTTCTTCGCGGCGATGGCCGCTTGGCTTGCCTACAGTTTCCTGCAGCAGGAGGTCAAAAGCGCCAAGGCGGCCCAGCCCCAAAGGATAGTGGTCGCCGCAGTCGACATCCCCATCGGGACCGCGATCACCCCAGCGCAGCTCAAGGTCGCCTCCTGGCCCAAGGACAGCATCCCCCCGGGGAGCGCCCGGGGTATCGAAGCGGTGGCGAACCGCGTTGCCATCCGCCCCATAACCGGCGGCGACGCGGTCACCGAGGCAAAGCTAAAGCCCAGGTCCGGCGCACCGGGAGCCGGCTTCATGACCTACGTCGTGCCGCAGGGGCACCGTGCGGTGACGGTGGCAGTGAACGAGGTGGCGGGAGTGGCAGGTTTTCTAACCCCGAGCGACCGCGTGGATGTGATCGTTACCACGCCGGTTCCAGGCAACGAGAAGGAGAACATCAGCAAGATCGTACTGGAAAACGTCCCCATCCTGGCCACCGGGCAGGTGACGGACCAGAAGGAGGGAAAACCGGTCGTGGTCCCGACGGTCACCCTCGACCTCGTCCCGGACGATGCGGAAAAGCTGGTCCTCTCCGCCAGCAAGGGTTCGCTGCAGCTTTTGCTGCGCAACATTTCCGACAGCTCCCATGTCGACTCCAAGGGAGCCACCATAGGAAAGGTGCTCTACGGCAGCGCGCTTCCCGTGAAGGTCGCCACGCTGCACCCCCCTCCCCCGGCAAAGAGGGAGCCCAGGTCCGCCGCCGCGATGAGGACTCCCCCGCCGCGCCCAAGCTACACCCTGGACATCGTCCGGGGAACCGAGAAGGTTTCCAAGCAGTACGCCGAATAATCCCGATGCCCAAACAATCCCGCAGCGAGCGAGGTAGCCCATGAGATGCATCCCCTCAAAACCGTGCCTGGCCTTCCTGCTTTTCTGCCTCGGCCTTCTCGTCGAGGCGGCGACCGCAACAGCCGGCGTCCCGACCACCGTGATCGTCAACCGGGGGGTGGTTCTCAACCTGAAGAACCCGGCCCGCTACGTCAACATTACCGACAAGGACGTGATCGACGTCCCCGATCCCCTGCGCCGCAACCAGCTTCTCATCAACGGCAAGAAAATCGGCTCCACCAACCTGATCGTGTGGGAGGAGAACAACGACAAGCCCACCTTTTTCGATGTCCGGGTGGTGGGGGACCGGGAGGCGATCGAGTCCCAGATCAGGGACTACGCACCCAAAGACGACATCAGCGTCCAGTACGCCCAGGACACGGTGATCCTCTCCGGCAAGGTCGCCAACGAGATGACCGGCAAGAAGGCCGAGGAGATCGCCAAGGCGTACTCCGCGAAGGTGTTGAACCACATCACCGTCGACGAGCCGCAACAGGTGCTGCTGCAGGTCAAGGTGGCGCAGGTGGACCGGACCTCGCTGAAAAGGCTCGGCCTCAGCGCCATCGTGAAGGGTAGGACGGCCGAGGGGTTCACGAACCTGGTGGGAGCCCCCAGCGGCACCAGCCGCAACACCGAATCGACGCCCACAAGGTTCACCTCCACCGAGGGGAACGGGATCGTTGGGAACATCCCCGGCATTGGGGGGTTCGACCCGCTGAACGCCTTCAACGTCGGGGTCTCCTACTTCCCAGCGGGGATCGGCGCCGTGCTCCAGGCCTTGAGCAGCAAGGGGCTCGCGAAGATCCTCGCCGAGCCCAACCTGCTGGTGAAAAGCGGCGAAGAGGGGAATTTCCTCGCCGGGAGCAGGATCCCCTACAGCGTGCTGATCTCGACCGGCGGGGCGTCCACCTCGTCCATCGTCTTCGAGACGGTTGGGGTGAAGCTCAAGTTCAAGCCGCAGGTGCTGCAAAATGGCCTGATCAACCTGAAGATCGACCCGGCTGAGGTAAGCAGCATCGCCGGGACCCTAGCGGTCAACGGCTACCCCATCATCGACACCAGGGACGTCCGCACCGACGTGGAACTGCGGGACGGCGAGAGCCTGGTTCTGGCGGGCCTGCTCCAGGAAGAGCAGATCAAGAACATGTCCAAGATCCCCCTTTTGGGGGACATACCGATCCTCGGTGCGCTGTTTCGCTCCTCGCAGAAAGACATCCGGGAAAAGGACCTGGTCTTTTTCATCACGCCGAAGATAGTGAAGCCCACTCCCGCAGGGGTCGCGACCAAGCTCCCCACCGACGCCGTTACTCCCGAGGAGGAGAAGGGATACGACTGGATCCCGCGGGGAGGAAAGTGAGGGTCCACGCATGACCGCCGAAGCGTTCAAGGCAGCGGCGCTTCGGCCAAGGGGCTAACGTTATGACTTCCGAATTTTCCATAGCCGTCATCGAGCGGGACCAGGAATCGCGCAGCGCCATCCTCTCTTCCCTGAAGAGCTTCTCGGAGAGCATTACCATGGCCGGATCGGTCGAGCACCTGGCCGAAGAGCGCAAGTCGCAAAAAGGAGCGCTGCAGGTGGTCTTCCTCGGCGTCGACGAGATGGAGCGCGGCATCAAGGACATCAAGGCGCTCACGGCGCAGTATCCCCGCGCCTCGGTGATCGCCTGCGCCTCGGAGAAGAACGTGGAGTGGTTCCTGGCGCTGATGCGGGCCGGCGCGGTCGAATACCTGCTGCGCCCTATAGCGCATGAGGAACTCATCCAGTCGCTGCAGAAGGTGAGCAGGCTTCTCTTCGCCGGCACCCCGGAAGAGCGCCCCCACGGCGAGATCATCGCCGTCTACAACCCCATCGGCGGCATGGGTACCACCACCGTCGCCGTTAACCTGGCCGCGGCCCTCGCCAGCGACGACACCAAGGTGGCGCTCGTCGACCTGAACCTGGACGCCGGCGACGTCAACACCTTCCTCAACGTGAATCCCGCCTACACGCTCTCCAGCGTCACCACCAACGTGGACCGGCTGGACGCGAACTTCCTGATGGGCGTCATGACCAGGCACGCCTCCGGCCCCTTCATCCTCACCGAGCCTGCCGATGTCGACGAGGCGGTCTGCATCACGGCCGAGCAGGTCCAACGCGTCATGGAGATGCTCAGGGGGATCTTCAGGTACGTGGTGGTCGATTGCGTGGGGCAGTTGGCCGGCTGCAACATGGCCATCTTCCAGAATGCGAGTCTGATCCTGTTCACCACCACGCTGAGCCTCCCCGGCCTCAAGAACACCAAGAGGTACCTGAGCGCCCTGGAGAGAAAGGGGCTCGGGGGAGAAAGGGTGAAGCTCGTCATCAACAGGTACCTCCCCAAGTCGGACATCCAGCTCAAGGACGCCGAGAAGGTGCTGGGGATGCCGGTATTCCAGGCCATCCCCAATGAATACGCGGACGTCGTCGATTCCATCAACAAGGGTATGCCGGTCGTGAAGCTTCAGCCGAAGTCCCCGGTGAGCAAGGCAATCCAGGGGCTGGCGGAGCGGGTGAAGCGCTGACCGGGAGACGCCCGGCGCCGCACACTTTTTGCGGCGCTCCGGGCAAGGGGGAGAGATCATGCTGCTCGATGGTATCAAGCCTCAGGCGGTGCAGGGTCCGGCAGCGACGGAATCGGAACTCTTCAAGGAGATGAAGACCCGGATCCACCGCCGCCTGATCGACAGCATCGACCTCGCCAAGATGGACCTGATGCGCAACAACGAGATGGTGAGCCAGATCCGCGGCGTAATAGAGAACCTCATCGTCGGCGAGGGGGTCCCGCTGAACCAGATGGAGAGGGACCGGCTGGTGCTGGAGATCCAGCACGAGACCTTCGGCCTCGGGCCGCTCGAGCCTCTTCTGGCCGACGACCAGATCTCCGACATCCTGGTGAACGACAGCTCCAACGTCTACATCGAAAAGGGGGGGAAGCTGCAAAAGACCGAGGTCTGCTTCCGGGACAACGCGCACCTGATGCAAATAATCGAGCGCATCGTCTCCAAGATCGGGAGAAGGATCGACGAGTCCTCCCCCTACGTCGACGCGAGGCTTCCCGACGGCTCCCGCGTGAACGCCATCATCCCCCCCCTGGCGCTGAACGGCCCTGTGCTCTCCATCAGGCGCTTCGGGCTGGAGCCGCTGGTCATGAGGGACCTGATCAAGCTGCAGGCCCTGGACCAGAGGATGGCGGAGCTTTTGGAGGCGGCGGTGCAGACGAGGCTCAACATCCTGATCTCCGGGGGTACCGGCACCGGCAAGACCACCCTCCTGAACGTCCTCTCCGCCTTCATCCCCGGGGGGGAGCGGCTCATCACCATCGAGGATTCGGCCGAGCTGAACCTGAAGCAGGAGCACGTGGTGCGGCTGGAAACCAGGCCCCCCAACCTTGAGGGGCGCGGCGAGGTGACCTCGCGTGACCTGCTGAAAAACGCGCTGAGGATGCGGCCGGATCGAATCATCATCGGCGAGGTGCGCGGCGGCGAGGCGCTCGACCTGCTGCAGGCGATGAACACCGGCCACGACGGCTCGCTCTCCACGGTCCACGCCAACACCACCCGCGACGCCCTCTCACGCATGGAAACCATGGTCCTTATGGCCGGGCTGGACCTTCCGGAGAGGGCCATCAAGGAACAGATGGCCTCGGCCCTAGACCTGGTGGTGCAACTGGTCCGCTTCTCCGACGGGACCCGGAAGGTGGTGAAACTCTCCGAGATCACCGGGATGGAGGGGAACACCATCGTCATGCACGACATCATCGTGTTCCTGCAAAAGGGGATCGACCGGCAAGGGAACGTGATCGGCGAATTCCGCGCCACCGGGGTGAGGCCGCGCTTTGCCGAGCGCTTCAAGCTCTACGGGTTCGAGCTCCCCGCCATCATGTTCGAGAACTAGGAGCCCCGCATGCTTTATCCCATCGTGGCGCTTATATTCCTGGCGGCCTTCGGCGTCTTCCTGGCGGCCTTTCTCTACCTCGCGCAACGGCAGACGTCCGGCAGGACGGTGCTGAAAAGACGGCTGCAGACCATGGCAGGCGAGAGGCAGGGGGAGATCCCGGAGGAGTTCCTTTCGGTGATCAGCAGGGAAGCGGAACGAGCCTCGGAGCTCCTCACCCGGGCGCCTCAGATGCGCACCCTGGGGAAGCGTCTGGAGCAGGCGGGCATCCAGCTTTCCGCCTCATTGCTTCTTGGATCCACCATGGCGGCGGCGCTCGGTCTGGCCATCCTCTTGGGGTTGAAGACGCAATCTCCCCTGGTCGGGTTCCTCGCCGCGGTGGTCGTACTGCTCGTCGCTGAACTGATGCTCCGGGTGAAGACGGAGCGACGCAGCATCAAGTTCACCGAGCAGTTTCCCGACGCCCTGAGCATCGCCGCCCGTTCGCTGAGGGCCGGGCATTCCTTCCCGACCGCCATCCAACTGGTCGGGCAGGAGGTCCCCTCCCCGGTAGGCCCCTTGTTCAAGACAGCCTACGAGCAACAGCAACTGGGTCTCAGGATGGTGGACGCCCTGATGAGGATGAACGAGAGGATCGACAGCCTCGACCTCAGGTTCTTCACCACCCTGGTCGCCATCAACAGCGACATAGGCGGGAACCTCTCCGAGCTTTTGGACAAGCTGGCGATGACCATCAGGGAGCGGCTCAAGATACGGCGCCAGGTACAGGTCTACACGGCACAGGGGCGGCTCTCCGGCTACGTGCTGGCGGCGCTCCCTATAGCCACCTTCGGCATCTTCAGCGTGTTGAACCCAAACTACGAGCGGGCACTCATCCGCGAACCGCTGGGGCTGTATGTCCTGGCCGGCGCCGCCGCCATGCAGATAATCGGGTTTCTCGTGATACGCAAGATCGTCAGAATCAGGATATAGGTGGCTGCCATGCTCTACCTGGTCGTTTTCTCGGTGTTCGCGTCGGTCCTGCTCGTGTCGGCGATCCTTTGCCACTACGCCTTCTTCAGCAAGAGCGCCGTGGCCCAAAGGTTGGAAGAATTCTTCCCTCGCCCCCAAAGCGCCAAGACAGGCATGGTGCCGTCGGGAACCTGGGCCTACAAGCTCGCGAAGATCGGCGAGAAGGTGAAGCTCCCCCAAAAGGAGGAGTCGAAGTACGTGAAAGCCCTCGTTGCCGCCGGCTTTCGCAAGGATGCCGTCTACCGCTTCCTCGGGGCCAAGCTCCTACTGGCTGGGGTGCTCCCCCTAATCTGCCTCCTCGCGGTCGCGACTACGAGCCGTACCTTCTTCACCACCCAGACCCTCCTGGCGACGGCCTTCTTCAGCATCATCGGCTACCTCGCTCCCACCTATTGGCTCCACCTTAAGGTGAAGGCGCGCCAGTTAGAGATCTTTCACCCCCTGCCGGACATCCTCGACCTGGTCACCCTCTGTGTCGAGGCGGGGCTCAGCATCGATGCGGCGTTGATTCGAACCACCGAGACCCCGCAATTCCGGGACAACCCACTGGCGATCGAGATCAGGCAGGTGACAATGGAGGTCAGGGCAGGCAAGCCGCGCGTGGAGTCGTTGAAGGACATGGCGGTGCGCACCAGGGTCGAGGACATCGGCTCCTTCACCACCATGGTCGCCCAGGCCGAGCGTTTCGGGACCAGCCTAAGCCATGCCCTGCGCACCTTCTCCGACGAACTCAGGACCAAGAGAAGGCAGATGGCAGAGGAGGCCGCCGCGAAGACCACCATCAAGCTGATCTTCCCACTGATCATGTTCATCTTCCCCGCACTGCTCGTGGTCATTCTCGGACCGGCGGTGGTCAAGTTGGGCAAGATTTTCCAGTAAGGCGCGGGAACCGTAGGCCCAGGAGCTAAATCGAACAGCCAAGGAGGTGATCCCATGAAAATCGACTTCAACACTTTCATACTGCTCATCATTTCCGTCCAGTTGGCACTGAGCTACGTGCAACAGGCCAAGAAGAAGTGATCCCCCACCCCTTGCCGGCGCTTTTGCCTGGCCGGCAAGGGCAATCCCGCGCAGGATTTCTGGCAGTTCCCGGAGGCCCGGATGAGGGCGATCAACAAGAGCACCGGCCGCACCCTGGCCGGCAGGGTCGTCGCGGCGGAGACGCTGCTTTCGCGCAGCAGAGGGCTTTTGGAGCGCGACGAGCTGCCGATGGGGGAAGGGCTCCTGATCCGCCCCTGCCGCGGCGTGCACACCTTCTTCATGAGATTCCCGATCGATGTTGTATTCCTGGACCGCTCGCAGCGCGTGGTCGCGACGGTGGGGCAGCTGAAACCGGGGCGGATGACCCGGATCTTCCCGAAAGCGTGGAGCGCCCTGGAGCTTCCGGCAGGTACCATCGCCCTTTCCCGGACCAGTTGCGGCGACGAGGTGGACGTCGGCTGAGGTTAACCGCGTCACGGGCGATCTTCCCATGCGACCTGCTGCGCCCCCCCGCCCACGGTAAAGACAAAGGACCCAGCTGACATGGAAAGAAAGCCCTCACTCGCACATAGGCTGATCCCATCGGTGGGCGACCTGTTCTTCATCACGGTCCTCTGTTCCCTGTATTTCACCGCAAAATCCTCGCTATTAAGCGACGGCGACACCGGCTATCACATCCGGGCCGGCGAACTGATCCTCGCTACCGGCGCAGTTCCCCGCTTCGACAGCTTCTCTTTGCATTCTCCCCCCATACCCTGGATCGCGCACGAGTGGCTCTCGGAGGTACTGATGGCCGCGACGCACCGGATGCTCGGGATGAGCGGGATCGTCGCGGGGTCGGCCCTGCTCCTGGCGCTGACCGGCTACCTCCTCTTCTGGTCGCTGCGGAACTCCAACGCCGGCGTCCTTCTCGCCAGCGCCGTCACCCTTTTGGCCCTCGCCTCCTCCCAGCTGCACTGGCTGGCGCGGCCGCATCTTTTCTCGCTGCTATTGCTGGTGATCTTCCACCACCTGATAGAGTCCTGGCACCGGGAGCGCGGCAACGACCTCTATCTGCTCCCCCCCTCATGCTCCTTTGGGCCAACCTGCACGGCGGGTTCATGGCGGGGTTCATCCTCCTCGGGGCCTACCTCGCCGGGAACATGGCGTCCCTGGCGCTGGCCCCCGATCCCGAGCGGGGGGCGTTGCGCCGGAAGCTGACGCAGCTTTCCATCGCGACCGGCGCTTGCCTGGCCGCTGCCCTCATCAACCCCTACGGGTACCGCCTGCTCCTCTTCCCGTTCCGGCTGGCCACGGAAACCTACCTGATGAACAACGTCTCCGAGTTCCTTACCCCGGACTTCCACGACCAGCTCCCGTTCAAGTACCTGCTGCTTTTGGCCGTCGGCGTGCTGGCGCTTTGGCGCAAGGGGCCGGAGCCGACCGAGCTGATGCTGATGCTTGGCTTCGGCTATATGGCGCTCTACGCGGTGCGCTACATTCCGCTCTTCGCGCTGGTGAGCGCCCCCATCATCGCCAGGGGGGTGACCGAGATCGCGCAGCGCGGGGGGACCGCGGCGCGCGTTTTGCGGGAGCGCTCGGAGCGCCTGTCCCGCATCGACGAGCGCGCCGGCGGCTTCTGGCCCTGGGCCGCCGCCTTCGCTGTCGCCGTCTCGCTTATCTACGGCCGCCCCTCCCACGCCTTCGACGCCGCCGAGAAACCGGTCGCCGCCTGCGAGTTCCTGATGCGGCAAAAGATAAGCGGCAACATGTTCAACAGCGACGAGTTCGGGGATTACCTCATATACCGCGGCTTTCCTAGCTACAGGGTCTTCATCGACGGTCGGCTGGACATGTACGGCTCGGACCGGCTCAGAGAGTACAACCAGGTGATCCGCTTCGAAAACGGGTGGGAATCGGTGCTGGAGAAGTACCGGGTGACCTGGATCCTGTTCGAGACCGACTCCAGGCTCACCAGGTTCCTGCTCAAGGAAAAGGACTGGGCGCTCATCTATGCGGACCCGGTCGCCACCATCTTCGTCAAGAAGGCCCCCGGGAACGAACGACTGAGGGTGCAGTACCAGGCACTGCAACTCAAAGGGGGGCAGGCAACTTTTTGATTTCAAAAAGTAGCCTGTCCCCCCCGGAGCCGCCACCATGACCGAGAGCTCCCACAAAAAGCGCTGCTGCGACGAAACCGGCTCCCTGTGCGCGTCGCTCTTCCTGCACGGGGTGCTTTTCCTCGTCCTTAGTTCCAGCTCCCATATCGAGCCTCCCCTCGGGGCGCAGACCCGGCTGGACATCCTGTGGTTCACTCCGATAGCAGTTCCCCCCCCGCTCCAGGCGACACCGCAGGCCGCACCTGCCGCAACAGTCAAACCGCGCCCCCAGCGGCAGCGGCCCCTTGGGGCAAAGCGCCCCGAAGCCCCCCCCGAGGCCTTACCCGCCAAGGCTGTACCGGCCGCGCCGATGGTATTGCGCATCGCGGCTCCAAGCTCGCCGCACCCGGCTCCAGAGCACGGAACACGCCCGGAACAAAGAGCGTCGCTTGCCGTCAAGGCCCCGGCGTCGCCTCCGCCCAAACCGCCCACCGCCCCCACGCGGGCAGCGGCACCCGCCGCTCGAACAGCCCCCCCGGCGGAGGCGCCGCCGGTTGCGCCCGAAAGAAAAGACGCCGAGCCGGCGCAAGTAGCGACGGAGGCTCATCCGCAGATGCAGGCAGCGCAAGAGAGCCCCCCGCAGATGCAGGCCTCGCGGGAGCGGCCCCAGCCGGCAGCGCTCGGCTTGGAGCGGGCGGCGCCGCGGCCGCGGCCGGAACCAGCCGTGAAGCGGCAGCCGGACAAGGCGCAGCAACAGCGCGCCCACGAACGCGGCACCAGCTTCGCCGCGCTGCAGGGAGACCTGAAGCTGACGGTCGCGGGGGGCGGGGTGAAGCTCTCGATCGCCTTCAGGGAATTCCCCCGCTCCCGGCGCGACCGGACTCCCACCAAGGCGGAGGCGCGGCGCCTGCAGCAGGTGGCGCCGGTCACCGCCAAGAGGGACGAACGGACCAGGGAAGCTGTGATCGAAAGGGCGGGTGAAGGGGTCTACATCTTCAGCGCCGAGCCGGAGACGGCAAGTGCTGCGCAAGCGAGCTTCACCCTCACCATCTACGAGGCCGGCAAACGGGAAAAAAAGGCCGCCATCGGGACACGCACCCTGCAAAAGAAGACGGTAGTGGCGCGGATACTGATGCCGGAGGGGGTGCTCTGGGACGACGACAGCGCCTTCACCGGGAGCTTAGAGGACTCTGACAGCACCACCAAGTTCAACGCCCAGACCGGGCTGTACTGGAAGGAGTATGCCGACTAGACCACGTGGCCCAGCGTACGAAGGAGGTTGCCATGCTTCCGGAAACGACCATTGTCATCGCCGCCTACAACGAACAACAGAGACTGCCGGCAACGCTTAGGAAGATCCAGGCCTACCTCGCCGCCAAGCAACTGGAGGCGGAGGTCGTGGTGGTCGACGACGGCAGCACGGACGGCACGGCGTCGCTGGTGCGGGAATTGGCCCAGCGGATGCCGGGGCTCAGGCTGATCAGCTATCCCCGGAACCGGGGCAAAGGGTATGCCCTCAGGCAGGGGGTGCAGGCGTCCCGGGGGAAGCTGGTGCTGGTGAGCGACGCCGACCTTTCCACCCCGATCGAGGAACTGGAGACCCTGAAAAGGCTCCTCGCCGCACGCAGCCACCACATCGCCATCGGCTCGCGCGCGCTGCCGCAAAGCGACGTGGTCGAGGCGCAGCCCCCCTGGCGCCGCAGGATGGGGCGGCTGTTCAACAAAGCGGTCCGGCTCCTGATCACCGACGAGTTCGCCGACACCCAGTGCGGGTTCAAGCTGTTCCACGGCGAGGTCGCCCGCCGGCTCTTCCGGCAGGCCCGCATAGACCGGTTCGCCTACGACGTCGAGATCCTGGCGCTCGCCAGGCGCTACGGCTACAGCGTCGCCGAGGTCCCGATCCGGTGGAGAAACTGCACCGCCTCAAAAGTGAACCCCGCGCTGGACTCGCTGCAGATGCTGGGCGATCTGGTCAAGATCAGGCTCAACGTAGGCCGCCAGCAGGACACCCTGGTTCAGCTCGAAAAGCTGCGCTCCAGGTCCCTCAACTCCTGACCTCCCCGACCGGCGCCGGGGCTTGATCCTGCGCCGGCTGCCCCTGCCCCTTCCCTTTCCCAACCAGTCTCACTGCCTCTTTCCCGTCCATGTTCCTCCCATCTCCCCCCCGTGTTTCGATCCAGCGGAAAAAGCCCCCCCACCCCCCTGGCCCCTCCCGCCTTCGCGGACCGAAACGCTGCGGCGCGCAGGCCAGCCAAGGGAGGGGAAGGCTTCATTTAGGTAGTACATATCTCTAATGGTTACATTGGTGTTACGAATGTGGGAGAAAACGAAAATGGGTTAAAGTTCTCGCCCCCTTTGCCGATGAAGAAGCCATAAAACAACGGTTGCTTATAATGACTTACAATACGGCCAAGAAAAGCCATACGGCCGTAACTCCAATGGAGACCGGATAAATTGACTGAAATAGTATTTGTTAATGACAACCACATCACATTCCAGGGGAGCTGCTCCCGTGAAGAGGCAGCGGAGCTCCACCGGGCGCTGGTTTGCCGGCTGACCGAGCTTGTGGAGCGGAAAGCGGAACAGGCAGAGTTGGACCTCCGCCAGGTGGACCGGATCGACGCCTGCGGCTGCCAGTTGCTGGCCCTTTTCCTGGAGGACCTCAGGCGGCACGGCATCACACCCGCAGCCTGCCAGCTGGGGCCGGAACTAGCGGCCCAGGTATCCCTTCTTGGTTTTTCCGAAACGTTCTCCGTATTGCCATCCCTTTGACGAAACGCCGGGGACTCCCGGTCGAGATAACGAGGCAGGTAAGGAATCAAGCATGACCACTCCCAATGGAGAACAAGACGGCATCGATCTCAAACGCTTCAACCAGGTCTTCTTCGAGGAATGCGCCGAGAACTTGGCCGAGATGGAGCAGATCCTCATAGCGCTTGGAGACTGCGAGCCGGACCACGAGCAGTTGAACGCCATCTTCCGCGCCGCCCACTCCATCAAGGGTGGGGCAGGCATCTTCGGCTTCGACGACATGACGGTGGTGACCCATGTCATGGAGTCGCTGCTCGACCTTTTGAGAAACCACGAGATCCCCTTCCGGCCGGAGATGATCGACCTGTTCCTGGAGGCGGGCGACGCCATATCCATGCAGCTTGCCGGCCACCGGGAAGGAAAGCCGGTGTGCCAGGAGGCTATCGACCAGGTGCGCGCCAAGCTGCAGCAACTGGCGAAACCAGGCGCAAACGACAGCGGCGCTTTGCAACCCGCAACGGAGCAGGCTCCGCAGCAGGAGGCCTCCCCCCTCCCCGTCCGCTACCGGCTCACCTTCTCCCCGGATCCGGAGATCTTCCACCGCGGCATCCGCATCGAGAGCATCGTCTCCGAGCTCTCCGAACTTGCGCTTGAAGGGGAATTCCACTGCCGGGCGTACCTCGCCGAAACGCCGGAGCTGGAAGATCTCGATCCCTTGCGCTGCGTCACGCGCTGGGAATTTACCCTCGCCTCGCCGGCCGGCAGAGAAAAGCTGGTTGAGGCGTTCATGTTTGTCGCCGAAGAGGAACAGCTGCAGGTCGAGGAGCTGCCGTGGCAGGAGCGGCGCGCAGAGGCCGCGAAGACTGACGGCGCTCCCGAAGCCGTCCCCCCCGCCCACCCCGGCCGGCGCGCCTACGACGCTAACGAGTTGGCGCCGGGCGCCTTCGGGCGGCGCGGGGCGGAGGCCGAGTCCTCCATCCGGGTCAACGTGGGGAAGGTGGACCAGCTGGTCAACCAGGTAGGGGAGCTGCTGATTACCCAGGCCATGCTGGCGCAGACAGCCGCGGGCCTCGATCCCATCCTGCACCAGGCGCTGCAGCAGGGGCTGGCCCAGTTGGAGCGCAACACCCGCGACCTGCAGGGGAGCGTGATGTCGATCCGGCTAGTCCCCATCAGCATGGTCTTCAGCCGTTTTCCCCGCCTGGTGCGCGAACTGGCCGGAAAGCTCGGCAAGCAGGTGGAGTTCAGGACCACAGGAGAGGGGACCGAGCTGGACCGGGGGCTCATCGAGAAGATCGCCGACCCGCTCACCCACCTGGTAAGAAACGCCCTGGACCACGGGCTGGAGACCCCGCAGGCGCGCCTTGCCAACGGCAAGGAGCCTGGCGGGACCCTGCAGCTTCGGGCTTCGCAGGTGGGGGGGAGGATCGTCATCGACGTGATCGACGACGGCGCGGGGCTGAACCGCGGGCGCATACTCGCCAAGGCGCAGGAGCGCGGCATCCCCTGCTCCGACTCCATGACCGACGACGACGTTTGGCAGCTCATCTTCGCCCCGGGGTTCTCCACCGCCGAGGAGGTGACCGACGTCTCCGGGCGCGGCGTGGGGATGGACGTGGTGCTGAAGAACGTGCAGTCCATAGGCGGCAGGGTCCAGATCGCCTCCGAAGCGGGGATGGGCTCGCGCTTCACCATCAGCCTCCCGCTCACCCTCGCCATCCTGGAGGGGCTCACCGTCGCCGTGGGGGGGGAGAAATTCATCATCCCCATCAACGTGGTGATCGAGTCGCTGCAGCCCAAGCCGGACCAGCTGAAAACGGTGAACGGCAGGCAGGTGGTCCAGGTGCGGGGAGAATACCTCCCCATCATCAGGCTGCACCGGATCTTCAACCTGGAGTCCCAAGTGGTCGAGCCCGAACACGGGATACTGATAATGGTGGAGGGGGACGGGGAGCGCGGGGCCATCCTCGTGGACGCGCTTTTGGACGAGCAGCAGGTGGTGGTGAAGAGCATAGAAACGAACTACCGGCGGGTCGAGGGGAGCGCGGGAGCGACCATCCTCGGGGACGGGCGCGTCGCGCTCATCCTCGACCTGACCGAGTTGTTCCTGATGCACAAGAAGCTTTAAGGAGAAAGGAGGCAGAAAAACTATGCAGACAGCTCACGGCAGCGTCGAGCAAGAGACACGGTTGGAGGGGGCGGAGGAGTACCTCACCTTCACGCTGGGAAGCGAGAGCTACGGGATCGACATCCTGAAGGTCCAGGAGATCAGGGGGTACGACTGCGTCACCCGCATCGCCAACACCCCCGCCTTCATCAAGGGGGTGATCAACCTGCGCGGGGTGATCGTGCCGATCGTGGACCTGCGCATCAAGTTCAACGTCGGGGAGGCCACCTACCACGAGTTCACAGTGGTGATCATCATCAACGTGCTGGGTAAGGTGGTGGGGATCGTGGTGGACGGAGTCTCGGACGTGGTAGCGCTCCCGGCGCAGAGCATCAAGCCGCCGCCGGAGCTCGGCGCCGCCCTCGACACCCGCTACATCACGGGGCTCGGGACCTTGAACGACGAGATGCTCATCCTGGTGGATATCGAGAAGCTGATCGGCAGCGAGGAGCTGCAGATCGTGGACCATAGCACGGAAAACATTCAAAAAGAGGTGGTGAACATATGAAAGCGACCGCGTTCAGGGACTGGAAAATTTTGACCAAGATTCTCAGCATTTCCGTGGCGACCATCGTGATGATGGTGCTGGGGGTGATGTTCTACGTGCTCCCCTTCGTGCAGAACAAGCTGATGAACGAGAAGATCGGCGCCACGAAGGCCGTGGTGGACGTAGCCTACGACGTCCTGACCGAAAACTACAACTCCTACAAGGCGGGGGCCAAGACCCTGCAGCAGGCGCAGGCCGACGCCCTGAAGCAGATCGCCGAGATGCGCTATCAGGGGAACGAGTACTTCTGGGTCAACGACCTCGACACCAAGGTGCTGATGCACCCCATCAAGCCGGAGATGGTCGGCAAGACCCAGTACGACAACAAGGACCCCAACGGCAAGAAGCTCTACGTCGAGTTCGTCAACGTCTGCAAGGAGAAGGGCGAAGGGGTGGTGGACTACATGTGGGCCAAGCCCGGCTCCACGGTCCCGGTCCCGAAGATCTCCTACGTGATGCTGATGAAGGAGTGGGGCTGGATCGTGGGAAGCGGCATCTACGTCGACAACGTGACCGCCGAGATGAACAAGATGAAGTGGCAGATCATCGGCGCGACCTTCGGGCTGTCGCTCGTCATCTTCGCCTTCGCCTGGTTCGTGGCGAGGAAGATCAAGGAGGCGCTGGACCTGGCCATCGCCGCTTCGAAGCGGATCGCCGCGGGCGACCTCACCGCCCACATCGAGGTGAAGAGCAAGGACGAGACCGGGGAACTTCTCGGTTCGCTCGCCGAGATGAACGAGGGTCTCGCCCGCATCGTGGGTGAGGTGAGAAACGGCGCCGAATCGATCGCCACTGCGACCGAGGAGATAGCGGCAGGCAACGCCGACCTCTCTCAACGCACCGAGGAGCAGGCAAGCGCCCTGGAGGAGACCGCCTCCAGCATGGAAGAGCTCACCTCCACGGTGAAGCAGAACGCTGACAACGCCCAGGCCGCGAACCAGCTCGCCATCAACGCCAGCGGCGTCGCGGTCAAGGGGGGCGAGGTGATCAACCGGGTGGTCACCACCATGGAGTCGATCACGGACAGCTCCAAGAAGATCTCCGACATCATAGGGGTCATCGACGGCATCGCCTTCCAGACCAACATCCTGGCCTTGAACGCCGCCGTCGAGGCGGCGCGCGCGGGAGAGCAGGGGAGAGGCTTCGCCGTGGTCGCGGCCGAGGTGAGGAGCCTGGCGCAGCGAAGCGCCGCTGCGGCCAAGGAGATCAAGGCCCTGATCGAGGACTCGGTGGGGAAGGTCCAGGACGGCAGCCGCCTGGTCGAGGAGGCCGGGCGCACCACCCAGGACATCGTCACCAGCATCAAGCGGGTGACCGACATCATGGCGGAGATCTCCGCCGCCTCGCTGGAGCAGTCCAGCGGCATCGAGCAGGTGAACACGGCCATCACCCAGATGGACGACGTGACCCAGCAGAACGCGGCGCTGGTCGAGGAGGCCGCTGCCGCCGCGGAATCGCTCGAAGAGCAGGCCCAGCAGCTGGTGCAGGTGGTGGCCCGCTTCACCCTGGAAAGCTCGCCCAAGGCCCAGGCGCCCGCGGAGAAGCGCAAGGCCGCTGCCGGCCTTGCGGCCAGGCAGAAGGCCCCCGAGAAAAAAGGAAGGGCGCTCACCGCGGCGGGGGTAAAGCCGCGGGAACAGCGGCCGGTCAAGGCGGCTGCGGCTGCCGCGACGGCCGAGGTAGCCGAGCTTGACGACGATTGGAAGGAATTCTGAGAACGCAGCAGGAAAAAAGCGTGGAGCGGCGCTTTTCGGGAGGGGGGTTCGCCTCCCTCCCGGATGCGTTCCACTACACGCTTACCGATGACGACTTCGCGCGCGTGCGAGGGCTCATCTACCGCATGGCCGGGATATCCCTGGCGCCGGGGAAGTTCGACATGGTCTACAGCCGTCTGGCGCGCAGGCTGCGCGTGCGGGGGCTGGAATCCTTCGCCCAGTACCTGAGGCTGGTAGAGCTGGGGGACGAGGAGGAGTCGGAGGCGTTCATCAACGCCCTCACCACCAACATGACCTCGTTCTTCCGGGAGCCGCACCACTTCCGGATGCTGGCGGAGCGCCTGGCAAAACGCGGCGGCCGCCCGGTCTCCATCTGGAGTTGCGCCTCATCCAGCGGCGAGGAACCCTACTCCATCGCCATGACGGCGCTGGAGGCGCTCGACGACTCGTCGGGGCTCGACATCCTGGCCAGCGACATCGACACCGCAGTGCTCGCCAAGGCGAGGCAGGGGATCTACCCCATCGACCAGCTGGCCAAGGTCCCGCTGCACCTGCGCAAGCGCTTCTTTATGAGGGGCGAGGGGAAAAACGACGGGTTCGCCCGGGTGAAGGAAGAGCTGCGGCGGCCGGTCACTTTCCGGCGCCTGAACCTTCTGGACGAGAAGTGGCCCATCCACGGCAAGTTCGACTTCGTCTTCTGCCGCAACGTGATGATCTACTTCGACCGGGAGACCCAGCACGCCATCCTGAAGAGGATCGCGCGGGTGCTGAACCCCGACGGGCTGCTCTTCGTCGGGCATTCGGAAAGCTTTCATCACACCCAGGAGCTGTTCAAGCTCTGCGGCACCACGGCTTACACGCTTAGAGGCTGAAGGGAGAAGCGATGCTGCTAGCGGAGCGGCAATCCGGCAGGGGTAGCTATTTCGAACCGGAATTCGGCACGGTGGCCGTCAAGATCGTCGCCGGGGAATGCTTAGCCACGGCCGACCCCATCGCCATCACCACCGTGCTCGGCTCCTGCGTCTCGGTATGCCTCTACGACATAGAGCTCGGGGTGGGAGGGATGAACCACTTCATGCTCCCGGAACTTCTGCAGGGAAGAAGCGCCTCCCCTTGCTCCCGCGCCTGCAGCAGCAACTGCTGCGCGCGCTACGGCAGCTGCGCCATGAGGCTGCTTTTGCAGCAACTGGAGCAGTTGGGGAGCAACCGGAGCCGGCTGGCCGCCAAGGTCTTCGGAGCCGGGCGCGTGATGGCTATGGCCACGGACATAGGCGCCAGCAACGCCTCCTTCGCCCTGGAGTACCTGAGGCAGGAGGGAATACCGGTAGTCGCGTCGGACCTGGGGGATTGCTGCCCCCGCAAACTGGTGTTTTTCCCCCGGACCGGAAAGGCCTGGGTGAAAAGGATGCGGGATCTTCCCGCTGCAAGAGGATAGATGGCAATAAAGGTTCTCATAGTAGACGATTCCGCACTGATACGCTCGCTGCTCACCGAGATCATCAACGCCGAGCCGGACCTGCAGGTGGTCGGCACGGCGCCCGACCCGCTGGCGGCGCGGCAGCGGATCAAGGAGCTGAACCCGGACGTACTGACCCTGGACGTGGAGATGCCGAAGATGGACGGGCTCGTCTTCCTGGAAAAGCTGATGCGGCTGCGCCCCATGCCGGTGGTCATGGTCTCCTCGCTCACCGAAAAGAGCTCGGCGGTGACGCTCAAGGCGCTGGAGATGGGAGCCTTCGATTTCGTGACCAAGCCGAAGATCGACATCCGCAGCGGGATCATGGAGTACGCCGGCGAGCTGACCGAGAAGATCCGCTGCGCCTATCTCTCCGGGCGCAGGAGGAAAGGGGCGCGGGGAGGAGAGCTCCAACCCGTCACCGGGAAGCTTTCCGCCGACGCGATCCTCCCCAACCGGCGGGACCACTTCTCCTCCACGGAGAAGGTGATCGCGGTCGGAGCCTCCACCGGCGGGACCGAGGCGCTGAAGACCTTCCTCGCCGCGCTCCCCCCAGACTGCCCGGGGATACTGGTGACCCAGCACATGCCGGAGACCTTCACCAAGACCTTTGCGGCGCGCCTGAACGGGCTTTGCCAACTGGCGGTGAAGGAGGCGGAGCACGGGGAGCGTGTGCTGCCGGGGCATGCCTACGTGGCACCCGGCAACCGCCACCTGATGCTGGCCAGAAGCGGCGCCAACTACACCGTGGCGCTGGGGGACGGCCCTGCGGTCTCCCGGCACCGCCCCTCGGTGGACGTGCTCTTTCGCTCCGCGGCCAACTGCGCCGGCGCCAACAGCCTGGGAATAATCATGACCGGCATGGGGGACGACGGCGCCGCCGGGATGCTGGAGATGCACGCGGCGGGGGCGAGAACCATCGCCCAGGACGAAGAGAGCTGCGTCGTCTTCGGTATGCCGAAGGAGGCGATCGCCCGCGGCGGCGTCGACGAAGTGGTGCCGCTTGAGGAGATCGCGGGGCGGCTCATCGCCTGGCTTGCCTCGCACGGCAGGAGAAGTTTCAGGGTGTAGCTGCCGGCAAGAAAAAGGCGCCCTCACCCCGCCCCTCTCCCAGAGGGAGAGGGGGAATGGACAGAGGCATCGGTATGAAGCGGCATGGCCGGTTGAGCTGAGGAAAGACTTGAGGATACCAACAAGCAAAATACCGGTCGTCGTCCTTCTCAGCGCGGTGAGCATCGCGCTGGTGATGATGGCGTCAAGCCACCTCATGCTCGGGCAGATCCGGGAGGAGGCCGTGCGCCAGGCCACCAGGCAGCAGGAAAGCAGCATGTCGGCCCTGTGGGAGCAGATGGCGCGCCGCGGCAGGAACTTCCGCATCGAGGACGGCAAGCTCTACGTCGGGGACTACTACGTCCTGAACGACAACAACGAGATTCCGGACCGCATCTTCGCCATCACCGGGAGCAGGGCCACCATCTTCATGGGAGACATCCGGGTCGCCACCAACATCATGCGGTCCGACGGCACCCGCGCGATAGGGACAAAGATGATCGGCCCCGCCTATCAGGCCATCTTCGGCGAGGGAACCAGCTACCGCGGCGAGGCCGATATCCTCGGCATCCCCTACTTCACCGCCTACGACCCGGTGCGGGACATGCACGGCAAGACCATCGGCGCCCTCTTCGTGGGGGTGAAGCAGAGCGAGTACCTGGCCCGCTACGACAGCATCAACCTGAAAATCCGCGCCATCAGCGTGATGCTGGCAGCGATCTTCGTCCTTATGGCTGTGCTTTTGATCCAGGTCCGCAAGAAAAGCGAGATCGCGGCACAGCAGCAGCTCGCCTTCCAGCAGCTGCTTTTGGACACCATACCCAGCCCGATCTTTTCCAAGGACGCCCAAGGGCGCTACAACCTCTGCAACAAGGCCTTCCAGGAGTACGTGGGGGTGCCGAGCGAGGAGCTTTTGGGGAAGACGGTTTTTGACCTTTGGCCCAGGGAGCTGGCGGAGCAGTACCAGCGCATGGACCAGGTCATCATGGAAAGCTCCGGAACGCAGATCTACGAGTCGCAGGTCAAGTATGCGGACGGCACCCTGCACGACGTGCTCTTCCACAAGGCGGCTTTCCGGGACGAGAAGGGGACCCCCGCCGGGCTGGTCGGCGTCATCCTGGACATCACGGAGCGCAAGGAGGCCGAGATGGAGAACAGCAGACTCGCGGCGCAGATGCACCAATCCCGGATGGTAGAGTCGCTGATGATCCAGCTGAACCACGACCTGAACACCCCGCTTACCCCCCTGTTCGCCCTGCTCCCCATGATTGAGAAACAGGTGGACGACCCGGGGCTTAGGAGAATGCTGGAGATCTGCCAGCAGTGCGCAAACCAGATCAAGGGGCTGGCCGAGAAGTCCCTGGACCTGGTCCGGATCTCGTCCGGCCGCCCGCAGCTGATCCCGGTCAGGCTCGCCGGCACGGCGGAGTTCGCGTGCGGCGAAGTCGCGGACTCCCTGGCGCTGCGCGGCGTGACCTGCCACAACGACATCCCCGCCGACCTGTGGGTCTTGGGAAGCGCGGAACAGCTCTCACTGCTCTTCAGGAACCTGCTCACCAATGCCGCGCGCTACGCCCGTGCCAACGGGCACATCGTGCTGGGGGCCGCGCCCATGGACGGCATGGTGCAGGTCTGCGTCCAGGACGACGGCGAGGGGCTGGACCAGGAGCACTTGGCCCTGGTCTTCAACGAGTTCTTCAAGGCCGATCCGGCCCGCCAGGACGTGAACACGCAAGGGCTGGGGCTGGCCATCTGCAAGCGGATCATCGCCAACCACGACGGCAGGATCTGGGCCGAGAGCCCCGGCAAGGGGCAAGGGACCACCATCTTCTTTACGCTTAACCCCGCCGGCGATGCGCCGGAGGAAGCCAAACCCGATCATCCGGAGAGTTACGACATATGAGCCGCCTTTCCATCGGACAACTCAAGGCGCGCATTGGCATCACCGTCGGGATCATCGTCGTCGCGGTATTGTGCATCTCCGGCCTGGGGGACACCGCGAAGATGTCGGTAGCTGCGGATGGCGGCGCGCAACTGCTGCTCGGCCACCCGTTGCAGCATTCGCTGCTGACGCTGGTTTTGTGCCTGCTGATCCTGGCCCTCACCACCCTTTTGTTCCGGCACCTGGACCGCTTGAAGCAGGCGCAGCTCATGGTGGAGGGGCAGAAGGCGGAACTGGCGATAAAGGCCGCCCAGATCGACGCCGCCAACGACAGCATCCTGCAGGTCGACGAGGAGGGGCGGCTGCTCCATTTCAACCAGGCGCTCTGCCGGCTCACGGAGTACGATTGCGAAGAACTGGCGGGGATGCGGCTGCAGGAGATCGAACCGCCGGAATACGGCGGCCGGTTCGAGGCTATCGTCAACGGGCTGAGGGAATCGAAAGAGGCGACCTTCGAAAGCGTCTACCTCACCAAAGGTGGGGCTGCCGTTCCGGTCGAGGTTCATTCCCGCCTGCTGGAGGGCGAGATGAAGACCCAGATACTCGCCATCGCCCGGGACATAACCGAGAGAAAGCGCAGCGAGCAAAGGGAGCGCTGCCGGCTGAACACCCTGGAGCGGATAGCGACGGACGCCTCGCTCGACGAGCTTTTGGGGTGCGTGGTGAGGTACGTAGAGCAGGAGATCCCGGGTGCGCTCTGCTCGGTCCTTTTGGTGGACGAATCCGGCACCAGGCTGCGCCACGGCGCCGCCCCATCGCTTCCCGAGGCCTACAACCAGGCGGTGCACGGCCTGCGGATCGGCCAGGGGAAAGGGTCCTGCGGGACCGCCGCGTTCCTCAGGCAGCGGGTAGTGGTGGAGGATCTGGAGTCGCACCCGTACTGGAACGGGTTCCAGCCCGCCCGGGATGCGGGGCTTTCCGCCTGCTGGTCCGAGCCGGTCTTCGCCTCCAACGGCATCCTGCTCGGAACCCTGGCGGTCTATCACCGCGAGCCCCGCGCCCCCGGCAACGACGACCTGCGCCTCATGGAGTCGGCGGCCCACCTGGCCGGGATTGCCATAGGAAGGGTCAGGGCCGACGACGGCAGGCGGGTTTTGGAGGATCAACTGCGCCACAGCCAGAAGATCGAGGCCGTGGGGCAACTGGCGGCGGGGGTGGCACACGACTTCAACAACCTGCTGACGCCGATCATAGTCTACGCCGACATGCTGCAGCAGTACTGCCCCGCGGGAAGCACCCAGGCGCGCATGGTGGACGCCATGAGCCAGGCGGCCCAGAAGGCGGGGGATCTGACCCAGAAGCTCCTCTCCTTCGGGCGCAAACAGGCGCTCCACGTGGAGCTATTGGACCTGAACGAGGTGATTGCCTCCTTCAGGGACATCCTGCGTGCCACCGCGCGGGACAACGTCACCATCGACCTGCGGCTTTCCCCGGGGGCCGCCAAGGTGCAGGCGGACCGGGGGCAACTGGAGCAGGTGCTTTTGAACCTCCTTTTGAACGCCCAGGACGCCATCGACGGGACCGGCTCGATCTGCGTCGAAACCGGGCACCTGATACTGGACGATGAGTTCCACAGGCAGCACCCGGTAGCGAAGCCCGGGCACTACATACTGCTTGCCTTTTCCGACGACGGCTGCGGCATGGCGGAGGAGACGCTCAGGCACATGTACGAGCCGTTCTTCACCACCAAGGAGACCGGGCGCGGCACCGGCCTCGGGCTCGCCACTGTGTACGGCATCGTCAAGCGCCATGGCGGCTGCATCGACGTCAAGAGCCGCCCCGGAGAGGGGACCAGGTTCGGGATCTATCTCCCCGCCAGTTCCAGCAGCGCCGACCCCGTCACGGCCTCCCCCTCGCGCGCCGCGATCCCGCCCGCCGCGGGAAAGGGGAAGACCATCCTCCTGGTCGAGGACAACGTCATGATCCGCGAGGTGGCAGAGGAGCTTCTCTCCTCCTTCGGCTACGCGGTCCTGGCGGCCGAAAGCCCGGCCCGGGCGCTGGAACTTGCCAAGGAGCAGCAGAGGATAGACCTTTTGGCGACCGACGTGGTCATGCCCGAGATGACCGGACCGGAGCTCTACGAAAAACTGCTTGAAAATTACCCGGGGCTGCCGGTACTGTACATCTCCGGCTACAGCGCGGGGCTCCTGCCGCTTGACGAGAGCCAGCGGCAGGACGCCATCTTCCTGGCCAAGCCCTTCACCCTGGAACAGTTCATGGGCAAGATCGGGGAGATGCTCGGCTCGGACCTCCTCCTGGCGGTGCAGGCGCCGCTGGACGAGGCGATGGCCAGGCTGGTAACGAGAAGCTCGCGGCGAGTCAAGGACCCAGCGGATATATCCGCCACAGCATAAAGGAAGGTGAACATGAATAACCGGATAATGATCGTGGACGACAACGAGTACGTACGGGCATCGGTCGAGATAATCTGCAACTCGGCGCAACTCGACCTGGCCATGGCGGCCAGCGGCCCCGAGTGCCTGAAGCACCTGGAATCTGGATTCAAGGGGATCATCCTGATGGACATCATGATGCCCGGCATGGACGGCTGGGACACCATCAGGGAGATGGTGGACCGGGGGCTCTACGACGGGAACATCGTCGTGATGCTCACCGGGATGGGGGAGCCGGACAGCAAGATGGACGGTCTGCAGGAATACGTCTCGGACTACATGACCAAGCCCTTCGGCCCGGACCAGCTGATCGAATCGCTTGAGTACTACCTTACCCTTTTGAACACCCCGGTGGACTATGAGCGCTAGAAACCTGGTGGTCATCGGAGTTTCCACCGGTGGGCCGCTGACCCTCAAGGCCTTGTTCCGGGAGCTGCCGGCGCTCGATGCGGCCTTCGTCGTGGTGCTCCACATCACGCCGCAGATGGACTACCGCATAGCCCAGGGGCTAGACGCGGTCGCCTCCATGCCGGTAACGCTCGCCGAGGACCAGGAGTTCCTGAGAAGCGGCAGGATCTACCTGGCCCCCGGCGGGTTTCACCTGAGGCTGAACGGCAACCAGCGGGTCGTGCTCTGCGAGGGGCCGCGCGTCAACTACGTCCAGCCGGCCGCCGACGTCGCCATGCTCTCGCTCACCCGGCAGCTCAAAGGGAAGCTGGTCGGCATCGTCCTGACCGGCATGGGAAAGGACGGCGCCGAGGGGATCCGGCACATCAAGCGGCTAGGAGGGGTCACCATGGCGCAGGACCAGCAATCCTCCACCATCTACGGCATGCCGAAAGCGGCCGCCGACACAGGCGCCGTCGACTTCGTGCTCCCCCCGCAAAAGATCGCCGCCAAATTAAAGGAGATCCTGGACCCGCTTTAGCCGCTCAGCCGGTTTCCGCCTGGCTGCGCCACTCCTCCGCCGCATGCTGCAGCAGGAAGTCGACGAAGGCGCGGTTGGCAAGGGAGAGATAGGTATCCTTCTTCCAGGCGATCAGGAGGTCCAGGTGCAGCGGCGGGTCGAAGGGGACCGCGACCAGGTCGGTGTCGGCCGCCACCACCATCCTGAGGAAGATGGAGATCCCGGTGCCGTTTCGCACCAGCGACTTCACCAGAGAGAATAGGTTGGTCTCGAAGACGATATTGGGCGCGCTCCCGGCCCCTTTCAGCACCTCCAGGAAGAACTCCCGAATGTAGTACCCCTCCTTGTAGAAGACCAACGGCTCCCGGATGAACTCCACGAGGCTCACCGACTTACGCTGGGCGAAGGGGTGATCCGGCGGCACGCAGATCACGATCTCCTCCCGCAGGAAGCGGCGCACCTCCAGCGTCTCAGGGAAGTTCCCCCCCGCCACCACCCCCATGTCCAGCTCCCCTTGACCGATCATCTTCTGGATGCGCCAGGCCCCCTCGCCCAAGACCGAAAGGTGCAGCTGCGGGTAGCTTTTCTTGAAGTCCCGGATGATGTCGGGGAAGAAATAGGCGCTGATCATGGGGGGGATGCCGAGCCTCACCTCCCCCTTGCTGAGCCCTTTCAGCTCCGCCATCTCCAGTTCGGCCGCCCTCAGATCGTCGAGGATGCGTTTTGCATGCGGAAGGAAGATCTCCCCCTCCGCGGTGAGCGAGACCTTCTTGTCCTGCCGGTTGAAGAGGGAGAGCTCCAGCTCCTGCTCCAGCTTCTTCACCGCCATGCTTACCGCCGGCTGCGCTATGTGCAGCGCCTCCGCGGCTTTGGTGAAATTCTTCACCTTGGCCACCTCGATGAAATACCTCAATTGCCTGACGTCCATCCGATCCTCCATAAGCGTTAGCTATCAAAGCGATAAATATTATATATTTTTCTTATTGTGAAGCAACCGATATAGTCGTTCCAATGAGAGCGATCGTCCGGCGGAGGGTGAAGCGCGGAAGCGCCGAGAGCAAGTCCCCCGGAGAGCTAGAACAGCTTGATTTGAAAGATGGTGAGCGAACACTGCGCAGGAAGGGTGGTACAGGACCATGGGATCGATAAAAAGCGGAACCAAGAGATACCGGCAGATCAACCTCGCTTTCTTCATGGCCGGCTTCGTCACCTTCATCACGCTCTACGACGTGCAGCCGCTGCTGCCCGAGTTCTCCCGGGAATTCGGGGTCGCCGCCGCCTGGGGGAGCCTGCCGCTCTCGATAACCACCTGCGCCCTCGCCGTCGCCATGCTCTTCGCCGGTACCATCTCGGAAACCATGGGTAGAAAGAAGGTGATGGTGGCCTCGCTGGTCGCCACCTCCCTCCTGGCGTTCGTCACCTCGCAGACCTCCACCCTCCCCGAACTGGTCGCGGTGAGGCTGGTCCAGGGGGTGGTGCTCGCGGGGCTTCCGGCGGTGGCGATGGCATACCTGAGCGAAGAGATCGCCCCTGCGTCCCTTACCTCCGCCATCGGCCTCTACATAAGCGGCAACGCCATCGGCGGCATGACCGGAAGGATCTTCACCGCCACCATGACCGAGTTGGTCTCCTGGCGCTCCGCCCTGGCCGTGATCGGGGTAGCGTGCTTGCTGCTGAGCCTGTACTTTGCCAAGTCGCTCCCCCCTTCGGAGAATTTCAAGCAAAGGCCCTTCGCCGCGCGCTACTTCTTCACCTCGCTCTTCAAGCAGTTGCAGGACCCGGGGCTTCTCTGCCTCTACGGCATTTCCTTCCTCATCATGGGGAGCTTCGTTACGCTCTACAACTACATCACCTTCAGGCTCCTGGGCTCACCCTATTACCTGAGCCAGTCGCTGGTGAGCCTCATCTTCCTGGTCTACATGCTCGGCTCCTTCAGTTCGTCCATGGTGGGGGGGCAGGTGGAGCGCTTCGGAAGGAGCCGCATGCTCTTTCTCACCATCGCCACCATGGTTGCCGGGGCGCTGATCACGCTGGCCCATGACGTCCCCACCGTCGTTGCCGGAATCGGCGTTTTCACCTGCGGCTTCTTCGGCGCCCACACCATCGCTTCGGCATGGGTCGGGAGCAGGGCGAAAAGCGCCCGGGCACAGGCGGCGTCTCTCTACCTCTTCTTCTATTACCTGGGATCGAGCGTCTCCGGCACCGTAGGCGGGCTCTTCTGGGCCCGGCACGGCTGGGTCGGGGTGGTGCTGTTGATCATGGGGCTTCTCTGCCTGGGGCTGTTCCTTTTGAAGGCGCTAACGCTTTGTGCTGAGGGAACCTGCAACGCAAAAAACGCCGTAGCAAGGTTGGACGCGCTGCGCAGCTGAGCCCTCAAGTTCCGGACATGGCCGCCGATATGTCCCCTATCAGCAGGGACAAGGAGCAAGCCATGTCGGACTTAATACGTGTAGCAAACGGGGTAGCCATACCCCTGGAAATGCTGGGAACCTGGGATCGAGTAGCCGAGCTGGCCGCCAAATACGGGCCGGTGTTCGAGGCGGACCTGGTACGCCTGGGTTTCAATCTGCGCCCGATCTACAACCTCAACAACTCCATCGGAGGCGAGCAGGCCATCGCCTTCGGCACCGCCACCTCTTCGAGCCTGCAGTTCGTCGTGCGCCCAGACATCTACCATGCGATGGTGGGCAGCATCGTCCACTGAAACACCCTTCCCCCACCCCAACCCTTCCCCGCTGGGGAGGGAGCTTAGCCCCCCAACCAAAACAACATAAATAGACTTATTTTTCTCGTTCCCAAGCTCCAGCTTGGGAACGCAAGGCAACGGGAAGCTCCGCTTCCTCTCCCCCTCCCCCTCTCCGCCCAGCCAAAAGACAAAAAAGATCCCGATAGCCAGAATCTTAGTTTTATGACTTAGGTCAAGGTCCGGCTCCACATTTGCCGTTAATGTGGGTCCATCGAAAGACGGCACCCGTCACCCGGGCAACCAGGTACGGCCGAAGATAAAACGCCCAGGGAGAATGGATGAAGAACTTGATCAAAAACTTATTTGGATTTTCGACCTCAACCAACAACAATGAGAAAAAGGGGGAAACGATGGAAAACATGTTCTGCTTTCAGTGCGAACAGGCTGCAAACGGTGGTTGCTCCAAGGTAGGCGTCTGCGGCAAACAGCCGGACGTAGCGGCACTGCAGGACCTGCTGGTCTACACCATGAAAGGGATCGCCTTCTGGGCGGACAAGGCCCGCGGCAAAGGCGTGAAGAACGCCGAGATCGACCACTTCATGATTGACGGCCTCTTCACCACGGTCACCAACGTAGACTTCAGCGCTGAGGAAGTCGCCAAGCTGGTGCGCAAAGGCGCCACGCTGCTCGAGAAAGCACAGACCCTCTTCGAGCAGGCCAACGGCGGCGCCTACGCCGGCGCGGTCCCCGAAGCCGCCAAGGGATTCACCGCAACCTCAACCGCCGAGCTGGTCGCCCTGGGCGCCGCCCACGGGGTCAAGTCTGACGCAATCGATGCGGACGTGAAATCGGTCCAGGAAATCATCGTCTACGGGATGAAAGGCTACGCAGCCTACGCCCACCACGCGCTGGTGATCGGCCGCGAGAACGACGAGATCTACGCCTTCACCCACAAGGCGCTGGCAGCCACCCTTGACCTGACCCTCGGCCTTATGGACTTCGTCGGCCTCGCCATGGAGTGCGGCCGCATCAACCTGGTGACCATGGAGCTCCTCGACAAAGCCAACACCGACAGCTTCGGCCACCCGGTACCGACCCCGGTACAGCTCGGCACCAAGGCGGGCAAGGCGATCCTCGTTTCCGGCCACGACCTCCGTATGCTGGAAGAGCTCCTGAAGCAGACCGAAGGCAAAGGGATCAACATCTACACCCACGGCGAGATGCTCCCGGCGCACGGCTACCCCGGCCTCAAGAAGTACGCGCACCTGGCAGGCAACTTCGGCGGCGCATGGCAGGACCAGGCCAAGGAATTCGTCAACTTCCCCGGCGCCATCATCTTCAACACCAACTGCATCCAGCGCCCGGCCGAAAGCTACAAAGACCGCCTCTTCACCTGGGGCCTGGTACAGTGGCCGGACGTCAAGAACATCAACGGCATGGACTTCGCCCCGGTCATCGAGAAGGCGCTCGCGCTTCCCGGCTTCGAAGAGAACCTCGGCCAGGAGATACTCACCGGCTTCGGACACAACGCGGTGCTCGGCGTGGCCGACAAGGTCATCGCGGCGGTCAAGGCAGGCGACATCCGTCACTTCTTCCTGATCGGCGGCTGCGACGGCGCGAAGAGCGGCCGTAACTACTACACCGAGTTCGCCGAGAATGTTCCGAAGGACTGCGTCATCCTGACTCTTGCCTGCGGCAAGTACCGCTTCAACAAGCTCGACTTCGGCGACATCGGCGGCATCCCGCGCCTTCTGGACATCGGCCAGTGCAACGACGCCTACTCCGCGATCCAGATCGCCGTGGCTCTCGCCGGCGCCTTCAACTGCGGCGTCAACGAGCTGCCGCTCTCCTTCATCCTCTCCTGGTACGAGCAGAAGGCGGTGGCGATCCTCCTCACCTTGCTCCACCTGGGCGTGAAGAACATCAAGCTCGGACCGAGCCTGCCGGCCTTCATCACCCCGAACGTCCTCAACTTCCTGGTTGAGAACTTCAACATCGGGCCGATCGGGACCGCCGAAGGCGACCTGAAGCAGATCCTCGGCTAGAACCAACGGCCCTCACCACAGAGGGACACAGAGGTTCACAGAGGAAAACCAAGAACCATGACGTAAGAAGGCGGCCCCGGATTCGGGGCCGCCTTTTCTATTAGAGGTGCAAAACAAAGGCCGCAGGTGACTGCGGCCTTTGTGCGCGAGCTATGATCATGAAAGGTGGAAGTTCTATTCTTCCTTCTTTTTCCCGGCCCCTGTGTCAGGGACGATACTTTCGCAGATGATCTTCTTGCTGTACTGCATGTGTGAGTACTGGAACCCTCCTCCCAGCGTAGTGGGCGAGCAGACGTTGTCAGGCGAGTTGGCGTTCACCAGACAAATAGAGCAGGTCACCGTCGGGTTGTCAGTCAGTTTCTCCACCTCTTCAACTTTTCCCTTACTGTGCAGGTAGCAGATGTGATGCTCGTGATCGCCTGCGCAGACATTTGTTTCTTTCGGCCCCATCTGAGTCTCCCCTGTTTTGTGTTGAGCACCACAACATGCTAGCTCTTTTCGCTTCCGCTGTCACCCATGAGCCGCCGTGAGGTGCTCTCCGTGGCTAGCGGTTTACCGTTGCTGCAAAGACTTTTTCTTCTGCTTCAGCGATTCCTTCAACCTTTTCTGTGCCTGCGTTATCAGCATCTGGTGCGTCCCCTCGCCGCTTTCCTCTTCTGCGGGGTTGCGCTGCAGATAGCTGCCGTCGGGCTGCATGTCCCAGGCGGAGCGGTGGTCGGCGTCGTAACAGTCGAAGACCGCACGCAGTTCGGCGATAAGTTCGGGAGCCGTGACCGGGCAAAGGATCTCGACCCTCGCCTCCAGGTTCCTTTTCATGGCGTCCGCCGAGGCGATGAAATATTCCTCCGCTCCACCGTTGCGGAAATAGTAAAGCCTGGCGTGTTCCAGGAAGCGCCCGACGATGCTGACCACGCGGATATGATCCGAAAGCCTGGGGATGCCGGGTCTCAGCCTGCAGGTATCCCGCACGTAGAGATCGACCTTCACCCCCGCCATGGAGGCCCGGTAGAGGGCCTTCACTATGTCGCCGTCCTCCAGCGCGTTCATCTTGAACTGGATCACCCCGCCGCCGCTCTCCAGGTGCAGCGCCACCTCCCGTTCAATCCGCGCCAAGAGCGCCTTCTTGAGCAGTTTGGGAGCGGGCATGACGGCGCGGTAGTTGCGCTTGGCCGAGAACCCGGTGGTTAAGTAGTTGAACAGCTCGGTGACGTCCTGGGCGATCACCTCATCGCAGGTGATGAGCCCTATGTCGCTGTAGATGCGCGCGGTCTCGGTGTGGTAGTTGCCGGTGCCGACGTGGACGTAGCGGCGCAGCCCCTGGTAGTCCTGCCGCACCACGAGGATCACCTTGCAGTGGGTCTTAAGCCCCACCACTCCGTAGGTCACGTGGATCCCCGCCTCCTCCATCAGCTCGGCAAAGCGGATGTTGGCCGCCTCGTCGAAGCGCGCCTTCAGCTCCACTACCACGGCCACCTGCTTGCCGTTTTGTGCCGCCAGGATCAGGGCGTCGATGATCCGGCTTTGGCTGGAGGTGCGATACAGGGTCATCTTGATGGCGCGCACCTTGGGGTCGGTCCCCGCCTCGCGCAGGAACCTCTCTACCGAGGTGGAAAAGGAGACGTAGGGGTGCTGCAAGAGGATCGCCCCCGCGTCCCGGATGGTGTGGAAGATGTTGCGCGAGGCCAGAAGCTGCGGGTGGTCGATGGGATGATGCGGCGGGTCGTGCAGGCGCGGGTAGTCCAGCTTCGAGATCTCGAACAGGTCCCTGAGCGCGAGCATCCCCTGCACCTCGAAGACGTCGTTTGCCTCGTCCAGCTCCAGCTCCGCCGCCAGCCGTCCGCGGTGCAGCGGCTCCATCCCGGCCCCCACCTCCAGCCGCACGATCGGCGCGAACTTCCGCTCCTTCAGCTCCGACTCGATCATCGCCATCAGGTCGTCCGCCTCTTCCTCGTCCTTCTCGGTGTTGGCGTTGCGGGTGACCCGGAAGATCTCGCAGGAGACGATGAGCATGCCGGGAAAGAGCATGTCCAGGTTGTTCATCATCACCTGTTCGAGCGGGATGAAGTGATCCCCCTTTCCTACCCTGATGAAGCGCGGCGTCCCGAGGCCTACCGGGACCTTGACCCGCGCCAGGGACGTCTCGCGCGCCTTTGGGTAACGCAGGGCGACCAGCAGGTTGAGCGAGAGGTTGGAGATGAAGGGAAACGGGTGCGCCGGGTCGATGGATTGAGGGGTCAAAAGTGGATAGATGTTGGCGTAGTAATGCTCGCGCAGTTGCTTCTTTTCCTTGACGGAGAGGGTGGCGTAGCTCTCGATGACGATCCCTTTCGTCTCCAGGAGCTGCAGCGCCGCCTTGAAGGCGTCCCTTTTCTGCGCCTCGATCTCGCGGATCATGCTGCGGCACTCGGTCACCTGCTGCAGAGGGGTGCGGCCGTCCAGGGTGAGCTCGTGCAGCCCAGCCCCGATCTGCTGCTTAAGGCCGCCGATCCTTTTCATGTAAAACTCGTCCAGGTTGCCGCTCACGATGGCGACGAACTTCAGCCGTTCTAAAAGCGGCGTCCGCTCGTCGATCGCCTCGTGCAGCACGCGCCGGTTGAATTCAAGCCAGGTCAGCTCGCGGTTCAGATACCATTGGCTGTCGCCCAAGTCGAACTCGGCTTCGGGCTCGCTCGGCTTTGGAGCGACGGCTCCTTTTGCCGCGCCCTTCGCCTTGGCCGTTTTTTGCTTGTTCGCCTTGGACTTGGCACTCTTCGCCTTGCCGCCCCGCCCGCCGGCCGAATCCGATTTCGGGGCCTTTGCCTTGGGAGCTTTCTTCTTGGTGCCGCTATTTTTGGCAGGGGTTTCGGCCGATGCAACAGTCAGGGCGTCCACTATCGCTTCTGCGGGGGCATCCTGTTCACTGGCGGGGGGCGTAATGGCAGGAAATTCGAGAGTACTGACAGGAGTCTTTTCAGCTTCCTCTGCTAACTGCAGGAGTTCCACTTCGGGCTCATCTTTGGGAACGACGCTTTTGGTCTCCATTGCCTTTGATCTCCGGGGTTCTAGGAATGAAATATTCTTACATACTATCAAGCAATGACAACCTCTCAGGCTGATACAATGGCTGCGGCTCCTCGAATAAAAACAAAGCCCCCGCACCATCTGTTCTTTTACAGTGGCACGGGGGTCCATTGTTAGCTGCTCTTTAATTGTCTTAGTGGTGAGATTTCCTTCAGCTCTCTTCGGGGTTCCTCCTGCCTCCTTTGAGTGACCTTTTCCTGAGGATCTTCATGATTTCTGCGGAGCTCAGTTCCACCTGTCTTTGCCGGCGCCGCTCTACAATCATGACGACCGGAGCTTCCTCTTTTCTAGCATCGCCTTCTCCCATGATCCACCTCCCGACCGCGACGGCGTCCTCTGCTCCACGGTTTGGTTCTGGCGGAAATTTTACTGTAGATCAAATACCTGCACAATTCAGAGCTGTCCTGCAAGGGCAATTGCGTTGCCAACGGCTATCAACCCATTACAATGTTTAGGTTTTAAAATCCCCCCCCCTGTCAAGGACGCACATGAAGATTCTTCTGCTGGCCATGCCCGACGCGGCAAACAACTTCCACCGCATCATCAAGGTTCCGAACCTGGGGCTATGCTCGCTCGCGGCGGAGCTTTCCGAACACGAGGTGAAGATCGTCGACCTGGTGCTGGTGCACCGGAACATCCGCCCCTGGCTGGAGGCGTTCCTTGCCGAATTCCAGCCGCAGGTAATTGGCATCAGCAGCATGAGCTTCCAGTACCGGAGCGCTTTGACCGTGATGGAGATCTGCCGCAACACTGTGCCGCGCGCGAAGCTGGTGCTGGGGGGGTACCACGCCACCTTGTCCTATCTCGAACTCACCTCGGGTCCGGCCGTACCCCCTTTCGATTACCTGATACGAGGCGAAGGAGAGCAGGCGTTCGCGGCGCTCGTCGACGCGCTTGAAGGGGATTTGAGCCTGGCGGCGGTGCCGGCTCTTTCCTGGTCCGACGAGGGGACCTTCCGCCACAACCCGACCAACCAACTGCTCGATCTGCAACGGGTGCCGCTGCCGGCACGGGACGCGCGCGTTCTCGACAGCTTCACCTATTTCGACCGCAAACTCGACTGCGTGGAAACCTCGCGCGGATGCACCATGACCTGCACCTTCTGCTCCATAACCGGCATGTATGGCGCGAACTTTCGCTGCCATGCGCAGGAGCGGGTGATCGCCGACCTGAAGGAGCTTAAGCGGCGGGGAACGCAAAGTGTGCTGATCGTCGACGACAACATCACACTCGACCCGCCCCGGTTCACCCGTCTCGCCCGCGCGATCGTGGAGCATGGGCTCAACGGCATGGAGTACCTGGTGCAGACATCCGTGGCCGGCATCGTCGCCGACCCAGAGTTGATACCGGCGCTGGCCGAGGCCAACTTCGCCATGGTGTTCTTGGGGATCGAGTCGGTGTTGCCGGAAACACTCGCCATGTTTCAGAAGGGGGATATCAGGGAGAAAACGGATCAGGCCGTGCGCCGTCTGCGCGAGCACGGCATCGGCGTCATGGGGGGCTTCATCGTCGGGAACCCGGGCGACGGACGGGAGGAGATCCGGGAGGTCTTTCGCGCCTCGCGGCGGTTGCACGTCGATCTCCCCTACGTGCAGTGCGTCACGCCGTACCCCGGCACGCGGATCCGGCAGGAATTGCTGGAACAGGGGCTGGTCACGAACCCCGACCGGCTGGAGCGCTACACAGGATTCATGTGCAACGTGAGGACCAGGCACCTCACCAACCGGCAGTTGAACCGCATCATGAACTGGGAGAACATGAAGGCATTTTTCAGTCCGCAGATGTTCGTCGGCAACTATTTCGTCAGGAGAAGAGAAAAGGGAGCGCTGAAGGTGCTGCTCAACAACCTGGACCTGGTACGCGGCTGGTTCCTAGGCGACCAGTTCCGCTCCCGCCACCGTTT
The DNA here is from genome assembly GCF_000020725.1 of Citrifermentans bemidjiense Bem. NCBI lineage: Bacteria > Pseudomonadati > Thermodesulfobacteriota > Desulfuromonadia > Geobacterales > Geobacteraceae > Citrifermentans > Citrifermentans bemidjiense. Next base: position 1,198,624 of record NC_011146.1, on the reverse strand, counting down.
TTGAAGGTTCTGCCTATCCCCCAGCCCCTAGCCCCCAGCCCCTGCCTTTAGCCTCTCAGCAAATAGGCATGCGCGGAAAGACCGGCGCCGTAGGCGAGCATCACGCACCACTCCCCCTTGCGCAATCCGCTCTGCAGCAGTTCATCCACCACGAACCAGACGGTGGGCGAGGACATGTTGCCGTACTGTTCCAGCACCTTCCGGGTCGCCCATAGTTTCGATTCGTCGATCCCGATCTCGTCCCGCACCGCGTTCACGATCTTTTCACCGCCGGTATGGAGCGCCCAGCCGCCGATGTCGCCGATGGAGAGGGAATGTCTTCCCAGAAGATCGCCTACCACCTCAGCCGCGGCCTTTCTTACCAGCTCCGGGAGGTCGGTGGAGAGCTGGTTGTGGAGCTGTCCCTGCCGGTGCACGAAGCGGATTGCTTCGCGCTCTTCCGGCACGTAGCGTCCGGCGGAGGCGACCAACTCGAAACCGGCCGGTTTCTCCCAGAGAACAGCTGCCGCGGCGCCGTCGCCGAAGAGCGCATTGGAGAGTATGAGGCTTAAGTCGTTCCCCATCTGGAAGGCGGCGCTGCAGATCTCGACCGAGACGCTCACCACGATGCCCCCGGTCGTCCTCAAGATGGACTCGGCCACCTGCAGGTTGGGGACCGCTCCGCCGCAGCCGCTTCCGACCAGATCGTACAGCCTCGCGTCGCAGCGAAGCCCCAGGCGCTCGGCGACATAGCTGGAAAGGCCGGGGCAGATGTAGCCGGTGCAGGTGTTCAGCACCAGCCCGTTCACCTCCCTCACCCCCACCCCCACCTTATCAAGCGCCCGCAGCACCGCCTGCTCTGCCAGCCGGACCGCCTGCTCCGTGAAACGCTCTACCCGCTCATCGGGAGTCTCGGTGAAGATCTGCGCCGGGGTGTCGACGGCGAAATGCCTTTTCTTGATGCTGGGATGGTTGAAGGTGGCGCGAATCAGCCCAAGGCCGCGCGCGGTCAGGCTTTCCTTGAAATGCGACTTGATCAGCGCCGCCGCCGCCTGCTGGTCCACCGAAAACGGCGGGACGACGGTGGCGATGGAGCCCACGAAGACATTGCTGTTCATGACAGATCCCCCCTCAGTCCCACAATTCACCGGAATACATTTCGTCGAAAGCGTCGCGGTACAGTCGCAGCATCTCGTCGCGGTAGAGAGGGTCCACCCGCACCGCCTTCTCGGTCCAGGCGGCGCAGTAGCCGCAGCGCGCGCAATCCGTCTTCCGGCAGTCGATCCCCCGGAAGCCCGCCAGGAACCCATCCAGCTTCCCGTTATCCAGATAGACCGGCGTACCTTCCAGCTCCTCGATGAGCCCCCGCTTCTCCGCCAGCCGTTTCAGCCGGACCAACCCGGCGAAATTGATCACGCCGGGGCGCAGGAAGTACCGGGCGAACCTGCGCAGGCCGCTCAGCCGCTCCTTCCCCTTGCCCGGTTCTCTCTTGTATCCGTAAGGCTGGATCAGGTCCAGCAGGTTTCCGGAGAACCGTCCTTCGCTGTAGGCGCGGACCCGCTCGACAAGGACCGGGGTCGGTGCGCCGCGCTCCAGTATCTTGAAAGAGTTAAAGCCAAGTTCGGTGTAGCTCCCCAGATCTTCCGGCCGGATGAACTCGGAACGAAGGTACAGGGAAGGGTCGGCCAGTTTCTGCGCCGAGCACCTGAGCGCGCAGTAATCGATCATGAAGCCGCGGCTGGCGTGCCCCTTCTGCGAGGCGTGCGAGAGGTTCACCATGTGCTGCCCCGACAGCGGGCAGAAGATCATGCAGTTGGAGTTGGCGATGAGCTGCAGCTCCAGTTGCACCGCCTGTCGTATCGCCTGCAGCATGCCGAAGTCGCGGTTGATGGCGATGGATTCCAGCGTGATGCAGTCCGCCCCGAGATCCTCCCAGAAGCGGGCCTTGGCGACGCAGTCGACGCGGGCGTAGACGCCGACACGCACCTTGAGCCGCGGATGCCGTTTCTTGATGATCGGCAGCAGGAAAGGAAGCGAAACCGTGACCGCGGTGACGCCGCAGCCGTCCACGAAATCCAGGAGCTGGTCGAGAGCCGCCTGCCCTTGCCGGGTGAACTCGCGGTTGTCCATACAGGCGGGGTTGATCAGGTAGTTGAAGCCGATCCCGTTCTTCCCCGCTTCCCTCACGTGGGCCCGGAACTGCTCCTGTCCCAGGGGGGCCAGCATGAACGAGGCGCGGCCGCCCCCCACGCTGTCGGAGGGGAGTTTGCCGAAGAGTTCGGAGACCGGATACCCCTTGATCGCGGTAATCAGGTCGGGCTGGAAGTTTGTGGCGACGGAAAATTTCATCCGATTTCCCCCGAGAGGACCAGCAGCCAGAACGGCTCCCGCCTGATGGTGAAAGAGCCGGCTCCCGCTTTGGAGGCCAGGTCGGCAAGCTCAGCCGCGGTGAACGATTTCAGCACGGAGAGCGGGCCGTCGTAGCGGGTGATGCGGTTTCTGGTGAAGATCCGGGTCAAAAGGTAGATCAACCCGTAGGCTATCCAGCTTCTTCTCAGGTCGATGACGAGGTAGCCACGCCTTGCCACCCTGAGCATCTCCCTGATCAGTGAGACCGCCTCCTGGTCTTTCATGTGGTGCAGCGTTTTGCTGCAGACGACGTAATCGAAGCTTCGGTCCGGGAAGGGAAGCGCTAGCGCGTCGGCTACCTTGAGCGTGATCTCCGGGTAACCGGCCGTCACCTTGCGGGCTATGTCTATGCTGCGGAGGTTGATGTCCACCCCGGTCATGGAGATCCCGATTCCCCTCTTCCTCGCCCAGTCGGCAACGGCAACCGGGAGATCGGCCGACCCGGTGGCGACATCCAGCAGGCTCACCGCCTCGTTACCGTCTATCTGCGCGGAGAGGTGCTTCAAGAGCGCCCTGGTGTCCCCGAGGTAGCGGTTCACCACCCTCAGGTCCGCCAGGGTCCCCTCCAGTTCCTCCTCGCTGCAGACGTCGGCGGGGAGATCCAGAAACTCCAGCCCGGTTCGTTTTCGCGGCGTAAATGGCATGCCCGGGTTCCTCGTACGGTTTGCTATTTGGGCCAGCGCGGGCTGGCGAGTTCGATGCGCCAGATCGGGCCACCGAACGCCAGCGGTCCCATGAACCTGACGAAGGCGGGGACGTCTTTGGTGATGGTCCAGATGTGGTTGTCCGGCGGGGTGCGCCCCAGAAGCGCCGCGGGGAGCTTCAACAGGCCGAGTTTTGGCTTGAGCACGTAGTGGTCGGCGCTCTTCTCCAGGTCGCCGACCAGCACCCGATCCTCCCCGTCCGGTACCATGTCGAGCTCGATCACCCTGGGGGCGGGGGTGAAGGCAACCATGTGGATCTTCTCCCTGGCCCCTTTGGGGAGGTTCTTCAGCACCGTCGGGACCATCCCGTTGTACACGTCGAGCGGCAGGTCAAGCGTTCCTTCCAGCACCTTCTCGTGCCCCTGTTTCCCAACGCTCACCCGGTACTTGCCGCCGCCGGCACGGTCGAGGGAGACCTCCATTTCCTCCGCGAAAGCCTTTCCCTTCTGGATCAGGTGATAGCTCTTCATCAGGAAGTTCCGCTCCTGGGTGAAGACTGCAGACTCGTCGTGCAGCGACCCGTCCTTGAAATAGAGCACGGTGCGGCACTTGAGCTCCCCCCCACGGGGAACCTGCAGGAAATCACCGGAGGCGATGCGCTTGCCGTCGGCATCCGACAGCTCCAGGAACCCGCGCACCATCCCCTCGGCGAAACGGACCGGTACGGGAGCCCCCTGCGCGGGGAGGGGGTCCATGAAGAACGTGGTGATGGCCAGCAGCAAAAGCGGCAAAAGCCAGCCGGCAGGAAGGGAAGCGGCATGGCGAGACGTAGGTTCAGGTGTGGTTTCAGCGAGGTTCCGACGGTGGATTGAATGCAAGGAAGGGCCCCCTGGAGGTCATTTTGTCGTCCGGCATCCCGGGCGAACCATGCAGGATTGTAACATACAAATTTTTTTCTGCCGGAGGTCCGACGGCTGACAGTCACCGCCTGCTGCCGGGGGAAATCCTTTTGGCGTACCCCGCGTAGCGCCAAAAGGGGGTGGGCAAACGGAGCAGGGTCCCTAGCCGGCGCAGCATGCCAAGCGATTTCTCGTTGGCCTCCGAAGGGAAGATGCACCGGGAGAGATCGGACACCCCCCGTTGCAGCATCTCCATGGTCTTTTGCGGGGTCAGTTCCCTGGTGAAATAAAAGGCTGGGTGCAGCAGATTCTGTTCCGGCTCGACCATCCCCTCCTCCAGCGCCAGGCGGTGCACGCCGGTGCCGGGGTAGATCCTGATCCCGGTGGTGATGTAGGCGCTCTCCTTGCGAGGGAGCCGGTTCACGAAGCGGACCGTCTTAGCCACGCTCTCCCCGTTCTCCGAGGGGCCGCCCACGAGAAAGCACCAGAGGGCGCGGATGCTGGAGCCGGAGAGAATCTCTGCCGCACGATGCACATCCGCCTCGCCAAACCCTTTTCCCAAGCCAGCGAGCGTGGCGTCGGCAGCGCTTTCCGGGGTGATGACCAGCGAGGTCATCCCCGCCCTTTCCATGAGCCTCACCTGGTCGCGGGTAAGCCCCTTGGGAGATAGCGATGAGACGCTGAGGCGCGCCCGCACCCCCCTCCTGAGGATCTCTTCCAGCAGTAGTTCGAGGTACCCCGGCGGCTCGTTGAAGACGCTGTCGACGAACTCGAATTCCCTGGCGCCGGTGTGCCGCATCGCGCTTAACATCTCCTCGACCACGGCCGCGGGTTCCCTGATGCGCCAGGCCTCTCCCTCCACGTTGTGATAGGTGCAGTAGAGGCAGCGGTTGGCGCACCCTCTTTTCCCCTGGACCGGGAGCACCGGCTCCATCCCCAGGTAACGCCGCGTGTCCACCCAGCTGTGGGGCCGCGGCGGCACGAACTCGTTCGACAGCTGCGGCGGCTTCGGCATGCTCCCATGCGTGGATACCACCCCCGGTACCCGGCAGGCGTCGGCGACGCTCGCGGCACGAAAAAAGGCGGGCGCTGCGTGCTCCCCCTCCCCCACCACGGCATGATCCAGTCCCAGGTACTCCAGCACCTGCAGCGGCATCAGGCTTACCCCAGCCCCCCCCACCAGCGTCCTCGCGCGGCTGACGGTCTTGATGAAATCGACCATCTCCTTGACTGCGGGAAGGTACGACTGGGGAGAGAGGAAGTCGCAGTTGTCGAGGTTGCGGATGGAGAGCCCGATCCCGTCGGGGCGAAAGGCGCGGAGGGAGTCCTCGACAGCGGCAAGGGGCTTCTTCTGGAAACAGAGGTCGAGGAATTGCACCTCGAACCCCGACAGGCGCAACGCCTCGGCCACCCAGGCTGCCCCGATTGGGACCGTCGGCTGGGGAACGGTTTCGCTGTTGGTGCTGATCATCAGTACGCGTTGCACATCCATCTCCTTTTACAACTCATTAAGTGCGGCAAGCGTTAGGTCTAACAAAGGTGTTGATCCTCGAAAACGCAAGGAGTAAAATGTTTCTTATGGAGGGAAGCAACAACCTCAACAACGAAACACGAAACAACTCCTGATACATGAAGCGGCATCAGGGGTTGGTAACTGGCGCTCAAGAGGCCAAGCCGAACAGGCTCTTAAATCTCATCCGTTAGGGCATAAAAAGACCTGAAAAAGGTGTTAGCAGTAGCAGCAAACAAAAACACCTCCACGGATTGAGCAGGGTCCTCACTGAACGCCAGTTATTTTTTCTCGAAAAGCCCGGTGAACTCTCATCGGGCTTTTTTATGCCTTAATTCTTTCACTTTAGACTGCCGCCTTCGGAAAGATTCTGCTACACTTGCCTGCCATGAACTCGCCGCTCGGGGCATGCCCCGTCTCCCCCAGTGAAACCCTCCGCTACCGCAGCTACGGCACCGGTCCCCGCAAGATCGTCCTGGTTCACGGGCTTGCAGCCCGTTCCGAAACCTGGAAGGACCTGGTTCCGCTGTTCCCTGCCGACAGGTACACGGTCTACCTCCTGGATCTTTTAGGATCCGGGGAATCCGCCAAGCCACGGGAAGCGGACTACTCCATCAGGGGACACAGCCGGAGGCTTCTTTGCTTCATCGATCGCGCGGGACTCCGGGGGGCGACGCTCGTGGGTCACTCTCTCGGTGGTGCGGTGGTACTGGTCGCAGCCGTCGAGGCCATGATCAAGGGGGATGCCGACGCCATCTCGGCCCTCGTGATAATGGGCGGTCCGGGGTACCTCCAACGGCTGCCGCTCATGGCCGAGATCTTCGAGAACCGTCTCGCCGCCGCACTTTTCATCGCACTGTACGCGCCGGATATCTGGATCAAGGTGGGTTTGAAGATGGCCTACTACGACCAACGCCTCATCGACCGTGAGCACATCGCGCGCTACGCCCCCTGCTATCGCAACCGGGACGCCAAGCGCGCCCTGGTCGAAACCTGCCGCTCGCTGGTTCCGGTGGACCAGGAAGAGATAACGGCCCGGTACGGGGACCTCGCGCTCCCGGTGTTGCTCCTTTGGGGGCGTCACGACCAGATCGTACCCCTGTCCCAGGGATCCAGGCTGGAAGCCGCCATACCCGGGTCGAAGCTGCAGGTGATCGAGGAATGTGGTCATAACCCTCAGGAAGAAAAGCCGCAAGTCACATTCAGCATCATCGAGAAGTTTCTGTTGCAAACCGCCGGCTAGCCCACTGTCTGAGCGGAAGTAGAGTTAGCTGCGGCATTCTATGTCAGGGTTGATCTTGGGCTTGGCAGTGATATGTTTTTCCAGTCCGAGCCCACATTACACTACACAAGGAGAGAACAATGAGAGCACGTTGGATCGTAAAACTGATTGTTGGAATGTCAGCGGTTGCCCTGTTAGCAACCGGTTGCGCTACGAACCCGGATGGAAGCTACGAGTTCAAGAGGACCGGTATCGGCGCATTGGGCGGAGCGGCACTGGGCGCCGGTGCAGGCGCTCTCCTCGGGGGCAAGTCGCACCGCGGCAGGAATGCAGCCATCGGTGGCCTTACCGGCGCAGTGGTCGGCGGCGCGGTCGGCCAGTACATGGACCGCCAGGCAGTGGCGCTCAAAAAGAGCATGCCCGAAGCCGAGGTGGTTCGCGACGGCGACAAGGTGTACGTCGCGCTGCCGTCCGGCATCCTGTTCGACTTGGGGAAGGACGCCCTGAAACCGGAAGCGAAGGACGCTTTGAGCCGGGCCGCCGGCACTCTTAAGGACTCCCAGACCACCATCACCATTGAAGGGCACACCGACTCGACCGGCAGCAACGCCGTCAACCAGCCGTTAAGCGAAAGGCGCGCCAACCGTGTCCGCGACTACCTGGTTTCCCAAGGCGTCCCGGGTGCCAAGATGGCAGCCATAGGGTACGGCTCCAGCCGTCCGGCCGTTCCCAACGATTCCGACGCCAACCGGGCCCTGAACCGCCGGGTGCAGATCGAGCTGACCCCGAACGAGAAGCTCAAGGCGCAGGAAAGCGGCAACAACTAGTCCCCGAAAAAAAGCGGGACACCCTACAGGGTGTCCCGCTTTTCGCTCCCCTTTTTCACGAAGGTCCCCTTCTCCAACTCCTCGAAAGCAAGCTGCAGTTCCTCCTGGCTGTTCATCACTATCGGGCCGTACCACGCCACCGGCTCCCCGATCGGCTTGCCGCTGATCAGAAGGAAGCGGACCGGCTTCGACTGCGTGGTCACCGACACCAGATCGCCGTCGCTGAAAAGGATGAGGTTTTCCGGTCCGCACTCGCAGCGCCTCTCCAGATCGAAGTAGTTGACCCCCACCACGTCGTGCCCGAAGGCGTTTCTTTCCCCGTCGAAGTACGCCTCTCCGTCGATGACGTAGGCGAGCGCTGTGTAGCCGCGCTTGATGGTGTGGGTGAAAATGGCCTGTTCGGGGACGGTGACGTCCAGGTACTCGGGGTCGGCTATCACGTCCCGCACCGGCCCCTCGACCCCGCCGGCGTGGCCGCAGATCACCTTCACCTTGATGCCGTTCATGGTGACTTCGGGGATTTCTGAGGCCAGGATCCCCTGGTAACGCGGCGTCATCATCTTGTGCGAGGCAGGGAGGTTGGCCCAGAGCTGGAATCCCCACAGGCGGTTGTCGCTGTCGCCTTTAGGCATCTCCTGGTGGATGATGCCGCTCCCCGCAGTCATCCACTGCAGGTCGCCCGGCTCGATCACCCCTTTGTTCCCCATGCTGTCGCCATGCTCCACCCTCCCCTGCAGCACATAGGTAATGGTCTCGATGCCGCGGTGCGGGTGCCAGGGGAACCCCTTCAGATAATGCGCCGGGTCATCCGAGTGAAAATCGTCCAGCAGCAGGAAGGGGTCGAACATCGGGACCTGGTAATTGCCGAAAGCGCGTTTCAGATGCACCCCGGCCCCCTCGATGGTGGGCTCGCTCTTCCAGACCTTCCTGATCTTGCGTATGGATTCAGTCATTAGTTCCTCCGTTTACCGCAACGCTCACGGTTCAGCTCTGCAACAGTTGGAGCAGGGCCTGGGCTGCGGGCGCGGACGATGCCGGATTCTGTCCGGTGACCAACTTGCCGTCCACCTGCACATACGGCTGCCAATCCGCGCCGCTGCCAAAGAGGGCCCCCCGATCCTTCAGCCGGTCCTCCAGGAGAAAGGGGACCACCTCGGTCAGTCCGACCGCCCGTTCCTCGGAGTTGGTGAACCCGGTCACCCGTTTGTTCTTCACCAGGTACTCGCCATCCCCACCCCTTACATCCGCCAGCACAGCCGGGGCATGGCAGACCGCGGCCACCGGTTTCCCGGATCTGGCAAATTTCTCGATCAAGGAGATCGAGGTGGGGTTGACGGCGAGATCCCACAGGGGACCGTGCCCGCCGGGATAAAATACGGCGTCGTACTCTTCGGCGGAAACGGCGCTAAGACTGATACTGTTGGCAAGTTCAGCCTGAGCGGCCTGATCCTTGGCAAAGCGCCTGGTCCCCTCTGTCTGGTTTTCTGGGAGATCACTCTTAGGATCGATGGGAGGCTTCCCTCCTTTTGTCGAAGCAATGGTCAATCTGGCTCCAGCATCCCTAAAGACATAGTAAGGAGCGACGAACTCTTCGAGCCAGAAACCTGTCTGCTCACCGGTATTGCCGAGCTTGTCATGCGAGGTCAGTACCATCAGTATTTTCATCTTCTCTCCTTCCCTGCTGTGAGCAGATGTCGTTTTGTTGTCAGTGCCGGCGAGACACCTGTATTGGTGTACAGCATCGAATGAAAATATCAACCGGCGCCGCGCCGTTATCTTCACTGGCTCTTATTCTTTACCGTCGGCTATGTCACCTTTACGTTGCCTTACTTCTCTAAGCGGCCTATTGCACCCGCCATTCAAAACCGGCGGCGGCATTCTCCGCAGTTGGGACGGCAGCCGCAATTTGTAGCGGCAGCACGGTTGACAGCTCGTGCCGCGATGCTTAGCTTTTAATAAATCATCCGCTAGGAGTGTCATCATGAGCCAGAAAAATATAGAGGTACTGGAAGCAGAAACCGACGACAACACCGAAAGCAGCGGGCTGGTGCTTGCCTCAGAAGTACTCCCGGCCGGGCTGCCGATCATACCGCTGCGGCCGCGGCCGGCATTCCCGAACATGCTGATCCCGATGGCCGTTCAAGACCCGCAACAGGTGCAGGCAGTGAAGCGGACCATGGAGACCCCGGCGCGCGCCATAGGCCTTGCGCTGGTGAAAGACCCGGAGAAGCCGGATGGGCCGGCCAACCTGCACGGCGTGGGGGTGGCGGGAAAGATCGTGAAGATCATGCAGGCCGACGAAGACGGCGTGCAGTTCCTCGTCAACACGCTGGACCGCTTTTCCATCCGGGAGTTGGACGACAACTCCGGCGTTCTCTTTGCCAACGTAGCCTACCAGTACGGCACGGAGCTATCGGTGAACCCCGAGCTCAAGGCGTACTCGATGGCGGTCATCAGCACCCTGAAGGAACTGGTCCAGATCAACCCGCTCTACTCGGAGGAGATCAAGCTGTTCCTGGGGCGCTCCAGCCTGGACGACCCCGGCAGGCTGTCCGATTTCGCCGCCAGCCTCACCTCGGCCGACGGGCAGGAACTGCAGCAGGTGCTGGAGACCTTCGACGTCCGCAAACGGATCGACATGGTGCTGAACCTGCTCAAGAAGGAGTTGGAGGTCTCCAGGCTGCAGACCAAGATCACCAAGCAGATCGAGGAGAAGATCAGCCAGCAGCAGCGGGAGTTCTTCCTTAGGGAGCAGTTGAAGGCGATCAAGAAGGAACTGGGGCTGGAAAAGGAAGGAAAGACCGCGGAGGTCGAGAAATTCGAGGAGCGGCTCAAGCAGTTGAAGCTGAACCCCGAGGCGCAGCGGGCGGTGACCGACGAGCTGGAAAAATTCAAGCTGCTGGAGCCCGCCTCCGCCGAATACCACGTGACGCGGAACTACCTCGACTGGCTGACCATCCTTCCCTGGGGGAAGTACAGCAAGGATTCCTACAATATCGACAAGGCCCGCAGGATTCTGGACCGCGATCATCACGGGTTGAACGACGTGAAGGACCGCATCACCGAGTTCATCGCGGTGGGAAAGATGAAGGGGGACATCTCCGGCTCCATCCTCTGCCTGGTCGGCCCCCCGGGGGTCGGCAAGACCTCCATCGGCAAGAGCATCGCCGATGCCCTGGGGCGGACCTTCTACCGCTTCTCCCTGGGAGGGATGCGTGACGAGGCGGAGATCAAGGGGCACCGCCGTACCTACATCGGCGCCATGCCCGGCAAGTTCGTGCAGGCGATGAAGAGCGCCGGGTCGTCCAACCCCGTGCTGATGCTGGACGAGATCGACAAGATCGGGGCCTCCTTCCAGGGGGATCCCGCGTCCGCCCTCCTAGAGGTGCTGGACCCCGAGCAAAACGGATCCTTCCGCGACCACTACCTGGACGTCCCCTTCGACCTTTCCAACGTCCTTTTCATCGCCACGGCCAACCAGTTGGACACCATCCCGGCGCCGCTTCTGGACCGGATGGAGGTGATCCGGCTCTCCGGCTACGTGCTGGAGGAGAAGATGGAGATAGCCAGGCGCTACCTGATCCCCAAGGCGCTCAAGAACCACGGGCTCAAGAACGGGCAGGTGACCATCAGGAAGGAGGCGCTGGCGGCGCTCATCGACGGTTGGGCGCGCGAGGCGGGCGTGCGCACACTGGAAAACCGCATCAAGAAGCTGATGCGCAAGGCAGCCAAGGAGTTCGCGACCGGGCGCAGCGAGCCAGTCGTCGTCACCGGGAAAGACCTTCCGGGATACCTGGGTCAGCCGGTGTTCAGCACCGAAGAGATCTTCGAGGGGGTCCCGGGGGTCGTCACCGGGCTCGCCTGGACCAGCATGGGAGGGGCCACCCTCCCCATCGAGGCGACGGCGATGGCGAGCAAGAGCAAGGGGTTCAGGCAGACGGGGCAGTTGGGCAACGTCATGATCGAGAGCTCCGAGATCGCTTATTCTTTCGTCATGGCGCATCTCAAGGAGTACGGTGCGGCGGAGGATTACTTCGATACGCACTTCGTGCATCTGCACGTCCCCGCCGGCGCCACCCCCAAGGACGGCCCTTCCGCAGGGGTCACCATGGCGACGGCGCTGATATCCATGATGCAGGGAAGGCCAGTAAGGAAGAAGCTCGGCATGACGGGAGAGCTGACCCTGACCGGGCGGGTGCTCCCCATCGGCGGGGTGAAGGAAAAGACCATAGCGGCGCGGCGCGCCGGGCTGAAGGTGCTGATCTTCCCGGAAGCGAACAAGAAGGATTTCGCGGAACTTCCCGACTACCTCAAGGAGGGGTTGGAGGTCCACTTCGCCAGGGAGTATAAGGACGTGTACAAGGTCGCCTTCGCTTCGAAGTAACCGCCCTTTTCTACCCCGCACTAAAAACCCCGCCTCCTTGCCGGATGCGGGGTTTTTCTTTGCCACAAGCATTGCCGCCATTAAACGCGCGGGTGCTTTCAGCTGTCCGGTAATGGAAGTTCGATGGTGAACTCGGCTCCTGCCTGTGTGTTGCGTGCGGAAAGTCTGCCCCCCATGTTCTTTTCGATGATCATTTTGGCCATGTAAAGCCCTAAGCCGGTCCCTTGTGCTTTGAACTTGGTGGTGAAATAAGGATCGAAAATCTTTCCAATTATCTTTTCGTCGATCCCGCCGCCGTTGTCGCTGATCGTGACGATATTTTTGCCGTCTCGGTACAGGCACTCCACCTCGATCAACCGTTGCGGCGTGCCGCGTTCCAGCAACACCTGCTGGGCGTTGTTGAGTATGCTCAAAACAGCCTGAGAAAATGCGTTGCGAAACCCCATCATCGGCACTGACCCATTGTTCATGATCCTGACGGAGATGCCATTTTCCTCGTAGCTGCTCCGGACTAATGCCAGCGACTTCTCCACTGTTTCACAAGGGTCGAATTTACCAGGCTCACCCTCAGGCATGAAGAAGCTTTGGAATGAGTTGATGGTATTCGACAGATAGGTGATATGCTCCATGCATCTATTCACACAGCTTTTAAAAGATTCGTGTTCCAGTTTCCCTTCATTGGACTCATACAGGCAGCCCTGGATCAATAACGCGATCTTGTTAAGCGGCTGGCGCCACTGATGTGCAATGTTGTTCAAGAGCTCACCCATCGCTGCCAACCGCGTATTCTGGAACAACAGACGGTCCTTCTGAAGATTTTTTTCCACTTCCTCAATCACTCGTTGCTCCAGACTCAGGTTCAATGCCTCCAACTGCTCCTGCTTAATGGCAAGTGCCTCTTCTGCCAGCTTCCTTTCCGCGATTTCCTTCTGCAACTCATCGTTTGTGCTGGCAAGGCTCGCCGTGCGGTCCTCAACCCGCTTCTCAAGCGACGCGTTGGTTTCCTGCAGTTCCTTTGCCAGGTGACGAAGGTGGATATGCACCCCCACGCGGGCCAGGACTTCCTCGCGCTGAAGAGGCTTGATTATGTAGTCCACAGCCCCGGCGTCGAATCCCCTTACCTTCTGGTCCATCTCCGCCAGCGCAGTCATGAAGATAACCGGGATGTCGCGAGTCGCTTCCACGGCCTTGAGCCTCTGGCAGGTTTCGAAACCGTCGATGCCAGGCATGAGCACATCCAGCAGGATCAGATCGGGCCGGGTTAAAAGCGCCCGCCTGATGCCGCTCTCGCCATCCTCCGCCACATAGATGGTATAGCTGTACTCCTGCAACAAAGAGGAAACGATGGCGAGGTTGTTGGCGTCGTCGTCTATAACCAGGATGGCGGCCGCGTGATCTTTTGGCTGTGCGATGATGGCGTTCATATCTTTTCTCCGGCAAAGGTTTTCGCCGATATCCCCGGGGACTGGCTCCGCAGGTGCCTGTCCCCCTTTCTCCGCAGGTGCCTGTCCCCTTTTTGCGGGCTCACGACGACTCTCTCATCTGCTGCTCCACCAGCGCAAGTATGGCCTTTACCCTGAACTCGCCGGCAAGGCCACGCAACATGTCGGCAAAACGGCTGTATTTTGGCTCCTGCTCCTCAAGACGGTCGGCCCAGGATCGGACTCCCTGCATGTCCCCCATCAACGCCAGTTTGTGAAGCTGCTTCAGCTCTGCAAAAGGAGGAGCCTCGACCGCTTCCTCCCGTTCCTGTTTCTCGCCGTGCTCTGTCGCCGCTATTTTGGCCGCAGCCACCTCCCATCTCACATTCAAATGGAAAGCGATCCTGTCCAGGAGCAGTTCAAGTGGAACCGGTTTGCCGATAAAGTCGTCGCACTGCCGCAAAAACATGTTCCTGCGGACGCTATCGGTCACCGTCGCCGAGGTCCCGATGATCCTGGTCAAGTCCAGTTCCCGGTGCCGCCTCATTTCCCGGACAGCATCCAGCCCGTCCATCTCCGGCATGACCAAGTCCAGCAGCACGAGATCGGGCTTTTGCTCCATTGCCTTACTCAGTGCTTCCCGCCCGTTCTCCGCGGTATTGATCTGAAAGCCCAAGGGTTCCAGCAGGGCTACCAGCATCGAGACATTGGTGACATTGTCATCGACGATGAGGATACTCCTGCGCTCCCCCTGGTAGCCGGAGATTGCCTGCCCGGCCGCCGCTCGGGAGATCTCGCCTTCCGTCACCGTCGGCAGCGGCAGTTCCACCCTGAAGGTGCTTCCTGCACCGGGTTCGCTCTCCACCGTGACCTGTCCATGCATCAGGCTCACCAGGCGCCGGGTGATCGAGAGCCCCAAGCCGGTTCCCTCCCGGATCTGTCCCCCATCCGCCAACTGTACGAACGGCTCGAAAATGATACCGAGCTTGTCCCTGGGGATCCCGGTGCCGGTATCCGTTATCTCGCATGCGAATACGCCGGTGCTCGAGTGGTAACGCACACGAACAGTTACACAGCCGCGGTGCGTGTATTTCACCGCGTTGGAAAGCAGGTTCAGCAAGATCTGCTTGAGTTTACGCTGGTCCCCCCGCACGGCCCGCGGCAAACGATTCAGTTCCTCGTACTTGAATCCCAGATCCTTCTCATCCGCCTTCACCTTGGCGATGCTGAACACCTGTCCCAGTAGGGCGGAGAGATCAAAGGAGAGTTCTGCAAGTTCCATTTTCTGGGCCTCGATCTTACCCATATCCAGGACGTCGTTTATGAGCGAAAGCAGATGCTCGCCGCAGCCGCGCACGATTTCGAGCTGTTGCCGTTGTGCATCCGTCAGGTTGTCCTGCCGCTTCAGGATCTGGGCGTACCCCAGTATGGCGTTTAGGGGAGTGCGCAGCTCGTGGCTCATGCTGGAGAGGAAGGCGCTTTTCGCCTGGTTTGCCACCTCGGCCCGCTCCTTGGCTACCAACAGCTCCATTGTCCGCTCACGAACCAACTCCTCTAGGTGGGCGCGGTGCCTCTTCAGCTCGTCTTCTCCCTCCTTCAGTTCGGTGATATCCCGTACCGATTCGATCACCGCAATCACCTCCCCCTCAGAGTCATACAAAGGTGCTGCCATTGCCATGGTATAAGCGTGGGGGCGAGAGGCGCTTTTTACCGGGCCCTCGCCGATTATTTTGCCCCCTTCGACGACGAGCCGCACATACAGCGGCTTGATCTCTTCAGCCCGCCACGGGGCCAGCACCATGTCGAGTAGCAGCGGTCGTCTCATTCCATAGAAGGGGATGGCGCACTCGTTACCGGCTTTACCCAGCATAGCTTCGGCCTTGGCACCGGTGAACTCCTCTGCGGCGCGGTTCCAAATGACGACCGCTCCTTGTGCATTGACGACAAAGGTCGGATCGGGAAGGAAATCGATTATGTCAGCCAAGCGCCGCTCCGAATCTCTGAGTGCCTGTTCGGCAATCCGCCGCTGCATTATTTCCTGGTCCCGCTCCCTTACCTTCTCTTCCAGCTCTTGTGCTTGCAGGCTCAGCAGTTGCTCCCGTTCCCGGTGGTAGTCGATCCTTCTCTTAAGATCGGAGGGGGCCATTTTCAGCTCGGCAATCATGTCGGCATAGACCTGCTTCAAGGTGCTTTGCTCTTGCTCGGAAATGACACGGCTCTTTATGAAAGCCCTGTGTGCTGCCGCAGCGCCTATTGCACTCGCCAGTATGATCTGCGCCTCGTTGTACAATTCGGCCAGCTCGGCCACGGAGATCCTGCTCTTTCGTTCCATCCTCAAGGTCGAAAGACACGCTCCGGCCATCGCGGATGATTTCTCCGGAGGAAAGTATTGACTGTAAAGCTCTTCTATCTCCTTCATCTTGGCTGCCAGATCGATTCCGGCCTCCATGCCTGAAGGTCCGGGCGTGGGGCCTATGTCTAGCGCACCAACAAACTTCTCGGCTGTGTTGCGCTCCTGAAGGTCCTGTGCAAAGAACAACGATCCGAAGATGTACAGGGTAACGTTTACGAACATGCTCCAAAATACGGAATGGCTTGCCGCGTCCAACCCGGTTACATAGAAAAGATGCTCCGGACGGAGCCATCCTATTCCCCATAGGCCGTCACCCAATATGGCGTGGTTTAGCAACCCGCCTTGCACCAAGGCCGGCAATATCAATGTGTACATCCAGAGCAGGAAACCTGCTGCCATACCGAGAAATGCTCCGGCCAGGTTCCCTTTTCTCCAGTACAGCCCGCCGATTATTGCAGGAGCCAATTGCAGCACAGCGGCAAAGGAAGGGACGCCGATGTCGACCAAGATGAAGAATTCCCCCACCACTCCCTGGAACCAATATCCGGCGAAGACCAGCAGGGCGACGGTGAGCCAACGGCACTGAAGCAGATACTGCTTGAGACCGCGCAAGAATGTCACCGACTCGATGACCGGTAACAGCAGATGATTGGTGGCCATGGTAGCAATAGTCATAGATCCGATGATGATCAATCCGGTCGCTGCCGAGAATCCGCCCAGGAACACAAGCAGCGACAACACCCCTTGCCCATTGGCAAGCGGCAGCATGAGTATGAAATTGTCTGCCTGCTGCGCCGGGTACCCAGCCAGAAGGCCGGCCAACGTTACCGGCATGACGAAGAGGTTGATTAGCAGCATATACAGTGGGAAGAGCCACATGGCGGTCAGGATGTGCTTCTCGTCGACGTTCTCAACTACCGCCATGTGAAATTGTCGCGGCAGGAACATCACGCTCGACGTGGAAAGCAGCATGTAAGTAGTCCAGGAGGCGTAAAAGGAGGGAGTACACTGTGTTGAGGTAAGGGTGGTGCTGGCCGGTATTTGAGCAAAACGACTGAATACATCGTCGAAGCCTCCGTACATGCTGTAGGTTACGTAGGCTCCGACTGCGAGGAACGGAACCAGCTTCACTATACTTGCAGCAGTCATCGCAACCACCATTCCCTGGTGGCGTTCGGTAGGCACAAGCTTTCTCACGCCGACCAGTATGGTGAACAAGATGACGAAAGCGCAGATAAAGAGCCCGATGTTAAGGTGCTTCCAGAAGGCGCCGGAGGAACCGGTGATAAGGTCGAAGGTCGCCAGTATAGCTTTGAGCTGAAGGGAGAAATACGGGACTGCTCCGAAGATGCAGATGATAGTCACCAAGGCAGCTAGAGCAGTTGACTTGCTGTAACGAAGAGAGATGAAATCTGCGATGCTGGTGATCCGGTAGATATTCTTTATCCTCACCATCTTCCGCAGGATCAGCCACCACAACATGACAGAAAGCGTGGCCCCGACATATACGGTGAGAAAGATCATGCCCATGGAAGCAGCTTTTCCGACGCTGCCATAGAAAGTCCAGGCGGTGTGGAACACGGTCAGTGACAGCGCGTAGACGAGGGGGTTGTTGCAGAGGTCTTTGCCGGCGGCGGCCCTACGTTCGCCCCAGAGGGCGACAACGACCAAGGCGACCATATAGAGGCTGCACACGACGATGAGGCTAAAGGGAGTAAGCATACTAGCCACCTCCCTTGCGAGTGTCAGCACCTTTGGTATTTTTGGCGCGGATACTCTTTTGCAGGAAAAACAACGAGAGTATCAAAAGAGACCAGAGCCCATAGAGATAGATAAACAGTCTCTTAAAGCCACTGTTGCTGGCCACTGCCAGGAATGGCCAGTTGAACAGAGAGAATATGAGACAGAAGAGAAATATCTGAAACTCTGGCTGTCGGAAGAATCCTGGGGCTCTCCTCATAGTGCATACCTGCCTTTAGCTTAGAATGGGCAGATTCAATTATAAGTGGAAACCAATCTTCAGACCAGGGCAATTATGTGAAAGTTGCAATGCTAAACAGAGAGGCTTGTGCTGTTCCGAGACTTGCTGGGGAGGGATCGGCGGTGAGTAGTGTCATGGCATTGCGGGAGTTGACAGCAAAAAGCCCCGTCAGGATATTCTGACGGGGCTTTTTTATTAAATTCCCTGCGGCGACCTACTCTCCCACACCGTTACCAGTGCAGTACCATCGGCCCAGAGAGGCTTAACTTCCGTGTTCGGGATGGGAACGGGTGTGACCCTCTCGGCATAGCCACAGAGAAACTCTTAGCTCAAACCTTTACGGCTCTCGCAATATATTTCTCCACAATTGCATCTTCGTGATTTGTAGGTTTTGGTTGCTAGCAGTTTATGATCGGGGGGTGGGAGTCCCACCCCCCTCTCTAAGAATTTTTTATGGTCAAGCCTCACGGCCGATTAGTACCGGTAAGCTGAATGCATTACTGCACTTACACACCCGGCCTATCAACGTTGTGGTCTACAACGGGCCTTTAGGGGATTGCTCCCAGGGATACCTAATCTTGAAGGAGGCTTCCCGCTTAGATGCTTTCAGCGGTTATCCTTTCCGTACATAGCTACCCAGCGACTGCTCCTGGCGGAACAACTGGAACACCAGAGGTACGTTCAACCCGGTCCTCTCGTACTAAGGTCAACTCTTCTCAAGTATCCTACGCCCACAGAAGATAGGGACCAAACTGTCTCACGACGTTTTAAACCCAGCTCGCGTACCGCTTTAATTGGCGAACAGCCAAACCCTTGGGACCTACTTCAGCCCCAGGATGCGATGAGCCGACATCGAGGTGCCAAACCTCCCCGTCGATGTGAACTCTTGGGGGAGATCAGCCTGTTATCCCCGGCGTACCTTTTATCCGTTGAGCGACGGCCCTTCCATACAGAACCGCCGGATCACTAAGACCTACTTTCGTACCTGCTCGACTTGTTGGTCTCGCAGTCAAGCTCCCTTATGCCTTTACACTCTACGGCTGGTTTCCAATCAGCCTGAGGGAACCTTCGCGCGCCTCCGTTACTCTTTGGGAGGCGACCGCCCCAGTCAAACTACCCATCAGACAGTGTCCCCGATCCGGATGACGGACCTGGGTTAGACATCCAAACAAACCAGGGTGGTATTTCAAGGATGACTCCACCGAGACTAGCGTCCCAGCTTCAAAGTCTCCCACCTATCCTACACAAGCTTATTCGAATGTCACTGTCAAACTGTAGTAAAGGTGCACGGGGTCTTTCCGTCTTTCTGCGGGTACTCGGCATCTTCACCGAGAATTCAATTTCGCTGAGCCACTGGTTGAGACAGCGCGGAAATCGTTACGCCATTCGTGCAGGTCGGAACTTACCCGACAAGGAATTTCGCTACCTTAGGACCGTTATAGTTACGGCCGCCGTTTACCGGGGCTTCGGTTCAAAGCTTCACCTTGCGGCTAACAAATCCCCTTAACCTTCCGGCACCGGGCAGGCGTCAGACCCTATACGTCGTCTTGCGACTTTGCAGAGTCCTATGTTTTTAGTAAACAGTCGCTACCGCCATTTCTCTGCGACCCTCCCAAGCTAAGAGAGCAAGTCTCTTCACCCAAAAGGGCATACCTTCTCCCGAAGTTACGGTATCATTTTGCCGAGTTCCTTAACCAGTGTTCTCTCAAGCACCTTAGGACATTTATCCTCACCCACCTGAGTCGGTTTACGGTACGGTCACCTGCTGTCTGAAGCTTAGAGGCTTTTCTTGGAAGCATGGGATCAACGACTTTATGGGGATACCCCCTCGTCATCAGCTCTCAGCGTTGAATGGAGAAAGGGATTTGCCTCCTTCTCCCGCCTACGACCTTAAACCAGGACTACCAGCGCCTGGATCGTCTACCCTACTCCGTCCCCCCATCGCAACAACAGGTGGTACGGGAATATTAACCCGTTTCCCATCAACTACGCCTTTCGGCCTCGCCTTAGGGACCGACTAACCCTACGCAGATTACCTTTACGTAGGAAACCTTGGGTTTTCGGTGACAAGGTTTCTCACCTTGTTTTTCGCTACTCATGTCAGCATAATCTCTTGTGATACCTCCAGCCGTCCTCACGGTCGACCTTCGCAGGCTTACACAATGCTCCCCTACCACTGGATCCTTAAGGATCCAATCCGCAGCTTCGGTACTACGCTTAGCCCCGTTACATTTTCCGCGCAGACCCACTCGACCAGTGAGCTATTACGCTTTCTTTAAAGGGTGGCTGCTTCTAAGCCAACCTCCTGGTTGTCTGGGCATTTCCACATCGTTTTCCACTTAGCGTAGATTTTGGGACCTTAGCTGGCGGTCTGGGCTCTTTCCCTTTCGACCGCGGATCTTATCACCCGCAGTCTGACTCCCGCAATAACAGTTAACGGTATTCGGAGTTTGGTTAGGTTTGGTAATCCGGTAAGACCCCTAGCCCATCCAGTGCTCTACCCCCGTTACTTACTTTGCGAGGCTATACCTAAATATATTTCGGGGAGAACCAGCTATCTCCGAGTTTGATTAGCCTTTCACTCCTATCCACACCTCATCCCCTGGCTTTTCAACGCCAGTGGGTTCGGGCCTCCACGAAGTGTTACCTTCCTTTCACCCTGGACATGGATAGATCACCCGGTTTCGGGTCTACCCCCAGCAACTAATTCGCCCTATTAAGACTCGCTTTCGCTGCGGCTCCGTTCTATGAACTTAACCTCGCTGCTGAGGGTAACTCGCTGACTCATTATGCAAAAGGCACGCGGTCACACTGGATTGCTCCATAGTGCTCCCACTGCTTGTAGGCATACGGTTTCAGGTTCTATTTCACCCTCCTCATTGGAGTACTTTTCACCTTTCCCTCACGGTACTGGTTCACTATCGGTCAGAGAGTAGTATTTAGCCTTGGGAGATGGTCCTCCCGGATTCCCACGAGGTTTCACGTGCCTCGCGGTACTCGGGGACACCCTAGGGTGAATCATGGTTTCGGATAAGGGGCTATCACCCACTATGGCCGGCCTTTCCAGACCGTTCTCCTACCAATCATCAATCCCACGTCGGGGCCCCACAACCCCCGCACCATCGAAATGGTACAGGTTTGGGCTGTTCCGCTTTCGCTCGCCGCTACTGACGGAATCACTATTGTTTTCTTTTCCTGAGGGTACTTAGATGTTTCAGTTCCCCTCGTTCGCCACGCATGGCTATGTATTCACCATGCGTTACTGAAGCATTACCTCCAGTAGGTTTCCCCATTCGGAAATCTCCGGGTCAAAGCCTGTTTAGCGGCTCACCGAAGCTTATCGCAGCTTACCACGTCCTTCATCGCCTCTCTCTGCCTAGGCATCCACCGTACGCCCTTAGTAGCTTGACCATAAAAAAACTGTAAATCGATCAATGCTGCTATGCATACCCCAGAAGCAATCGACAACTGACAAGTCAATTGACAACTAACTCC